>CALXOA010000025.1 GCA_944389895.1 uncultured Victivallis sp. | reverse complement strand
GCCACACGCTCTCCCCGGGAACCGGCGGCGAAACGGTTCCTAAAGTATCACATCCCTCGCATTTTTCAAGCTCAAATCCAGAATTTCATCGCAAAAAAACGCCCACATATACTCCACGGCGGATTTTTATCAAACAGAAATTCGGCGGAATGGAAAAACATCCTTCCTGCGGTTGCAACCATGTGCGAACCCATTTATATTATCCGGAAAAGATGTTTCAAAAGTCGGAATGCGGAAAACAGGAATTTTTTGCGATGCCGGAATCAATCGCCATCGAACTGATCACAAGTGCCGGAGAGTGGGAAACATTTCTGCAGGAACTGAAGGCCGATTCCAGTACAGCGGAACAACTTCAGCGCGAGGCGGCCGGAGCTGCAGCGGATCCGCTGCTCACGGTAATCGCCAAACGGCAGCCCGCTCCGAGCGGAGATCCCCACGATTACCTCAGCACCGCGCCCTACTGGTGGCCGGATCCGGGTCGGCCTGATGGTCTTCCGTGGATCCGGCGTGACGGAGAGATCAATCCGGTCTATTATGATTATGACAACATCACGCTTGCACGGATGTGTCGCCGGGTTGAACTTCTGATCCTCGACGCCGCGGTAAACCACACCCCGGGGGCCGCGGAACAGGCGGCCGAACAGTTGAAGACATGGTTCCTCGACCCGGAAACCCGAATGAATCCACACCTTCGCTATGCCCAGTTCATTCCCGGCCGATGCGACGGGCGTGGCATCGGCATCATCGACACCGTACAACTGATCGGACTGGTCGACTGCATTTCCCGTCTCCCCTTCAATTCCGGGTGGACTCCCGCCGATCTCGAAAAGTTGCGGGAATGGTTCTCCGTCTATCTGAAGTGGCTCAAGAACAGTGAAAACGGAAAAGACGAAGAAAGGGAACACAACAACCACGGGACCTGGTACGATGCGCAGGTCGTTCTTTTCGCACTCTTTACCCGGCAGCCGGAAATCGCCCGCGCCCAGATCGAACATCACACTCTGCAACGTCTGGATACCCAACTCGCTGCGGACGGCAGCCTGCCGTTTGAACTCGAACGCACGCTCTCAAAACGGTATGTCGTTTACAATCTGAGCGCCTTCGCCATTCTGGCCACACTGGGACGTCACTTCGGGCTTGATCTCTGGAATCGACGCGGTCCGGCGGGACAAACACCGGCTCAGGCCCTCGAATGGCTCGACGCCAGACTCTTCTCCGCCAACTGGCCGGGACGGCAGATCGCCCCGTTCCAGCCGGAGCGCGCAGCCCACCTCTATCACCTCGGAGCCCGGCTGTCCGGCAGGAGGGAGTGGGAGAGACGCAGCCGTGAACTGGCCGTTCCCCCCTGGCTCCGCCTCGTCAGAATGCCGGATTCCTGACCCGAACTCCGGCACCTACCGGAAAGTCAGCCGTCACAGCGGTCATTTCTCCGCCGGCTGGCGGAAGTCATCGAGCGCCTTCTGGGCGATTCCACGCAAAAACGCCGCATCCTCGGCGGTCATGCCTTTCGGCACAAAGGTCACTCTGGAAACCGGCTGCCCGAAAAGCAGTCCATACCAGACGCAGGCCTGAAGGTATTCCCCCCGCTGCGAAAGGTGTGACGGATCGAGAGTCAGGCGCCACTCTCCTTTCCCGTCCTTCCGCCAGTAATATCCGCGGACCAGTGTCCAGGTCTGATCGGGCAGAGCAGGCCGCTTCAGATTGCGGAGCGTCTCCGGATCCGGGGGAAGATCCTTGACCGGCTGGGCCTTGCGGGCCAGATCAACCGCGAAACCGGTCGGGATCACCCGGCAATCGAGTTCCTTCGCCACTTTCGCGTAGGCGGCGGAGAGTTTTTCATACATCTCCTCCGGAGTGATCTTCCAGCTCTTCAGCCGGCCATCGTCCGCACGATAAGCCCAGGTCTGCTGAATGACCACTTCGGCCTGGGGTGCGTACTTTTTGATATAGTCGTAAAGGTTGCGAGCATAGGGCTCATAACATTCGGGACGCCAGCTCTCATGGCTGCCCTGCTGGATTGTCACGATATCCCACTTGCCGGCCAGTAACCGATCCTTCAGACTGTATTTCCCGTAATAGGGCTTCAGATTCGGATCTTTCTCGCACTGTTCGACCAATGTCCAATGTCTGTTCATCGTGCACCCGCCGATATTGGCGCGTACAATCTCAACCGAATCACCGGCGGATTTCGCCACAGCGGGCAGGAAATGACATGCGCTGTCGGCAAAGCTGTTCCCGACGGTCAGAATTTTAATTTCACGTGCGGAAAGCGACAAACCGACCACCACCGCAGCCACCAGACAGAGAAATCGTTTCACTTTCATAAAAATCGATATCCTTTCTTTGAAAATTACGGAAAGCTGCCATCCACTATACCGGAGGAATCGACGTTTTGCAACCCGCAACAGAGGACAACGGGGTAAAAAAAGGGAAAATCAATTGAAATGTTCCCGGGCGAATGCGATCTTTTCCGCCCGGGTCGGATGCGCTCCGACCGGCAGCGATTCAATCAACCTCAGACGCGTCAGCAACCCCTGCCCGTTGGCGATCTGAATCGCCAATCCCGGACGTGCATTCAACTCCAGCAGCAGCGGGCCCCGCCGCCGGTCGGTGGCGATATCGGCACCGAAGTAGCCCAGCGAAGTCATTTCCGCACAACGGGCGGCCAGTTCCAGATGCGCTTCCCACTCCGGAACCACCAGTTCGGAAAAGAGCGCCCCGGTATCCGGGTGGCGGGAAATCTCACGATTGTGCTGCGCGGCAAAACGGGGCCGACCGTCGCGAATACCGATCCCGACGCCAACAGCGCCCTGATGAAGGTTGGCCCTCCCGTCGGATTCCTTCGTCGCCAGACGGATCATCGCCATGACCGGATAACCGCGGAACACGATCAGCCGGACATCGGGCACCCCCTGAAAGCTGAAACGGCTGTAGACATCGGAGAAATCGATGCAACGCTCGAAAAGCGCATAATCCACCTGCCCGCCCAGACTGTACAATCCGCTGAGGATATTCGAAATGTGTTCATAGACGAAATCGTAATCGCAGGAGGAACCATCCGGCTTGAAGAACCGTCCATCCTCGCGATGCTTCACCACCAGAATCCCCCGGCCACCGCTGCCATGGCCGGGCTTGATCACGAAATCCGGAGCATCGCCGACCAGCCGCTCGAAATCACGGACCTCGTACTGAAAACGGATGCTCCCGATCAATTCGGCGGTGGCTACACCGAAACGGATCGCAAGCTCCTTGGTCCGGAGTTTGTCATCCACATCAGGATAATCCGCACGGCGATTGTAGCGCATGATGTAAGCGTGATTGCGCCGGTTCATACCAAGCACGCCTGCTTCATGCAGACGGCGCGGCGACACCAGGCGGGGAAACGGCAGCGGAATTTTCATCGTTTCACCGCCAGCGCCTGAAATCGAACCAGTTCGGTAAGCCGGTACCCGGTGTAGGTGCCGAGCAGGAGGATAATCCCGAGCAACACCAGATTGAGCTCCGCAAAGGTGTAGAGAAGATATTGCAGGTAACTGTTCGACAACACCAGGTAACAGAGCGCGCCCGCGACGAGACTGGCACCGAGTTGCTTCAGGGTATTGACCGGCCCGTCTTCCTCCCAGATCGTCGAAGCCCGCTCGATCGTCCAGGCGATGATGATCAATGGGAAGAAGGTGACCGCCATGAAATCCGGCAACCTGAGAACATTGGCGGCGACACTGATCAACTGCATCAGCAGAATCACCACCACAACCACGGCGGAAATCCGCGGAACCATCAGCAGATTCAGTCTCGACAACCAGAACCGGATCGCCAGCCCCACGGTGAGAATCAGGGTGAAATTAATCAATCCCGGCAACAATTTCATCTCGAGAAACGCCATTGCGATCAAGACCGGCATGAAAGTCCCCATCGTCTGAATACCGATGATGTTACGTGTCAGGACAATCAGCAGAATCGCCAGCGGCAGCAATGCCAGATGTTTGAACATGTTCTGTTCCGCCGCCGGCAGCGAAAAAAGCGTTAGATCCGGCAGAAGCCTCTCCCCCAGAATCGAAGCACGGATCCGGTTCAGCCGTTCCGCTCCAACTGGAACCCGGGTCACCGCGAAGCGGACCGATGAACCGGTCGCCCCCGAAACCTCGAAAAGCGCCCGTTCCCCTTTCTGCAGAATCAGGAAATCCGGCGGCAGCCCCTCCTCCCCGGTATTCGGTCGAAACACATGCCACGCGCCGCCGTAATAGGCCTCCAGAAACAACGACGGGGGCTGCTGGGAGTGTTTCTCATCAAGATAAATTCCCGCAAGCGGCCGAGCCGGAATCCCGTGCCGGTTGAGAATCTCCACCGCCCCGGCGACCGATCCTTCCACTCCGCCGCGAATCGAAAGTTTCTGCCGCTCCGGCGGCGTTGCGGCACCGAGCAGCCGCAACAATGCGGGAATCCGGGCGGGTGGCGAAAGCCGCAATTCCGGATCGGCCTGCTTCCACAACGCATCCCCCGCGATCCGGACGGAATCCGCCACCATCGTCTCCGGCATCACCCGCGGGGGAACAGCCGGTTGCGATTCCGGCTCGCAGCGAACAATCCGGAACCGGTATTGTATCACACGGCGCCGCCCTTCTTCCTGAGAAGGCGGCAACTCCAGCTCCGCACGACGGTCGATCCCCTGCCCGAGAATCCGGAACTTTCCATCGGCAGGTCCCAGACCGTAGCAGAATCCCGGAGTCACATCGGGCAGAGCCAATACGATCCGGACCGTTTTCCCCGGTTCCGGAGTAAAGGAAAGATCCGCATCAACCTGATAAAAGGAGCTGTTTCTGTCATCGAGGCTGAAGTTCAAATAACGCAACTTCACATAGAACACCACTGCCGACAACAGAAAGAGAATACCGACGACGATGTAAAGAAGCCGCCTGGAATGATGATGTTCCGACATGATCCCCCTCCTTTAAAGCGTGTTACTGCGCGAGGGGTCAACGGCGGCAAGACCATTGATGACATTGCGGCCGAGCAGAACCGGAAACTCAAACCGGTCACGATCGGCGAGGGTGAACTCACGCTCCAGCGTCAGATGACCGATCCGGAAGGTCAGCATCACCGAAAATCTCGAGATCGATTCGGCATCGTGTCGTTTGATCCGCACAGTCCGCACGACAGGCAGCTCAAATTCCCGACTCGATTCATCAACCGGGTTCTTTACTTTGAACGAAACCCATTTGCGCCCGTCCCGTTCAAACTCCCGAATATCAGTCGCACTGATGGAACTCGTGGTGGCACCGGTGTCGACCCGTGCTTCAAAAGGAGTGGCGAAACCTTTGAGATAAACCACCTCGCTTCCACCGATGATACCGAGCGGCAGATCAGTCGGGGCGACGAAGCGGCCCGTTTCCGAAGCGGCGGATGGCGGCAGATCACGATGACAACCGCCTCCGGCCAGCAACAACGCCAATGCGGCGAAAGAGATGCTGCGAACCATTTCTGATGTTTCTCCCGGCCGACAGCGTGCCGGAAAACTCCGGAAGACGGTTCGGCCGCACTATTTTCTGGATTTGCCGGCCCCTCCACCCGCGCCGCGCCCGTCACGACAGAACAGGCATTCCGGGTCACCGGAACATTGAATCTTATTAAAATAATATGTCCGGACCGATTTGTCAACATACAGAGAAAGAGTGTCTGTTTTTTTCAGCTTCCATCGGAAAAAAAATCTCCAAAATCCATTGCTTTTGTGGCAATTTGAAAATTCAGGCGTTATATTAACTACGTTTCTTTTTGTTTTCGTCTCAATCGAAACTTCAGGAAGGTATGATTTATGAAATGCGTCGTTCTTGCCTACCACAATGTCGGATGTGCCGCCATTGAAGCACTGCTGAAGAACGGTTTTGAAATCAGCGCCGTATTCACCCACAAGGATAATCCGGAAGAGAATATCTGGTTCAACTCCGTCGCCGAGGTTGCCGGAGCACACAACATACCGGTCTTCGCGCCGGAGGAGATCAACCATCCGGTCTGGGTGGCCAGAATCAAGGCGATGGCTCCGGATTTTCTGTTTAGTTTTTATTACCGCAATCTGATCGGCAAGGAACTTCTCGCCATTCCTCCGAAAGGGTGCATCAACCTTCACGGTTCGCTGCTGCCGAAATACCGCGGCCGGGTGCCGATCAACTGGGCGATCATCAACGGAGAAAAGGAAACCGGAGTCACTCTCCACTACATGACCAGACGTGCCGACGCGGGCGACATCATTGACCAGGAAAAGATCAAGATTTCCGATGATGACACCGCCCGAACCCTCTTCGACAAGGCAACCGCGGCAGCGACAGTGATGCTCGACCGGGCCCTGCCGCTGCTCGCTGTCGGCAAAGCCGCCCGCATCCCGCAGAATGACTCCGAAGCGACCACGTTCGGGGGACGCAAACCCGCAGACGGGCAGATCGACTGGAAAAAAGATGCTGCGGCGGTGCGCAATCTGGTTCGCGCGGTAACGCGTCCTTATCCCGGAGCCTTCAGTTTCATCGGGGACCGTAAATGTTTCTTCTGGTCGGTTGACGTGGTCAAAGCGATCCGCAAAGCGGCACCCGGAACCGTGCTCTCCGCGAAGCCCTTCACCATCGCCTGCGGGGAAGATGCGATCCGGATCCGGACCGGTCAGCTCGAAGGCGGCGTATTCATGACCGGCGACCAGCTCGCAGCAGAAGCCCGGATCGTTGAAAACATGACCTTCGGAGGCAATCCGAAACAGATCCGCGAAGCCGGCCGGCGCAAATCGGTGCTGATCCTCGGGGTCAACGGGTTCATCGGCAGCCACATCAGCGAACGGCTGCTCGCCTCAGGCAAATACGAGGTTTACGGTCTCGACCTGCGTCACAACTACATCGACCACCTGCTTGACCGGCCCGGCTTCAATTTCCGTGAAGGGGACATCTCCATCCACCGTGAATGGATCGAGTATCACATCCGTAAATGCGACATCGTGCTGCCGTTGGTGGCGATCGCAACTCCGATTGAATATACACGCAATCCGTTGCGCGTCTTCGAGCTTGATTTTGAGGAAAATCTCCGGATCGTCCGCTACTGCGTCAAATACAACAAAAGAATTATCTTCCCGTCGACCAGCGAAGTCTACGGCATGTGCGAAGACCCGCAGTTCGATGAGGACAATTCCAAGCTGGTCACCGGCCCGATCCGGATGCAGCGCTGGATCTATTCGACCAGCAAGCAGCTGCTCGACCGGGTCATCTGGGCATACGGAGCGAAAGGGCAACTCCAGTTTACCCTGTTCCGCCCCTTCAACTGGATCGGACCGCGCCTCGACAGTTTGACCAGCGCCCGGATCGGCAGCAGCCGGGCAATCACCCAGTTGATTCTGAATCTTGTCCAGGGAGCGCCGATCCAGCTGATCGACGGCGGCGAACAGAAACGCTGTTTCGTTGACATCACAGAGGGAGTCGAAGCCCTCTACCGGATCATCGAAAACAAGGACGGCAAATGTTCCGGTGCGATCATCAACATCGGCAATCCTGAAAACGAGGCGAGTATCAAGGCGATGGCCGAAATGCTGGTTGAGAAATTCGACAAGCATCCGCTGCGCAGCAAGTTTCCCCCGTTCGCCGGTTACCTGGTCGTTGAATCCGGCGCGTTCTACGGCAAGGGCTATCAGGATGTGCAGCACCGGGTCCCGAGTATCCGTAACGCGAAGAGACTTCTCGACTGGACTCCGTCGATTCCGCTGGAGAAATCGATCGAAACCACGTTGGACTTCTTCCTCTCCGAGGCGATCAGCTCCGGAGAGTTCAATCTGGAGTGATCCCCCTGTGAAATGAAGACGATTGCTCTGCGTATCGATGTCGATACCTTTCGCGGAACCGGTCGCGGGGTGCCGGAACTCTGCCGGATTCTGGCGCAACGCGGCGTCAGAGGAACTTTTTATTTCTCGGTCGGCCCCGACAACATGGGGCGTCACCTGTGGCGCCTCCTGAAACCCTCATTTCTGTGGAAGATGCTTCGAACCGATGCCGCCGGCCTTTACGGCCCCGAGATCGTTCTGATGGGCACCGCCTGGCCGGGACCGAAAATCGGGCGCAGGCACAGAAACGTCATTCTCGAAACCGCCCGGGCCGGCCATGAGATCGGATTCCATGCGTGGGACCATCACCGGGCACAGGCGAGACTGATGAAAATGAGCGAAAAAGAGATGAAGGAGGAGCTGGAAACCGGAATCGGGGAACTGGCCGGAATCACCGGGGAAGTTCCCCGCACCAGTGCGGCACCGGGCTGGCGCGCCAATGAACAGCTGCTCTCGGTCAAGGCCGGTTTCCCATTCACCTACAACAGCGATTGCCGCGGGCTTTCCCCCTTTTATCCGCTGGTCAACGGGCATCGGCTTGAACAGTTGCAGATTCCGGTCACGTTGCCGACCTATGACGAAGCGGTCGGCCGTGACGGCGTCACCGATGCGAACTACAACGATCACCAGATCTCACTGCTACGGGAGAATGAAGTGAACGTGCTGACGATCCACGCGGAAGCCGAAGGGGGCCGCTGTTCCGCGATGTTCGAAGAGTATCTCGACCGGGTTCTTGCACTCGGTTACCGGGTCGTGCCGCTCGGAGTGATTGCAGAGGAAGTTGCTTCAACCGCGCCGGTGGGACGGATGGAGCTTCGCCCCTTCCCCGGCCGGGAAGGAGTCCTGGCAGTGCAGGTGTGATCCACAGGTAAATGTTTTTTTCGTATCTACCAAGGAAACAGGAGTTTCAAGCAATAATGACAGAAAAGTACGCGTTTCTGGAGAAGGTCGGCCGTGAACCGAGCAATCTCATCAAGGGGTTGCAGGCGGTTCAGGGGGTCGAGGGGTACGTCTCCGACGAGAGCATCCGGGCGATCTCCGAATATTTCGGGATTCCCGAAGTGGAAGTCGAAGGGGTGTTGAGTTTCTACGCCCAGTTCAAGCGGGTGAAACCGGGCAAGTACAAGATCGCCGTCTGCGACGGTACCGCCTGCCATATCAAGGGGTCCCCGCTGGTACAGGAGTGGGTGAGCCGCGCACTCGGCATCTCCGACGGGGAAACCGATGAGAAAGGCCATTTCTCGCTGGAGACGGTCGCCTGTCTCGGCTGCTGCAGCCTCGCACCCGTGATGAGTGTCAACGGACGCGTCTATGCAAAACTCGACCGTAAGACCACGATCAAAATCCTGAAGGAGTATGAAGCGAAATGAGCGACGCCAAGATTAAGAAGATCCGCGTCGGCGTCGCCAGCTGCGGCATTGCCGCCGGCGCCGAAGCCGTGATGGATCTGCTCAAAAAAGAGGCCGGCGCAATTCCGGTCGAAGGAACCGGCTGTCTCGGGCACTGCTACGCGGAACCGATGGTGGAAGTCCTTCTGGACAACGGGGAATCGGTGATCTACCGTGATGTCAAAGCGGATGAAAAGGCGGTCCGGAACATTCTCTCGGTCGGTCCGGAAAACCGGTTCGAGATTCCGCCGGTCCGCAAGGCGAAGGAGCTGGTCAAGGTGTTGGCCCTCGCCGGTCGGATCGATCCGACCAGTTTTGAAGATTACGTCGCCAACGGCGGTTACAAGGGGCTGGAAAAAGCGCTTGCGATGACCAGCGCGGAGGTGATCGATGAGGTGAAGCTCTCCGGGCTGCGCGGTCGCGGCGGCGGCGGTTTCCCGACCGGCAACAAATGGGGATTCCTGGCGGCCAAACAGGCTGACGAAAAAATTCTGATCTGCAACGCGGACGAGGGAGACCCCGGTGCATTCATGGACCGGGCACTGATGGAATCCGCACCGCACCAGGTGCTTGAAGGGATGCTGATCGCCGCCTACGCCACCGGCGCGACCAAACTTTTCATCTACTGCCGTGCAGAATACCCGATGGCGATCAAGCACCTGAAGATCGCGATCGCCCAGATTTATGAGCACAAACTCAACGTGGTGGCAGGCCGGGAACTTGAAATCATCATCAAGGAAGGCGCGGGCGCATTCGTCTGCGGAGAAGAGACCGCATTGATCGCATCGCTTGAAGGACAGCGCGGCACACCCCGCTTCCGGCCGCCGTTCCCGACCGACAAGGGTTGGATGGGCTACCCGTCGATGATCAACAACGTCGAAACGTTCGGCAACATTCCGCTGATCCTGCGGGAAGGCGGCGCCGAATTTGCAAAAGTCGGGACCGAGGGGAGCAAGGGAACCAAGATCTTCGCTCTCGCGGGCGACCTCAAGTATCCGGGGCTGGTGGAGGTGCCGATGGGCATCACGCTGCGCGAGATCGTCTTCGACATCGGCGGAGCCGATCCGGAGAAGGTCAAGGCGGTTCAGACCGGCGGCCCGTCGGGCGGCTGCATCCCGGTCGAACTCTTCGACACACCCGTCGATTACGACTCTTTGAAAAAGCTTGGCGCCATCATGGGCTCCGGCGGTATGATCGTGATCGGCAAAGACCGCTGCATGGTCGAAACCGCACGTTATTTTCTCGATTTCACCCATCGTGAAAGCTGCGGAAAATGTACGTTCTGCCGGGTCGGCACCACCCGCATGTACGAGACGCTCGAACGGAACGTCGCCGGCAAGGGAGAGATGTCGGATATCGAGCTGCTGGAGAATCTCGGGCCGAAAATCCGGATGGGGTCGCTCTGCGGACTCGGGCAGACCGCGCCGAATCCGGTGCTGGCGACTCTGCGCTACTACCGTCATGAATACGAAGCGCACGTCCGCGACCACCAGTGCGAAGCACTCCAGTGCAACGCGCTGGTCGATCTGAAACTCGACCAGTCCAAATGCGTGAAGTGCAAGCTCTGCATCAAAAACTGCCCGGTCGGGGCGATCTCCGACGATTTCGTGATCGATAATACGAAATGCACCCGCTGTAACACCTGTCTGGATATGTGCCCGAAAAAGGCGATCCGCCGGGTCAAGAAAGGTTCCAACTGATGAGTATCGAATTTGTTCTGGACGGCCGGACCGTCACTGCGGAGCCCGGTCAGACCATTCTCGAAGTGGCGAAGGCGAACGGAATCTACATCCCCTCGCTCTGCCGTGAAGAACGCATCAGCAAGACGACCAGTTGTTTCGTCTGTGTTGTGCGGGATAAGAAGAGCGGCCGGTTCCTGCCGAGCTGCGCCGCGATGCCTTCTCCGGGACAGGAGGTCGAAGTTTCCTCCCCGGAAGTGCTCGAAATGCGCCGGACCGCCCTCAATCTGCTGCTCAGCGAGCACTCCGGCGACTGCGAAGCGCCGTGCACCCTCGCCTGCCCCGCCCACGCAAACGTCGAGGAGTATGTGCGCGCCGGCCGCAAGGGGGAATTTCTCGAAAGTTTGAAAATCATCAAGGAGCGCATTCCGCTGCCGATGACCATCGGCCGGGTCTGTCCGCGCTTCTGCGAAAAGCAGTGCCGCCGCAACGTCTACGGCAAGCCGGTTGCGATCAATGAATTCAAGCGACTCGCAGCCGACCTCTACTATGACGAGTACATGGAGGAACTTCCGGCGGAAACAGGTAAAAAAGTGGCGATCGTCGGCGGCGGTCCGGCCGGTCTTTCGACCGCCTATTATCTGCGCCGCAATGGAGTGGCCGCAACGATCTTCGAAATGATGCCCAGGGCGGGAGGGATGACCCGTTACGGCATCCCTGAATACCGTCTGCCCAAAGCAATTCTCGACCGGGAACTGGCCCACTATGAAAAACTGGGGGTGAAGTTCGTCTTCGGCCGGAAGCTCGGAGAGAATCTCTCGATCGAAGAGCTGCTCAAGGAGTTCGATGCCGTAGTCGTCGCAGTCGGTTGCTGGAGAGCCTCCGGAATGCGCTGCGAAGGCGAAGAGCTGGCGACACCGGGCATCGACTTCCTGCGCAAAGTCGCGGAGAACGGCAACAAGCTCGCCAATCCGGGCAAGGTGATTGTAGTCGGAGGCGGCAACACCGCGATGGACTGTGTGCGGACCAGCGTCCGGCTCGGCAGCCCTGAAGTGCACTGCTTCTACCGCCGCACCGAGGCGGAGATGCCCGCCGAGAAGCTTGAAATCAACGAGGCCCGCGAAGAGGGCGTGATCTTCGACTTCCTGGTCGCGCCGGTGAAGGTCGAAAAGCGCGGCGACAAACTGGTGATGACCTGCCGTAAAATGGAACTCGGCGAACCCGACGCTTCCGGCCGCCGTAAACCGGTCGAAGTACCCGGAAGCGATTTCGAGGTTGAGGCCGACACCATCATCGGTGCGATCGGTCAGGGAACCATCGTCCCGGCCGGTCTGCCGACCAACCGCTTCCGCAATATCGAGGTGCAGCCCGGCACGATGAAGATCTCCGATCGCCTCTATGCGGCCGGAGACTGCGTTTCCGGCGCCGCCACCGTGGTGGAGAGCGTCGCGGGCGGCCGCCAGGCGGCCCTCGAGATCGTGAATGCTCTGACCGGGCAGGAACTGCCTGTCGAGCACACCGTGTACGTTTCGCGAGGGAAATGGCAGGATCTGAAGAAATCGGATCTGGTCTTTCTGCGTGACGATGTCTCAGAGGCCGATCGCGAACAGCTCGACTTCATTCCGCTGGAAGAACGGAAAACGACCTTCCGGGAAGTCACCTCCACAATGTCCAGGGAGAAGGTGATGAAGGAAGGACAGCGCTGCATCGAGTGCAGCTGCACCGACAAGCACGACTGCAAGCTGCGCAAGCACGCCGAATGTAACGGTTGCGATCCCGAGGCGATCAAGGGAGCGCGTCTGCCGGTCAGTTACGACATCCGCCACCCGCTGATCATCCAGGACCGCGGCAAGTGTATCAAATGCAGCACCTGCGTCAAGATCTGCAAGGAAGTGGTCAACAAGACCCTTCTCAGTCCGAAAAAACGCGGTTTCTACACCTGCGTCGGGACCGCATTCGACAAGGGATTCCCGGCCAGCTGCAGTGAATGCGGCGAGTGCATCGAGGCGTGTCCGGTCGGAGCACTCGACTGGCGGATCAAGAAATAATTCTCCGGGCGCCGGATTCCGGCGCCGGATGAAAATCCGGGATTTCCGGGGAAACGGCAGGCAGCCTCTCTCCCCGGGAATCCCCCCTTTTTTTGTCCATCGGCCCCCTGTTCTCCGCGATACCGCAATTTCTCTCACCAGATGGTGAAAAAAAACGTGTCCGGACTTGAAAAAACAGGAAGGAAAGCTATTTTATAAAATTACCAAAATAGAAATATTCCAAAACAAGAAAGTTATCCATCGCCATGTTGGACGAGACATTTTTCGAAATGCACCGCGCAGTGGAACTGTTCCGTCGCGAATGCATTGCCGATTACTGGGAAAAACACAAGGCCGCCGACCCGATTGCACCGCTGAGCCAGCGGCAGATCTCGCTGCTGATGCTGATTCACGCACAGCAACCCTGCACGCTCAGCGAAGTGATGACCCGCTGCGGACTCTCCGCCTCTGCCGCATCAGCGGCAGTGGATAAACTGGTTCGCGCCGGTCTCGTACGACGGGAACTCAACGAAGAGAACCGGCGCAGCGTCAATATTTCGATCGAACCGGCAATCCGCAGTTCCCTCGAAGCGGTGGACGCAAACTTCCGGACCCGGCTTGCGGAACTTTTCAAGGATTGTACGGAGTCTGAACTTGCCGCCATTACCCAGGCTGCGGAAATTGTCTGCCGCAGATTGAGCCGGAGGAAACCATGAAGGACAACGCTGTCTATACCCGCGGATCAATCGGCGGGACCATGCTGAAAACCGCATTCGCGATGGTCGCCGGCACCCTGGCGATGTCGGGTTACAATATCGCTGACACCTACTTCGTCGGACAACTCTCCGGTGCGGAACCGCTTGCAGCGATGGGGTTCACCTTTCCCGTCATCATGTTGATCGGCTGCCTCTTCCACGGGCTCGGCATCGGTGTGATGACCACCGCGGCACAGGCGCTCGGAGGAAACAAGAAACAGAAGGCCGCCCGGCTGATCACCTCGGGAGTTCTGTTGATCACGCTGTTTTCGGTTCTGCTCGCGATCGCCGGGATGAGCACGACCGACTGGGTATTCGCCCGGTTCGGTGCCGCCGGGCGGACGCTGGAACTGGTCAAAGGTTACATGAACATCTGGTATTTCGGCTGTGTGACCGCCTCTCTGTCGATGGCCGGCAACGACCTGTTGATCTCGGCCGGCGACACCAAAGTCGCCAGCGGCATGATGATGCTCGGCATGATCATCAACGTACTGCTCGACCCGCTCTTCATTTTCGGCTGGGGTCCGATTCCAGCGATGGGAATCCGGGGGGCAGCTCTCGCGACCATCATTTCGCAATGCGTCGCCACATTGACGGTACTCTGGCTGCTTTACAGCCGACACGGCCTGTTGAAGTTCGAACCGATTCCGCTGCGCCGTCTCCGTTCCTCATGGCTGGTAATGATCCGCTTTGCGATACCTGCGTCGATCGGAATGCTGATGATGCCGATCGGTTCGGCGGTAATCACCCGCATCACCGCCGAATTCGGCGATACGGCGGTGGCGGCGACCGCCGCGGGTGGACGGCTTGAGATGATCGCCTTCATTTTCCCGATGGCACTCGGAATTTCGTTGCTTCCGATGATCGGCCAGAATTTCGGGGCGCGCCTCTACAGCCGGATCCGGCAGTGCCGCCGTTTCGCCATGCGTTTCGCCTTCCTGTACCTTGCGGTGATGGCGATTCTCTACTTCTGTTTTTCAGAGCAGCTTGTTCGCCAGTTTTCAACCGATCCCGAGGTACAGAAGGTGATGGCGCTCTGCATGCGGATCATTCCGTGGGGATTCGGAATGATTGAGATCCACCGGTACAGCGGCTTCTTCTTCACCGGCTGCGGCAGGCCGGCCGTCGCGGCCTGGCTGAACGCGCTGCGCATTCTCGGACTGATGATACCGCTCTCTCTGCTTGCGCTTTATCTCCATTCCCTGCCGGGGTTGTTCCTGGCCCGACTCGTTGCGGATGTAACGGCAGGAGGAACCGGATTTCTGCTCGCCCGCCGTCTGACGCAGAATCTGCCGGAGGATGGAGCTCCGCCGCCGGTACCGGGAGCGCCGCGCCATCTTGCTCACATCGTCATCAGGCGGTTGCGCTCCATCGCCACTGCCCAGGCGGACATCGACAACCGCAGCAGTACCCAATAGCCGGGCAAACCACCGCTTCCGCGGGGAGAACCGGCAGGCGTATCTGCAATGATATCGACTGTAAATCGTAACAGGAAGGTTGAGAACAATGAGGAAACGATTCACCACGCTGACCGCTCTGCACGCCGCAACAGACCAGATGATTCTGACAGCTCACCGTGGTGCTTCCGACGGCCTGCCGGACAATACGATGATTGCGTTTGAAACGGCGGTCCGGGCAGGTGCCGACCTGATCGAATTTGACCTGCGTTCCAGTCGGGAAGGTGTTCCGGTCGTGCTGCATGACGCCACGCTCGACCGTACCACCGATGGGCACGGAGAACCGGAATTGCTCCCGCTGGCCGAATTGAAAAAACTCAACGCCTCATACTGGGTGGGCGGCAGGCGGCTGGAAACTCCCTACCTGCCGGATCTGCGACTTCCGACCTTTGAGGAGGTTCTGGCAGCATTTCACGACCGGGTGATGATGAACATCCAGATCTACGCCAGGACCGACGCGGTACTGGCGGAGATCTGCCGCCTTTTCCGGCAGTACGACATGTATGACCGGGGATATCTCTCGATCAATTCGCGCGAACAGTTCGAAACGGTTCGAAGGATCGACTCCGAGATCGAAATCTGTTTCCTGCCGGGTTGGGAACCCCGCAGCCAGCCGGAATCGCTGAAACTCTGCCGGGAACTCGGCTGCCGTTTCGTCCAGCCGATCCGGGAGTTCCTGGCAGCCGAAACCGTCCCGCTCTGCCGCGAGCTCGGCCTGCGGGAAAACGTCTTTTACTCGGACGATCCGGCAGAAGCGCTCCAGTTGCACGCCGCCGGTGTCCGGGGACTGCTGACCAACCGGATTACCGTGCTGAAGGACACCTTCCCGGAAGAGTGATCGATTTTTTCGTTGTTTCCGGAAGGAAGTTCGGAAAAATTCACACTTCAAGTTGATTTTATGAAGCCTTCGGACTATATTAAATAGAATGTTGTTCCGATTCGGCGGGCATGATCGGTAGCCCGGGAACGTATGTGGAAAACCGGAGTAAAAACGTTATGTCACTATTCAGCAGCGGTAAATATTCAACGTTGCGGATGCCGACCAGCGGCGAGCGCAAAATGGTGATCCCCGACGGATCGTGGGTCAAGTGCAGGAATTGCGGCCAGACGCTCTACACCGACCGGCTGTCGGACAATCTTCTGGTCTGCTGGTATTGCAACTGCCACCTGCCGATGGCGCCCCATGCCCGGATCGTGTCACTGACCGACCCGGACAGTTTCGTTGAACTCGGTGCGGATCTGCGATCGATCGACTTCCTGAACTTCACCGACTCGAAATCGTATGCAGACCGGTTGCGCGAAAGTGAGAAAAAGACCGGGTTGAACGAGGCGATCGTCTGCGGATCCGCAAAACTCGACGGTCACCCGTATATGCTCGGAGTGATGGATTTCCGTTTCATGGGCGCCTCGATGGGGTCGGTGGTCGGCGAGAAAATCACCCGCCTGGTAGAGGCGGCCACCGCCGCGAAACTGCCGGTCGTGATCATCACCGCCTCGGGCGGCGCCCGGATGCAGGAGGGAATCATCAGTCTGATGCAGATGGCGAAAACCTGCGCGGCTCTTGAGCGTCACGCAGCAGCGGGGTTGCCCTATTTCACCATCCTGACCAACCCGACCTACGGCGGCGTCACTGCGTCGTTCGCGACGGTCGGCGACGTAATTCTGGCCGAGCCGGGTGCGATGATCGGGTTCGCCGGACCGCGGGTGATTCAGGAGACGACCAACTCGAAGCTCCCTGAAGGGTTTCAGACTGCGGAATTTCTGCTTGAAAAAGGATTGATCGACCGCGTGGTCGAGCGTAAGAATTTGCGCAAAGAACTGGGGCTTCTGCTTGAATTTTTCAAAAAATAGAGTATTGTAAAACATATTCTGAAATGGATTTTGCCGCCGGGTCGGACCCCGTGCGTTGTCAAAAGTGCCAACCGAGTCAGGTGGGGAACCAAGCAGCTCTACGCGATTTTTTGACAGGCCACGGGTCATCTGAACCGGCGGCTCTTTTTCCCCGGGTGGAGCGTGAGATTCTCTCCGCCTGTATGACGTAGAAATTGAGATGTACCGGGATGAATGAAATCCAACGACGCCCCCTTTGGGGAAAGCTGAATATGCCGTACCTGATGAGGTCGCTTGTTTTCATGACTCTGCTGCCGGTAACCGGATGCCGGATCGAATCGGAGATGAATATCGCCCCGCCGTCCGAACGGGCGGCCGTTCTCCTTTCCCGCCCCGCTCCGGTGCGTGATTTCTCCCTGACGCTGACTCCGGTCAAAGGAACGCCTTCCACTCTGATTTACCGGGTGGAGGGCAGGCAGGGCTCCGGAGAGAACCGAATCCGCCTGTGTGATGAGATCGAAATTCCAATCCGGAATGGGCGGGCGGGGATCGCCTGGGCCTGGCAGGACGGCAGACGGGCGGAAGCGGTGGAAGTCACCTTACTGAAAAATGGACGTCCGGAACGTTTCCGGCTCGCTCCGGAGTGTGCGCTCCTGATCGATCTCGCAGTCCGGGAACTCAATTGCGGCGTCGAGATCGAGGGAGTCGTGATCGACCGTTCGCATCCGGAATTTGAGGGGTATCCGTTTCGTCTGATCCCGGTTTCCTTCAGCGGTCTGTGGGAAGTACCGGCAGAGCTGTGGAAGGTGGAAGTGAACTGAGGGGATCTGTATGCTCCCTTTCCGCGACGGGCCGCCGGAACTGCTGTCAAACGCCGCGGATGAAATCTCATCGGTTGTTCTGCTTGCGAAGCGGCAGGTGTTCCACTCATTCTTCCTCAAACGCCCTGACCCGAACGGATTTCCCAGGAGCGGAACCGCATGTTGACTTCATACTTCGCCCGGAGTTCCCCAAACGGGAAGCCGGCCATTGACGATTCCGGAATCAGGCGACCCGTATTCTTCTGGATAAATTCCGCTCTGACCGTTTTATCCCCCCTGCCGGGAGAAATCCCCTTCCTGCGGCACTTGCAATCGGCGGGTAACGGGGTATAGTAACCTTCCGAAAGTTCTACACCACTCTTTTCCCCCGGAAAGTTATCCGATCGGGGAAGGAGAAGTACATTCCCCCGAAAGGGTGGTGACTCTGCCGGGCATACAGTTCAATCAAAGGAGCAGAAGTGGTATGATGGATCCGCGTATCTTCGAAAAAAACCCGGAACTCGGGCGTACCCGTCCGGACTATGTCGTCTATGTTCCCCGCGGCAATGACGAGAGGCTGCCGGATACCGGAAACGAACACTTCCTGGTGTTCCGGCGGGGAGACGGCACTCTGGCAGCCGTCTGGACCCAGTCGGGACGCGAAGGGCAGTACAATCAGCATATCGTCTTCGCCGAATCCGATGAGCACGGCGTCGAATGGAGTTCCCCGCGTGTCATTGCCGGGCGTTCGTTCGATCCGGAAACCGGTCGCAATATGTGCAGCTGGGGCTATCCCCTGGTCAGCCGTTCCGGGCGGATCTATGTCCTCTACAGCCGTCACACCGGTGTCAACGACCTGTTCTCCCACACGACCGGGGAGCTCGCCGGTATCTACAGTGACGACAATGGAGGAAGCTGGTCGGAAGAACAACTCATCCGCCTGCCCCGGACCTGCTGGGACAATCCGGATCCGGCGATTCCGGCCAACTGCATCACCTGGCAGAAACCGCTGCGGTTCGGTGACGGCCGCTACCTGGCCGGCATCACCCGGTGGCTCACGCCGACCCGTTACACAAAACTCTCCGACAGCTGGATTCATGCGAACAGCGTCGTTGATTTCATCCGTTTTGAAAACCTTGATGACGACCCGGAGACGGCGGATCTTGCAATCACGTTGCTGACGCCCGATGAACAATCCCTTCAGTTCCCGATTCCCGGTCATCCGGAACAGACGGTCATTCAGGAACCGACGCTGCTCGAATTGCCGGACGGGCGGCTGATGGCGATCATGCGCACCGTCGCAGGCGTCCCGGCATGGTCGGTCTCCCGTGACTGCGGTGAGAGCTGGAGTACACCTGAAGCGCTGCGGTACGGCGATGGGTTGCCTGAGATCAAACACTCGCTGAGTCCCTGCCCGGCCTACCGGATCGGTGACGGAGAGTTCGTTCTGTTCTACCACAACCATGATGGGAATTTCGGTCCCTGGCGAAATCACGTCAATGAGACCCGCCGCCCCATCTACCTTTCGTCGGGGAAATTCGCTCCCCGGGATCATCAGCCGATCCGCTTTTCCGCTCCGATCAGCTGGATCGACAGCGACAACGTCGAACTCAACCACAGATGTGACCTCGCCCTCTATTCGAGTTTTGAAGTGGTCGATGGGAAACCGGTACTCTGGTTCCCCGACCGCAAACATTTTCTGGTCGGCAAAATCATCGACCGGGAACGACTCGCCGCCGCGGTATTTCCGGAAAACGGAGACCCCTTCTGAGCGATCCGGCCGCAGGAAGAGATGCAGCGGGAGAGTTCCCGGCGATCGCCCTGGCTCCCCGGGGAGTCAGGTGTTTCCTCAGAATCCGGAGAAGGCTGAAAACGGCCGGGAAAAACAATCCGGGGGCAGCCCCGCAACCCGGTTCAACTGGAGAAGTAAACATGCAACATATGAAAATCGACTTCAATCGGATCGCCGGTCCCATCAAACCGCTCCATGGAGTCAACAACAGTCCGATCGCTCTTTATAACCCGCTTCCGGAGTTTCAGGCCGCGGGAATCCCCTATGTGAGGCTGCACGACACCGCCGGGGCCTACGGCGGCAGCCGCTATGTGGATATTCCGAATGTGTTTCCAAACTTCAATGCGGATCCGGATCAACCGGAATCGTATGACTTCGCCTTCACCGACGCCTATCTCAAGCAACTGGTCGCCAGCGGAGCGGAACCGTTCTTCCGGCTCGGAGTCACCATCGAGAACAACTATCGGATCAGAGGTTACCACAATCATCCGCCGGCCGATTTCACTCACTGGGCGAAAATCTGTGCCGGAATCATCCGCCACTACAACGAAGGCTGGGCGAACGGCTTCCATCACCATATCACCTACTGGGAGATCTGGAACGAGCCGGAGAATCCCCCGATGTGGTCCGGGACCCGGGAACAGTACTTCGAACTCTACCGCGTCACCGCCGAAATGCTCAAGGCGGAATTTCCGCAGATCCGGATCGGCGGTTATGCCTCCTGCGGCTTCTATGCGGTCACGCGGGAGGGATGCAGCGATTTTTACCGCAGTTTCCTGACCTGGTTCGACCGCTTTCTCGATTTTGTCAGTGTCAATCGCGTACCGCTGGACTTCTTCTCATGGCATCTCTACACCTCCGATCCCGAGGAGATCGTGAAGCATTCCCTCCACGTGGACCGCAAACTGCACGAATACGGGTTGACCAATGTGGAAAACATCTTTGACGAGTGGAATTTCATTGACAACTCGGATCCACAACCTTTCGTCAAACTCAAGGAGGCGCCCGGCGCGGCTTTCACCGCGGCAGCTTTCTGCCTGATGCAGAACTCCCCGATCGACAAGGCAATGTATTACGATGCGCTGCCGACGCGGAGTTACTGCGGGCTCTACTACTTCCCGAGCCTGGAACTCACCCCGACCTATTACGCATTCAAGGCGTTCCATGAGCTTCACCAATTGGGGAACCAGTCCGGCGGCGACTCCGGCCGGCTCGGCGACCGCCTTTACGGCTGTGCCGCCCACGACGCGAAAAATGCCGCGCTACTGCTGGTCAACAACGACGATCTCACACGCGAAATCGCCCTCGAACTCTCCGGACCGTACCGGTTCGACACGGCGCTGCTGCTCGACCGGGACCACCGACTTGAAGCAACCGATACCGTGTTTGAACCGGTCCATTCTCTGGTGAAACTTCCTCCGTTCTCGGTCGTACTTCTGAAAACCGGAACTGAGGAGGCAAAAGAACCAGAGGCGAAAACGGCGACCGGGCGGAAGAAAAATCTCAACGGCATTGACACGGGAACTTCGAATTGATCCGGAATCCGGTGCCGAAATTCACTTCCGGCGCCGGGTCCGGCCCCCGTCCACCTGACACAGCAGCAGCCAGATCAGCAACCCGAGACCGAATGCCAGCCACGGCAACCAGGCGAAAGTGGTTTTGGAAGCGAGGTAGCCGAAGGCGGGTGGAATCGTCGCAATCCCGATCATCGCCCCGCCGCCCTGAAAGCCGATCAGAGTGCAGGCGGTGGCATCGTCGAACCGCTCCGGTGCCGCGTGCATCATCGCAGGATAGAAAGGTGCGAGGGAAAACCCCAGCAGCCCCAGAGCGACAAACGGCAGCCAGACAATCCCCGGAACCGCCAGCAGCAAGCCGCCGGCCATCACGCCGGCCATCGACCAGCGGGCCTGCCGTGAATTGCCCAGCCGGTTTGCGAAGATTCCCATTGCGAAGCGGCCGAGCGTGAGCATCCCCCAGTATCCCGCCACCGTGAAACCGGCCGCCGCATCGGAGATGCCGCGGCAATTTGTCAGAAACAGATATCCCCACAAGCCGAGCGAAACCTCAACCCCGGTATAGAGGAAAAACATCGCGGCACAGCACCAGAAACGCAGCGAAAAACGGGGACGTCCGTGATAAGCTCCCTGCTCAGCGGCGTCGGAATCCCCGTCGCCGGGGGCATCCTTCCACAATCCGAGTGCAGCAAGAAAAAGCAGAGCCAGCGAAATCTGTACCGTCCCCACCGTCATGTAACCCCAGCGCCAAGATCCGCCGGCGGCAAGAATCGCGGTGATCAGGCAGGGACCGGCGCTGGCCCCGATCCCCCAGCAACAATGCAGCCAGTTCATATCCCGGCTGGTGTAATGTTTGGCGACGTAAAAATTCATTCCGGTATCAACGGCCCCCTGCCCGAGCCCGAGAGGGACGGTCAACAGCAGCAGCACCCAGAAGGCGGGAGACAGTGCATATCCGAGCAGGAAGAATCCGGTCATGAATCCGCAGATCATCAACAGCCGTCCGGTCGAGAGCCGCCGCAGCAGCATCCCGCTGCAGAAACTGGAAACCGCCGAACAACAGGTCAGCACCATGGAGAGAATCCCTGCATAGTAGACCGGCAGCTCCAGCTCTTTTTGCATTCTCTTCCAGGCCACCCCCAGAATCGTATCCGGAAGCCCGAGACTGATGAAACCGAGGTAGATGATTCCCAGCAGAATCAGCGAACGCGAATGGGGAGAAAGAGAGCGGAAGAACCTGGCGATCCCGGAACGGTGCTCTCTGAGATCGCCGGAGTGTTCCGGCAACGGTCTGTCTGGCATAAGTTGAAATCCCGCAGTTGAAATTCCGTGGTCAGGGCAGTCGACAAATTCCCGGTCAGAAGGAACTTCCGGAAGTCCACACAGGAAGTTCCAGCCGACCTCCGTTTCAGGCAAACTCGCGGCGCAGCTCCTCGAATGTATCCGATTCGATCGCCTGCCGGATCCGCCTCATCAGATGCAGAAAATAATGGAGATTGTGCAATGTGACCAGCCGGACGCCGAGAATTTCCCCGACATTGAAGAGGTGGCGGAGATATGCCCGGGTAAAGTTCCGGCAGGTGTAGCAGTCGCACTCCGGATCAATCGGGGAAAAATCGGTTGCGTACCGCCCCGCCTTGACCGGAATCGTTTCACCGGCACCGACAAAAGCGGAGCCGTGCCGCCCCAGCCGGGTCGGCATCACACAGTCGAACATATCCACACCGCGGGCAACACTCTCGACAATCTGACGAGGCGTACCAACCCCCATCAGATAGCGAGGCGCATTCTCCGGCAGACAGGGAGCTGCGGCGTCAACCGCAACCATCATTTCCGGCTCACTCTCGCCGACCGAAACACCTCCGATCGCATATCCGTCGAACCCGATATCGACAATATCGGCGGCCGCCTTCCGGCGCAACTCGGGGTAGACCGATCCCTGCACGATCCCGAAGCGGAGTTGTCCGTCGTTGAGAGGCTGTTCTCGTGACATGCGCTCCCAGCGGGTGGTGATCGCCAGCGACTTCTCCGCCTGCGACAGTGTGGCGGGATACGGAGTGCACTCGTCAAAAGCCATCACAATATCGGAGTCCAGAGTGCGTTGAATCCGCATCGATTCAACCGGCCCGAGAAAGAAACGTGTTCCATCGATATGCGACGCAAAACGGACCCCGTCCGGCTCCATCTTGCGCAACCGGGTCAGGCTGAATACCTGAAACCCACCGGAATCGGTCAGGATCGACCGATTCCAGTTCGCAAACCGGTGCAGACCGCCGGCCTGCGCCATGATCTCCATGCCGGGCCGCAGAAAGAGGTGATAGGTATTGCCGAGAATGATCTGGGCACCGAGCTCCTCCAGCTCCGCCGGCGACATCGCCTTGACCGTCGCACGGGTGCCGACCGGCATGAATACCGGCGTCTCCACCGCTCCACGCCGGGTGAAGAGCCGTCCGCGCCGCGCCGCAGAACCGGAGGCACGTTTCAATACTTCGAATACTTCCGGCATCTCGACTATTCCAGTTCGACAAACATGTTGCAATAGAGCGCAGCAACTTCCTTTTCAAGTCCGAGCGCAGTTGCCAGTTCCGCGGCGAAGGCAAAGGATGCCCCCGGTCCGCGGCCGGTTACCACGCGGCCGTCCCGTTCCGCCGCAGCGCCGGTCGGCACCGCGCCGTGGAAACTGGATTCAAAGCCGGGATAGGCCGTGAACCGCTTTCCCGCCAGCAGACCAGCCCGTGCAAGTACGATGGGAGCCGCACAGATCGCAGCGGTAACCCCGCCCTCTCCGGCAACCCGGCGAACCAGAGAAATCACCGCCTCGGAATCGCGCAATGCGGCAGCCCCGGGCATTCCTCCCGGCAGGAATACCGCATCAAACCGGTCGCCGGAACAGTCACCGAGAACGGAGTCGGCCCGAAACCGAAGTCCGTGGCTGCCGGTGACCTCGGTGCCGGCAAGCCCGGCGACAACCACCTTCTGATCGAGGCGGCGCAAAACATCAATGACGGTAACGGCTTCCGTTTCCTCAAAGCCGTCGGCGAGAATCGCAATGATTTTCATGGTGAAATTTCCTCGGTACTCTTGTATTTTCCGCAACGTGCGAGTATGTTAGGCCAGATTTCGCACCTACATACTATATCGCCGCAACGGCTTTCCGGCAACCATGTTTGAACGTGAATTGAAGCATTTTATCGAGTATCTCGTGGTCGAACGGGGCCTCAGCGTCAACACGAAAAACGCTTATTCCGGCGACCTTGAGGAGTTTGCCGGTTATCTGTCGGAACAGAAGATCTCCGACTGGCATGTGGTGGATCGCGACACCATCCTTGATTATCTCGATGCGGAACGCGAGCGCGGCCTTGAAACCACGACACTGGCCCGGCGGCTGGTGGCGATCAAGATGTTTTTCCGGTACCTCGCCGACGAGAAGATCATTCCGAACGACTTCACCGCGGTGATGGATTCTCCGAAATTGTGGCGGATTCTGCCGGACTTCCTGTCGGAACAGGAGGTGGAGGCCCTGCTGTCAGCCTATCCCGCCTCAGTCCGCGAACCGCTCGAGATGCGTAACCGGACGATTCTGGAGCTGCTCTACGCTTCCGGCCTGCGTGTCTCCGAAGCGGCGAAGTTGCCGTTGACAGCAATCGATTTCGACAATGAGCTGCTCCGGGTGACCGGCAAGGGAAGCAAGACCCGGATCGTGCCGACCGGCAGAACCGCACTGCGGATGCTGCGGCGGTACCTGGCCGAGGTGCGCCCGCTGCTCTCGGAAAAAAATCCCGGTTCCCCTTACGTGTTTCTGTCACGCAACGCCAGGCCGCTGAACCGCGAGTGGATCTGGAACATGGTCAAGACCGCGGCGGAACGTGCCGGAATCGCCAAGAACATTCATCCGCATACTCTGCGACACTCGTTTGCGAGCCACCTGCTTGCCCACGGCGCCGACCTGCGGGTGATTCAGGAGATGCTCGGCCATGCGGACATCGGCACCACGGAAATCTACACCCATGTCGACCGCAACCGGCTGGTCTCGGTGCATCGCAAATTTCATCCGCGAGGATGATTTTTCCACGACAAATCCCGGGGGTGCGATTGCAAACGGCAACAGCGGCGTGTAATTTCTGTAAGTAGGAAAAACAACTGCGTCCCGCCTTGGACGCCTCACTCTCGAAAAGCAGGGAAGAAATATGGATATTTCCGCAAACTGGATCTGGTCAGACGCCTCCGACGGGCGCGGTTACAACCTGTGCAGCGTATTCCGCAAGGAGTTCCGGCTGGAAGAGCTTCCGGCCGCCGCGCAGATCGCAGTTTCGGCCGACAGCAGTTACCGGCTGAAGATCAACGGGCAATGGATCGGCGACGGCCCGGCCCGCTCCTATCCGGAACATTTCCGTTACGATCTGACCGACCTCGAGGGAATGTTGCGGCGCGGAGTCAACCAGATTGAGATCACCGTGCGTTACTACGGCTGCGGCAGTTTTCACCTGATGCCGCAGCGGGCCGCCGTGCTCGCCCAGCTGGAACTCACCGGCGCCGACGGAGAACGTACCCTCATCATCACCGATTCCAGCTGGCTCGCCGCGCCACTGCCGCAGTGGCGGGAACGGGTGGCGAAGATTTCGGTTCAGCAGTGCCCGGGAGAGTACTTCGACGCTTCCGTAACGACGCCGATGGCATGGATTCCGGCCACAGTCGTCGCAACAGCCGAAGGCGGTCCCTGGCGCAATCTTGCGCCGCGGGACTGTGCGCCGCTGTCGCGCCGGGAAGCATTGCTGGCACGGTTCGAAGGAATCCGCCGGGTAGACCGGGAGCTTTTCGTGCTCGCGGTCAGTCCCCGCCGGATCGCCTTCCCCGGGGATACCACCGTCAACCTTGCGGACACCTCCCCTCTGCTCTTCGCCTGGGAGATTCTCTCGCCGGAGGCACAGGAAATCGAGATTCCGGCGGTCAATTTGAAGCTCACAGTCAACGGCCGTCCCACGGAAGGAGGCAGGTTCCCGTTCCGGAAGGGAACGAATCTGGTCGTCGGAACCATGACGAATCTCGAAGGTCACGGCTGCCTCTGTGAAATCGCTTTCCGCCCGGAGAGCGGGATCGGCGCGGAACAGATCCAGTCGGCACTGGTGGTGGAATTTCCCGCTCTCAATGTACTCTGCCCGGATCTTCCGTTCAACTGGGCAAATGCTCCGCTTGCAGAACGGAAGCGGGCATACGGAGAAGCGGTCGCTCCGGCGCTGCGGCTCCGCGATTGCGCAGCCTTCCGGCAGGCGTTTCCGTCGGCGCGACCGTTGCGCCCCGGGGAGTTCGTCGATGACACGGCCCACCAGAGTTTTCTTCATCGCCGCCCCAGGCCGGCGGAACCGGGGGATGTCGAAGCCCCGGAGAACCTGATCTATTCCGACGATCGCTGTGCAATCATACATCCGGTTCCGAATGCGGATCTGGAGCTCTGCTTTGACCTCGGCGAGCAGAATATCGGCTATTGGAATTTCAGCCTCTTCGCCGCCGCCGGTACGATCGTCGACATCGCCGCGGTCGAATACGTCAGCCCCGATGGAATCCTCCAGCACACCGGCCCGGAGTCACGCAACTCCATGCGCTACATCTGCCGCGAAGGCTGCAACCGCTATACCAGCTTCAAGCGGCGCAGCGGCCGTTATCTTTTCGTGACGCTGCGCAATCAGAGTGCGCCGGTGCGCTTCCAGTTCCTGCGACTGGTGGAGTCCACTTATCCGGTGATTCCGGAAGGCGGCTTCCATTGCAGCGATCCCCGTCTCGACCGGATCTACCGGATCTCTCAGCACACGTTGAAGCTCTGCATGGAGGATACATTCACGGACTGTCCGCTCTACGAACAGACACTGTGGGTCGGAGACGCCCGGAGTGAATCGTTGTTCGCGATGTCGTGTTTCGGGGCCTACGATCTGGTGCGACGCTGTATCCGGCTTGCCGGACAATCGCTCGATCAACTGCCGCTGGTCGCCTGCCAGGTGCCGTCGGGGTGGCAGAGCATCATTCCGATCTGGAGCTTCATGTGGGGGATTTCGGTCTACGACTATTATTTTGAGACCGGCGATCTCGCGTTCTGCCGGGAAATCTGGCCGATGGTCAGGAAGAATCTTGAGGGAGCAAACGAGAGGATCGATCCGACGACCGGACTTTTCCGGTCGTTCGACTGGAACCTCTTCGACTGGAGCCGTACCGACTGCTCCCATGAGATCATGATTCAGAACTCCCTCTTCCTGGTCGGAGCTCTCGATGCGGCATGGAAACTTGCAACGCTGCTGGATGAACCCGAAACCGCCGGGTTGTATGCAACCAGACGCTCCGCATTGACCGACGCCCTCGCCCGCGCATGGGACTCCCGCAAACTCGCCTGGCCGGATTCCATCCGGGAGAACGGCGTCCACAGCGACGACATCAGCATTCACACCAGTATGCTTGCGGCACTTTACGATGCCGCGCCGGAGGAGTTACGGCCCGCCATCCGTGCGAATACGGTCTCGCCGCGCCCCGAACTGATTCCGATCTCTTCGCCTTTCGCCGCATTCTATCTTTACGAAGCGCTGGAAAAACTCGGTCAGCCCGGGGAGATTCTCGAAGCGATTTACCGCGACTATCTGCCGATGCTGAGGCGCGGTGCCACCACCGTGTGGGAGACGATTCCGGCCGACAAGGTCTCCAGCGCGGCGTATCTTCCGCGCAGCCACTGCCACGGCTGGTCGGCGGCGCCGCTTTACTTCCTGCCGCGGCTGGTTCTCGGGTTGACGCCGCTGGAGCCGGGGGGGCGCAAATTCGCGGTCAGTCCGCGGGTGGCGGGACTCGACTTCGCCGCCGGGTCCCGGCCGACGGTGGCGGGCAGAATTGATCTGGAGTGGACGAAGGAGGGGGAGCTGCTCCATATTCGAGCCACCGTACCGGCCGGTGTTGAACTGGAGTTCCGGCCGAACGACACCACCACGGAGTTCGAAGTGGTTCTCTCAACCCGCACGCGCTGAAGCGCCACGGCCTCTTTTCAGAGCAGGATCACCAGCGAACCGGCAACGATCAGCAGCCCGCCGACGAGAACATTCCACTCCGGGGATTCGTGCAGAATCAGGATCCCCAACAAGATGGTCAGGGCGACACTCAGTTTGTCGATCGGCGCGACTTTTGAGGCGTCGCCGGTCTGAAGCGCCTTGAAGTAGAAGAGCCAGGAGAGACCGGTCATGACCCCGGAGAGCAGCAGGAACAGCAGATTTTGCCCGGAAAGTTCCCTGAGCTTGCCGCCCGCGCCGGTCACCAGAACGATTCCCCAGGTGATCGCCAGAATCACCGTCGTACGGACCGCGGTGGCAAGATTGGAGTCAATTCCGCGAACCCCCACTTTCGCGCAAATCGCGGTCAGCGCGGCGAACAAGGCAGATAATATCGCATAATATTTCCACATGATATCCCCATCCGGATCGAGTTTTTTCAATATACTTCAAAAAACGCCATCGCGCAACTCCGGTCCCATGTTTCGGAATCCGACAGCCGCCAAACCCCTTTTATCCCGGAAAATCTGATTTTTCTGCTTGCCATCCGGGCGTTTCTTTGCTATAATTATAATGTAATGTTTGGTAAGGTATCGACATTGAAAACCGGGAGCTGTGACAGTATGCGAAATCTGATCGTATGGGGAGTGACACTGCTGGCGGCCGCGACGGGATTTGTTGCCGCGGAACAGACGGGAACAACGCAGGAGTTCTCTCTGGATGGGGAATGGCTGGTCAGGCAACCGGTAAAAAGCAGCGAACGCCCGCAACCGGACGAGAAGTTCGCCGACCCCACACTCTCCACCGCCGACTGGATCGGAATCAAAGTGCCGCACTACAACTGGCACAGTCAGTTTCCGGAAACCTACCCGGATCCCGCCAGACGCAATGCCAATTATCAATTCACCGGGAAGCCGACCTATGTTTCCGGTTGGTTTCACCGCACCTTCGAACTGCCGCCGGGACCGGCGGGACGGCGGGTCTATCTGGATTTCGGCGCAGTCAGTTTCGAAACACGTATCTACGTCAACGGCCGTTTCGTGATGGAGCACAAGGGAGGCTTCACCGGTTTCGAGGCGGATATCACAAAATTCGCAACACCCGGCAAAAATACGCTGCGCGTCTGGGTGGTCAACGACTTCGGGGAACATCCGCCACGTCACGTTTACGGGAAAATGTTCATGGCCACTTCCAATTACGGCGGCATCACCGGCGGCGTCACGTTGCGGACGACCGGAGAGATCAACGTGAAACAGCTGTTGATCGATCCCCGTTTCGCCGCCGGCGAAGTCGACTTCCGCCCCCTGATCCGCAACTACGGCGTCCCCGGGAAATATCGCTTCGCAATCACACTGACCGGTTCCGCCGGAGCACGGCAGAAAGTGGAATTTCCAGCGGTTGAACTCGGGAAACGTTCCGAAGAACTCCTGTTCACCGTGAAACTCGACCACCCGGTCGCCTGGAGTCCGGAAAATCCGCATCTTTACAAAGTTCAGTTCGACGTTGTCGATGAAACCGGGAAAATCGTGGCCGGGGCCGGGGAACGGTTCGGCTTCCGGGAGTTCAAATCCGCCGGGAACCGTTTCTTTCTCAACGGCAAACGGATCCGGCTCTACTGCGGCAACATTCTGACCTCCGGCGCCTGGGAGCGTTTCGCCCCCGGAGCAGATGAGGCGGCGCGCGCCGATCTGCGCCGCCAGAAGAAACAGGGCGTCAACACGATTCGTTATCACATGGGTGGCATGGATTCCCACCGGCTGCTCCGGGTCGCCGATGAGGAGGGATTGCTGGTGATCGATGAGTTTCCGATGTTCCACAGGGTCTTCAGCGATCTCGACTTCAAGACGCCGGAGGCGCGCGGGGAGTTCATGACGACCACTCTTTACGAATGGAAAGCCCGGATCCTCCGCGACTACAACCACCCCGCCGCAGTGATCTGGACCCTTTCCAATGAGGTGTGGACCGACTCCACCGCCGATGAACTTAACGATCTCTACCGGGCACTGCAGGGATTCGACCGACAGAAGCGGCCGATGAACACCGGCAGCGGTCTGCACTCATTCGGAATCCCGACCATTCCGGTTGCTACCGACGTCTATGATTCGCACCTTTACAACGTACCCGACAAGATTCCGGTATCGCTCGCAAAACTTGATTTCGACCGTTATTTCAATGATCTGGAGCAACTCTACGGCGATGCGGCACACTCCAAGCCGGCGATGGTGATCGAATCGATGCACGTAGGCCACCATAAACCGACGGCAAAGATTCCGGCAGATCGGAAACTGACGGTTCCGGAATACCTCAAGTTACTTGAGGCCAACAAGAAAGGTTATCCTAACTGGTATGGATTGCGCAGTTTTCTCGCCGGAACCGCCCCGGACGGCCGCGAACTGGTCGACGCGATCGTCAAGGATGGATTCGAGATGTTCCGCCGGGACGGCCGTTTCCAGGGATTCCATCTCTGGACCGGGCGACGCGATATCATCTACCCCGGCTACGAACTGCTGATCACTCCGCTTTTCGCCGCGGCGGAGAAACTGACCGCCCATCTGCCGGTGAACGGGACGCTCGCATTTGACCTGATCGTGATCGATGACGAACTCTCCGGCGGCAGCGGAGAACTGCTTCTCACCGTCGGCGACAAAAGCGGCCCGCAAATGGAAAAACGGCTGCCCGTAACGGTAAAACCGGGAACAGATCGTACAGTTCTTCCGGTCGAATGGCAACTTGACGGTACGCTCCCGGGCGGGTTCCACCGACTTGGGCTCGAACTGCGGGTCGGAAACCGGGTTGCGCGCAACAACTACGAGATCTACCTCGCGCCGCCCCCGGATGCCCAGCTTCCCCCGGAACGCCGGACCGCGAAACATGATTTCGGCAGTAACCGTCTCGCAGGGCTGCAACTCTCCGAACTCGCCTCCTTCGACAACCTGAAGAATTTCGAGGCGGTCGTATTCTTCGTCCCGGATGAAGAAGCGGCAGGGACATTTGCGGCAAACGGCTCCCGGATCGCCGAATTTGTCCGCAACGGCGGCAAGCTGCTGGTGTTGAATCTGCCCTCCGGAACCGATCTGGAATATCTGCTTCCGGGCTATGAGCTGCGCCGACCGGAAACTCTCGAGGAAGCCGCCGCAACGTTTCTGGAGGTGGTTCGTGATGACCATCCGGCCCTCTCCGGCCTCACGACCCGCCACTTTCTGCACCTCAACGGAAATGAGAACATCGCAGGGACTACCCATCTCTATCCGCTCAGCGGCAACATTCTGGCCACCGGATTTCCGGCTGGAGTCAACGGTCCGGGAATGCTGCTTGCGGAGTTCCGGATCGGCAAAGGGTCAGCGCTGCTTTCCCAGGTCGACCTCTTCCGGGCACCGGAGGATCCGGTCGCGGCGCAGTTGCTCGCCAATCTCGTGAAATATCTCGGACAACGCGAAATCTGCGGGGAAAAGCTCCAGCCCGGAGCCCGCACTCCGCTGCGCGAAAAATTCGCCGCAATTCCGCCGGCGGACTGTTTTCCGATCGCAATGGACAAAGTTGCCAACCGGAATTTCGTCGATGACACTTCCGGCGTACGCGGCTGGACCGGAACCGGCGTGCCCGACTTCCGCCAGGGGCCTCTCGGCGCCCAGAAGTTCTCCGGGCTGCCCTACCGGATCACCGGCGAAAAAGGACGGGCGCTGATCCTGAAGGGGACCCGTACCGCCGACTGTCCGAAACGGGTTACGGTAACGCTGCCGGAACCGGAACAACTCGCCGGCCTGATCGCATTCCACACCGCATGGTATCCGGAGCGCGGCAAGGAGCTCTACCGGTATGAAATCATTCATGATGACGGCAGCCGCTCAGCCTGGCCGGTAGTCGAGGGAGAGAACATCGGCGACTGGTACGCCCCCTTTGACCGCACAGCAGCAGCGGTGGCCTGGCAGGGAAACAATCCGATGGTGCAGGCGCCGTTCGGTTACTACGCCGCACGCTGGGAGAATCCGACCCCGGAGAAGCCGGTCGCGGCAATCGACATCGCAAGCACCGGCACGGGAACCCCGATTATCATCGCTCTGACCGGGATACGCTATTCCGATTACGCGGCAACGGAGCTCGGCAATCCATGGGACCGGCACGATGACGACTTCGACCGCAGTTTCGGTTTCCGCCGCGAAGGCAACGGAGGTTTCACGATGGAACGCCCCCATGCCTGGGTGGCTCCGGCGCTCCACGGCAAAACCTTCGATGCAACACGGTGGAAGCGACTCCGTTTCCCGGTAAAGGCGGATCGTCCCTACCGCTTCAAGATCCTCTACCAGTCACCTTCGGGCGACAATGCGGTCAGTGCCTGGATTTCACCGGATCACACCGCCGATGGAATGGACTGGTACGATATCGACGCTGGACGTCTGGAATGGAGGAACAGCAGCAGTCCGGAAGCGAAAACGTGGGGCGGACGCACCGGTGAAATTTCCATGTTCGCGCTGGACTTCTACGGAGAGACGGGAACCCGGATTGAAGTCGGCCCGATCCGGTTGACTTCTCATTGACCCTCTCCGGCAGGCGAATCCGAACCCGAATCCAGGGGCCGGGAGAAAGCGTTCCCGAGCCCCTGAAAAAAACGCGGAAGAAACCGGACAGCCCCGGAACGGGTCTTTCTCCGTTTCTGCTTTCCCTTTTTGTCCGAACCGGCATCCGCCGTTCCTCCGTTCCGGTCCGAACTCCGCTCTCCCCTCTCTGATTTCCGGCTTTTTTTTGTGTCTCCACTTGACTTTACATCTTTTTTTGGTATAATTAAAATATCACAATCATTGTTAACCGAAAGTAACAACAGACACATTTCAATTACATGGTATTTTTTAATAACCAAAAAAACTTCTCCGGAGGAGGAATGAAATGAAACGTTGTTTCACATTGATCGAGTTGCTTGTCGTCATTGCGATCATCGCCATTCTCGCGGCGATGCTGCTGCCGGCGCTGAACCAGGCACGGGAAAAAGCAAAGGCCGTGACATGCGTGGGAAATCTCAAGCAATTCGGAACCGCCGGGGTGATGTATGCCTCGGCCAATGACGATTACTGGGTTCCGAGCGATACCACCGTCGCCGACTATACCTGCGGCATTTATTATTACAATGACGCATTCCGGACCTTGCTGGGGCAACCACGGGTTGCGGAGGTATTCGACGGTACCAATAACAAAACGCGGAAATATTTCAGAACCGGAATCCTCTGTCCCTCCTCCTACGGCGTGATGGCGGCAGAGAACGGCTATGGAGTGACCCACTGGAGTTATGGCGGCAGTTACTGGGACCTGATTGCAAACAACACGTTTGTGCAGCAGGCCTACAAGCTCTCCCGGCTGGTGCGCGCCTCCTCATCCGTCGCCTATGGAGATGCGCTCGACGTGCTCATCTACCAGTACGACGCCGCCGCCAGCAACGGCTACTTTCTGACCGGGGAGGCAGAGGGACTCAGCGGTGTCGTCGCCCCCCGGCACAGTCGGCGGATGAATATCGTATTTTTCGACGGGCATGCAGGGTCTCTCGATTGGCAGAATGTCCGGGACAACTCCTCCACTCTGTTCCGCAATTTCTATAAAAACAACTGATCGGAGCCGATTTCATGAAAAGGAAACCGTTTGCCACTGTTATTTTCACACTTCTTCTTTCCGCCGTCGTCACGGCGGCCGAAGCGGTCAAACTTCCCCCGAAGGAGAAATTCCACCTGTTCCTTCTGGTCGGGCAGTCGAACATGGCCGGCCGCGGGACAGTCACACCGGAGGATCAAAAACCGCATCCGCAGGTTGTCATGCAGAACCAGGCGGGAGAATGGATCCCGGCGATCGATCCGATTCATTACGACAAACCGGGAATCGCCGGAGTCGGGCCGGCCAGAAGTTTCGCCAATCAGCTCGCCGGGACGGAACCGGGAATCACGATCGGCCTGATTCCGGCCGCCTGCGGCGGTTCGCCGATTTCGACCTGGAAAAAGGGGGGATTCTGGGAACAGACCAACAGCCATCCTTATGACGACGCCCTCAAACGGGCGAGACTGGCGATGCGCGACGGGACCCTGAAAGGGATTCTGTTCCATCAGGGGGAAAGCGACTGTACGGAAGCGGCCTCGAAACTCTACCACGACCGGCTGGTCGCCCTGCTGAAATCGTTGCGCTTCGAACTCGATGCACCGGATGTTCCGATTGTGATCGGCCAGCTCAGCCGTTTTCCCGGAGAAACCTGGAATGAGGCGAAGACACGGGTCGACGCCGCGCAGCAGCTGGTGGCGAAGGAGCTGCCGAAAGTCGCATTCGTCTCCTCCGAAGGACTGACCTCCAACCCGGATAAGATCCACTTCGATTCTGCGAGCCAGAGGGAGTTCGGCAAACGTTACGCACAGGCGTACCGGCAGCTGATCGCCGGGGAAATTCCACTCTGTTCCCTGACGGGCGGAAAGCTCAGCGAGCTCACAGGCGCACAGGTACTCAGGGCGGCCAATGTGGAGCAGAAGGATGACGCGCTTCTTTTCAACGGCGTCAATTCCATTCTGACCTTGAAACTGCCGAAAACGCTGAAAACCTTCACGCTGGTCGCCGATGTGGTAGTATCCCGACTGCCGGACCAGGAAGGAGCATTGTTTGCACGCCCGGGATTTCACAACATGCTCTCCATCGGGAAATCGGGCGGGTTGCGCTTCACCATCTTCGGCGCGGACAAGAAAACCCTCCGGGTTGCCCGATCCGAGAACGTGGTGGTCCCGGGAATCCGCTGCCGCATCGCGGCCGTAGTGGAGGAACGTTCTCCGGAAGAGACGCGCCTGACGCTCTACATCAACGGGTTGGAAGAGGGCCGGGCGACACTGCGCGGCGCAGTTTATCCCTATGGAGACACGTTGAGTTTCGGAGCCGCCACCCCCGGGGGAGAACACGCATTCCCACTGGCCTTCCGGCTGTTGAACTTCCGGCTCTTCGACCGCGTTCTCAACGGGCGGGAGACATTCGCACTTTGAATCTGACAAATCATTTCCGATCCTGAAAGGAATTTTCATCATGCCATATCGTTTTTTGCTGCTGGCGGGAGTCTGCGCGCTGGCGTTCGGAGTCCGGGGAGCGGTTCTGGACAACTCCGCCCTGCTCCCGAAGTACCGGGAGGACTCGCAGGTGAAACTGGAATCTTCCGGTCCGGAGGATTCCGCGACTCCAGACTGGGTCAAGAGTCTGATCCTCGTCGAAGTCAACGTCACGACGGCATCCGAAGATGGAACTTTCGCGGGCATGGGCAAGGTTCTCGATCATCTGGCGGAAACCGGCGTCAATGGGATCTGGCTGACCCCGATCAACGAACGCCCTCATTACGGCAACTGGGGACTCCACACGTTGAACCGGGAACTGACCGGTACCGATGATCCGGCAGAGCAGTGGAAGCGGGTCCGCCGTTTCGTCGACGAAGCCCACAGACGAAACATCCGGGTATTTTTCGACGTGGTCTCCTGGGGAGTGACCAGAAATGCACCGCTTTTCCGCGAAAAGCCGGAGTGGTTCACCGGGGAGTTTAAAAAGGAGTGGAACGGCTGGCTGTGGGACTGGACCAACAAGGAACTGCGTGAATGGTTCAGCTCGCGCCTGACCGATCTCGTAATGCAGACCGGTGTTGACGGCATTCGATGCGACAGCGCACCCGGTTTTGCCGCCTACGGACCGTACCGCGTCGCGCGGGAACGTCTGCACCGCTTCGGTCGCAAACCGGTGTTCCTGTCGGAGCATCCGAGTGAACGGCGGGGTGTGTTTGATTTCGATCAACTCTCCTTCATGTATGAAGGAGGTAACACCGGGACCCGTTTCCCCTGCCGGGTGTTCATGACCGAAAACATCGTCGACATCGTTAAGAGCGGAACCCGACTCGGGAGCGTCGATGCCCAGCTCGGCCGCAATGGCTTCACCCTCGACGGCGGCCGGGAACGTTATTACTCGTTTCCGCTCTCCTGTCATGACAACCGCAGTCCCCGGGAACCGGCCAACCTGATCGAATTTGCCTACCAGGCGCTGTTTTCCCCATTCATTCCGCTCTGGTTTCTCGGCGAGGAATGGCGAAATCCGTGTTCCGTGGAAGGGTGGTCATGGCCCAATCCGGTCCGGTGGGAGCTGCTGGAACAGAACCGGGGGTTCTTTGAAGAGATCAAACGGATGATCCGGATCCGCCGCGAATACCCTGAAATTTTCGAATATTTCCCCGACGACCACCGTCAGGCGAATATCGGGAAAGTCGAAACCGATCAGCCGGATCTGCTGCAACCTTACGTGCGTTGGCGTAACGGCGTCGCCATCCTGATCGTACCGAACAACTCGACCGCAAATCGGCAGATCAAAATTACAGTTCCCCGTCAAGAAACCGGTTTCGGCAATACTCCGGTAACCGTAACCGACCTGCTCACCGGCAAGAATCCCGGCAACGGACCGGCAACTGTCGCCGATTCCTTCACGGCCGAGGTTCCGGCCGGAAAAATCGGGATCTACAAGGTGGTCCCGGCCAACTGAAAACAGTCACCGGGTCAATACTTGACTGCAGGGGGGAAGCGCCTTGAACCCGCTCCCTCTCTGCATATTTCTTTCTGAGACACACAACAGGGGATTCCATTCTCCAAACCATCCTGCGGCGGGAGTGGACCGCCCTGCGGCAGCCGGAGTGCCGGAGGCCTCCGGGAAACGGCTATGGGGACTCCATCCCACGGGAAATCCGGACCACGGCAATGCGGTAATCTTTCAGTCCCCCCAATGCCGGGCAGGCATCGCGTATCCCCCCGGCTCTCGCCTTTTATCCCCGTATGATCTCCACAGGCTTCCGGTATTTTCAACGAATTTCACCCCTCGCCTCATGACGCCTCGCTCTGCCCGCTGCAGCGATCACGCAGCACTCCCTCTGACTACGTTGTTTTACTCGGGAGAAAAAGAATTTTTCCATATTGTCTAAAGCCCGTTCTCTGTCGGAGGAACGGGAAGATCTGGGTATTTTATACATCCTTTTTCAAACAATCTGGGTACTTTTTATACTGAAAAATGAAAAAAATATTGGTTTTTCACCTTTTTTTTACTATAATGATGGCAGAACAGCGGAAGGATGGGAAACAACAATGACGAAAGTCGCAAACAAGACCGCAAATTTCAAAGAACGGGTGATCTATGAGATCGCCTCCGGCATATTTCGCGTCGGAGATCGCCTTCCAAGTCATCGAACGCTCTGCCATAAATACGGAATCAGCCGCACAACCGTCAAAGCCGGGTTACAGGCTCTGCAGGCGGAGGGGTGGCTGCGCTCCGAGGCACGCAGCGGGAATTTCGTTGCGGAATATGCGGCCGACCTGATCGGCCGAACTCAAGCCAAAGTTCAGAACACGGAAGTGGTTTTTCTCATGCCGCACGAACAGGCCCGCAACCCCCTCCTGCAGACGATCTTTCACACCTTTTACCAGAATGCCGTGAACGTCTCCTGTTCCATCGCTTTCGTGAACTTTTCCGCGCTGAACGAACTGGCTACCCTGAAAGGAGATTGTGCCATCGTTTTCAAGTGCCTGGATCGCCGCGGACTTTTCCAGATCCGGAAGACCTTCAGACGCGTAATCATATTGAATGCGGAAGATGAGGAATTTGAGTTCATCACCCCCGATAACTACCGCGGTGGCCAGATGATCGCCAACTATCTGCTTGAGGAAGGTTATACGCAGATCGGCTGCATCCGCTACCGCGAAGGAAATATTTCGACGGACTTCGCTCAACGCTTCTGGGGGTTGTGCAGACGTTTCGATGAAGTACACGGAGAAATTGCCACCGCCTTCATCCCCATGACGGATTTCGAAGACGTGATCGTTCCATGCCGGCAGGCCATGGAACAACTGCAACGGCAGATTCCAGACCTGAGAATGACCGTCTGCCTCTCGGACATGGCGGCCGTAGGAGTGTACGCCTACTGCAACACGAACGGAATCTCGATTCCCGCGGAAATGGGGGTCGTTGGGTTTGACGATCAATTTTTCACCCCTTTCATCAACCCCAGATTGACGACACTGCACTATCCGGCGGAAGCAATTGGAATCCTTCTTGCGGAAAAAATAGCCATGAAAGAAGAAATCATTCGAGAAAAAGTTTTGCCTGTACTTGTGAAACGTGAAAGTGTTGTTCATGCCTGATCGCAGCGGCCACAGTCCAACCTGTTTACAAGGAGAAATAACCGGTATGAGAAAGACGAAATTCTTCACATTGATAGAACTTCTGATTGTAATTGCGATCATTGCGATTCTTGCCGCCATGCTTCTGCCCGCACTGAATAAAGCACGTGCAAAGGCACAGCAGGCCGACTGTCTGAGCAAATTGCGCCAGATCGGCCTGGCCTCCCTGCAATATGCCAACGATCACAACGATTACGGCATCGGTTACGGTCAGAAACACTTCTACTTCAACCGGGATCCCGGTGCATGGTACCCGTTCCGGGTCATTCTGGAACAGATAGAACCTTACATCCCGGATGAAAACATCTGGCACTGTCCTTCGGACAGAGGAGCATGGGACGGGACAATTCCGGGTTTTGAGGCGGCAAGTTATACGTCGGCCCGGTTCCACAACTTCTCGACCCCGACACCGGCCTGGAAGATAACGAGGGTTCAATCACCGGGCCGCTCTCCTCTGTTGGCGGACTGCTGCTGGGAACTGGGAGCCTGGGTTCCGACCTGGCATTCCAGCGGTTACAATGTCAATTTCGTCGATGGACACAGCGCCTGGTATCGTGATACGGGAATCCAGGGACGTGCACGTGACGACTGGTAAGAGAAAGAATCAGAAATGAAAAGAATGTTGATGTTCCGGGTCGGTCTCGTCATCCTGAGTTTTTGTTTCATCCGGCTTCCGGCGGGAAACAGCAACTCTTCGGGAAATTATTTCACACGATTTCCCGACGGAACAGCCCGGGGATTGCCCGGAGTTTATTGTGCCAGGGGCGCCGGCAGCGAATATCAATTCGAAAACGGCACCCTGAAAATGAACTCCAAAGCGCACAATCCCACCATTGAATTTGGAAACTCCAACTGGAACAATTGTATTCTGAAAATCAGAGTCCGCTGGAACCGGGGCGGAAACTGGTTCGGGATATCCATTCCGAACGGTACTTTGCTGCAAATCTTCCCGCAGGAGAAAAAGGCGACTTTGCTTGCGTCTGACAGATCGGAATTGAACAGTACTGAACTTTCCCTGAACTTTCCGAATCAGGATGAACACATCCTCCTGGCCTTGTCAGGGAACAGCCTGAAAGTCCTCGTCAACGATCAGATGGTCTTCTCCGGGGAAGCTAAGTTCATTCCCCGCAGGAATCTGAAGCTCCACGGCTCCTGGCAGAGCAATATCCGCTGGATGAGTCTCGAGATTTCCGAATTGGAACCAGACGATTTCATCAAGCTCAGCGGTACGGCTCCGCGCCACACCCTTCCGGAAACCTCATCGGAAAAACAGAGAAAAGACTGGACTGTTTTACTGAAAAACGCGCCTGTATCGATGATTTATCCGGTCTCTTCCACAGTGGAACTGCAGTTGAAGAGCGATACACGAATGCCGCAGACCGAAGACCTGTTTCTCAGAGTAGTCGACTTCTGGGATCGGATTGTCTTTCAGAAAACAGTTTCCGGAGCTGAAACAGCCGGAAGAATCGCATTTCCGCTTCCGGCTGCCGGTCCTTACCGGGCCGAGTTGCATAATTCCAACCGGGAATTGCTGGCGGAAACGGTTTTCGGCGCATTGCCTCTCGTTCGTAAAATGCCGGATCCAAACTCCCACTTCGGAATCTCGTCGATTCTGGATCCCCCTCATCTGCATCTGGCCACCCTCTCCGGAGCGGGCTGGCTGCGGCTGCATGACATGGATCTGGCAACCTATTGGGCAGGGGTAGAGCCGCAACCGGGCCAATATCATTGGCGGGATGAAGCCATTGACCTGGCAATTTCACGAGGCTTTCAGATCATGGGCGGGTTTGAGGCCACTCCCCCATGGGCCTCGAATGCCCCCGGAGAAGTCAAGGCGAATGCGTTGGTTCCCCGTTCGGATCCATCCATCTGGAGACCGGCATGGGGCTATCCTCCGGCAAATTTGAAGGACGTTGAACGCTATGTCCGGGAAACGGTGCGACATTACAAGGGGCGCATCCGCGCCTATGAGGTCTGGAACGAACCCCATGTGGATCTCTTCTGGAAAGGTTCCGTCAAAGAGTATGTCGAAATGTCAAAGGTGATCTACAAAGCGGTGAAGGCGGAAGATCCGGATTGTCTTGTCGTGGGAGGCGGAGGAATCAACTTGTACAGCTGGCCCTGGCTCGAGGAAGCGTTCAAACGCGGTTTGCTGAATCATCTGGACATACTCAGCATTCACGGACTGGATCAGGATGCCATCGCAACGATCAACAGTGAAGAGCTCAATTCCTGGATTGGAAAACTTTTCACTCTGATGGAGTCTTATGGCAGAAAAGTTCCGGTCTGGATGTCTGAAGGCGGCGGTGGATCACCATCGTTTCTCCTCGACGCAAATCTGCACGATGAAATCAACAGTGTGAAAGCCTCGAAACTGGGAGCGGCCGATCTGGTACGCAGTTGGCTCATCGGGCGCAGCCGGGGTATTGACAGACTGTTCTGGTGGCGTATGCGCCATTGGGGATACGATTACCATGAAAACAATCGCGCAGAAAGCATGATCGAACACACGGGCGCGCCCAAACCAACTTTCTACGCCCATGCAGCAATGTGTAATTTCCTCGGTTCCGCCTCCTTCCGGGAAAGAATTGAATACAGTCCCTACGTTCGTTGCCTGCTCTTCGACTCCCCCGAAGGGGCCGTCGTGGTACTGTGGACTCTGCTGGAACTGGAACAAAATGCCCGGCTGGTTCTCCCTGCAGAGGACTTTCCTGTTGAATATTTTGACCTGCTGGGAAATTCCATCGATCTTCCCGAAAGTCCGGTCCGGGAACTGGGCATCGGCTACTATCCCACCTACCTGCGTGTGAAAAACAAGGGCGCCGGGGAAATCATACCATGGTTGAAGAAAGGCTCCCTGCAAGGCTTGTACATCAGTGAATCCGCACGGAAGAGTGAGGAACAGTTGCGGGAAGAACGTCGTTTCCTGGAGTCGCGGAAAGCGGCTTTCGAGTTCGCCGCGCAACAGGATGATGACGCCTGGTTTCAGGTCGATCTGCGGAAATTCACCAATATGGGCTTTGCCGATGAGGTCGCCTCCGACGGGACAGGCGGCTGGTGCGACGGAGGGCCCTACAACGACATGCGTGACATGCCGCTTGGCAAAAGAAGTTATTGCGGGGTTCCATTCGATATCATAGATCCGACCCGGAACAACGGAACCTCAATCATAACCCTGGCCAGTCCCCACGCGGTGAACTTTCCCCGGGCAGTACGAAATATCCCGGTGAATGAAAAAGCACAACGGCTCTACTTCTTCAACTCCTGCGCCTGGGGGGAACGTGCCGGAATCATGGGAGAATATGTAATCACCTATGCCGATGGCGAAAAACTTCATATTCCGCTGGAGAGTGGCGTGAACAACGGCGACTGGTGGCTGCCGCCGGGCCCATCGGAAACAACGCGCGTGGCGGCAATCCCGACCTACAATTACACCGTCTATCAATATCGGATCAAATATCTGCGCGTCTTTGAATGGGTCAATCCGAGCCCGGGAAAAACGATCAGCCGGATTGACTTTGTTTCCAACCGGCAGTCCGCAATTCCAATCCTGCTGGCGATATCCGGTGTAAAAACCGAAAGATAGGAGTCTGAAAACAGAAAATCTCTTCGGCCCCGGAAAGTACCGTCTCCCGGGAGATCGGGGGAACGGTTTCAATCGGCCCGACAACAACCGGATTCCTCGATCATGAACCCGTTTTCGTGATCCACAACTTTCCTGATACGAAAAAGGAGTGACCTTCGCCGGTCCAATGATCCGGAATCCGGAGAAAAAACGACTCAAGCCGACGGGAAAAGCGCCCCGAAGTCAAATTCGAGTTCAAGCACACCGAGGACCTCCCGTTCCCGGCGACGCATCCGGCGGCGTGGCCCCGGCGTAAGATCATCTTCCCCGGCCGAATGCAACAGCCCGTGAACCAGGTAGAGCACCATTTCGCGGGCATAACTTGAATCCGCACGCACAGCTCCCTCACGAAGTGCCGCATCGACGCAGATGATCAGTTCCACCGCAGGTTCGCCGGGGAACAGGGATCCGGGATCGTCAAAGTAACTGAAGGTGATCACGTCGGTGGTTCCCTCGTGCCCCACGAACCGGCGGTTGGCCTCGGTCATCGCGCGGTCACCGACGAAACGGACGTCAAGATCCCAGTCGAAATCCTCAGGCAAGCCCGCAAGCTCAGCGGCACGCCGGGCCAGTTTTACAAGTTCACTTTTCTTCGGCCTTGGAAGACGCCTCGTCTCCCAGCTGCTGTGCAGACGATTCATGGTTCGACGCGACTCCTTCAGCCGGATCACGATGATAGGCGATCCGGCCGTGTTTCATGCTGATCAGGGTATTGATAAAACTCTGACGGACTGTGTCAAGTTCGGCAAGCGTGATATGCGCGCGATTGAGCTGCCCATCCTGAAAACGCTTCAGGAAGATACCGTTGACCAACGCCTCAATCTTGGCTGCCGACGGCTTGTCGAGCGACCGGCTTGCCGCCTCACATGCGTCGGCAAGGCTGATGATCGCCATTTCGCGATCCTGCGGCGGTTCGCCGTTGTAGCGGAATTGCGACTCAAGCACCGGTGCGTTGTTATTCCGCTTCTCCCCCAGCGCCTTGGTGTAGAAGTAGTGGACAAGGTCGTTGCCGTGGTGCTGGCTGATCGCGTCGCGAACCGTCCGGCACATCCGGTACTGGCGCGCCAGTGAGAGTCCTTCCTTCACGTGATCGCGGATGATGATGCTGCTCATCTGCGGATTCAAATTCAGGTGCTGGTTGGCGCTGTCAAGATTGTTCTCGGTGAAGTATTGCGGCATCGACAACTTGCCGATATCGTGAAAGAGAGCTCCAGCCTTGGCCTTCAGCGGGTTCGCTCCGATTGCCCGGGCGGCATCCTCAACCAGCGTTGCAACCATCAGGCTGTGAAAAAAGGTACCCGGCGCCTCGCGCTTCAACCGCTCCAGCAGCGGGTGGTTATAGTCACAGAGCACCATCAGCGCCATGTTGGTACTGACGTTGAAAACGATCTCAAAAATGAAAATCAGCACCAGAGAAAGCAATCCGGTCACAAATGCGTTGCCGAGCGCAAGCACGGTTCCGTCGGCGAGCTGCTGCAGAAACGCCGGATCGTGCGGATTGAAGAGATTCAGATTCAACAACCAGGTCAGCGGAAACACCGAACCGACAATGCGCATGAAATAGGTCCGGTAATTGGTTGCCGAACGAACCGCAAGAGCGGCGAGCGAAGAGATCACCATCCCTTTGAGCGCCAGCTCGAAAGCCCGCTCCGGAACCACCATCATCGCAGTGATCGACGCGACGAAGAAACCGGCACACAATGCAACCCGGTAACCGAAAATCACCGCCAGCAGCACCGCGGCAAGCGTGATTGGAATCACGTCGGCAACCAGCGCACCGTTGAGATCCGGGCTCTCGCTGACGTTGTAATTGAAAAAATAGATCATGAAGTAGTTTGCCAGCAGCGCCAGAATCACCACCAGTCCGACCAGCGTGATCCGTTTGTTGACTTTCACCACTTCCGGATGCAGATGGTAGAGGTAAAATGCGGCAAAGATGATCAACACCATGCTCCAGAGCATGTTCTGTACCAGGAAAGCCAGTTCGGCATCAATCGTGCTTGCCTGTTGTTCGATCCGGGTATAGTCGAGTAACATCCGGCGCATCGCCGGCGTCACGGTATCCCCCTTGCGCACCAGCTGATCGCCCTTCTCCCGGGTTTTCGGCGGAACGGTCGCCTTGTTGCGGGCCTCTTCACGCCCCTGAGCCGTCTGGTCGGCATCGTAATCCAGGTTTCCTCCGGGGCCGATCAACTGCGTGGCAATCGCGGTAAACTCTTTCGCAAGGCGGGTGTTGATGTCGGTACGGCCGAGGGCCGGATAAAACTTCGCGGCAAGTTCCGCCGCCGCCTCGACCGGAGAGGGTACTGCAGGCACGGCACGTTCCCGCAGACCGGTGCGACCACCCTGATCGATGACCCGGATTCTCTGGCCGACACTCCGCGCCCCCTTGTCGGCGGCGGCAATGATCCCGGTCCGCAGCAGATCTGCAAGCGTGCTTTCAAATTCCCGGTATTCGTCACGATCTCCCCCGCTGTAGTAACTGCTGAGCGACGCGGTCAACCCAACCGGAGTTTCGGCAGCCAGCCGGGCAGCCTCGGAATCAGAGGCGGGGAGATATTTCCGGCCCTGCCGCTCCAGCTGTTCCCTTTCGGCAATCTGCAGAAAGTAGTCGTTGAATCTGCGGGAAATCGCCTTGCTGCGCTCAGCATTGATCCGGAAAAACTCCGGCTGCGCCTCCTCCGCCTGACGGCGTGCCTTCTCGACATCATCCAGATCGATGTAATTAAACTCGAAGTTCGCATGAATGCTCCGGGGGGCCTTCTGACCGTCCACCCAGTCATTGGGGTCCATCAGAAGCTGGCGGGTATTCATCGTCAACAGTACGGAACTCACCGCCCATACCATCACCAGCATGAAGATCGCCGGAGCGGGAGAACGGTCGAGAATCGCAGTCAACTTCTCCACATCGATCAACGGCCGGGGGCTGACGATCCCCCGGCGTTTGAGATCGTGCCGGGCACGGAATTTCTGAAATAGAAGTTTGAATGATTTCAACATGATTGAACCAGTTTCTCCGGTCCCGGTTCCCCGGCGTAAGCGACAATGATCTTTTCAAGCAGCGCATGGCGCACCACATCCCCGGTACCGAAGGAACATATACCGATCTCGGGAATCGCTTTCAGCGTGGAGAGAGCACGGCGCAAGCCGGATTCCTCGCGGGGCCCGAGATCCGATTGTGACGGGTCGCCGGTGATGACGCATTTGGAGTTGAACCCCATCCGGGTCAGAAACATCAACATCTGTTCGACAGTGGTATTCTGTGCCTCGTCGAGAATGATGAAGGCATTGTTGAGGGTGCGCCCGCGCATGAAGGCGAGCGGTGCAACCTCGATCACTCCGCGCTCAATCAGGGGCGTCACCTCATCATTTCCCAGCATGTCATACAACGCATCATACAATGGACGCAGATACGGCATGATCTTCTCTTCCAGGCTGCCGGGCAGAAAACCAAGATTCTCACCGGATTCACGAGCCGGACGAGTCAATACGATCCGGCTCACCTCTCCCTTCAGAAAGGCGGAAACCGCCATCGCCATCGCGAGGTAGGTTTTCCCGGTCCCGGCCGGACCAATGCCGAATACCATATCGCGGCTGCGCATTGCCCGCACATAATCAAGCTGGCGCCGCGACCGCGGCAACACCTCACGCTTTTTGGGGCTGACCGCGATTCGCTCATTCCAGAGATCGTGCAGATCCTGTTCGCGTCGATCGCGGAAGGAACGGCACAGAAATTCAAAATCACGCGTTTCCAGCTGATGACGACGCAACTCATAAAAACGGGAGAGCTCCGCAAGAAACGCCTTCACCCGGCCGGTAGCTTCCTCATCACCCGAGATTTCCACCCAGTTGTCGCGCGCAACCAGCTTCACGCCGAAGATATTTTCCAGATATCGCAGATTTCTGACTTCGTCACCGGCGCAGGCGGTATGAAGAGTCAACCCCTTCTCAAAGTAAAAACGATTGTCCGTCATCCTCTGTACACTCTCTCCCCATTCTCCGCGAAAAGGGCGCCCGGAACATGCCGCAGCGCATTCCCGACGCCCCTTCCCCGCCCACACGGGCGTACGCAGCTCAGAGCTGCGGAATCTGAAGTTTCATTCCCGGCCGCAACGCTTTCGGGTCCTTGAGCAGATTCTGATTCGCCTTCAGAATCAGATCGTACTTCGAGGCACTCTTATAGAACTTCTGAGCGATGTGTGAAAGCGTATCTCCCGGCTTGACCACATAAGTAACAGCGTCGGCCTCCGCCGCGGATTCCACCGTACCGGAACCGGCAGTCCCGGCAGCATCAGGCTCTGTCGTGGGACCTTCCACGGCAACGGTTTCAGTTTCCTGTACCTCCTCGGTAACCGTTCCCGTCGCATCGGCGGCGGCGGTATCAACAACAGTCTCGACCTCGACCACATCCTCGGTGGCGGGCGGAAGAGCAACCTCCGCCTCGGCGGCAGCACGGTTCTCCTCTTCGACCAGCTTCGGCGAAACCTTGTCTACAATCGCCGGCGGCGCAGTACGGGGCGGGCGGAAACCGGAATAGCTTCGATCCACATATTCAGCCCACTGCGCCTCCTCAGATCCGTATTGAACCTGGGCAAGCTCGGGACGGCAGCCGGCGGCAAATACGGCAAACATCAAACCGGTCAATGCGAATGCAAACTGTTTCATCAATCTCTCCCTTTCCTGATAAAATGAGGGTCCCGCGAGCAGGAACCGTATTCGGAAATCACGTGTCAGTAAAATATATCCCGTTCCCGGACAAAAACAACCGCAATTCGTATTTTTTTGCACACATTCACCAGTCATGCCGCCGGAACTGCTCGCCATCCATCCCCCTGCGGTCGGCCGGGTACAAAAAGGGCCGCCTCCGGGATTTCCGGCGGCGGCCCGAAGCCGTTTACTCGAACTTCCTGTAAATAACCACTCCATTGTGGCCACCGAACCCGAGATTGCTGTTCAGCGCAACCCGGATCTTGCGCTCACGAGCCACATTCGGCGTGATGTCAAGATCGCAGTCCGGATCAGGGGTCTCGTAGTTGATGGTCGGCGGAACAATGCCGGTCTCAATCGCCCGGATGCAGGCGATTGACTCGATTCCCCCCGCAGCCCCGAGCGCATGACCGGTGGTACCCTTGGTACTGCTCACCGCAACTTTATAAGCCGCGTCACCGAGAGCACGCTTGATCGACATCGTCTCAAACTTGTCGTTGAGGTCAGTAGCAGTGCCATGAGCGTTGATGTAATCGATGTCCTCCGGATTCAGCCCGGCGTGACGCATTGCCATCTGAATCGCACGGGCACCACCGTCGCCATCCGGCGCGGGACTGGTGATATGGTAGGCATCTCCGGTTGCACCGTAACCGACCACTTCCGCGAGGATGTTCGCTCCACGTTTCTTCGCATGCTCGAGCTCTTCGAGGATCAACACACCGGCACCCTCGCTCATCACAAAACCGTCACGATCCAGATCGAAGGGGCGACTGGCATGCAACGGATCGTCGTTACGCTGGCTCATCGCCTTCAACGCGCAGAAACCCGCCACGCCGAGCGCGACCACCGAGGCTTCCGCGCCGCCGCAGATCATCACATCCGCATCGTCACGCTTGATCACCCAGAAGGACTCGCCGATCGAGTGGCATCCGGTGGAACAGGCGGTCACCAGACCGAGGTTCGGCCCACCCGCACCGTAACGGATCGAAATGTTCCCGGAAGCAAGATCGCCGATCATCATCGGGATCAACAACGGGGAGATCTTGCCGGGGCCGCGCTCCAGAAGAAGCCGATCCTGGTCGCTCATCGTCTGCAGTCCGCCGATACCGCTGGAAACAATCACACCCACTCGACTGGGATCGATCCCGCTGTCGCGCAGTTCCTTCGGCAACCCCGCCTTCTCCATCGCCTCATCACTGGCGGCAATCGCGTACTGACAGAAGAGGTCCAGCCGTTTGGCCTCCTTGGGGGACATGTATCTGGTGACGTCAAACCCCTTGACCTCACCGGCGATCCGGGTACGGTACTCTGCCGCGTCGAACCGGGTGATCGGCCCCAGCCCGCATCTGCCGTTGACAAGCGATTCCCAGAAAGTCGGCACATCGTTGCCGACGCAGGATACCGCTCCGTAACCGGTAACTACTACCCGACGATTGTTCATTGATTTCATCTCCTTCATTCCGGCCCCGCGCACCGATCGGTTGCCGCCGTCTCGGAGCCGCTGCCGTATCCGGTTCCGGGCTCTCTACATCCGGATTTTTGCTGTCACGAAAACGGGCCACCAACGTAAACAAAACGTAAAGTGGCCCGCATGGGGTACTTCAACCGGCACCCCCTGCTTCGCGCCGGACCCGAGCGGTCATACCACGAAGCACCGAATCAGTGAAGAGAAAGGAGAATTACTCCTGGCTCTTGCTCTCGACATATTTGATCGCATCGCCGACGGTGGTCAGCTTCTCGGCATCCTCATCCGGAATGTCGGAACCGAACTCCTCCTCGAGCGCCATGACCAGCTCGACCTGATCAAGCGAATCGGCACCGAGATCCTCGATGAACTTCGCATCCGGTGTGACCTGATCTTCGGAAACTCCGAGCTGCTCGACGACAATCTTTTTCACTTTTTCAGCAACGGAAGACATGTTCGCATCCCCTTTTTCTTCTTGGTTTATCTTTTGTCTTTAATGCCGTTTCAATTACCTATCTCAGCATAGCTTCTATACTATGCCTCCGATTCCGGGAAAAGTCAAATTTTTTTCGAAATAATTGACGTTTTTTTCTGTTTCCCGATCGGAATACCGGCAAAATTACATCAGCATGCCGCCATCGACGTTGATCACCTGCCCGGTGACGTAATCCGAATCCGGCGAGCAGAGGAAGTAGACCACGCTGGCCACATCCTCGGGCTTTCCTCCCCTCCGCGCCGGAATCACCGTCAGGAAAGCGTCACGCGCCTCCTGCGGCAACTTCGCGGTCATGTCGGTTTCGATGAATCCCGGAGCCACCGCATTGACCTGGATGTTGCGTGTGGCAAATTCCTTGGCCGTGGTTTTGGCCAGAGCGATCACTCCCGCCTTACTGGCTGAGTAGTTGGCCTGCCCGACGTTGCCCATCCGACCGACGACCGATGCGATATTGACGATCTTGCCCGCACGCTGCTTCATCATCGGCCGGACAGCCGCCTTGGTGAAATTGAAGGTGCCCTTCAAGTTGACCGCAATCACCGCGTCCCACATCTCCTCGGTCATCTTCAGCATCAACGTATCCTTGGTGATACCGGCGTTGTTAACCAGAATATCGACCTTGCCGAAATCGGCGACGACGGCCGCGACGGTATTCTCGGCATCCTCGATTTTCGCGACGTTCGCGGCATAGGCACGGGCGTTGACCCCTGCGGCACGGAACTCATCGGCGGTCGCCTGAGCGACCTCAAGCATGATGTCGACGATGGCGAGGGACGCTCCCTCCGCCGCAAGTCGCGTGCAGATCGCCTTGCCGATCCCGCGGGCTCCCCCGGTCACGATGGCAACTTTGCCTTCCAGACGTTTTTCAGAACTCATTTTCTCTCTTCCCTGTTTTTAAATTGCGTTTTCAATGAAGCTCGAGGGCGTTCAGCGATTCGAGCGAGTTGACGTTGAATCCGCGCACCTCGGGCAGTGTGCGGCGCAACAGCCCCGTCAGCACGTTTCCGGGGCCAAATTCGATCATCGTGTCACCGCCGGCGGCAACGAGATTACGCACACACTCCTCCCAGCGCACGGAGCCGGCCACCTGCCTGGCGAGGTCAGCTTTGAGTTCGGCAATGTCCGCAGCCGGCGCGGCGGTGAAGTTGTGCAGAACCGGAATGGAAGGCAGCCGGATTTCCGTATCGGCAAGCACAGCCGCGAGAGCATCGCCTGCCGGCTTCATCAGCCGGGAATGGAAAGCTCCGGCGACATTCAACACGATGATCTTGCGCATTCCGCGCTCCTTGAGCAGTTCAACCGCCCGGGCAAGCAATGCCTTCTCTCCGGAAATCACGATCTGACCGGGACTGTTGTAATTGGCCACATCAATGCCGCATTCGGCGCAGACTTCGCGAATCACCCCGGCATCACCGCCAAGCACAGACGCCATGCCGCCGGAGGTGGCCCGGCATGCCTGATCCATCAATTCGGCGCGCCGGGCAAGCAATCTGAGACCGTCGGCGAAGCTGAATGCCCCACCCGCATACAACGCTCCGTATTCTCCGAGGCTGAGACCGGCGCAACCGACCGGTTCCACATCGGGATATTTTTCACGGAACGCGGCAAGCGCCGCACAACTCATGGTATAGATCGCCGGTTGGCAATAACGGCTTTCGGTCAGTTTCTCAACCGGCCCGTTGAAGATGACGGCACTCTGATCATAGCCGAGCACCCGGTCGGCTTCTTCGAAATATGCCCTGGCCGCGGGACAGCCGTCGAAGAGGTCCTTTCCCATGCCGACCGTCTGGGCCCCCTGCCCGGAGAATACGAAAAACGCTTTCATCCGATCCCCTTTCCGGTTTGGAATTGCATTGCTGATCGATAAATTAACACCGCAACCGGAATTTTTCAAGAAAAAGGGGCGGCGATTATCCGTGCAAGCTGCTCCTCGAGCGCGGAGATCTCGCCGCGCCAGAAAAGATCGCTCCCCCAGCCGGGGTTGCGTTCGGCGAAACCGGCGTCGTCACGCTGGCGGGCGCACCAGTCGAGATAGTAGATCATCCGCATTGCCCGCAGGAGTTCAATCCGCCCGAGTTCGGCGCGATCGAACTCGCGCAACGTTCCGTATCCCTTCAACAGCAGTTCCAGCTCGTGCCCGCACTCCTCCGGCGGGCCGGGCAGCAGCAGCCAGAGATCCTGGACCGGAGGGCCAGAAAGCATATCGTCGAAATCGATCAGCATCAGCCCCTCTCCGGGTCGCTCCAGAATATTGCCCTTGTGACAGTCCCCGTGGAGACGAATCGTTTCTCCGGGGCGCCAACGCCGTATCAGGGTCCGCAGCAGCTCCTTGAGAATTGCGGCAAACGGGTCCCGGACGCGTGCGCCGACGGCGCCGCAGCTCAGCAGTCGGACCACCTCTTCAAAGGTGGTCCGACGCGGGTCGAGTTCCAGCCGGTGTTGCGCCCGGCGCCGGGCGCCGACCGTGTGCAGGCGTGCCAGCAGTGCGCCGATCCGCAGCCACGCGGCATCGTCCCCGGCCTCGAACACCCGCCCCCACCGTTTCGGGAACGCGGCAAAGAAAATACCGTTCCCGGCATCTCCCAGCGTCGAGCCCCCGGCCAATCGCAACGGCGCGATCACCGGAATTTCGGCGTCACGACATTCGAGCGTGAACAGATGTTCCTCAAGCAGCGCGGTCCGACTCCAGCGGCCGGGGCGGTAGAATTTGAAAATGAAACGCTCCCGGTCACGGCTCTCAAGTTCGTAGACCCGGTTGATATAGGAAGCCAGCGGTAACAACACCCCGGAAAACGGACGCAGCAGCGACCGCTCGGCCGCCTCGAAGATCCGCCCGGGCGTCAATTCGTCGAAATTCCGCAGCGTACTTTCCATACCCGAATGCCTGAAAACGAAAAACGCGGGAGGCGGCTGCCCGCCTTCCGCGTTTCACTTACCCTGCCGGTGGATCAATTCTCGGTCGGTTTGGTTTTCGGCAGGCCGAGCACTTTGTCCTCGGGAATGCGGCCGTCGGCGCGAAGCACGTCGAGACGCTCGTAGCGCTTCATGACGTTGCGGATTTTGCGGATCTTGCCGCCGACGCGGAGACTCGGATGCTGGGACATGGTTCACCTCGTTATGGTTAATATTGAATCACAATCTTTCTGCACTTTCAAAACGGTAACGCATATTAATATGGCCCCGGAAACGGAATCTTCAAGCAACAGCAGCCGAAAAAATACGTTTTTTTCACATCCGTGATGTTGCAATCCACGATTCCGACGGTAAATTCAGCTTCATCATGAAGAAGCTGTTGCCGTTTCTCGCACTGTTGTTCGCCGCAGCATTGCAGGCGGGAGAGATCACGATCGTCTGCACCACCGATCTCCACGGTCGTCTGAGGCGCCTGGCACCGCTCGGAACCGCAATCCGCAGCGCCGGAGCCGACGCGCTCCGGATCGACTGCGGCGACACCGTGCAGGGCACTTTCGAAAGCCGCTTCAACCGGGGGCGTGCGATGATCGACGGGCTCAACGCACTCGAATATGATTTCTGGATTCCCGGCAATCACGATTTCGAGTTCGGTTTCGAATCGCTGCGCGAACTCACGAGCCGGTTCCGCGGTCGGGTACTCGCCGCCGACTGGAGCTGGCGCGGAATCGCGTTTCCGGAGTGGGCGCTGGTCGAACACGGCTCCTTCCGGGTCGCGATAATCGGACTCACGGACCCCAGAATGCCGAAACGGGTGCTGCCCGGTACCGGAATGCAGTTTCGCCACCCCTACACCGCACTCACCCGGGTCATGCCGGAAATCCGGCGGGCCGCCCCCGATCTCATCGTGCTGGCATGGCACAACGGCCTCTACTCCTCCATCGGCGGGATGGCACAGTTTCTGAAGGAATTTCCGGAGATCGATCTGGTGCTCGGCGGTCACAGCCATGAAACCCACCCGGGGAAACGTCTCGGCCGCGCCTATTACGTGCAGCCACCGTGTCACGGAGAAGGCGCGGCACTGATCCACGTCCGCTTTGACGATTCGAACCGAAAACTGCTGCGAATTGAGTCCGAAATACGGAAACCCGATTTCCGCCATCCCGATCCGGCGGTCCAGACCGCAGTCGGTCCCGCATTGCGCGAGGCGGAGAGAGCCCGGGAAAGGGTTGTCGCCCGGACAACTCCGCCACTCGGCCTGCCGGAGAAAGCGCAACCCTGCGGGGAACTCGGCCGGATCGGTGCCGCCGCGCTGCGACGCGTCGCCGGAACCGATGTCGGCTATTTCCAGCTTGCACCGCTCGGCGGGGAGAAGATCCGGCAAGTGACCGCGGGAGAACTCTTCCGACTGCTTCCCTATGAGAATCGAGTCTGCACGATCGAACTGTCGCGCAGAGAGTTCCTCGCATTCGCCGCCGAAACCTTCGAGGCGTGGAAGAAACGGAAGTGGTCGGTTCCTGCCTGGTCCGGAGTAAAGATCACCGCTGCCGCGCCGGGAGTCGCCGCCGACAAACTCCCGGAACGCCTGACGCTCGCGCTCACCGACTTCGTGCTGAGCGGCAGCCGGACCCTCCGCCCGTTGCTCGAGGAACCGGAACGCGCATGGCATATTCTGCCGCTCCTCGAACGGGAAGCTGTCGAACAGGAGTTATCAACGCAGTTTCAACGTGGCGAGAGCCATCAGTGAAAAAACACCGGCCAGGATCCAGAAGCGGACGACGATCTGCGTCTCGGTCCACCCCTTGCGCTCGAAGTGATGGTGGATCGGAGCGCAAAGGAAGATCCGCCGCCCGGTGAGCCGGAACGAAGCGACCTGAAGGATCACCGAACCGGCCTCCATTACGAACACACCACCGACCAGCACCAGCAACAATTCCTGCCGCACCAGCACCGCCAGCATTCCGACCACTCCGCCGAGGGCGAGACTGCCGGTGTCCCCCATGAACATCGAGGCGGGATGGCAGTTGTGCCACAGAAACCCGATGCAGGCTCCGGCGACCGCTGCCGCGTAGACCATCGCCTCCTCGGCGCCAGCGATGTAAGGAATATTCAGGTGTTTTGCGAAGACCATATGTCCCATCAGGTAGGCAAACACCGCGTACGTCAGCGTACAGAAAATGGTACAGCCGGTCGCCAATCCGTCCTTCCCGTCGGTCAGATTGACCGCATTGGAGGCTCCGACGATCACGATCGCCGCAAAGGGGATGGTCCAGAAACCGGTGTACACCGGCTCCTTCAGGAAGGGGACCATCAGTTGTTGCAACAACCCGCCGACCTCCGGAACATTGCTCAGAAACCAGAGCGAAAGCCCCGCCACCAGAAACTGCCCGATCAGCTTGACCTTGCCGGGGATGCCGTCCCGCCGCTTGTAAACCACCTTCATGAAATCGTCATAGAAACCGATCAGCGAGAAGCCGATGGTACTCAGGATCATGACCAGCGCAATCGGATTGCCGACGACATTCCACAACAGCGCACTGACCGTGACCGCGCCGACGATCAACACACCGCCCATGCAGGGTGTGCGGCTTTTCTCCTTGTCGATGAACTCCGCGGGCACAAGTCCTTCCAGCCGCTCGGCCGCCTGCACGTTCAACGCATTCAGTTTCCGGGCGGTCCACCCGCCGAGCAGAACCACCAGAAGAAAAGCGGTCAATCCGGCGCCCCCCGCCCGGAACGTCACATAATCGAACAGCCGCAACGGGCCAAACTCATTGCTCCAATACGACAGCAGATACAACATGGGTCCTCTTCCCCGAATTGAGTGATGAAAAAAAAGTATGGGTTATTACTGTAAGTGCGCCGCGCTTTTTTTCCAGTGCCGGATGTAAAAAAAAAACAATATATCATCGCAATACGTGGGAAACCGGAAATACGTCGGCTTGAAACAACACCCGAACCCGTGTAGATTATCAGGATTACGAAGACAACCATGCGCGAAAACCGACAGGAGGACGCCCGGACAGACCATGCAGATGATACAGGAACGCATCAAAATTCACGACCGTCACCAATTCGAGATCAAGCATGTCTATCCGATCACCCCGGGAAACGGGGGGCCGTTGCGGTACACCGTCGAAATGTTTCTTTTCATCCCGCAGAGTCTGGACATCAATACGGAGACCTGCCGCCGGGAGGATTTCTATCGTGACCTGCAGGCCCGGATCCGCTGGCAGAGTCCGGCGCAGTTGCTCGATACGCTGCTCCGTGACGAGGATTCGATTCTGAAGCAGCTTGAGGACGCGATGAATGCGCTGGCATGTACGCCCGATGCGCCGGAACGGCAGCGGAAGTTCGTAAGAACGCTGAAGCTCTGTTGCAGCGTAATCAAGAGCACATTGCGTGACGAGATCGAATTTGTCCGCAACTCCTGTCTCACCGCCGACCGGATCGACCGGCTCGAAAGCGGAACCCAGCGGCTGCTGGCCCGCTTCCGCGCCCTCCGGCCACTGCTGCTGGTCCCGCATCTCGACCCTCGCTATCCTGAAATTTACGACTTCGGCGACGAATACATCAGCCTTGTCGCCGAATACTACTTCGCCGCACTCGCGGAATCGCTCTCGGACGCCACGGAGATCTCCCGGAAATTGCGCAAGGCGGTTCTTCAACTCGCAATCGCGGAAGAGCACTACCGCAGAAAACGCAAGTTCGACTCCACCATCGCCGAGGGAGCCTCCAACGAGACAGCGATCTACCGGATGCGCGTTCTCAAGAAGATCATGAGCAGTGTGCTTTACCTGCGCACCAGCCGCGCCGCCGACGGCAGAGTCGCCGAGGAGATCCTGACCTCGGCGGCGGCCGGCCTGGCGATGTTTCTGGCACTTATGCTCGCAATGCTCGGGCAGAAGGTGTTCGCCAATGCGACTGCCTGGGTTGTATTGATGGCAGTACTCTGCTACATCGTGCGCGATCGGATCAAGGACAGCTGCCGGTGCCGCTTCGTCGGCTGGGCGCGCCGCTTTTTCTTCGACTACCGTACCCGGATCAGCGATGACGAGGGCACTCCAGTCGGCACCAGCCGGGAACTCTTCAGTTTCATCCGTGAAACGTCGGTACCTGCGGAAATCGCAAAATTGCGCGCCAAAAGTCTGGTGGTGGATTTCGCCAATGCTCCCGGGGAAAACGTCATTTACTACAAGAAGGAAATCGCTCTGACCCCGCCCCCAGTAGGGGCCCACAGCACCTACTCCGGGGTAGTGGACATCATCCGCCTGAATATCCGCCGCCTTCTCGGTCGGATGGATGATCCGATCCGCACGCTGCTGCTGCCGGCCTCAGGCGGAGTCCGCCGCGTCGACGGACACAGCGTCTATCATGTGAATCTGGTGTTCCGCTACGCCGCCGAAGAAAGCAGCGAAGAGTACGGCAAGTTCCGGCTGATCCTCGATCAGAACGGCATTGTCCGCATTGAGTAAACCGGCAGAATGAATGGCCGACGGTTCTTTTCTCTCATCATCCAACGGCAGGGAAACCGGAGTCAGAAGTTGGTGATGTCGTCGCAGATTTTTTCGTTGTCGCTCGAGTAGAAATCGGTCCGGCTCATGGAGGCGCCGGGGGTATCAGACTGCCCTTCGCCGAATTTTCCGTCCGCTCCCGGAGCAATGAGATCGAATCCGGTTCTGTTGATATTTCCGGGATATTTGTAATAGACGGCACCGCCGAATGCATCCTCCAGATAACCGCTGACCTCCGCATACTTCTTGAAACTCTCCTCGTCGACGACCCGGAGGAACTCCTTGAGCATGTTGTTGGAAGTCGTGCTGGGCAGGGCATTGGAGGGGGCGGTACCGCCGAAGCAAACATTCTCCACCAGACCATCCGATGACAGATCAACCCTGATCCTCGTATAACTCCCACTCGCAGGATAGTAACCGAACTTGGTGCGGCAGTTCTCCAGCGCCGCCTCAACGCGCTTGATCAGTGCCTTGGAACTGGACTCCTTGGCGGAATTCATCGCAAACGTATAGGTGCCGAAACCAAGCAGGGCGAGAACACCGATGATGCCGACCACGGCAAGCACTTCAATCAGCGTGAAATTCCGACGCGACTTTTTCATGAAAACCCTCCGGGGTGAATGTTGCATTCGCTCTCTTCCGGCAATATAATATGAAAACGCACGGATTTCAACGCATCGAAATGGATTTTATGCGGATTGAAGGAAAAACAGTTCTGATCACCGGGGCCGCGAAACGGATCGGCGCGGAGTTTGCCCGTGCCTTTGCGACCGCCGGAGCGGCGGTCATCATCCACTGCCGGCGCTCGCGCCCCGAAGCGGAAGCGCTGGCCGCGGCTCTGCCGGGTGCCGGCCTTCATCGGGTGCTCGAAGCGGATCTGGCACATCCCGGAGCGGCTGAAAAACTCTTCGCAGCCGCCGGTCGGGTCGATATTCTGGTCAATAACGCCTCACTCTACTGCCGTTCTGAACTCGCAGTCGCGGCTCCGGAACTCGACCGGGAACATTTCGAAGTCAACTTCTGGAGCCCGCTCGAACTGATGAGGTGTTTCGCCGCGCAACCGGGACTTTCCGAAGGTGCGGTGATCAACCTGGTCGATCAGGAGGCGTTGCAGGTCTCTCCGCACGGCGGCGCCTACGCCCTCTCCCGCCGCGCCCTGATCGACGCCACGCTCGAACTGGCCCGCGAACTGGGGCCGCGGCATCTGCGCTTCAACGCAGTGGCCCCCGGTCCCGTCCTGCCGCCGGTCGGACTCGAACACTCGAAAATGGAGAAAACCCTGCCCACCGTACCGTTGCGGCGCCGGGTGGAGCCGGCCGATCTCGCCGCAGCAGTGCTCTTTCTCGCCGCCAACGACTCCATCACCGGAGCCGTGCTGCCGGTCGACGGCGGCCAGCATCTCTGACCCGGAACGATGCAAGCGGGTCCCGGAAACGGAAAAATTCTCTTCCTGCAGTGGGACGGACAGGGGGGGAAATCGGTTCCGCACCGGGATGAAATGTAGCAAGTATCGGATATTGACCGGATATCAAAAAAAAGCAAAAAAACACAATATATTGTGTGTTTTTCGCCTTGCAATATCAATATTCTGTGGTATCATAAATAACGTGCGCTTCCTCCGCGGCATCGTGCCGGCGGGAGAGCAAGGCAGGGAAGTCAAACGAGCCGGAAACTGTTAACGCGGGAATGGGGGTCATGGAGATCAAGTCGTCGATTGAAAGGATGAAAAAGCGGGACGGGCGGATTGTCGAATTCGATCCGGAGCGCATCGTGATTGCGGTCGGGAAAGCGCTGAAAGCCGCCGGAACCGCCAGCGATAAAGTTGCGCGCCACGTTGCGCAGGATGTCGTCAACGAACTGACCAACAAGGGGTACGACTCCCCCGACATGCTTCCCGACGTCGAGGTGATCCAGGACCTTGTGGAACACGCGCTGGTCAAGCGCGGGCTGTCGCAGGCGGCCAAGCTCTACATTCTCTACCGGGCCAGCCACAACAAGATCCGCGAAGCACACAAGCTGATGATGGATGTGCAGAGTCTTGTGTCGAGCTACCTCGGGCAGGAGGACTGGCGGGTCAATGAAAATTCCAACTCGGGTTACTCCTACGCGAGTCTGCTGAACCATGTTTCCGGTTCGGTGATTGCCAACTATACGCTGGCGAACATCTACCCGGCCGAAATCGCCGAGGCACATCAGTCCGGGGACTTCCATCTGCACGATCTTTCCTGCGGTATTGTCGGTTACTGCGCCGGCTGGAGCCTGCGCGATCTGCTTGAACGCGGTTTCCAGGGCCGCGGCGGCCGCGCCTCGGCGGCGCCGGCCAAGCATTTCGACACCGCGACCGGCCAGATCGTCAACTTCCTGTCGACCCTCCAGACCGAATGGGCGGGAGCGCAGGCGTTCAGCTCGTTCGACACGCTGCTGGCCCCTTTCGTGCGGCGGGACAACCTCACTTATCAGCAGCTCAAGCAGAACATCCAGCAATTCGTATTCGGGCTGAACATCGCAAGCCGCTGGGGGCAGACGCCGTTCACCAATCTGACATTCGACTGGGTTGTGCCGGAGGATCTCAAGGACAATCCGGTGATCATCGGCGGCGAACCGCAGGATGAAGTCTACGGCGACTTCCAGGCGGAAATGGACCTGATCAACCGCGCATTCCTCGAAGTGATGGCCGAAGGGGATCGCGACGGGCGGATCTTCACATTCCCGATTCCGACCTACAACATCACCAAGGACTTCAACTGGACCAGCGACAACGCGAAGCTGCTGTTCACGGTGACCGGAAAATACGGGCTGCCCTACTTCCAGAACTTCATCAACAGCGATCTCCATCCGGGCGATGTGCACAGCATGTGCTGCCGGCTGCAGATGGACATGCGCGAATTGCGCAATAAGACCGGCGGGTTGTTCGGCGCCGGAGAGCAGACCGGGTCGATCGGTGTGGTGACGATCAACATGCCGCGTCTCGGCTATGTCTCCAAGGATGAAAAGGAGTTTTTCGCCCGTCTCGACCGGTTGATGGAGCTGGCGATGGAATCGCTTGAAATCAAGCGCAAGGTCGTGCAGAAACACCTCGACGGCGATCTGCTGCCCTACACCAAGACCTATCTGCCGAATCTCGAGCATCACTTCAGCACGATCGGTCTGGTCGGGATGAACGAATGCTGCCTGAATTTCCTCGGCTGCTCGATCTGCGACAAGGAAGGGGCGGAGTTCTCGCGCCGGGTACTGCTGCACATGGCTGAGAAAATCAAGGACTTTCAGCAGGCTACCGGCCACATCTACAATCTGGAGGCGACTCCGGCCGAAGGCACCAGTTTCCGTCTGGCCCGTCTCGACCGCAAGTTGTTCCCGGAGATCATCTGTGCCGGTTCCGAGAATCCGTATTACACCAATTCGACGCAATTGCCGGTCGGCTATACCAGCGACCTCTTCGAGGCACTCGATCTGCAGGCGCCGCTGCAGCAGCTCTACACCGGCGGCACGGTGTTCCACGCATTCATCGGGGAGCGGATCGACGATCCCGATCTGGTGGCGACGCTGGTCAAACGGATTGCGACCAATTACCGGATTCCGTATTTCACGTTGACACCGTCGTTCAGCATCTGTCCTGTGCACGGCTATGTGCCGGGCGAACACACCGAGTGTCCGCTCGAAGTGGAAGATCGCAAGGCGGCGGCGGGAGAGTAAAAAAGCATACACACGGAGTGCGCCCGGATCGCGAGGACCCTTCCGGGGGCGCCGGAAACTATTTCAGGAGGATCAGAAAATGGCGAAGTGTGGAGAGAAAACCGAAGTTTACAGTCGCGTCTGCGGTTACTTCCGTCCGGTTTCGAACTGGAACAAGGGAAAGAAGGAAGAGTTCAAGGATCGCAAGACCTTCGAAGTCGGCTGCGGCTGCGTGTCGAAGTAAGGCTACTCTCAGAGGGCGGGCGGCCGTGAAGTCGGCGGCCCGCTTTTTTTTTGAGGATGTGAAAATGGATTTGCGAGGATTCAACAAATTCAGTCTGGTCGATTATCCGGGGCGAATCGGCTGTATCGTATTCACCGGCGGCTGCAATCTGCGCTGTCCCTTCTGCCACAATCCCTGCCTGGTGTTCGATCCGAGCAGCCAGCCCAGGGTGACGGACAAGGAGTTCTTCAACTTTCTCCGGCAACGCAAGGGGCTGATCGAAGGCGTGGTGATCTCCGGCGGCGAACCGATGCTCCAGCCGGACATCTGCGACTTTGTGAAACGGATCCGCGAAGCAGGCTATCTGGCGAAAATCGATTCCAACGGCACCTTCCCCGACCGGATCCGGAAACTGCTCGACACCGCCGGTGCCGACTCGATGGGGATTGATTACAAGGCACCCCGTGCGAAATATGCCGCGTTGACCGGAGTGAACGATCCGGAAATCGGCGACAAGGTGGCGGAGAGCATCCGCATGGTGCTGGAAGCCGGAATCGAGCTTGATGTGCGAACCACGGTGCATCGTGCGCTTCTCTCAGAAGAGGATTTGAAGAGCATGCACGGCGAACTTTGCGATCTCGGGGTATCCCACTGGATGCTCCAGCAGTTCAATCCGGTCGAGGTGATCGATGACGATCTTCCGGCCATGGAGACCTATACCGACCGTGAACTGGTCGCCATCGCCAAACGTCTCGGTCCGGATGTCCAGGTCCGCGGACTTCACGGCCGCGTCATCGTCTGAAACGGAGCGGAGGGAGAGCGCCACGGCAACGTTCTCCTCTCCGTGAAGCCGCTTCCGATGCTGCCCCCACGACAACGGAGCGACTTTTACGCGGCGGAGACTTCCGTCTTTGCCGTTTTCCGGTCGGCGACCGCCTCGCCGGCCGGAATCGTTTCACCAGTGCGTGCTTTTCCCTTCAGCAGCAGAGCGGAATTGACGATGACCAGAACCGAACCGGCATTGTGAACCAGCGCGCCGAGTACCGGATTGAGAATACCTGCCCCGGCAAGGAAAATAGATACGAAATTCAGCCCCATGGAGAAAGTCAGATTCCACGTGATCTTGAACATGGTACGCCGCGCCAGCCACATCAGATGCGGTAACTGACGGAGGTCGTCATTCACCAGAGTGATGTCGGCGGCATCGATCGCGATGTCGCTGCCGACTCCGCCCATTGCAATTCCCACGCGGGCCTTCTTCAATGCAGGTGCGTCATTGATCCCGTCGCCGATCATGCAGACCGGGCAACCGTGCCGCTGGTATTGATCGATCCACTCAAGCTTGTTCTCCGGCAGACAACCGGCATGAACCTCATCAATGCCGGACAGTCCGGCGATGTGGCGGGCAGCGTTCGCGTTGTCACCCGTAAGCAGGATCGGTCGGACCCCCAGTTTCTTCAGTTCTGCGACCATTCCCGCGGCATCCTCCCGGATGGTGTCTGCAAGCGCGATCAGGCCGCAGAATCTGCCGTCGACGGCAAGATAGATGACGGTGGCCCCCTCGTCCAGCAGCGCCCGTGCCGAGTCATACCCGGAACGGGGGATTTCCACTCCGGAAACGGCGAGCAGGTCGGCGGCTCCGGCAAGAACCATGCGCCCCTCCACCCGGGCGGCAACTCCACGCCCCGGAACCATCTCAAATGTCTCCGGGCGGGGGATGGAGAGAGAAGGCTCCATCCGCCTCCAGTACTCCACCACCGCCTTCCCGAGAGGATGTTCCGAACGCAGTTCCGCGGCAACGGCGAGTTGCAGCAACTCCTCATCCCCCGAATCCAGACGGTTTTCCAGCGCCACAACCCGGGGCCTGCCGCAGGTCAGAGTGCCCGTTTTATCGAACACAACACACCGGACCGTCGCCAGCCGTTCCAGAGCATCGCCTTCACGGACCAGTATACCGTGCCGGGTTGCATTCCCGATCGCCGCCATGATCGCGGTCGGCGTCGCAAGTACAAGTGCGCAGGGACAGAACACCACCAGGATCGTGACGGCCCGGATGATCTCCCCGGTCAACAGCCAGGTCCCACCCGCCGCGACCAGTGCGATCACCACAATCCAGGTGGCCCAGCGATCAGCCAGCCTGACGATCCGGGCTTTTCCCGCATCGGCGGACTGAACGAGGCGCACCATCCGTTGAATCGAGCTGTCAGCCTCATCCCGTGTGGCGCGCATGTCGAACGTACCGAATCGATTGACCGTGCCGCTGAACACCTCATCCCCGGCCCCCTTGTCCACCGGCAGGGATTCCCCGGTCACAACAGACTGATCGATGGAACTCTCTCCACACAAAATCACCCCGTCGACGGGAACGGTCTCTCCGGGAAGCACCCGCAGAACATCGTCGATACGCACCTGCTCCGCGGGAATGATCTCCTCGCACTCCCGTTCCAGCCGCCTGGCGGAACGCGGCGTCAGGCGGACAAGCTTCTCGATTCCCGCCCGGGCTCTGGCCACGGTCGCCTCCTCCAGAAACGCACCGATCTGCATAATGAAGGCAACCTCTCCGGCGGCAAAGATCTCGTCAACGGCAACCGCTGCGATCAGCGCCAGCGATACCAGCACATCGGCCTTGATGTCGAATTTCGTATAAAGGCCGACGGCAGCATCCTTCAAAATCGGGATTCCGCATAGAAATACCGCGATCCAGGCCGCGTCGAAAGGCAGATTCCAGAGGTGAAACAGACTGATCGCCAGCGATACGCCGGAAGGGACAAGGAGCAGAGCGGCACAACACGCCTCACTCCGCATCCAGTTCCGGATTGTTTTCATCACCATTCCATCGACTCCTTTTTTCATGAATTTCATTACCGGAGCTTAATATACCTATAGGGGTATTGGTATTCAAGGGCTGAACGGGATTTTTCCAAAACTTTTTCGGGAAGGATGGGAAAGGATCAGGATTTGTTGGAAAAATGCTTGAGCGCTTTCGCAAAAGCAGCGATCGTCTTGTCGGCATCGCCATGCTCAATACCGTCACGAACACAATGGCGTAAATGGCCTTCCAGCACGATCTGCCCGAGCCGGTGCAATGCACCTTTGGCCGCATTGATCTGAATCAACACCTCTTCACAGGGAACATCGCTCTCGACCATCCTGTCGATGGCGTTGAGCTGGCCGATGATTTTATTCATTCTGCGATGCAGATTCTCCGCATCCATGCATTGGCGCATTGTTCACCTCGCGGCATCGATTTTTCAACCACCAGTGACGGGAACCATCTCTCCGGAACGATGAGAAAAACGAAAAAAAAATGGCGAGAGAGACGGGACTCGAACCCGCAACATCCACCGTGACAGGGTGGTACTCTAACCAGTTGAGCTACTCCCCCGCGCTTGAAACAAACGCAGCTTATATCATCGAAACCCCCGGTCTGCGCACCATAAAAAATGGCGAGAGAGACGGGACTCGAACCCGCAACATCCACCGTGACAGGGTGGTACTCTAACCAGTTGAGCTACTCCCCCGCATTCAGGCGATTTCGACAACAGTTTTTAAAATAACACCCGTTTTCAAAAAAGCAAATTTGAAAACGAAAAAAACGCTTTCTTTTCGGCCTCCATTGTTGTTCAGCGCGGCCGGACGGCAAGTCCGCGCAACCGGAAGGAACCGATTCCCGACCGGCTGCCGCGGAACTGAACCATCACGGAAGTGAACTCACTGCCGCTCTTCGCGGTCCGGAACCCGGCCAGCGGAATCGC
>CALXOA010000024.1 GCA_944389895.1 uncultured Victivallis sp. | reverse complement strand
GATGTGCGCCGATCGCAATCTCTTCAACGCCGACCCCGGACTGCTTTTCGGGATCTCTCCCCTGATGCTCGACCGGATCTCTCCGGAACGCTGCTGTTTCCGGCTCGATCTCGGGAAGTGCGAAGCGGTGGACGAGGTCGTTCTGCGCACCTTGTCACAGACCGACCTTCTGCCGCTGCTGCAGGAGAATGCGGTTGACGCGTTTGTCTCCGGGGATCTGAAGGAGTGGCGCCGGGTTTCCTTTCTCGCCTGTGCCGGGGAGAGCCGGATTCCGGTCGGCGGGCGGTTCCGCTATCTGAAACTGCCTGTGTTTCCGTCGCGGATGGTTGAGGTCTATGCGCTTCGGGAAGGACGACGGCTCAGCCGCGCCCGCTGGCGGGCAAACCTCTTTCAGGAGGCATCTGTCCCGGAGTTCAAACGGATCTGGCGCGGCGTGTTTCGCCTGCCTTCGCTCTCCGGAACCCGCCGGCTCTGCGTCGCTGTTGAGGGGACGTTCGGGCAGGAGGCGGTCTGTGCGGCATGGCGCTGTGGCGACGAGATCGGCGGCTTCCCGGATCGCGCACCCTCCTATCCCGGCAACCGCTGGGAGTATTACACCGTACCCGCGGTTCGCAATGCGACGTTCTATTTGCCGGTCGGACGGCGGTTTTCGGGGCGCGAGCTTGAGGTGACGCTTTTCTGCCGAAACGCCGCCAGGCTCAGGATCGACGGATATCTGATCTGAAATCGTACTGCCCGGGGCCGACGTTCTGCATCGGAACTCCGGGAAGTTCCAGCCGTGCTCGTCCGCCCGCCGGAACTATGACCCGGAAGTGGATCGTATCCCTGTCGCGGCGCCATTCGGAACGGTAGCCGCGGTGGTCGCAACAGACGGAATCGAGCCTGGCCGGCAGCACCGGAGCGATGGTGAGTTCCCCCGGCGCATCGTAACGGAACCCGCCGGGATAACGGAAGAACCACGCCGACAAATCGGCGAACATCACGTGGTTGCGGGAGTCTCCTCCTTCCCAATGTTCAAGGAAGGTTGTCTCTCCCTGCGCTGCCCAGCGCCCCCATCCGGGAAATTCCGGCTGGGTCAGAAGTTCGAAGGCCGTGTCGACATAGCCGTAGTCGGCCAGTACCCGCGGAACGAATTTCGACCCTAGAAAACCGAAGTCGGCCCGATAGCGATTGGTCCGGACGACTTCATCGAGAAGGGCCGCGGTCCGCTCCGGTTCCGGTGCGATTCCGAAATAGACCGGTGCCGCGAGTGAAGTCATCCGACCGTCGGCGAAAGAACCGTCCTCACGGGCGTACTTCCGCCGGACCGCCTTTGCAACTTCTTCTGCCCGCGCAAGATATTCCGCCTGTTCCTCCGGTTCTCCGACATGGGCGGAGAATCCGGCTGCCGCCTTGAGAATTGCATGGAGAAAGCAGCTGGAGGTCAGTTCCGTCGGCGCCATCCGGGATTTGTCGAAGTGACACCAGTCTCCGAGCCCGAAGGAGACAAGATCATCGGTACTCATCGAGTCGCAGTAGTCCAGATAACGCCGGATCGCTTCCCTGCATTTCCGCAGCGGCCGATCATCGGCCGCAAAACGGTGGATCAATTCGGGAAGCAGCGCCAGCGCGCCATCCCATGCCGGACCGTTTCCGGAATTGTAGCCCCATCCGGAGGTCGGAGCCATGCCCGGCAACTGCCCGCTCGGGCGCTGGGTATCGATCAGAATCTCGAGAAACGATTCATAGGCTCTGGCGGCGTCGAAATGATAGAGCACGGTTTCCGCCGCCGCCAGGGCGTCCCCTGTCCAGCCGTTCTTCTCCCGGTGTGGACAATCGGTCGGGATTCCGACGAAGTTTGCCCGGCAGCTGCGTACCGCCATCGCCTCAAGCGTATTCACGAGGGAACTCGAGCATCTGAAACTGCCGATCTGTTTGAAATCGGTTCCCACCCTGCGTGCTTCCAGCGCGAGCAATTCCGCGTCGCCTTCGATCATCGTCTCGACATACCGGAATCCGTGGTAGGTGAAATCCGGTTCCCAGATCTCCTCCTCTCCGCTCCCCTTCAACGTGTAACTGTCGGTCTGGAACCGGCCGGAAAAGATGAACATGTCAATCGCGGCGTTGTCCAGCCGGTTACGCGAGTCGAGCGATTCCCCGTAACGCAGGGTGATGCGGGCACCTGCTGCTCCACGGATCCGGAGGCGGCACCAGCCGGCGAGATTCTCCCCGACATCGTAGAGGCCGGAGCCCAGCCGGAGCAGCGGCAGAGTCTCCGTTACCCGGCAGGGGGGCTGGATCTCTGGGACAAGAGCCCCCCCGGGGCCCGCCACCCGTCTGGCATTCTCCCAGCCGGAATCGTCGAATCCGCATTGTTCCCAGCCCGGCTGTTCCAACCTTGCATCGTAAAACTCCCCGTTGCGGAGCGCGTTGAAACGGATCGGGCCGCATGTGGTGACGCGCCATGTTTCATCGGATGCCGCCACGGTCTTTCCCCTGCAGTCGAGCTGGAGCAGCAGTTTCGGGTAATCGCGCCAGACCGCCTTGTCGAAATGCCAGACCTCGGTTGTAGAGGGATTGTACCAGCCGTTGCCGAGGGTCACCGTGATCACGTTGCCGCCCGGGCGAAGGAGTGCGCCGACATCGAAGGTCAGAAAACGGACGTGGCGATCATAGATGGTTACCGTCGGGGCAAGCACCTGGTCGCCGACCCGTTGCCCGTTGATCCTGCAGACAAAGAAGCCCAACCCACAGATGCTCAGCCGGGCATCTGCACAGTCATCAACCTCAAATTCGCGACGAAAACAAAGCGCCGGTAATTCCGGCGCCCGCCAGTCGACCAGCACCTGCCGAGGACCGATCCAGCGGGCGCGGTCGAAACAGAATTGTTCAGTAGACCGGGGAATCATAGAAATTGTACCAGCGATTCTTGTCCCCAAGAATTTCGCTGTAGCTCAAGGTTTCAACGTGCCCGTCGAACATGGCCGCGTTTGCTGCGTCGTTGTGCCGGTATGCGGCAATCGGGGAACGTTCTTTTTCGGCTGCGTTCCGATAGCTGATCAGTGTCGAATAGTTATACTGCCGGATGAAGTCGAGACCGTCCGCAAAGGTCATCCGGAGTGACGGCTGTTTGATCCGGCTGAGCTGGTAGGCGGCGATCCTCGCAGTTCCGCCGAGAGTATGCCAGGCGGTGTCATAAAAATCTTCCGCCGAAATGCCGTAGGAGAGGTCGATTTCCGGATCGCCAGATCCGATTGCAGCACAGGAGTTCGGACAGACCTGCGAACGCCGACACGTACTGGCAACCTGGTAACTGTCCGTTGTGACGGGAGCGTCACCCAGCAAGGTCCGGAACATCCGATTGTTACGCCACATCACCGTCCCGGGGCCTGTCCCGTAAGGTACGAAGAAACCATTTGATTGATCCGCATACAGTTGACCGGAGAGACTGAGACTTTTCAGCGTATTGGCACAGGAGATCTTTTTCGCGGTATCGCGCGCCTTGTTCAGGGTCGGAAGCAGCATCGACGCCAGAATGGCGATGATCGCGATGACGACAAGCAACTCTATCAGTGTGAAAAGTTTACGCATTTTTTTTAAATTCCCTTCTCTGCAGAAAGATTGTTCCCTGCTTCGTTTTCTGAGATATATTATACCACGCGTAAAAATAATTTTTGGGATAATTCCGTCAAAAAGAAGGAAAGATACGACAATATGAATATTTGCCGTCAACAGGAGAGGAGGGGAACCGGCGGAAACAGGAGAGCTTCCGCCGGGGAGGCGCAATCCGCGGGATCAGGCGCGATCGTCGAAGGCACCGGTAAGTTCGTGCCCGCGGTGATAGGACCATACCAGTGTCATCAGTGCCAGAAATGCGGCGACGAGATAGGCTTGCTGAAGCTCCAGGCCGAACCCGATGGGACCGCCGTGCTCCGGTGAGATCCAGAAGATGTAGGTTGCGACGATGAAGGTCATGAATGCGCCGGGCAACGCGGTGATCCAGCCGGGCTTGCCCCTGGCGACCAGCCAGACGGTGGCGACGGTCAACGTACAGCTTGCGAGCACCTGATTGCCCCAGGCGAAGTAGTTCCAGAGCTGATTGAAAGTGGTGGGACTCTGGTTGGACCACCAGAGCAACAGCGAGACGATACCGATCAGCGGCAGGCAGAGCAGAAGACGGTTGATAAACGGCTTCTGGCTGTAATGGAAGATTTCCGCGAGGCTCAGCCGCATCGAACGCATTGCGGTATCACCCGAGGTGATTGCCAGGATTATGACGCTGATCACGGTGACCGCTCCGACTCCGGTACCGAGAAAATGGGTGGTAATTTCGCTGAGGACCAGGGTCGGATTCTGTGCCATCAGCTCCGGTTTGAGGTTGTAGATCGCGAGGCCGCCGGCTGCCCAGATCATGCCGATGATTCCTTCGACGACCATCATGCCGTAGAAGCTGGATCTTGCCTGTTTTTCGTGTGCCATGGTCCGTGCGATGATCGGCGACTGGGTGGCATGGAATCCTGAGAGAATCCCGCAGGCGATCGTCACAAACAACATCGGCAGGATCGGCTGGTTCTTTGCAGCGGTGAACATTCCGGCCTTGAATGCGGGAGTTTCGGAGAAGAGCGCCGGGTTTCCTGCGGCTTCCACCATCAGCACTCCGAAGATGGCGAAGGTGCCGAGGATCAGCAGCGCACCGAAGAAAGGATAAACCGAACCGATGATCTTGTCAACCGGAAACAGCGTTGCGGCGATGTAATAGAGAAAGATTCCGGCGACCGCTGTCGCGAACAATGCGGTTGAGGGCCAGAACCCGTCGATCAGTCTGGCGGGGATGTTGATGAATACCGCCACCACCAGCAGCAGAAGAAAAACCATGAACACCGAAAAGATGTAGTAGAATGTCCTTCCGGTCGCCATTTTGATCAATGCGGGCAGATTGGCGCCGTTGTGACGCAGGGACATCATGCCCGAGACGAAATCGTGGACTGCGCCGCCGATGATGTTGCCGATCGGAATGATCAGAAAGGCGATCACGCCGAATTTGATACCGAGGATCACGCCGATCACCGGACCGACGCCGGCGATGTTCAGGAGTTGAATCAGCATGTTTTTCCAATGGGGAAGTACGACGAAGTCAACGCCGTCGCTGTTCTTCTTTGCGGGGGTGAGGCGATCGTCCGGGCCCAGTATCTTCTCAATGAATTTTCCATAGGTGAAGTAACCGATCACGAGGATCGCGAGGCCCAGAAGAAAGAGTAACATTTTCCCACCTGCACTGTTGCTGTAATTGGCTTATTCCATATAATATAACATCTTTTGTTTCAGTTGCAACGGTATGTTTTCGAATTTCTTCATCGCAGACATATCGTCAGCGAGAGAAGAGACACCTTTGCGATCACCATGTGCGGGAGGGGAGGGGTACGGGGAAGAGGTGTAATTCAAGGCTGGTTGTCCCAAATGCGAATGAAAAGGCAAGTTTTTCAATATGGAGGTGATTCAAATTTGAAGAGGAAGAAGGAAAAACTGTGATGTAAGAGTATATTTCGATAAATTCAGTTCAAATTATTGCGGAATACGCTTACAGGGAACAATCTTCTGCTCTTTTATCCTGAAAAAACTTGATCTTGGCATTAAAAACTGCTATTTTATTCGTTGTAAGATAAATGTTCAATAGAGTTCTATCCTGAAGTTTTTAGGCGCCTGCACTTCAATTGAAAGGACCAGTGTTATGAAAGAGGCCATAAAGAAAATTGCAGAACGGATTGAAAAGAATTTTGACCGGATTGAAACTGAGGAAGCAACCAAAAATGCTTTCATCATGCCTTTTATACAAATGCTTGGGTATGACATATTTGATCCTGAAGAGGTGATTCCTGAATTTATAGCTGATATCGGTATCAAAAAAGGTGAAAAGGTAGACTATGCCATTTTTCATGACGGGAAACCGGCCATTCTGATTGAGTGCAAATCTTGTTGTACCGAACTCTGTGTTGACAATGAAAGCCAATTATTCCGTTATTTTCATGCAACCAAAGCCAAGTTTGGTGTTTTGACTAATGGAATAGTTTACAAGTTCTTCACAGATCTTGAAGAACCCAATAAGATGGATACAAAGCCGTTTCTGGAAATTAATCTTCGAGAACTTGATAAAATCGATTACAACGAATTGGCTAAATTTTCAAAAGATAATTTTAATGAACAGAATATCCGTGATCGTGCTGCTGTACTAAAGTGTGCAACATCGATTCGTAATGTGCTTAAAGAAGAACTCTCCAATCCTTCTGAAGAATTTATTCGTTTGATTTTTAAAAAGATGGATTGCGGCGGTAACTTTTTCACAGAAAAAGTCAAGGAGAAAATTACTCCTCTGGTAAAATCTGCGATCGAAACAGTGATTAATGACAAAGTAAAATCTCATCTAAACAATGCATTGAATACAACAGAGGCCAAGTCAGAAGAAATTGCTGCGGTAACAGCAGCACAGCAGGAAGATGCTGAGAATGAAATCGTAACAACTCAGGAGGAGATTGATGCATATAATATTATTCGAGCTATCCTGTGTCAGGACGTTCCCGTTGATGAGATTGTCATGAGGGATGCAAAGAGTTATTGCGCGATCCTCTATCACGACAACAATCGAAAGCCGCTCTGTCGTTTGTATTTTAATAATTTGAATAGAAAGTCGGTTGTCTTTTTTGATGGCGAAGCGGAGGAGCGCATTTCGATCCAGTCTGCCATGGATTTGTATAATTACTCATCCCGTCTAAGGCATACTTTGGCCAAATATTGTGATAAAAATACACAACAATGATTCCGAGTAGTCTTGATAAATTTTGTAGAGTAAATATTTTTCGAGATATTCTCCTTTTCGTCTGAACATAAAGGAGTTTTTCTCATTTCCCATCGCTTCTTTAGGTTTGTTTGCTATGATAGGAGAATTTTCTGACGCACGGCCCGCAGGGCGATGGGTTTTCAGAAAAACAAAAACACCGGGCAGAAGAGTACAACAACTCCTCTGACCGGTGTCGGCGAACCGTTTATTACTTGACGATAAGTCCGTCTCCGTAGACGAGGCTTTCGATCGAAATGCCGTAGAAGGTGCTGTAATAAACCTTGTCGCTGTTCTCTCCGGAGGTCGGAGTACGCAACGAGCCGCAGCCGGTCAATGCGCACAGCGTTCCGGCAATGGCGGCGAGGAAGAAAATCTTTTTCATGACACAATCCTTTCCCTGATCCAGAGTACCCCCATGGCACTCATCTTATCTGAAATATAACCCGGAGCTTTTCAAAATCAAATTCTCTCCGGGGATTTCCGGGCGGTGTCGAGGAGTTTCCGGTGCATCCCCTGCCGGGAAATGCCGTGAATCCGGGCGAGTTCGGCGACGGTGAACCGTTTGCGCTCGCGGGATGGGGCGATGATCTCGGCGAGAATGCCGAGGGTGTAGTTGTCGAGGTGGAGCAGAAAATTGAGGAATCCGGCGAAATCGGCCGCGCTGTGTTCCGCCGGGAGCGGTTCCGGCTCCTCCGGCTCCTCACCGGGGATGTGCCGGTAATCGGCTAGGTGGGGGGCCCACTCCGCGGCGCTGTCGAACTCCTGCCCGCCGAGGGCGCGGTCCATGCGGGCTTCGGTTTGGGTGCAGAGGCGGCAGGCGGCTGCAAATTCGCACACCCGCCCGCATTGATCGAATTTTCCCCAGCACTCCGGCGCCTGTTCCATACTGAAAACCCCCTTGATTTTCAATATAGCGCCGTTTCCGGAACCATCAATCGAAAGTATGGATTATTTTGCAAAAATCTTGCGTTTTAATCCATTCTGAAATTCCAATATGGAGCATCGAAAAAATACCCGGCGCAACCGTTGTCATCAGTTTTTCACGGTGGAACAGTTTGCAATGCAAAGCCTCCGGGGATATAGTAACGACGCCACATCATCACATCTACCGGAGGCTTCTGTCATGGATCTGATTGTCAACATAACTTGCGCGGTTATTGGAATGATCGGCGCCTATGGTATCATGAAAGCACAGGAGCGCGGACAAATGAAGATGAACATGCAGTTTGAGCTGGTCAATGATATGCAGTCGATCTGGGAGCGCATGGCCGCCGATTTTTCCCGTGGTGAAGTGTCTGATTCCCTGAAAACCGCAGTCAGGATGGCCGGGCACAAGATCGATATATACTGCAATTCCCGCTGGTTTCGTCGTGGTGCGAACCGCAAACTTCGGAATGCCTGGTATGCTTTTCAGGAAACGTTTGCCGTATCGGTTCCGCAAAAGCCAAGGCGTGGTTATGGTTATGAAAAAGTGTCGAAGCCGTCTGATTTCGGGCTGGATGTAAAAATTGAGGCCGTGTTGAGTGCTCTTCACTGAACAGCTTGAAGTAAGTATTACTAAAGATCCCCCAAGGTTGCCGCACGTTTTTTCAAAAAGTTGATTTCTCCCCCTCAATTTTATTTTTACTGTTGCCGGTTTCTTGCCGGTTTTCATGGCGAAAAAAAAGGCCCCATGCAATCAAGCATGGAGCCTTGGAAAACATTCAATCACCGTTACCACCGGTTTGCCGCGGCAAAGAAAAACCCGGCCGACAAGCCGGGGCGTGGAACACTTGCTTATTCTTCGTGATATTTCATTGCATCTGCATATTTCGGATCATTGAACTGCTCATAAAGTGGATATGCCATCAGTTCATCAATGGAAGGCAATGGTTCTTTGGGTTCTTGCCATACATGTAAACCGTACATTCGTTCTTTCCAGATAGGACCAGTACGAAAATTCCGATTAACATCAACGACAATAACATTATGTTCATCGACTTCGATTGCGTAGCTGGCGTAACTGACTGCAATAATTTTCATGAGCATAACTCCTTATCTTAAAATACCGTGATTACTTTAGAATTTCAAATGGAATCCCGCGTTTTTTCAATTCCTGCGTTATCCGATCAAAATCGTTATGAGCCGTCGCCGATGGTTCAAAAAACACTTTTTCAATATCAGAACAGTGCACTTCTCCGTGGAATTGCGCCTCATTATAGACAAGATCAATAACATGATCAATCTTGTTGATCTTCTGATCCAATACATCCACACTGCGGATACTGGTAAGATTTACGTTATCAACAGGGCATGAGCCGTATATATTACCATGCCCCAGGGAATCCCCATTGGTAAATGTAGTTCGCGTCCTGATTTCAGGTTTAAACTTGCAAATGATATCACCATACCAGTAACTGCTGGCTATGGAACCTCCCTTCCCATTGGCGGAAGCGCTGACTGTTCCATAAATCGGGCGCTGTTTCACAACTTGATCCTGATATCCCCAAATCTGTTTTTCTACTTTTCTTCTATCGTCATGAGTTAATGCACCACTACTGGTATTGGTTTCAAATTGAGACTTGAATCTTCCATCATTCAGAATATTCAGAAAAACATCAGTATTATCTCTCCGATATAGACTTGCGTCGTCCATCAATTTTTGAAGCTTCTTTTCTGCTTCTGCAACATATTCGTCATAGGTCATGTTGTGTTTGCGGGCATATGATTCCAGCTCTGTGCGACGTGCTTCCATAATTTTGCGATTATGCTGCTCCCGCAAGCGAACTGCCTTCGGATCATTCCATGCAGAGAGATCCGGTGATTGAAATCTGTTGTCATACAGCGGCAACTCCGGCTGTACTGCCGCGGGAGTAGCCTTTGCGGGCTTAGCCGGGGCCTTGGCGGCCGGTTTTGCGGTTGCCGGAGTAGTCGGCGCGGATTTCTTCTTTGGCGCGGCGGAGGGGGCTTTCTTAGCTTTTTGCGGTTTCAGGCTGTTTCGATACTTCTGCCACGCCTCCTTGTCGTCCTTCTCCTCCTTCCCGGGGGAGTTGACGCCCTCTTTCGGTCGGCCGTCGGCGGTGAAATCCTCCTGCATTGTAAATTCCCCGACCGCGACGAACGAATGCGTGCAGTTCGGGTGGCACAGCCCGGCGGCGGTCGCCTGTGAAACGGTCGGCAGCCCCTCGGTGGCGCCGCTGATTGACAGCAGCCGGTTCTCCCACACCGCGCAGGCGGGGCATGGGTTGCCGGAGACCGTCACCCGGACCACGTCGTTGCCGTTTTCGGCGCAGGTGTCGAAATAGGTCTGCCGCCCGGCATTCAGCAGCACCGTCCTCGAGAGCATTTGGCAGTAGGCTTCGTTATTCCAGACGTGGCCGCCGGCGGCTTGCATTTTATTCCATATTGTGATATACTTCCTGAACAAGGGCGCGAAATCAGAAGTTCAGGGGAATTTTTTCTTCGGAGGTGTATCGTGATGAAGTGGTTGCTGGCCGGTTTTGCCATGTTGTCCTGTGGAATCGCGGCGGAATCCGGTGTTGTGATGTTCCGGTTCGGCAATTTCGAAGTGACTGCCGTTCAGGATGCCGTCTCGAAGATGCGAAAGGAACTTTTTCCCGGAATTTCCGACACGGAGTTTCGGAAACTGGCCGGGGACCTGCAGGCGCCTTCTTCCGTCAACGTCTTTCTGTTGAAGCATGACGGCAAACTCATCCTGATCGATGCCGGGAACGGCGGAGAGCGGGGAACGATGCTCCGTAAAATCAAGGCGCTCGGTATCTCCCCGGAAAAGATCGACTTCATCCTCCTTACCCATATCCACGGCGATCATATCGGCGGTTTGCTCGACGGGGAGGGGAAGGCCGTTTTCCCCGCCGCCACCGTGTTTGTCGCTGCGCCGGAACGGGAGTACTGGCAGAGTGACGCCGCCGGGGCGCGCGGGGAACTCGCAAGGAAGGTGTTCCGAACTTACGGCGACCGGGTGAAATCATTCCGGTTCGGCGAAGAGGTGGTTCCGGGGATCCGGGCGCTCGACGCGTCGGGGCATACGCCGGGGCACACCGTTTTTGAAACGGATTCCCTGTTGATCGTCGGTGACCTGTTGCACGCCGGAGCAATCCAGTTCCCGCGGCCGGAACTCAGCGCGACCTATGATATGGAGCCTGAAAAGGCCGCCCGGATCCGGAAACAATTCTACGATCTCGCCGCCGCCGCTTCGAAACCGGTTGCCGGAATGCATCTGCCGTTTCCCGGCATCGGCCGGATCTCACACGATACGGCGGGCTACATCTTCTCTGCGGAAAAACCGCGTTGAGGCGTCTGGATTCTGTTTCTCCGGCAGGAACGTTTCACCTGATCTGCAGAAACCTTCCGGTGATGCTCTCCGGGGTCTGCATGATCTCTTCGGGGGTGCCGACCGCGACGATCCGGCCGCCCTCCTCGCCGCCGCCCGGCCCCATGTCGATGATGTAGTCGGCGTTGCGGATCATATCGGTGTCGTGTTCGATCACGATGACGGTTGCTCCGCTCTCAATGAGTTTCCGGAAAACTTCCAGCAGACTCTGTACATCCAAAGGATGCAGGCCTATGGTCGGCTCATCAAAGACGAATATGGCGTCCGACTGCGTCCGGCCCAGTTCGCTTGCCAGCTTCAGGCGCTGCGCCTCGCCTCCCGAGAGGGAAGGGGTTTCCTCGCCGAGAGTCATGTAGCCCAGTCCGAGCTTCTGCAGGACCTGCAACCTCTGGCGAACAATTTTCAGATCCCCGCAGACCTTGAGCGCCGTATTGACATCCATCGCCATCAGTTCCGGCAGGGAATAACAAAATCCGGTCCGATTCCGGCGCCTGACTCCGGCCGCCTCTTTTGAGTAACGTGAGCCGCGGCATTCGGGGCAGGGAACTTCGACGTCTGGCAGGAACTGTACGTCGAGACTGATTTCCCCGGTGCCGTCGCATACCGGACAGCGTAGTTTCCCGGTGTTGTAGGAGAAGTCCCCGGCATTCAAGCCGAGCTGTTCGGCATCGGGAGTTTTCGCGAAGACCCGGCGCAGTTCATCGTGCACATTGGCATAGGTTGCAACCGTGGAACGGACATTGATGCCGATCGGGGTGGCATCGATCAGTTTTACATGGGCGATTCCATCCGTCTTTACAGCCTTCACGTGTTCCGGCAGTTTCCTGCCTTCGATGGCCGCTTCCAGTCCCGGGACGAGACTTTCCAGAATCAGTGTGGTTTTGCCGGAGCCGGAAACCCCCGTCACCACGGTCAAACGCCCCTTCGGAAGATCCACTTCGAGCGGTTTCACCGTGTGGATCGAAGCTGTGGCAAGGTGGATCCTGCCGATTGAGAACATCTCTTCGGCGCGGGTATGCTTCCCCGACAGAACCTCCGCCTGCCCCGAGAGGAACGGACCGATCCGGGAGTCGGGATTTTTCTCCACTTCCGACACCGTTCCCTGAGCGATGACGCGCCCGCCGTCGGCGCCGGCCTGCGGCCCCAGTTCGATGATCCAGTCCGCTTCCGAGAGAATCCGCGTATCGTGATCGACCAGCAGAACCGAATTGCCGTCGGCAATCAGGTCGTGCATGACTCCGTTCAGCCCGACGAGGTTGGAGGGGTGGAGCCCGATCGATGGTTCGTCAAGCACGTACAATACGCCGGTCGTGCGGTTGCGGACCGCACGGGCCAGCTGCATGCGCTGCCGCTCGCCGGTGGAAAGTGTCGAGGCGGCCCGGTCGAGGGCGAGATAGCCGAGTCCGAGGTCCATCAATCGCTTCGCGGCACTCCGGAACGAGTCGCAGATGCTTTCCGCCATCGGCCGCATTTCGGCGCTCATGGCTCCCGGTACCCCGTCCACCCATGCTGCGAGCTCCGAGAGAGACATCCGGCAGGCCGTATCGAGCGAGATGCCGCGCAACCGCGGCGCCCTTGCCGCCGTCGACAGGCGGGACCCGCCGCAGTCTGGACAGAGATCCTGCCGCAGGAACTTTTCGACCCGCTTCATGCCTTTTTCGTCTTTCACCTTGGCAAGGGCGTTCTCCACGGTATAGGTGGCGTTGTAATAGGTGAAGTCAAGTTCGCCGGCCTGATTGGTGTTCCGTGATTTGTAGAAGATGTGCTTTTTTTCGGCGGGACCATTGAATACGATCTCCCGTTCCCGGTCGGTCAGTTCGCGGAAGGGAACGTCGGTACGTACTCCCATGGCCCGGCAGACATCGGTCATCAGCGACCACATCAGCGTATTCCACGGGGCGACCGCCCCCTGGTCGATGGTGAGTGATTCATCCGGCACAAGGGTTGCCCGATCTACCGTACGGATGGTTCCGGTGCCGCCGCAGGTGCGGCAGGCTCCCTGACTGTTGAAGGCGAGTTCTTCGGCCGATGGAGCGAAGAACTTTACGCCGCACTCCGGGCAGACGAGTTCCCGGCCCGCGGCGACGGCCAGCGACGGCGGTACCATGTGGCCGTTGGGGCAGCGGTGTTCGGCCAGACGGGAGAACATCAGCCGCAGTGCGTTCAGCAGCTCGGTTCCGGTGCCGAAGGTACTGCGGATGCCGGGGACCCCGGGCCGCTGGTGCAGCGCCAGCGCCGCCGGCACGTACAGAACCTCATCCACCTGCGCCCGGGCCGCCTGTGTCATGCGCCGCCGGGTATAGGTCGAGAGCGCTTCCAGATAACGTCTGGAGCCTTCGGCGTAGAGGACCCCAAGAGCGAGCGAGGATTTGCCGGAGCCGGAGACTCCGGCGATTCCGACGATCTGATTCAGCGGGACATCGACGTCGATGTTTTTCAGATTGTGTACTCTGGCGCCGCGGATTTGAATGGCTTTCGGCGCCTCTGCCCGGTTGTCCACTGATCCGGTTCTCCGTTTTATTGTGCTTCGTGCGTTTCCCCGACCGTGAGCAGGGATTGGGCCGCCGCGATCCGCAGCTCGGGATCTTCCGCTGAAAGATAGCTCGTCAGCAGGGCGCGGTCCCCTGGGGCATGGAACCCGCCCAGCGTACCCAGATAGATCCGCAGTGCCGCCGGATCCGTCTCCTCCGCGATCCGGCGGCGTAGCTCCTCGTGCAGTTCCGCCGGATTTCCTGTCGCCAGGATCACGCTCTGCAGGGCGAATGCCCGGAATGCGGGGGAGGCCGACCGGTTGTCCGCGGCCTGCCGGAGGGCGATGATGCTTTCCGGCGGCAGTTCATCCAGCAGCAGGAAGTTTGCGGCGGTGGCGGGATTTCCCTGTTGCAGGAGATCCGTCAGCTGCTCGAGCGCCTCCCGGTTCCCCGCCTGGGCGGCGAGCAGCAGGCCGTAAGGCGCGGAACTTTCCTGTGCCAGCTTCATGCCGAAACTCCCGGGGACGGGAATCCGGAGTTTCCCGAGCGATTCGATCGCATGGATTCTTCCGGTCGCTTCGGGCGTATCTGCAATGGCCAGCAGTTCGCGGGCTGCGGCGTCGCGCCGGGCGGGTTCCGCCCGGACGAGCACCCGGAGTATGCCGACGCGCCACGGTGTCCCCGGCGTACTTTCCGCCAGTTCGCGGGTGAACTCCTCCAAGACCGCCTCCCGGCCGATTCCGGCGGCACAGAGCGCTTCCGCCGCGTGGACTTTCTGCCATGCCTCACCGTACCGGAGTTCCCGGCACAACACCTGATCCGGTTGCGGAACGTTGCGGCAGCCGAAAGCGGCCGCGCAGAACAGCAGGCCGCCGTAGAGAAACAATTTCATGATGATCCGAACTCCTGTTTGAAGTTGCATTCCCGGATGTCTCTGTCGGAATTTCGTGATCAATATGCACCCGGAATTGCAGATTTCAAGTATGGGTTGAAGGTTTAAAGGGGAATCGAGGCAAAACCGGCCTTTGCCGGACCGGAATGGCGGAGCCCGCTTCGGCGGGGTGGACTTTCCGCCTTCTCTGCCGGTTTCAGTCGCTGCCGGAACGAAGAGCGTTTCCGCTCCTGGAAACGGCTGGATTCATGTCAGGTCAGCCGGACTCCTTCGGGAACCGTAAAATGCCTTCTGGTATTCTGCAAGCAGTTCCCGGCCGCGTTCCAGAGGTGCCCGGTTTTCGGGAATCGAGGCGTGATTGCCGGTCTCTCCGGGATCGTTTTGCCGATCGTAGAGCTGCTCGTCGTTTCGTCCCTTCCCGTCATTGTAAAGGACATATTTGAATCGTTGCCCGACGATGCCGAAGCCAGCCTCGCTCTCGAGATACAGGTTTTTCCTCCATTTCACCGGGTGGTTTTCCAGCAGTGGCCGCAACGAGAGGCCCGCCGGTTCCGGCGGAAGCGATGCGGCGGCATAATCGCAGAGGGTGGGAAGAAGATCCAGACCGTTTGACACCAGATGGTTGTTGTCTACGGAGCCTTCCGGAATCCGGCCGGGATAACTGACGATCAGGGGAATGCGGATCGCCTCTTCATAAAGCAGGGATTTGTGTTCGAGCTGGTGGGAGCCGTCGTTGTCGCCGTGGTCACTGGTGAAGATCACCAGCGTGTTGTCCCGCAGACCGCTTTGATCCAATGCGGTGAGCAGGCGGCCGATTTCCGCGTCGACCCGTTCGGTCAGCCGGCAGTATGCCCAGCGGTGCAGACGCCACTCCCGGTCGCTCCAGTGTCTGCGCAACTCCACCTGGAATCCCCGTTTCGCGAGGAAGGCGGCAACGGCTTCCGGCTCCTCGTTCTGGATGTGATGATTTTCCGGCAGCGGAGGACACACCTTTTTGAAAAATTCCTCTTCGGAGAGTCCGTCCGGAAGCTGCAGCGCTTCCCGCATCGTCTCCATCTCCACCGGGCTGTTGTTGATCAGCCGTTCCGTCCGCGGATTCGGGAAACAGCTGATGGCATGATAACAGATGTCGTGCGGATTAATGAAGGAGGCGACCAGGAAAAACGGTTGCGGATGAGGCCGGCGGATCAGTTCCGCACAGGCGCGGGAAAGAGTGTCCCGTTCGTCGGCACAGAAGTAATCATAGCCTGTCCGGGCCGGATCCAGCATCGGCGGAACGTGGATTTTTCCCCCGTAGAAGGTTCGGTAACCGGCGCGGCGCAACAGAGCTCCCAGTGTCTGATCTGCGCTCCATCCGGCAGGCGCAGTCCAATGAGCTTCATTATAGTTCCCGTGAAACTCTCCGGGCATTCTCCCGGAAAGCAGACTGGTTCGCGAGGCTACACAGACCGGATTGGTACAATAAGCACGCTCAAAACGCATTCCCCGTGCGGCGAGAGAATCCAGCGCCGGCGTCCGGAGATGAGGATTCCCGGCACAGCTGAGCATTGTCGCGCTCTGCTGATCCGTAATGATCAGGAGGATATTCGGTCGGTCCATTTCTTTCTCCTTTGCGGAACTTTTTCCGTTACGGCCGATGTTTCATCGGGCAGACGTGTTTCACGCTCCCGCGATCCGGGGCATCGGCATCGGCTCCATCTCCATCTTCGCCTGCAGAAATTCAAGCAGCAGTTCCTGTTTGAGTTTCAGACACTCCGGGTGATCCCAGAGATTGACCAGCTCCCCGGGATCGGTCAGGAGATCGAAGAGTTCTCCGTAGTCCGCGTTGCGGTAGACTGTGATCTTATAACGTGCGTTGATCATGGTCTCGGCGTGAAACGTGGTCGGATTGTGATGATTTTCAACGATCACGTGTTTCCGGGCAACGGAGGGATCCCCCAGCCAGTTCGCTTTGCGGTCCAGTCCGGTCATGTAACGCGGTACCGGCAGCCCGGCGAACGACAGGAAGGTCGGCGCAAGATCGACGGTCGACTGCAGATCCGGATTGGTGGAACCGGCCGGAATCCGCCCGGGCAGAACGGCGATCAGCGGGACCTTCAACAGATCCTCATAGTGATGGAGCGCTTTCGCCGTCAATCCGTGCTGCCCCCAGAAGTCACCGTGGTCGGTGGTGAAGACGATCAGTGTATCTTCGGCGAGACCGAGTTCTTCGAGATGGTCGAGGATTTTCCCGATGTAGGTGTCCAGCATCGTGACCATGCCGTACATCGTGGCGATGCGCTTCGCTTTGGTCTCCCGGTCCGCCAGATGAGAACCGGCACCGTGCAGCGCATTGCTCCCTTCGTCGGTCTGATAGGCGGAGAAATCGGGGTGTTCCTGCTGGGTCATTCCGAAATGCGGCGGTTTGTCGTCAAATTCCCCGGGGGTCAACTCCGGAACCGTCACGGTTTTCGGATCATACATGCTCGCATAGGGTTCCGGAACCATATAGGCCGGATGCGGATCGAAGAAGCTCGCCCACAGAAAGAAGCGTTCCCCGTCGCGTTTGTACTGATCGAGCATTGCGTTGCTCCGTTCGGCGATCCAGGCGTTGTAGTGGATCTCCTCGGGAATCTCCCAGGCGCCGCCGGGAGCCGGAGTGCGGTGCGGCGACTCCTGTAGGGGATCCGCTTCCGTACGGTAACAGGGCGGATTCGGCAGGAAGTAGTCACGCCAGTTCGCATATCCCTTCGATTCCATCCAGAGTGCATAATGCTGGCCGACGTGGCTTTCATCGGTATGATTGCGGGCGAGTTCCACGTGATCGAAACCGTAGAAGCGGTCTTTGTAGTTCCGCCAGAAGTCGAGGTCGTGCAGGATCGGATACGCTTCCAGCGACGGGTATTCCGGCGTGGATTCCAGCGGCTGGAAGTGGGCCTTGCCGATCAGGCAGGAACGGACTCCCCCTTTGCGAAATTCATCGTTTACGGTCGGGACGTCTTCAAAGAGCTTGGTTCCGAGACTGTAGGCGCCGTGCCGGCTCGGGGGCGTGCCGGTCAGCCAGCTGCAGCGGGTCGGGGTGCAGGTCGGATTGATCGTATATGCGCGCGGGAAATAACAGCCCCGGGCGGCCAGCCGGTCGAGGTTCGGCGTCTTGACTTCCGGATTCAAAAATCCGAGGGTGTTCCAGTGCTGCTGGTCGGTGGTGATGAAAAGGATGTTCTTCACGATTGTTTCCCCTCAAAGTGGTAAGGACGATATCTGCCGGAACTGCAGGCGCGACGGTGACGGAATCCGGTGCCTCCGCGTGAAAGCCGATTGGGAATGTTGCGTCTCATCGGCCGGCTCCGCAACATCTCTTGTATTTCCTGCCGCTGCCGCACGGGCACGGATCGTTGCGCCCCGGAGCTTTTTTCGATCGGGTGACCTCGGAAACAAGGCGCTCAAAACGTTCTATTGTGTGGGAATAAAAGAGTTGCCATCCTTCACACAGGGCGCTGCCGCCGGCCGTCCGGTTCTTCGGGCAATCACCCATGCAGAGCGGCAGCCAGCGGCAGGCGGAACATTTCTCAGAGTGCGGATTCTTGATCTCTCCCCATCGGCGGTATTCCGGCCGTTCCCGCAGTTCCCGGAATCCGGTTTCCCGGATGTTTCCGAGCCGGAGTTCCGGGCGGACGTGGAAGTCGCACGGATAGACGCCTCCATCATGTTCAACGACCAGATAGTTGCAGCAGTTTCCCCCCATCGGGCAGGCGGTCGGGATTCCGGTCGCCAGCCGCGAAACGATCGAGTCGAAAAGACGGATCGACACCGTACGCGTATCGGCCGGATACCACTCGTCGAAAATCCGGCAGAGAAATTCTCCCCATTTCCCCGGAGTCACCGCAAACGGCTGCAGCGTTCCTGCACGGGTAAATTCAACACACTCGATGTACTGGTGGAACGCGATGCCGAGTTCCTTCAGATAACGGTATATCATCTCCGGATGATCCTGATTGGCGGAGGAAACCAGCGTCAACGCATTGAAGTCGACCCCGTGGTGCTTCAAGATTCCGAGCCCGCGCATGACATCGGCATGACTTCCTCCGCCATCCGCACGTATGCGGAAACGGTCGTGCAGCTCAGCCGGGCCGTCGATGCTGATGCCGACCAGAAAACGGTTGTCATGCAGAAACTCCCCCCAGCTGTCGTCGAGCAGCGTTCCATTGGTCTGCAGGGCGTTGGCGACTTCGCCGGTTGCTGCATAACGGCGTTGAAGCTGGATCGCTTCCCGGAAGAACTCCACACCCGCCAGCGTAGGCTCGCCTCCCTGCCACCCGAAGGTGTGTGTCGCCATCGGCAGGGAGAGGTAACTTCGAGTCACCGCCTCGAGGGTTTCACGATCCATGCGGTGAGCACCGGAACCGAACAACTCCTCCTTCGGCAGATAAAAGCAGTACCGGCAGCGCAGGTTGCAATCGAACGACACCGGCTTCAGCAACAGCGAAAACGATTCGTTCACCGGAACTCCTCCGGATGGCGTTCCTTCAACAGAGGGATTGCCCAGTCACGCCCGGTTTTCCCGAGCCGTTCGCAGTAACGGGCCAGCTGACCGTGTGCGTGGCATGGACCGCCGCGGTGGAGTTCCTCCCACATCGGATCGTGAAAATAGCCCTCCGGCTGCGTTGCCATCATCTCATCATACCACTCCAGATAACAGCGGGCAAGCTCTCCGCAGACATCCGGGCGCTCCGAAGCCAGATTGTGTTCTTCATGCGGATCATTCGCGAGATCGAAGAGCATCTCCTTCGGAAACAGATGGAAGAAGTCATGCCAGGTCCTGATGTAAAGCCAGTCGCCGCGGCGTACCGCCCGCTGGCAGCCGTGGCAGCATTGCGATACGACCAGATAGTCGCGACCGGTCGGCGCGCCGTCTCGGATCGCGGCGGCGAAGCTTTCTCCTTCCCAGCTCTTTCGCGGCACTTTCCCCAGCAGTTGCGCCAGGGTCGGCAGGAGGTCGATGTTGTAGTGCAACCCCGTGTCTACCCGGTCCGCCTTCAATCCCGGCCAGCGGATGATCAGAGGAATCCGGGTGGTGCAGAGGTCGGCGGTTCCGTGTTCGCTCCAGAGGCCGAGTTCTCCGAGGTTCTCCCCGTGGTCGGAACTGACGATGATGATCAGGTCGTCAAGAACGCCGAGTGTTTCGAGTTTTTTCAGCAACGTTCCGATATGGGTGTCGGCGTAGCGCACCCCGCAGTCGTAACCATCGATCTCGCGTCGGACGTCTTCCATATCGGTCACCTTGCCGGCCTGGCGCGGGTATCGGCTGTCCTCATGGTCGTCATACATCGAAATCTCCAGAATGCCGTGAGGCCCGACCGTTTCCCGCAGTTGCTGCTCGATCACCCCGGGAGTCAGCCAGCGCGGCAGCGGATCGCCGGCAAACGGGTTGCCGAAATCTGCGGGAACGCGGTAGGGGGTATGCGGATCCCAGTAGTTCACATGCAGGTACCAGTTGTCCTCCGTTCCGTGCCGTTCCAGCCAGTCGAGCGCAGTCGGAGTCACCTCCTCGGCCGATTCCATGCCGCCTCTGCCGGTGTCGTGGATCTCCCGGAACCCGGCGTAATAGCTGAAGGTGGAGTGGCGTTCTCCGAATCCGCCGATGTAGACCGTGTGCAGCCCCACTTCCATTTTCAGAAAGGCCGGAAGGGTGTCTGAACCCATCCGGCTCCGGAAACCGCGGCCTCGTCCTTCCGGACGGAAGTCGGCGTTGAATCCGTCGTGGTTGACGACGCCGTTGTGGATGCCGAACGTGCCGGTCATCAATGCGGAACGGGAGGGCAGACAGGGAGCGTCTGTGGTGTGGCAGTTGTCGAACCGCACCCCTTCGGCCGCGATCCGGTCGAGATTCGGTGACGTGTTGCGGCAATAGCCGTAACAGCCGAGATGATCGGGACGCAGGGTGTCGATATCGAGGTAGAGGATTCTCATGAGACTCTTTCCTTTCCGATTCCGGCCCAGGGCAGCGAAGTGCGTGATTCGCTGCCCGGACGGAGGTGACCGTTCAACACATAATGTTCCGGACGATCGGCGAGCTCCTGCACCAGCCTTTCGCGCCAGAACGCCGTCCGTTCCGTCCGTTCCGCCGACAGGTCGTGCAGTTCCCCGGGATCCGCACCCAGGTCGAAGAGGAGCTCCCGGCCGTCGTGCGGGAACCAGCAGTATTTTTCATCGCCGTCGGTCAGCCACTGGTTTGAGAGTTCGCCGTTCGCGTGTTCGCCGTGGAGATATTTCCGGCGGCTTTCCGGCGCCAGCAGACTTTCCCCGTCGAGTCCGGCAGGCGCTTCGAGGCCGCAGACCTCGCAGATGGTCGGGAAGATATCGCGCAGTTCGGCGAGTCGCCGGTCGATGATTCCTTCACGGCCGCCTCGCATTGAGCGCGGCAGCCGCAGGAAGAGTGGAATCCCCGCGCACCCTTCGAAAGGCAGTGATTTGCGTACCATGCCGTGGTCATAAAGGAGATCCCCGTGGTCGGAAACGAAAAGAATCAACAGATTCTCCCACAGGTTCAGATCGCCGAGTTCGATGAAAAGTCGGTTCAATTCATGGTCGATCTGGGTGACGAGTGCGCAGTAGGCGCGCCGGGCGCGGTCGCGGAAGTGCTTCTCTTCCGGAACCGGATTTTCGGGGTTCGGGCAGTTCCGCAGGAAATGCGTCCAATCTCCCTGAAGAGGATCCGGCAGCTTTCGTCCCTCGTACATGGAAAAGTATGACGGCGGGGGATCCAGCGGCGAATGCGGGCGGTGGTAGGAGACTTTCAGGAAGAACGGCTTCGTCGGATCCCGGCGGCGCAGAAATTCGATGCTCCGGGTCGTTACCCAGCTGGTCGGATGAAGCCGTTCATCCCACGGCCAGCAGCGGGTCGCATAACCGTTGCAGCCGATTCCGCAGTCGCAGATGTCGGCACCGGGACCGAGTTCGCGGCGCAGATCGGGAAGGTAATCGTCATATTCGACCGGATCGCGATACTTTCTGCGCTTGTCATGCAGAAAACCATCATGCAGCACGACGTTGTGAAATCCGACGAGAGCCCGGGGCGGTTCAACATGCATTTTCCCGACGCACTGCGTATGATATCCGGCATCGGCAAGCACGCCGGGCAGAGTGACCGGGTAGCGCCACTCCGGCTCCGAGGCATATCCCGTGAAGCCGTGGTTCTCATGCTTCAGCCCGGTCAGCAGCGTCGCTCGTGCTGCGATGCAGCTCGGACAGGCAGAGTAGGCGCGGGTGAAGTTGACACCCTCGCGCGCGAGCTGATCCAGGTGCGGCGTATATGCGAAACCGGGATGGTTCAGCCCCAGTGCGTCGCGCCGCATCTGATCGACCACGATCAGCAGAACATTCGGGCGTTCGTTCATCGTTTGAGTTCACCTTGAACGGTTTGAAGTTGCGTATTCATCTTTCCCGGGGGGATATTTGCCTTTGACCGATAACATAGGCCGGAGACGGCGGTTTTTCAATAACATGATTCGATGAAACATGTCAGTTTGGGATGGTGAACTTCTTGAAATGTGGGGCATAACGTGCTTTTTTATAAAAAATGGATGAATCATCATGCAGACGATCGAACGACTGAAACTCAATCCGATACCGCGTGGAGCCAATTACATGCGCTGGGAGGCCTTCCGGATGGGGCCGAGCTACATGTATGCGCATCAGCTGTTGTACATCGTTGCCGGAAGCGGGCGGGGACGGATCGGTGACGATGAGTATCGACTTGAACCCGGTGTGTTGTCCATGTACGGCCCCGGTGTGCAATATGAGTTCCGGAGCGATCCGGGTGTGCCTCTGACTGCGGCGACGATGTGTTTTTCGTGGCACGAGGTTTCCGACCGGCAGCTGAGCGTCCGCAACCGCAGTACCGAGAGCATGGCCGGCGACTACTGGGAGTATGCCGAGGAACCCGTGCGGCTGGAGGGACTTCCGGCTTTTCCCTTTCATTTGTCCATCGTCGATCCGCAGCGCCGGAGGGCGGAGGAGATGTTCCGGGAAATCGGGTCGGCCTGGCGTGTGACTCCGTATGCGCCGCTGTTGATTCTGAAGGCCAAGGCGGTTCTGACCGAGCTGGTGTATCTGCTGGAGAAGCAGCTCGCGGCCCGGGACGACCCCGGAGAACCGGCGGCTCTGGAGCGTTTCCGCCGCGTTGTTGAACGCCATTACACGTCTGACATCGCCCGCCGGGATGCCGCCGTCGCGGCCGGAGTCAGCGAGAGCCATCTGACCGCACTGCTGATCCGCCATTGCAACAGCAATTTTTCCGACTATCTCAATCGCGTCCGTTTGAAGGCTGCCGCAGAGCTGCTGCAGTACAGCACCATGAGTGTGAAAGAGGTTGCCGCTGCGGTCGGATTTCATAACTGCAGCTATTTTGTCGCCCGTTTCCGGGATCGTTACGGCGTTTCTCCGGGGCGGGCCCGTCACGGCGTGTAGCCTTCGGGAAACTCCGGCGGGAAGAGTTCGTGATCCTGAAACAGAAGTCCGGCGTCGGGATCGGCCAGATAAGCGTCGTCGAAGCGGGGATGTTCCCGCCAGTCGAGCACCCCGTCTCTCTTGAGATACGCGCTCTCCACCTTGTGGCGCTCCAGAAAATTCAGCAGGGCCAGCCGGAGCCTTGCGCGGGCTTCGGAACAGGCGACCAGACCAACCCGGTTGCGTGTTTCGCCCGGATCGTTAATCCGGTCGAACAGCCACTCCCGCCGGTCCGGGGCGGAATGAATGTATTTGAACTCCCGACTGACCGCCATGTGAAGGGATTCCGGTTCATTACCGAACTGCGAAAAGACGATCCGGTGTTCCAGAGCGCCTGTGGCGAGGGTGTGGAGATCCTCCCCGTCGAGGCTGTACCTCGCCGGATCGCCGCCCGCCGCGGCGAGAAAGGTCGGGAAGAGATCGACCAGCGATGCCGGCGTCGCACAACGTTCGCCGGCCGGGAACCCCGGACCGCGGACCAGCAGCGGAATCCGGGCCGCGGCATCATGCATCCCGCGTTTGCCGAAGCAGTTGTAATCGCCGAGATATTCGCCGTGATCGGAGGCGAAAACGATCAGAGTTTCATCGAGTTCTCCGTTCTTTTCCAGATCCGCGAGGATCCGGCTGATCTGGAAATCGACGAAGGAGATCGTGGCGTAGTAATACGCCTTGATGTTGCGTAAAAGCTGGCGGTCGATTCCCTGATCGCGATACTTGTAGCGGTTCTGAACCCGGTTGATCCAGCAGAGGAGCGATTCGGAATCCCCGGGCACTTCCGGCAGCGGCATCGAAGGTGAACGGTAGAGTTTGTGCCACGGCTTCGGCGGCGCGAACGGTGGATGCGGATGGATGAAACTCGAAAAAAGGAACCAAGACTGTCGATTTCCCCGTCGTTCCCGCAGAAAATCGATGGTCCGGTCGCCGATCCACTGCGACGGGTGTTCGGCGGCGGGGTGGAGCGAGATCTGCGGGATGTAGTACATTTCCCCCCGGGTGCCGTGCGGTTCATCGCAGTCGGAACCGCGCTCGGAGAGCCAGCGACAGTAGTCGTCGGTGGAGGGATCGGAACAACACTCTTCCTGAATCAACCGGAAATCGAAACCGCGTTTCGCCGTTTTGTCCGGGGTGAAATGACACTTGCCGATCGCCGCGGTGTGGTATCCGAGCGCATGCAGCGCGCCCGGCATCGAATCGCCGTTGTCCGGTGGCATTGCGGTGTTGTCGGCAACTCCGGTCCGGGCCGGATAGCACCCGTAGTGCATCGAACAGCGGGCCGGAACACAGACCGGCGACGGCGTGTAGGCGGCGGTGAAAGCGGTTCCTTCCCGGACCAGCCGGTCGAGGTTCGGCGTCCGGATCACCGGATTGCCGAGCGCGTGAATCGTGTCGAACCGCTGCATGTCGGTGAAAAAGAGGAGGATGTTCGGTTGCTTTTTCATACCGGTTCCTTCCGGGTGAAGGGGTGGGGATTGACTGCGGGCAGAAGTGCTTCGACCTCTCGGCGCCAGTTGCGCAGTTGAGTGTGGAGCCGGACGGTGGTTTCCGATTCCGATTCAGCGAGGTTGTGCGCTTCGCCGGGATCGCGGCGAAGGTGGTAGAGTTCCAATCGGCCGTCCTCGAAAAATTCGATCAGTTTCCACTCCCCGCTTCGAACGGAACTGCCGGGTGTTCCTCCCTGGTTCCCGTAATGCGGGTAGTGCCAGAAAATCGCTTCGCGGGGCAGTTCCGTTTCTCCGCGCAGAAGCGGAACAAACGAAACTCCGTCAACGTGTTGTTCCGGCTTCGGCGGCAGTCCGGCCAACTCCAGCAGCGTCGGGTAGAAATCCGGAGAGGTCACCGGGACTTCACAGCGGGAACCGGGGACGGTCAGGCCCGGGACGCGGACCAGCAGCGGCTCGCGGGTCCCTCCTTCATACATCCACCCTTTCCCTTCCGAGAGCGGTGCGTTGCAGGTCGGGGAGCCCTCCGCGGTGGCGAGTCCACCGTTGTCCGAAGTGAAGATCACGACCGTATCATCGGCGAGGTTTTCCGTTTCGAGCCGTCTGAGCAGTCTGCCGATGTTTTCATCGACACTTTCGATCATCGCCGCGTAAACCGGATCGGACTGAAGGATCCGGCGCCGGACGCGCAGATCCCGTTTGTCCTCGGTCGGAAAGTATTCTCCCTCGACGAAGGGATCGAGCCGGTCAAGTCCCATCCGGCGGGCTTTCCTGCGGAACTTCTCAATTTTCTCCGGTTTCGCCTGAATCGGCGTATGAACGCAGTAATACCAGAGATTCAGGAAAAAAGGCCGCTCCGGATCACGGCGTCCGATCAGGTGCAACGCCTCATCGGTGAGCCGATCGGGCAGATATTCTCCGGGCTTGCGGTCCTCCAGCGTCGGAATCCGCCACGGACTGAAATAACCGGCGGGAGGATGGCCGTAATGGCAGCCGCCGATGTTGATGTCGAACCCGTGCTGTTCCGGGCGGTACGGTTCCCCGCCGAGATGCCATTTGCCGATGTGCCAGGTCTGATAGTTGCCCTCGCGCAGCGCCGCGGCAAGGGAGTGTTCCGTGAGCGGCAACTGTTTCAGGTAGGGCGCGTCGATCAGACAGCCGCGCAGCGGATGCGTGCCCCCGGCGTGATCGATCCAGTCGGTCACGCCGACCCGGGCCGGATATTTCCCGCTCAGAATGCTGGCGCGGGTCGGAGAGCAGACCGGGCAGGCGGCGTAGGCGTCGGTGAAAAGCATACCCTGTGCCGCCAGCCGGTCGAGGTTCGGGGTTTCGTAGAAGTCGCTGCCCATGCAGCCGAGATCCTTCCACCCCATGTCATCCATCAGAATAAAGACGATGTTCGGATGTCGTGTCATACGGAAAACCTCCAGTTATCGTCTACAAGATACCATCTCCGGTCCCGTCCGGCAATAACAGGATCGGATGAAGCATATCATTTTGCGCCGACCGGAGGCATTCCGGGGAGTTTACGGCGGTGGTGAAGGTGTATGCCGCAGCGCACCTTCACCACCTGGCCGTTCCGCGTTTTCGGGCGCGGGAGTGAGTCGTCAATACTGCCGTACCGGATCCGGATTGTAATCGTAATCGCGGCGTGTCCCTTCCTGATATGGGGTCTTCCAGCCGCGTTGCCCGCTCACTGCCGGACGATTCGAGAGGGCGACCGGGAGACGGTTGATCCCACCTTCGCCTTTTTCGTCGAACACCCGTATCACAAGCAGATTCTTGCCGGGTTTGAGCAGTTTTCCGGGAATCGTATAGAGCCGGGGTGCCATCCACCAGGAGGCGACCTCACGACCGGTCTGACCGACCTTGACGCCGTTGAAGAAGGTTTCGTCAAAGTCGTCGATTCCGCCGAGACTCAGGTAAAGTTGCTGCGCCGTCCGGAACTCCGGCGGCAACTCCAGTTCGAGCCGGTACCAGGCGTAGCCGTCGTATTCCCGGCGGAGGAAGTATTCGAAAGGCACACCGACCTTCACCTCAGCTCCATCTGCGATCAACCCGCTCTGCCAGAGGAGCGAACCGTTGATCCCGGTTTCCACCTTCTCGCTCAGACCCCTGTTGTCCGGGTCGAGCGCGAAACTCCAGTCATATCCGCTCAGGTCCAGGGTGCAGTCGAGGGTTCCTTTTTTCGGGAGATAGGCGGTGGAGGTGTTGTCGATTTTCACTCCGGCATTGGAGAGCAGCGCGGAGAGGAAACGGCAGGTTTTTCCGGTCGCAGGCGCGTTGTCGAAGAGATCCGGGGTGATGGAGACCAGCGTGAAGCGTCCCGAGCCGTGAGGAAGATCCATCACGACGCCGGGGGAGAAGGCGTTGGCCTGTTCCGGGATCTCCCGGAATGCCGGGATTTGAAATTCATCATGCCAGTAGAGGTCGTTGTTGTCCCAGCCGCAACGCCAGAACTCATCCGGCCGTCCGGCATTGTTCCGTGCCTGGCGGGCGGTGACGGTTTCGATTTTGAGCGGAAACGGAAGCCAGACCGATTCAAACTCCCGGCCGGTGTGAAGATAGATGATTCTGCCGCCGTTCCAGACGAAGTTGTTGAGTGCCATGGCGGCGAGCTTCAGCGTGTTGAAATCGGGATCGGAGATCAGGAGCGTCCCGGCTTCCGCCAGCGCCGCTTCCTGGAGCTTCTCCGTCTCGTCATACCGGACTTTCATTCGCTTGAGCAGCTTCCGGCCGGCGTCGCCCCCGAAGAAGAGGGTTTTGCCTTCACTGACCCCGCGGTTGTCCAGATAGGAGATCATGCGGTGAAAGAGGGTGGTTGCGACCGGATCGACTCCCAGGCGCGGTACCAGTTCGAGCTGGGAACCGATCCAGCTGCCGTTGCGGGCGCGATACTCCAGAAGCGGAGTCTGATAGAGGTCGAAACCACAACCGAGCAGCGTCAGGAAATTACCGTGTGAAGGACGGCGGAATACATAACTGGCGAGCATGTTGCGGTTGCCGGCGGCGGACCAGCCGTGCCCGGCTGGGTTGATCTCATAGGCGTCCGCAAGGGAGACGCAGCCGCGCCAGTTGGCGAAGTCGCGGTCTTCGAAATCCTTGAGTACCGGATGCCCCCCGGCGTTGATGAAGGCGTGCCGGACCCGGGTCTGCATCAATTCCGCGGAGCAGGAGATGGGTTGTTCCAGAATCAGCACGTTCAGACCGCTTTCCGCCGCCGCATTGAAATCCGGTACGGTCGGCGTGAGTGCGAGTCCCCGGCGGCCGACGATCAGCACCCCGGAATCGGGAAGTTTGTCGAGAGACTCCAGTTCCTCAAAAGCGATGTTTTGTTTTTTCAGATACATCTTGACGCCTCCCTCGGGATCACAGAGATAGAGGCGATGTGCGATTTTGATGGCTTCCGGTTGCGGGAAGATTTCGATCGGGAGGGTTGCATAGGCCTTGAGTTCTCCGTCCGAAACGAGTGCCTGAAGCCGGATGTTCCGCCGGGAAACGACCGCTGGCAGCGGTATTTCGACTGGAATGGTATCCCGGCTCCCGGGGGCGAGCCGGAGCTTCCGGCTGAAGGAAGCGAGTACATCGTTGTTTGCCGTCCGCAGTGTCACGCGGCAGTCGAATTCGCGTTTCTGTGCGGAATCGTTGATGACGAGCAGTTTTTTCCGGAGCGTCTCCCCGCCGAACCAGGCATGGTCGATTCCGTATGGATCTTCGCCGACTTCGCAGAACTCGGTGAAGAGCGGTGCCGTGACTCGAAGCAGAGAGGCTGCCGCAAGCGTCGGCTTGAGGCGGAATACCGCATCGAAATTTCCGAATCCATCGGGCGATGCTCCGCCGGGAAGGTATTCCGGGTAGAAATCCGGCCGGGAGAGATCGTCGGGGAGTTCCCGGTAGCGCGGTACGGAGCGTCCGGCCAGAGCGAAGTGTCCGCCGAGTACGTAACCGAAGAATCCGATGCCGTTGACTCCCGAGAGCCGCCAGCCGGGAATGATGGTATTCAGGGAACGGTTCAACAATTCACAATAAAGGTCGCTGGTGATATGATAGGAGCCGTCGCGGTCACGGTCGGTCCGGCTGTCCTGGACACTCATCGGACCGTAATCATGCAGTGCCCGGCGCCCGTAGATGGCCCGCCACCGGTAACCGTCGTTGCCGGCATACCGGGCGAAGTTTTCCATCGACAACGGGTCGGCTCCCGCCGCGGAGAAGTTGAAGATCGAATAGAGGCTGCCCGGATAGGGAATGTTGTGTTCTCCGACGAAGATCGGCACTTCCCTTTGGAGGCTGTAGCGGCGGAATAGTGCCCGCAGCTCCTCGTAAGGTGCTCCCCAGGTATGATAGGCGTGGGCGGCATAGGCATCTCCCACTTCGCCGGAACCGCCGGTCAACACCAGTTTCCCGGGGAAATTCTCCTTGAAGAGTTGTGCGATCCGGTCGAGCCTTTTCTTGCGTGCGCCGCGTTCCCCTTCCAGATTGGGGTCACGGTTTTCCCTGACGATCGTCGCACCGTTCCGGTCGAAGGCCGGGTAACTCTTCGTGCCGTCCCTGAGCCCGATGTATTCGGGGTTGGTGGTCCCGGAGTGGAAGTTGTACCAGACGTCGATCAGGAATGCCGCATGGGAGGGATGGTTGTCGTAACGGTCGGAGGATTTGAGTTCGGCGATCTTCCGGCGGAACACGTTGAGAGCTTCTTCGTCCGAAAGTTTCATATGATCGTTGTAGGGAATGTGGCTGGCTCCGATCAGCAGAACTCCCTCTTCGTCGAAGATGTCGAGGAGTTCTTTGGGCATGTCGGGGTGGAAATAGGCGGCGTTGAGATTCATTGCCCGCATTGTTCTGAGTTCCCGCCGGAGGTGTTCCGGCCCCATCTTCCAATCGACCGTCCAGTAACCGCCGTCGTAGGCGGTGTCGCAGAAGAGGTTGATTTTCCTGCCGTTCAACAGATAGTCCGGCCCCTGTACTGCGAACTCCGCAAAACCGAACCGGATTGTCGTTGCGTCGATGGTTTTCCCGTCTTCCGTGAGCGTGAGATCCAGATAGTAGAGATCAGGCGACTCCGGACTCCAGAGTTTGGGCGTGATGAAGTCGAACCGGAGCGGTTCTCCGTGGAAGGGAATGGCGTCTTTCCGGAAGACTTTCTCGCCGGTCTTCGCATCGCGGATGACCGCTTCGAGCATACCGCTCCGGGCGGTCGGATTACGGAAGGCGAGAGTGATGTTCCGGTTGGTGAAACTGGTCGTGACATGGGGAGATCCGAAATTCCTCGTCGGGATGCGTTTCAAATAGACGTACCCCATGATGCCCCCCTTCCGTGTCTCATCGGTGTCGACGCGGAGGCTGAACTCGTTCTTCTCCCCGTACCGGAGCAGGTCGGTGACATCGAAGGAGCCTTCCTTTTCCAAAATGAAGCCGGAGGAATCGCCGAGCTTTTTCCCGTTGAGGAAGAACTCTCCTCCGGCGTCGATGCGGTTGAACTGCAATATAACTTTGTCGCCCCGCCATTCTGCCGGTACGTCGAGTGTGCGTTTATACCAGGCGTGGAAGATGTTCCGGATCGGCTTGCCCTTGAATTCGGAGATCGGCTTCCCGTCGCCGGCGTGGACGAAATTGCTGATATTGCCGCCGCGCCAGTGGCCGGGAACCACGAAATTCGCCCATTCTTCGGCGCCGGGGGCGGGCATCGGTGTCCGGTCGCTCTCGGCGGGGGCGAAATCCCACAGTCCGCACAGGGAGACCGTTTCACGAAGGCCGTTCTTCTGCTTCCAGGCGGCGGAATAGCTCCAATTTTTTCTGGAGGAGGGGTTTTTCAACATCGGCTCGTCGGCGAACGAGAAGAGCCGGACCGGTGGATGATCCGGCCCTTCCAGCACCGCGTCGGCAACATAGAGGGTCTGTCCGGGAGTCAGTTCGCCCAGGAAGAAGGCCGGTGCCCGCACACTGCCGTTGACGTCGAAATCGGCGTTAAATTCCATTGTTGCGGTCTGCCACTTGCCCGGTTCCGTGACGACCCGGGCCGTGGCATGGTCCGAGAGACGGGTCCAGGGAGCCTTATCCAGCAGAAGATGGAAGGCGAATGTGAGCTTTTCCGGACTCATCAGGCGAACCCGGAGACGATACCGTTCGCCGGAGATGATTTTTACTTTGGCCGGAAAAACCGGAGTTGATTCCGCACTGTGATTCCTCCCGGTCTCCACGACGAATTTGACCGAGCCTTTTACAGTGGAATCTGGTACGACCCCGGGAGCATAGGAACGGACAACCTTGCTCTTGTTCTGCCAGATGGGAAATTTTTCGATGCTTCCGGCATCGGGGAAATCGATGCGGAACAGTTCCGCGGCAGCAAGCGGAACGCTCAGAAGCAGAGCGACTGAGAGCGTCATCTTTCTCATGATTCTACTTTCCGGTTTAGATGTGGATGAACTCTGATCCGGGGCGCACTGTCCGGCCGCCGGTGTGTGTTTCTGAAAGGACGGCAATCAGCGCAGATCGGGACTTTCGATCGAAAATGCCGTCAGTTTGAGTTGTGTTCCCCAGGTGCCCTGAATGTAGAAACTCCCTCGCTTTACCCCGGCGGGCAGGGGAGCTTCACAGATCTTCCTGTCTCCGCTCCAGGCTTCGATCTGTTGATCCGAAATTTTCAGGGTGAGGTCGAGTTTGGCGGGCGAATCGTTCAATACGCCCTCGGCAAGCACTTCCGTTTTGCCCGACAGAGTCGAAATGAGTTTGAGTTCTTTTTTCCAGGCGGATGGGATGAACAGGCCGACGCCTTTCCCTTCCCGGGGCTCGTGGAGTGCGTAGATCCGCAGGCCTCCCTGAAAGAGGCCTCCCCGGAATGTGAGTTGCCCCGTCCGCATGGTCTTCCAGAGCATCAGGCCGGCGTTGACGTTCTGGTTTTTGAGAATCCATACTTCGTCATAAGGCTCCAGTGTCGTCATCGGCCCTTTGTTGCTTTTGAATACTTCACAGGGATCTTTTTCCGCGTCAAACTGGTAATGAAATTCCACCGCACTCAGGGAAAGACCCGTGAGCAGGATCACAATAGTGTGGAAATACTGCTTTTTCATGAATTTTCCTCTTTGTTCATTGCGCCCCGGCCGGCGGCTCAATCCCGACTGTCCCGTCCCCAGAAATACCCCATGTAACCACTCTGGATGGTATGAATGGTTTGTACCTCCTGGTAGAGCATCCCACGGGAATGCCCGTCCACAAACGCGGTGTTGCAGCCGCGTTCCGACTGGTGGCGCAGCCCCAGATCGGAAAGACTGATGACGGCGATCAGTTCATTCTCGCCGGTTGAGCCGGTGCCTGTCCGATCCGCCATGAAGAGTCTTTCGCTGGGTTTTCTGACCCGTTTGAAGAAGATGTTAGCTTGGGCTGAGAACGGATAAGACATGTTCCAGTTGGTTCCGTAGTTGTTGCTGAGTACATATTTCTTGGTCCCGGTGGCAGGAACGGTGGCCGGACAGGCGAAGATCGGATGGATCACCCGATAGGTCCCGTTTTCTTGGACCACCATGTCAGTGGACTGCTGGCTGCCGGTCACATACGGCATGATCAACCCCGGCCATGACGGCAGCCCGTTGACCCAGTACGGCGGACAGCAGCCGTTGTTGCTTTCGGAATACGCGATGCACCCGAACATCAACTGCCGGAGGTTGCCCAGACACTTGATGTCTCTCGCCTTGGCGCGTGACTTGTTGAGTGCCGGCAGCAATATCGCGGCGAGAATCGCGATGATCGCAATTACGACGAGAAGTTCAATCAATGTAAAATTCTTCCTCATAATTCACACTCCTTTCTTCTTCCGTCATGAAATTCTTCTCATAATCAAAGGGATTCGGACCGGTACAACTGTTTTTTTCGCCATCAGTGATTTCAGACATGAAACCAGAGCGGTGCTGTATTGTTCAAACGGCACGTCATAGAGAATACGCCGGAACGACGCGGAAGGTGCGGCGGAGAAAGCCGACTCCACAAGCAGACATTTTTTCCAGATGGCCGGATTCTCTTTTTCAAGCAGATCCCCGATGGAACGGAGATCGGAAAAGGTGCAGTATACCGCATCCAGAGGAACGCCGAAACGAACCAGTTTCCGCAGATCGTCCAGATAAGTACCCGGATCCTTGAACACCAGATTTTCATTCAGCGTCCGCCCGCCTTCCCGGAAGGCGCGGCGCAAGCCGTTCAACGGGGCGTCCCATGGAGGCCGGTTCAGACAGTAGGCGATGTTGTACCGGCCTTCTGCCAGCAGTTCTTTCCCGCACTCATAACCGAATCTCTCATAATCCAGCAGTACCGAAGCGGGAAAATCTTCAGGATACTCGCCGACTACAACCGGAAGTCCCTTCCTGGACATCTGCTGCACAGCCTGAAACATTTTCTGCGAGGGTTGATGACAGATGAGGCCGTCGAGCTGTTCGTTTTCGATGGTGCGGCAGATGTTATCCACTTCCGTACTGCTGATCGGCACCAGGTGAATGATGGACGGCAGTGTCACCACCGCTTTCAAAAGCTCCGAGAGGATCAGGGCGAAATAGTAGTCATAATGTACGATCATACCATCCCCGATGACGATCCCGATGATCGGTTGACGCCGGAATTGCTCTGAATTGTCGAATACGATGGAACGCTTTTCTGGATTTGTAAAAGATCCAAGGCCCCGCTTGCCGATTACGAAACCTTGTTCGGTAAGGGTTTTCATGGCTTTACAGACGGTCGGTCGGCTGACTGCGAACTGGTTCGCCAGCTCCTGAATCGAGGGCAGCAGCGTCTTCTTCGTTCCGGCACGGAGAATCAGGGTCATCACATAGCGCCGAATCTTCATGTACTCGGAAACATCCGCAGAACATCTGGGCATGGTTTGTTTACCTGAATTTTTCTATTGTTTACTATTTGATTTACTATCTGAGAATATTATACCAAAAGGCAAAGCGAATGTCAAGAGTTCTTTTAAAAAAAGTAGAGAATATCTTTTCCCGGAGAGGTGACGGTTGCAGCCTGACGGCCTGATTCATGTGGAGTGTAACGTTTCTCCGAAAGGTTCCGCCTGATCTTTCTTCCATGTGATCGACCTTTCTGCAGATGTGGCATGATCTGCCGTGGTTCGTGAAAAAAGGGGATTGCGAAATTGCAATGGAATGAAGAGAGAGGTATGGTTGTTTGATTTTTTATATTTAGTAAATAGTAAATTATTTTTATTTTATATATATTATATTAATATAAATATAAAAAAATAATATTTATTAAATTTTTAATTATTATTTATATTGATTTTAAATTTGCATTGATGAAAATCTGTGTTACTATAGATACCGGAAACATGCCTCCTGAACACGGTAAAATTTTTGTACAGGGAACGTATCAAGTGAAAAAGGAACCCCGGACGGAGTCAGGATCACCTCGGGCGATCGATGGATATGCCGTCGTTTGTCTCTGGTGGTGTTTTTTCTGGAGGTATGCAGTGTTATGGACTGGGCTGCTGCTGGCCGGGGGATATTTTCTGAATCTCCTGTTCCGGATTGTGGGAGGGACGGGAGTTCTTTTTCTCGTCACATTCGTTTACTCTTCTCTGATGAATGCCGTAGCTTCTTTTGCGGTTTTCTGGTACATCCTGAACCGGCCTCTGGGGAAGGCACACATTTGTTTGTCCATAAGGACAGGGTTGCCTGTTCTGCGGGGCAAGTTCTGGAGCTGGTTTCAATATTACTGGCGCTTTCTGTTGTTCTCTCTTGGAATATCGATGTTTTTCGGAGCGTTGCTGCCGGTGGCGGCTCTTTGGATGGGGCAGGAACCGCTGGTGTATTTGAGATATTCCAGATATGTGGGGAATCTGTCAATTCTCCCGGCATCTTTGCTTGCCTTCCTGCTGCTTCTACGCCGGAAGGGCGATAAGAACCTGTTGCGGATTTCCTCGCGTTGAGGCGGAATTTCTCACTTCTCCAACTCGTCGTCTGATGTTTCTCTGATCATTTGAAAAAAAACATATATCACCCGGAAAGGACGAATCATGTTTTTACGTAAATTATGCTTTGCGGTGGTACTGGCGGCATTGGGAACGGCTTTCGCAGAGGATTCTGTATCGGCGCCACAGAATCTGAGGCTTGAACGGGCAACTTATCATAAGATCACAATCAGTTGGGAGTATCCGGAAGATGAGACCCAGATCGCTGATTTCCGGATCTATCGCGACGGTGACGAAATTGCCCGGTCCGTAGAGAGGAAGTTTGTCGATACGGACGTGACGCCGGGTAATTGTTACGAATATCGGATCGACGCGGTCACCGTAGGTGGAAATGCTTCGGATCAATCCCAGCCGTTGAAGGTGAAGGCCTTTGAGTCCGTGGAGTTTCCGCAGCATGTACAGGTTGAGGGTATTGTCGATTCCCTGCATGACATATCGGTGGAAAATCTGACCGCTTTTTCTCTGCTTGCCGCGGTGAAAGCCGGATTTGAAAGTCTCTCCGGCGGCAGCCTGACGCTGAACACCTTCGATACGGAATTGATCAGTCAGATGATTGCCGACGAGCTGGAATTGATCGGGGTGGCTGTGCCGGTCCTGACGGATGCGGAACGGCTCGCTGCCCAGGCGGAACTGGACGCCTGTCTTCAGGAGGGATTCGGAGGACATTCAATCGAGCAGGTCTATATTCAGGAAAAGCTGACGACTCTTGCTGAAAAGCACTGGGCGGGAGGATATAAACAGGCGGCGGCCATCCTGTATGATTTTTCGCTGAACTTTTTAAGCGATCAGGAGAGTCTTGTCGCAAATACTCTTCATCGTCTGGGGACGTTCAGAACGGCGGATTTGACTTCGGAGAGCAGCGTTGATGAGATCGAGGATGCGCTTGCGGAGTCGGCAGCGGAGAGACTTCGTTTCTTCGATTTCTTTCCGGATTCGGTCGGTGACAGTGCAAAATTCATTTACAGTATCATAAGTGCACAATACTTCAGATATTTTCCCCGTCTGCTTACCTCTGATGATTATCGGGAGCAGGCTTTCCTGGCGGCCCGGTTCAGTGCGATCAAGCGTCAGGAGTTGTTCGGGGAATCTCTTGAGAGCAACTGGCGTGAACGGATTGAAGCGTGGGAGCTGATCCGGGTGAAGGTCAGGTTCCGGGATGCGGCGCAGAATCCCGGAGGCGGTACAATCCGCATTGTAAACGTCACCGCGGATACGAAACCGGATCTTTTTCCTGACGAGCCGTATTATGAGGAACGGACGATTTCGGTGAATGGCGAGGTGGAAGTTCCGGTTTACGCAGGCCATATCTATGAAATCACCGCAAATGTTCCGGTTTCCGGGGGAAATGATCTGGTCATGAAACTTCCTTTTTTCCCGCAGCAGGGAGACCAGCAGGTGGTCTATGATACTCACGGCGATCCTGTTCTCTCCCCGGGGACCGGAGGAGCCGTGGCTGAAATTGTCGTATCTGATTCCAGGTTTCCGTACAATCTGGGATTTGAGCGAAACATTGACGTTTTCAGTCTGTCGTGGGATTGGGTTGATTCCGATGCCTTTGAAGCGGCGGGGTTCAAGATTTTCAACGGGGATACGGTTGTTGCCACCGTGGCGGGTAGTGAAAGGCGTGCCGACAACATCCGGCTGGCGTCGCCCGATGGCAACTACAACTATACCGTTGCGGCATTTAACTCCGCCGGAGAACTTTCCACCGAGAGCCGTCCGATTCTCGTTGAACCGGGCGATCAGAGCGCTCATGCGGAATTTTTCGAGTGGATGCGGAACTACTTCGGCGATCTCCCGGCTCTCTCCACAGACGATTCCGACGGTGATGGGGTGGATAACTATCATGAGTTCCTGAATGGTACCGATCCCACGCGGGTTCCGGCGCCGACTCCGTTTGACCGGCAGGTTTCCTATACCCGGATCTCTCTTGGATGGGAAGTTGCGGATGATCTGCCTGCAGGTACCACCTGGGAAATCAGACGCGGCGAAACGGATCTCGGGATTTCGCTGACGCCGGAGTTCACTGACAGTGGATTGATTCCCGGAATGGAGTACCGGTATGCCATCCGCCGGCGCGACGCCGATGGCACGGCAAGTGACTGGAGCGCACCGCTCGTGCTGAAAACCTGGAAACCGGAGACGATTTCCTATGCGGACAAGCTGCAGCAGGTTGTGGATCTCTTCAACCCGGTTGAGCTTGCCGGGTACACCGCACCGAGTTTTATTTCGGCGGTGAAAAGTGCAGTCGAATCTCTCTGCGGGACGAATATCACGTTTACGGTGGTGGACGGGGCGCTGCTGGAGGAGATGGTGGCCGCTGAATTTGAAATTCTGCAACAGGTTTCCGGAACACTGACCACTTCCGAGCGGCTGGCGTTGCGCGAAGAACTCACGCAGATTCTGGACGAGAAATTCGGGGGAAATTCCTTTGAGCACGTGTATATTCATGAGAAATTGAGTGAACTGGCCGAAGAACACTGGAAGGTCTATATGGAAGACAAGAGCAAAAGTTCGCATCGCGTGGCGGCGGAAGCGTTACTTGAGGCGTCTCTGGGATTTCTGTCGAACCATCAGTCTTCCGTCTCGCTGACGCTGGGGCGTCTTGCGACCATGCAGTGGCTGGCTCTGGACCAGGATGACTCTCTCGAGGAAATCAAGGCCTGTCTGACGCGGCAAAGGGATATTCTGCTGCGCTTTTTCGACTTCTTCGACAGCGTGGATCATACGGGTAATGAGTATGTCGTCCATCCCTACATTTCCATCATCAACAACTACTACCGTTTTTTCCCGGTGGTGCTGGCCTACGGGAATTACGATCAGGAACTCTTCGACTCCGCAATGCAGTTCTGTGACGGCCTGGCGGATGTCGAATCGCAGATGGCTACGGACTCCCTCCGGCAAAGGGTTGCCGCCTGGAATCTGGTTCCACTCGCAATCGCCTGTGAGGTGGTCGGGGGCGTTTCCGGAACTCTTACGGTCCGCAATGTCAGCTGGAGGTTGAAATACGCACCGGTTGAGCAGGATTTTGAAGATGTCCGCACCATCCAGCTTCAACCCGGGGAACAGACGCTTCCGGTCTACGGCGGTCACTGGTATGAACTTGAGCTGGTCATTCCGGTTGCCGGAGGGCCGGCCTGGAAACAGGTGATCGGACCGCTCTTCTTTCCGGCCGGAGAGAAGATCATTTTCGATCCCTTTGACGGCATTGCCCGGGAAACGCTTCCTGCC
>CALXOA010000023.1 GCA_944389895.1 uncultured Victivallis sp. | reverse complement strand
CACCGTGCGGCGCTGCACCGGAAGCTCGCCGGCGCGACGACCCCGGCAATCTGCGCGGTGCTCCGCGGGGTCGTGGCCTCGCCTTCCCGCTACCGCCGCCTTGCGCCGGAAGCCCCCTTCGCCGTCATCGGGGAACGGATCAATCCGACCGGGAAAAAAGCGCTGCAGGCGGAACTGCGCGCGGGATCGCTGGAGCTGGTGAAAACCTTCGCGAGAGAACAGAGCGAACAGGGCGCCGCGCTGCTCGACGTCAACTTCGGGCTCTCCGGAATCGATGAAGCGGCGATGATGAAAAACGGTATCGCCGAAGTGGTTCGCTGCTGTGATACACCACTCTGTATCGACTCGACCCGCCCGGAGGCCGTCGAAGCGGCTCTGCGGCTCTATCCGGGACGCGCGCTGTTCAATTCGATCTCGCTGGAAAAGGAACGTATTGAAAAAGTTCTGCCGATCGCCGCGAAATACGGAGCCATGCTGGTGCTGCTTCCGCTGACCGATGCGGGAATCCCCGCCACCGTCCGGGAACGGATCGAGGTGCTGCACTCGATCATCCATGCGGCAGAACAATACGGTTACAAGCCGGCCGATTTCACTGCAGACGCGCTGCTCATGACCATCTCGGCCAATCCGGAGGCGGCAGCCGTTTCACTTGATTTCATCGAATATTGCTCGCGTAAACTCGGACTCAATACCGTTTGCGGGCTCTCCAACATCAGTTTCGGTCTTCCGGCCCGGCCGACCGTGAACCTCGCCTTTCTCGGCATGGCGCTCGGGCGGGGACTCTCCGGAGCGATCGCCAATCCGGCGGCGCCCGGGCTTACCGACACCGTGTTCGCTGCAGACGCCCTCTCCGGCCGCGATCCCCGTCTCGAACACTATCTCGCCCGTCACGCCACCCCTGCCGGGAATGCGATACCGGAGCAGCCCGGACAGACTGCGGATGCCACAATTCCGGAATCTCCCGCAGATGCGCTCCGCGACTCGGTATTGCGCGGCAGGCGTGAAACAGCTCTCAAAATGCTTGACGAACTGCTTGCCGGCGGGAATGAACCGGCGAAAATCGTCGATGAAATCCTGATCCCGGCGATCACCGAGGTCGGCAACCGCTTTGAACGCAAGGAATACTTCCTGCCGCAACTGATGCAGAGTGCCGCCGCGATGCAGCGTGCCATGGAGAGACTGGAACCGTTGTTGAAAAACGGAGGAGCCGATGACCAGACCGGCCCCGTCTTCCTTCTGGCGACCGTCAAGGGGGACATTCACGACATCGGCAAGAACATTGTCGCATTGCTGCTCAAAAACCACCATTTCAACGTAATCGACCTCGGCAAGGATGTGCCGGCCGAAACCATCGTCGACGCGGCGGTCGAACACCACGCGGCCGTGATCGGATTATCAGCACTGATGACGACCACAATGCCGCAGATGAAAGTCACGGTGGATCTTCTCCGGGCCCGAGGAGTGGACATTCCGGTCATCGTCGGCGGCGCAGCGGTCGACGAGACATTCGCCGAATCCATCGGCGCGGTCTACGCGGGAGATGCGATGGCGACCGTCCGCCGTGCCCGGCAGCTGCTCGGCGAGTGACGCAAACAGCCGTTTCCTGCCGAAAAAAAGGGCGAGTTCCCGGTCGATGGCTTGTTTTTCGTACTTGTGATGCTAACTTATGATCGGGAAGCAGCTGTGCCCGCAGATTGCTGCTCCGAAAAAGCAAATGAGATGCAATGGAGGCCGGAATGGAAGAATTTTTCAACAACATCTGGAAGGTGATCATCGAAAGCAATGTCCTTCACCTCGTGTGGGCGGTGCTGATCCTGCTGCTCGGCTGGCTGCTCGCGCTGTTCGTCTCCAACCGCCTCGGAGGCCTGCTGCGCAGTTACGGAGTCGGGCACAAACTCTCCGGCTGCCTCCCGGAAGGAGCCAACAGTTCGGCGGTGCGGGTGGAGAAGGTGATCACACGGATCGTCTTCCTTGTGATTTTGCTCTTCACGATTCTCGCCTGCCTCAGTGTGCTGAATCTCAGCGAAGCCGCCGAACCGATCCGCAATTTCGTCAACGCCATCACCGGCTACGCAGCCAATGTGATCGGCGCGGGGCTGCTGGTGTTCATCGCGTGGATCGTGGCGTCGGTGCTCAAATACGTCGCGATCACCGCGGCCGGGACGCTGAAGCTCGAGGAAAAATTCTCTGTTGGCGAAGAAAAAGGCGTTGCAGTCTCCTCCACGATCGGATCGACCGTATACTGGCTGGTTTTCCTGTTCTTCCTGCCCGCCGTGCTGCGTGCGCTCAAGATCACCGGCATTACCGAACCGATTGAACAGATGTTCGCAAAGATCTTCGATTTCCTGCCCAATCTGCTGCTCGGCGCCGGAGTGATGGTGGTGGGGCTGTGGGCGGCCGGAATCGTCCGCAAGGCTGTCTCCGGCATCCTGGGAGCAATCCGGGTCGACGACCTCGGGGAGAAAGCCGGTTGCGGCAAGTTGTTCGGGGAACGGAAGTTCTCCGGGCTGATCGGGTTGATTGCCTATGTGCTGGTCGCGATTCCGGTGGTGATTTCCTCGCTGACGGCTCTGAAGATCGAACCCCTGACCAGATCTCTCTCCGGCTTTTTCGATATGATTCTGAATGCGACGGCCAATCTGCTCGGTGCGGGAATCCTCGTATTCGCGGCGTTCGTAGTCGGTTCGATTACCGCCGGAATTGTAACCCAGCTGCTTGAAGGAATCGGCTTCGACAAACTGATCTCCACGCTCTGCGCAGCCGCCCCGGGCGAAAAAGTCAAACCTTCGGCGGTGGTCGGCAAACTTACCTTGATCGCAATCATGTTCATGGCTTCGATCGCCGCCTGCAAAATGCTGAATTTCACGGAACTGGCGGATCTCATCTCCCGTTTCATGGTGTTCGGCGGTAACATCCTGGTCGCAATCGTCGTGCTGCTGATCGGGATCTTCCTCTCCAACGTCGCAGCCAATGCGGTTGCCGGCAGCGGTTCGAAGTCGACGGTACTGGTGTTTCTGGTCCGTGCCGCGGTACTGATCTTCACCGGCGCGATCGCGCTGCAGAACATCGATATCGGCGGAGAGATCGTCACCACCGCCTTCACGCTCCTGCTCGGCGCGGTCTGTGTCGCGGCAGCGCTTGCCTTCGGCCTCGGCGGACGTGAGTTCGCCGCCCGCAAGCTCGAAGAGTGGAATGAGAAGCTGAATCGAAAATAAACGGTTTTTCCGCGCCTTTCCGGATGCATCCGGGAAGGCGTTTTTTTTGAGTCCAGATTCCGGAAACAGGAGAAAATCCATGCACACTCTGGCCAACTACTTCGGCGGCAGCGCCCTTGTCGTCAAGGAATACTCGATTCATGAGGAGGGGCCGGTCTATGTCCATCTGTCGGCCCGGCGGGCCGGTCTGGTCTCATGGTTGCTGACGTTGATGGGAATCGATGACCGGACCACGCTCGATGTCTACAGCGACCATGTGAAATTTACGACTTCCTCGCTGAGCGGAACGATCGTCGAGACAATTCCGCTTTCGGCGATCAGCGTCAGCGGTTACGGCTATCTGAAACCGGTGCTCTGGCTTTTCTTCGCCCTGCTCTTTCTGCTGGCGACTCCGGTGACGCTGGGATTGGCACTGATCCCCTCTCTGCTCTGCCTGCTCTTCTATTTTCTCCGTAAAAACATCTTTATCGAATTGATCTCCCACAGCGGCGTCGCGGCTTTCATCTGCGTCAAACGCAGTGTGATCGAAGGCGTCAACATCGACCAGAATCAGGCATACCGCATCATCTCGATCATCGAACAGCTGATCACCTATCAAACCCGGCGGGCATGACCTTTCCGTCCCTCTTGTCGGATGAAAAATTTTCATCATTATTAGATGGATCTAATTTGCATTCGATTCTCAAAACCTGTATATTATACGGCAAACCGGGAAAAAGTTCGTGACGCCTTCGGATTTCCGTGGAAACGTCAACCGGGAGTCCGTCTCCCCCGCGCTTTTCGCCGCCGGGAATCACGGGAACCGGCGATACAACCGGTAGGGACTTTCCGCGCCGCAGATTCCGTATCCTTTGCGGTCCGGAAAATATGACAGCAACGAAGATCGCCCTTCCCGCAGGGCAAAGCGAACAACCACCGCCTCAAAAGGCGGGCAAGGAGTACCGATGAACTTCAAAACCGGCGCATGGACCAGCGAAGTCAACGTGCGCGATTTCATTCAGCGCAACTATACCCCGTACGACGGAGACAGGGAGTTTCTGGCCGTACCGACCGACCGCACCCTGGCACTGTGGAGCCGCCTCACCGACCTCATGAAGATCGAACGGCAGCGGAAAGGGGTCTACGACATCGATGAAAAGACCATTTCCACCATTACCGCACACGCTGCAGGGTATATCGACCGTGAACTGGAACAGATTGTCGGACTTCAGACCGATGCACCGCTGAAGCGCGCCATCATGCCGTTCGGAGGAATCCGCCTGATTCACACCGAACTTGAGGCTTACGACCGCAAAATGGATCCGATGGTCGCTCACGTATTCCAATACCGCAAGACCCACAATGACGGCGTGTTCGATGTTTACACCGACGAGATGAAGATGGCCCGGCACGCCGGAATCATCACCGGCCTGCCGGACGCTTACGGCCGCGGCCGTATCATCGGCGACTACCGCCGTATTGCGCTGTACGGTGTCGATTACCTCCAGGAGCAGAAAAAGGAAGATCTTCGCAAGCTGGACGGCCCGATGACCGAAGAACTCATCCGTCTGCGGGAAGAGGTCAGCGAGCAGATTCGCGCACTGGATAAGATGAAGTCGATGGCTGCCCGTTACGGCGTGGATATTTCTGCACCGGCTGAAAATGCTCAGCAGGCGGTACAGTATCTGTATATGGGATACCTTGCCGGTATCAAGGAAAACAACGGTGCCGCAACTTCCCTCGGCCGGACTTCCACCTTCCTGGATATCTACATCCAGCGTGATCTGGAAAACGGCACTCTGACCGAAGAAGGTGCACAGGAACTGATTGATCAGTTTATCATTAAATTGCGCCTGGTCCGTCATCTGCGTACTCCTGAATATAACGAGCTGTTTGGCGGTGACCCCACCTGGGTCACCGAGTCGATCGGCGGCGTCGGTATCAACGGTAA
>CALXOA010000022.1 GCA_944389895.1 uncultured Victivallis sp. | reverse complement strand
ACAACCGAATTTCCTCCGGAAAAGCCGCGCAAAATAACCCCCGTCGGAAAATCCGGCCTGACGCGCCACCTGCGCCACCGGGAGTCCGGATTCCTGCAGAATCTTCGCCCCGCGGTTCAATCGGAGTTCCGCCAGATACTCCCCGGGAGGGCGCCCGGTGGCGACGCGGAACAACCGCTCAAGCGTACGTACGGAGATCCCGTTCACGCGAGCCAGATCTGCGACCTGCAATGGCTCAGAACAGTGCCCCTCCAGATAAGCCAGCAGCCGTCCGACCTGCCCGAGAGCCGCCGCGTCATCGCCGCCGATGCGCATTGCAGCCCGGGAGATCAGAAGAACCAGCCGCATGAAACCGGCGGTCATACCGAACATGTGGCCGGGACGGCGCTTCTCCTGTTCATCCATCATCGTTTCGATAATCCGCTCGGCTTCCGCCATCTCGCCTTCGCTCAACCGCAGCCGGGAAAGCAGCAAAGCCCCGGCAAGCTCCTGAGAGGCCTCGAAAAAAGCAACATAGCCGGGGACTTCACGCAGATCGGACAACGGCAGAGCCAGCCGTTCCGGCAGATAGAGAATATTGATGATCTCAAGCGACTGCAGATCACGATAGTAGTGCACGTTTCCGGGACGGATCAGATAGACGTCGCCACGCCCGAGAGGGCTTTCCCCCGACTCGGTCACATGGCCCCCGCCCCCGGAGCGTACCAGCACCAGTTCAAAAAAATCATGTCGGTGAATGACCTCGATATCGACGAAATATTTCTTGGAAAGCACCCGGAGTCCGGATGCCGCGTCTGAAAATACGCTGCTTCGCGGAATCGTCAATGTCCGGGTGCTTTCATCCCGCAACATATTCTTCATCCATCCCTCCACGAAAGTTCGAGGCGGCCTACCCGAGTTGAAATCAGGATAACATTAACAAATCGTCGTAAAAATATCGCTTTCTGTCGCATTTGTCAAATCATTTTTCTCATCATCAAAGTATAATATATAGAAAGAAACGGATATGATAGCCTGATTTCAACCCGGAAGGTTAAAAAAAAGGAGAAAAACATGGTCACAAATTTCCAGAAAACCATTCTGGCGCTGCTGCTGTTGCCGGCAGCCGCCACAGCGATAGAGTGGATGCCTCCGGCCCGGGAACTGCCGGTGATGCCGCCATTGAAGCCGCGGCAGGAGTTACAGATCGAAACCCCGGCCGGCAAGTTCAGTCCAGCACAGATGCAGTGGAGCCAATCCCTCGACGGCCAATGGAAATTCTCGGGGGTAACCTCTTCCGGGACTCCGTTTCCGGCACCGGCGGCGGCGGAAATGGAGTTCACACAGCCCGGATTCGATGATTCCCAATGGGGCGAGATCCGTGTCCCGCTCAACTGGTACCGAGATCCCAGATACTCGTATGACAAGGTGCTGAAACCCGGGGCGAACATCGATCCATCCAGCGCCGGCGGTTCCGACGGGAAACAGGCTGTGAACTCCTATTTCAAAGGATGCTACCGTAAAACCTTCGAGTTGCCCTCACCGCTTCCGACCGGCCGTCTCGAACTTCAATTCGACGGGATCGGCTATGAGGCGGAAGTCTATGTCAACGGCAAACACGCCGGCCATCATCAGGGGGACTTCGTACCGTCGCGTTTCGATGTGACCGAACTGGTCAAGCCGGGAAAAAATCTGGTTGCGTTGCGCGTTCTCTCCGACTTCCGTCCGCCGGATGGGAAGTTCACCCGCACCTATGGTGCCATGTGGGACCCGACCTGCTTCAAGGGCGGCATCTGGCTGCCGGTTCGGATAACGGCGAAACCGGCTCCCCGGATCGACCGTCTGCTGCTCACTCCTGACATGAAAGGCCATCTCCGCATCGACTATACGGTTGAGAATACCGGAAAAGAACCGGTGACCGTCATTCCGGGAGTCACCGTGGCGAATGCGCGCGATTTCAACGAATGCACCCGCCGGGAGTTTCCGGCCGTCACCCTCAACCCCGGAACCAACCGGGGCACGCTGGAGCTCACCTGCCCCGATCCGAAACTCTGGAGTCCGGAAAGTCCCGATCTCTACTATGCGACACTCCATTTCCGCACGGCCGACAAGGTACTCAGTGCGGAAACCGCCCGGTTCGGCTTCCGGGAGTTTAAAATCGACGGTACGAAATTCACGTTGAACGGGAAACCGATCTACCTCTATTTTGAAAGCGCCCACTCGGTGCGTTTCGGTGGTCATAATACGAAAGACGGGAACACGGTTGCTCCGCGCACCGTGATCGAAGGCCATCTCAAAACGGGATACAATATGCTCCGTACCGCCCATATGCCGATCCGGCAGGAGTTCCTCGATCTGGCCGATGAGCTCGGTATGATGATCTACGATGAATGGGGCTGCAGTTTCATTACCGGAATCGATGAGAAGAAATTTGAAGCGAACAATCTTCCGGAACTTGAGCGTTTCCTGATCGCCGACTACAACCACCCGTCGGTCGTGATGTGGAGCCTCGGCAATGAAGTTCCCCACCGCCTCGATCCCGCAATCGCCCGCCAGCTGGCGAAACAGAGCGAACTTACCCGTCGGATCGACCTGCAGAAACGGCCGATCTGCGCATTCGCCGGCAACGGCAACGTCGACTCCTACGGCAGAACCTACATCGACACCGACGTGGTCGATCTGCACCTCTACACCGGAATCAACCGGAGCTGGACCGACTGGAATCCGGTTTTCGATCTCTATTATCAATGGGCCGTCGAAGTTTTCGGAGACGGTAAGAAACTTGACAAGCCGATTATCATTTCCGAGTGTGTCGGCGGCGGCTGGGGCATGAAGTTCGATCCGTCGTTCCAGCTGGGCGACATCGATCGCTATCTGGAGTTGATCCGCCGTCCCTATACCTGGGGAACGCCGGGAGCTGCGGGATATTCCGGCGCAATCGGCGTCGCAGCAGCTACCGACCCCAAACGCGGCTATCGTTATCTGCAGAACCGCCTCGGCATCCGGCTTGCCGAACTGATCCGCCTGGATCCGCGAGTCGTCGGATTTGCGCCGTGGCTCGCCATCTACAACATGGAAAACGCTCCGCTGTGGAATCAGCCGGTCTACCCGGGGCTGCGCTATCCCGGTCACAACGGTTTCCTGCCGCGTCAGCTGGCTGCGCCGGGGCGTTATGAACTTGAGGCATTCCTGCTCAATCAGAACGGTCCCGCTCTCGTCAGGCCCGTACTGAAGATCGAACTTGCCGCCGCCGGAAAAATTCGCCCGCTTGCTGAAGTTAAATTTTCTTCGCTCGCCGAGGGGGCGACCGCCTTTCAGCCGGTCCCGGTCGAAATTCCGGCCGACCTGAAAGGCGGTTCCGCGGAACTTCGTCTGACCCTTCTTGACGGCGATCGTGAAATCGGCCGCAACGGTTACGATGTAACGGTACAACCGACCGCGGCGGCACTTCAACCGGCGGAAAGTCCCCAGCCGGTGGCGCTCCTCGCCCCTGACGCGGAACTGGAAACGTTGCTGAAACGGCTGCAGATTCCCTTCACCCGGATCAGCAAGGCGCAGGAGCTGGAAAAATATACCAGAGCCGTTCTGCCGCTGCGCCGGAGCTGGCAGGGCAAATTCGCCAATGAGATGCGCAACTGGGTGAAGCAGGGAGGATTTCTGCTGGTTCTCGAACCGAAGGATCTCGAACTGCCGGGATTCCAGGAGTACAAGGTCACGCAGGCCCCCAACCCGCTGATTGAAGTGATCATTCCCGCGCATCCGATCTTCGCCGGGCTTCAGGTGGATGATCTTGACACCTGGGCGGAAAACGCCGGCGGGAGTGTGGCAGATACCGTCCTTTCGCCGTTGAATTCCGCAGCCCTGGCGGCAAAAGGCGCCAACTTCTTCGACAAGAGCCTCGGGGCGGCAGTGGCCGAAGCGTTCGACGGAGAAGGCCGTGTTCTCTTCTCGACTCTGACCGCGCTTCCGATCTGGCAGAAAAACGGTGCGGCAGCCCGTTATCTGGGAAATCTGCTGCGCTACTTCTCTTCGGCGAAACAGCTTTACAATGCCCGTACATTGGAGCGCCCCACCTTCCTGCGCGCCTCCTATTCCACGCCCGAAGCCTTCAAATTCATCAATCTCGCCTCGTTCGCGAACCGCGGCTTCGAGGATGAAACGGCCGATGACGGCAAGGGGGGGTGGACCGATCAGGGCTCCAACGACTTCCGGTCGATGCCGACAGGACGGCAGACCGCCGCCGGGATCCCCTTCGAGATCATCGATCCGGCCCGGAACAACGGAAAAGGCTGTCTGATGCTGCGCGGCAAAGAGCGGCAGGGCTTCCCGGCGGCGATCACCGGGATTCCGGTAAAGGATAAGGTTGCAGCCCTGTACTTCCTGCACACGGCTGCCTGGGTCCCCTACTGGCAGGAGTGCGGCAGATACCGCATCCACTATGCCGACGGCAAGACCATCGATTGCCCGCTTAAACCCGGTGTCAACATCAACGACTGGTGGAATCAGTCGGCTCTGCTGCCGGAGGCGTTGCCGGTATTCACCCATGTCAACGGTGCAGGCGGAAAAGTTTCGTTCTTCGTATCGCCGTGGCAAAACCCGCGACCGGATGTCGCGATTGAAACCGTGGACTTCCTCTCCAGTGCCAACGGGGCAGGTCCGGTTCCGATCCTCGCGGCCATCACCGCAGAGCCGGTATCGAAGAATACGACCCCCCTTTACGCCGGGAATGATGTTCTGCCGTGCTGGGGAGCCGGTTCCGAGCCCTCCGGTCAGAAGGCGACCGCAAAGCTGGTCACGGCGCCGCATCCGGCCGGCGACCGGAGCACCCGGATTGAATTTCCGGCCAACGTGGAGAGCAACGTTCCTTATGCGATCCTTCACTTCAAACCGGAGTTTCTGAAACGCGGCCCGTTCCGGACGCTCAGCTTCCTGATCAAGAGCGAAACCGGCGGTCTGATCGACATCGTGATCCCGGAAGCGAACTGGCGCTCGACCCGCAGTGCGACAATCAAACTGCCGGGCGCAGAGGATGGATGGGTCAGAATCCGTCTCAACATCGCAGATGATTTCCGGGTGATCGGCCAGGATTTTGACATCAACAGCCAGCGGCCGGAACTGGCTCTTTACAATGGGAAGGATCGCGAAAGCGGTTATCCGCGCAAGGCAACCGCATTCGAGATCACCGATATTCGCTTCGAATAATAAGGAAGGAAATTGGCATGATGAAAAGGAAATTCACCCTCATCGAGTTGCTCGTTGTGATCGCGATCATCGCGATTCTCGCGGCAATGTTGCTGCCCACGCTCAATCAGGCGCGTGAGACCGCAAAAAAAATCAAATGCACCGGGATTCTGAAACAATTCGGTACCGGGGGAATGATGTATGCAGATGCCTCCAAAGGTTACTGGGTTCCCGGGCTAGCCTGCGCAGGAGGCGGTCAGTGGGCCTGGTACCACAACCTGCAGTTCCACCGGTTGATCGGCGATGGTTCACCCGCGGAAGACGAGACCCAGAACAAAGCACGCAGCGGAGCGATTGACGGACTGATCTGCCCCTCGGCGACCTATGCACGACTCAATCGTGACGCGAACAACAATCCCTCTCTTATGTACACTTATGGTGTTTCCGCCGAAGAATTTCCCAGCATTGCCTGGCACTCCATCGGGGCAACCGGGGAGCTGATCAAAGCTTACAAGCTTTCTCGGGTTGTCTCTCCATCACGCCGTATGGCATTTCTCGACGGTCTCGACTGGGGATTGAAATATGACTATTGGAATAACTCCAGATACGTCTTGTACGGAGAAGCTTACACCGTCAATCAGCCGGCTTACCGTCATGGAGGAAACGATCGACTCAATATCGTGTTTCTCGATGGCCATGTTGAGACAATGAGTTCAGCCCAGCTCGAAGAAACCAATCTCTGGTACGGGTTCTACCGTCCCCTCGAATAAAATTCAATTGTTTCCTTCCATCGGGATCCGGGACTTTCCACGTAAAACGGCGTGGAAAGTCCCCTTTTCTTCCATGAAAACCATTGAACCCGTTTCCCTCCCCTCTTCTGTTGTGGAATACCGCAGGAGTGGTTGACGAAGATCACTCCGGGATGTAAATTATCAGAAATGCATCGTCATCGGCAACCTGCGTAAAAATCCATGCGGATGAAGGTGCGGGAAACCATGTTTTCTGCATTGTCGCATCGCTGCCGGACATTTTTCTGTTTTTCATGATGAAACTTCAGGAGTTCTCTGATGAGCACATTGGAACTTTACAATCCGGGAAGGAAGCCGCATGCCCGCCTCCGCCGTCGGCTCGGGATCCGCGTCTGCGGCATTCTGCATTTCGGCTTGAACACTTTTTCCGGCAGGGAGTGGGGCTATGGGGATGATTCGCCGGAACTCTTCAATCCCACGGGATTCGACCCGGACCAGATCGCGGAAAGCTGCAAAGCCGGAGGGCTCGACGGCCTGATCCTCGTCTGCAAGCACCATGACGGTTTCTGCCTGTGGCCCACCCGCACCACGGACTACTCGATCACGGCCTCGCCATGGAGGGGCGGCCGGGGAGATTTCGTCGGGGAGATGACAGCGGCCTGCCGACGTGCCGGGCTTGCGGTCGGTTTCTACGTTTCCCCATGGGACCGCCACGCGGCAACCTATGGCAGACCGGAGTATGTGACCGAAATCTTTCGCAACCAGCTGCGCGAAGTGCTCGGCAACTACGGTCCCGCTTTCGAAGTTTGGTTCGACGGTGCCAACGGCGGCGACGGCTGGTATGGCGGCGCCTGCGAAGAGCGACTCATCGACCGCTCCCGTTATTACGGGTGGGCGGAAAACTGGCAACTGGTGCGGCAGCTTCAGCCGGATGCCGCGATTTTCAGCGACACCGGGCCTGATCTGCGATGGGTCGGTAACGAACGAGGTTATGCCTCTCCGGAATGCCGGGGTTGCATCACGCCGCACAGCGCGCCGGGCATCCCGGGGGAGCCGGCCCCCGGCAATGTCGATGAAAGCAACCTCGGGACGGGCGACGTTGACGGGAAATTCTGTATTCCTCCAGAGTGTGACGTCCCGCTGCGTCCGGGCTGGTTTTACCATGAGACCGAGAACGCGAGCCTGCGCAGCGTCGCACATCTGGTCGAAATCTACGAACAGTCGGTCGGCAACGGCGGAGTTCTGAACCTCGGCATCGCACCGGATCAGACCGGGCGTCTGCATGAGGTGGACGTGGAACGACTTACGGCTTTCAAACAGGCGCTGGACTCCATCCGGGCTTCGGAGTTCTCGGCCGCCGAAGTTGCAGTCGGAAATACGGGAGCCATACTGGAGTTTCCCGGAGTACATAAATTCAACCGCCTCGAACTCGCGGAACCGGATGACGACGAGGAAAAGATCACCTCCTACACCGTCGAGGTCCGCCGGAACGGCGTCTGGCAGAAGCTTTTCTCAGGAGAATCGATCGGATTCCGCCGAATCCGGCGTTTTCCGGAAACGGAGGCGGATGCATGCAGAGTCGTCGTCAACACGGCGACTCCGCCTCCGACCCGGCTGAGCCTCCGCGCTTTTCACGCTCCGGAATATCGGCGGGATGAAAATGAATCGCTCCGGCACCCGGACTATCACGCTCTCGCCCATCCGGTCGTTTCCGGGCACGAGATGACTTTCGACCTCCCGGAAGAAATGGAGCTGCACGGTTTTGTTTTCACTCCGGTGCCGGATTCCCCCGCAGGGACGCCCTCTTTCTGTCAGCTTTTCGCGGAGAAAGACGGGAAGTGGCACTGCATCGGCAGCGCCGAATTTTCAAATATCCGCGCCAATCCGATCCCGCAGGTCGCGTATTTCCAAGGCGTCCGCGCCAGGCGCCTGAAGTTCGTCGCGGTCCGTCTGCTGGAACCGGCTCCGCAACTGGTGTTCGCCGAGTTCGGAATCCTCTCCGGGCAGTGAACGTCTCCGAAGAATGCTCCGTCCGCCGGAGAGAGTTCGCCCCTCCGGCCGGACGGCCTGCGATCGGCGTATCCCGGAGAAACAGAGATCGTCCGGGAACGGATCAATCTCATTCCCCTTTGAGGAGCGCCGTCCACTCCGGACGCGAGAGAACATAATCCGCCATGGCTTTGACTCCCTCCTTGTTCGGATGAATGCCGCCGCCGTATTTCTGAGCCGGTTTCCCGGTTCCGTCGTCAATCACATGGTACCAGTCGATCACCGGCAGCTTCTGCATGGCGGCATACTCTTTCAATGCGGCGTTGAACCCCGTCACGTCGCGGTCGTCACTCCGGGGCAGAAGTTCACAAAGGATCACCCGGATCTCCTTCTGCCGGGCCAGTTGAACCATCTTGTCGATGTCATCCAGCGCCGAGAGCGGCTTCGCATTGTTGGTACCCTCGAAGATGACCACAGTGCGCGGCTGAAGCGCGATGACATCCGTCTCAAATCTTTCCAATCCTCCTGGAGTTCCCTCCCCGGCGACACCGCAATTGGCGATTGACAGCCCGAGACGGTCGGCGACCTCTCCCTGCCAGCGGCAATGGTGGGTAATCGAATCGCCGAAGGCGACCACGGGAGCATAGGGCATGGTCGCGGAGAGTGAAAACTCTGCCGAGCTCACCGGCATATCGACCGACACAATCCCGCTCCGCTGAAAGATCACCAGACCGAAGAAAAACCGTGCGACACGCTCCCCGTTGATATTGACATAGTAGTGAGATTTCGGAGCAGGTTCCAGACGGATGGAGAAGTGATCGCCCAGATCCATGGACCGTTCCAGACGCACCTTCTGAGTGACTTTTCCATTCCGGCTGGACAGCTCTCCGAGTTTGAGTTTTTTCTCCGCGGGGTAATAAAGAGCCGCGCAGCCGTTGTTTCCGTTCCGGCCGGCATAGATGATTCCAAGTTGAACTCCGACAGCGCCTTTTCCATCCACCGGGAATGTCAAATCAGCCTCAAGAGTGATCTCCTTGCGCCCGGAATACAGCTGAGGGGCAAGTGTCTCCCACCCTTTCCCGGAACTGCTCCATACTCCATCCTTGAACTCCCATGTACCGATGCATTTTGCTTCCCCGGTCATATGACCGGACTGGAGCGCAAAGACGATCGGTTCGATCTGCGGACTCTCTGCCGCGGCCAAAGCGAGGCAGAATACTCCCAAAACCACATTTAAAATTCGTTTCATCTCCATTTTCCTTTCTGGTTCTGATTAGGAAGAAAGTTGCGCGCCTGCAAAATCATTCTGTCTTTGCCGGGAGAATCAACGGATTTCCATCCGCCACATTCTCCGCCTGCCGAATCCGTTTCAGGGTTCGCAGATCAACTCTGGATTTTTCCAGAAAGTTCCCACGCATGTTCAAATCGTGGATATTGTCCAGCAGGAGTTCGCTTCCGAGAATCCTGTTCCCGGCCAGTTCGATCGATCTGATCGGAGTGATCTTCACAGGCTTCCCGGTAATGAAATCGCAATTGACCCGGATCGCACTGATGCAATTTTCCAGCCGGTTGTCACGCAGAATCACATTGTACGGAGGAATGCCTTCCCGCCACGGGAAAGAGCATCCGACCCGGATCCCGCAGGTCTTGTCGGCGATGCGGTTGCCGGCGACCACAGCATCGGGAGCCTGAATGATGATCCCCTTGTTGCGATTGTTGACAAAGGTACATCCGACAATCACCGCGCCGATCGAACGTGACGGATACAACACGACATCTGCGGAGTTCTGCAGGCGCTTCAACCCCATTTCAACCGCCCGGCTCTGCTCCGCCGTGACGGATTGTTTCAGGGAAGCGAAAGATCTCAGAAGATCCGGCGGCGTATCGGCAAGTTTCATGACAATCCCGTCGCGCCTGAGCAGCGCACTCTCAAACACGACGGTTCCGGTCCGGGAATCAAATACACTCACTGCGGGTGGTGGCGATAATTCCGTTCCCTGTCGGAAAGTCGCGGCAATCGGACTTGACAACGTTTCGGCGGTACTGTCGTGCAGATAATCACCGGAAATCTTGATGTTGACGCAATCATCCCCCATTCCGGAAAAGACACATTCCGCGAGATACGGAGCGATCCGCTGCGTGCTGGTATGCAATCCATCTGCACATGTCGACATCGCCATGCCGGGAGCCGGGGCAATCACACAACCGACGAAATTGTTTCCGGTTGAAGCGGATCCCACCACAAACCAGCCGACGGAGGGCGAATTTTGAACAGTGATGTTCTCCATCGTGCAATATTCCGCATTGGTCATCGAAACGGCCCGCGCCTGATGGACCCGCTCGGGAATCACGAAGATCTGTCCCTCGCGCAAACCATCCAGCGGTGACTTCTGAAAAGAGCGGACGATCGACATCCGATAGAGCCCTTCCCCCAGTGCCTCGGTTTTACCCGTAAATTTCGGTGATGCCGACTGAACCACCCGGTTGGAATCCGGATCGAAAACGACGCAGCACGCCCGGTCAATCGGATCATCGAAACCGGCGTCCCGGCGAAAAAGAATCCCCCCTCCGTCAAACTCCACTTTTTCAATCCGCCCCTGAACAAACGGCGGATCGGCATACCGGAGAATCAGATTGCGTACGGCGACGTTGCGGCAGGAATCCAGTTCCAACCCTCTGGCTCCGACATCCGAGAAAATCAAAGTGGTTTCCGGTTCGCCGACAATCTCCAGATTCCGGAGCCCCTTCAACAACAGGTGATACGGCTTACCACCGGAAGAGAGCCTGTAACTTCCGGCAGGAATCGTAAGTTTCCCGAATCCGGCATGTCCGTCAAACTCACGGAGCGCCTGTTCGAATGCCGGAGAATCATCCTGAACCCCGTCTCCGACAGCGCCGAACTCCTTTACGGAAACTACCTTAAGATTCTCCTTGCGTTGATTGGCTACGACAAGTGCAAGCTCATCTTCAAAATAATCGCGAAACATGAGAAGGTCGGCGAACCGGCGCCGCGCAAACATCACGGAATCCGTCGTTCCGGTCTGCAACTCCTCCTCGATCTGCTGAAGCAGCCGGTCAGCCAGTTCAAAGCGGTACGTCATCCGGTTCCGGAAGTGACGATCATTACTCTCCAGAGAGAGAAATCTCCGTTTCAATCCGGCAAGCTCCTCCCCTGCCACGGGAATTTTCTCCTCCAAATTCTTCCGGACGGCCGCCCTCCGTTCCGGGGTGAAGAATACTGGGGAGTAACACGGTATCGTTTCCCCCATTGCCGTAACGCATACAAGCAGGAACCAGAAATATCTCATCAGAACAATCTCAATAGCAATCGTTTTCCGCATGTCCACTCCAGATTCCACCGGCATTTCCGATCATCTCCGCCTCGAGAACCGTCCCGACATGCCCGTCGGCATATGCGATGTTCGGCCTCAGATCATGTCTGACATAAGTGTAGTCGCCGCCGGCGGTCAGCATAACCCGCGGATACCCGTAGGGATAGTTGACATGAGAGGGACAATCACCGAAGAGAGGACGGTTGCTCGGATTCTTGATCTTGGACATCCGCGCCGCCTTGCTGTCGTAACCGATCACAAAACCGGAAAAGCCGATGCCGCCGTACCATCCGGCACTGGTTCCGGGAATGAGAGGGCATTTCCAGAATCCGGCCTTCACCGCACCATATGACTTGGTATTCCACTCTTTCTCGCCGACCAGAATGTAACCGGTGTCATTGTAGATATTCGTCCACCACTTGGAGTTGCTGATGTTCCCGGCAAAGTTCAGCGGAGCAAGATAGTCGTTGTAATCCATGATATACATGTTTATCCCCTGGCAGATCGTGCGGATGTTGGAAGCGCACTGGGTAAAACGTGCCCTTTTTCGCGCCTGACTCAGAGCCGGCAGCAGAATCGCTGCGAGAATCGCGATGATCGCAACAACAACCAGCAATTCAATCAATGTAAAAGAACGATGGGCGGAACGCCTTTTTTCATCTCCGGAAACGACCGGTGCCTTCCCCTGTGTGCACCGTGACCCGACACTCCGAAACAGTTCCGGCAAAAAGAAACTTTTTTTCATGGCAACACCATCTCCTTTCGCTCTGCGATCAGATGCGGCAGAACCTCCGTTTGAATTTCCATCCTTATTTCAGAAAGATATTGCTGTACTTTTCTCTCGGAAGCCCGCGCAATCCCGCCGCAACTGGAACGGATCACCAGTTCATGACGGATCGGCTCCCGCATGTGGCTTCGTGCACCATTCTGCAGCAGAGCCTGCTTCAGGAGAGCACGGGCCAGATAATCGAATGGAAAGGACATCGATGTCAGAGGCGGATCAAACTCTTCCGAAAGTTCCGTATTCCCCCAACTGGTCAGTGCAAGATCCTCCGGAATCCTCAACCCCTTTCCCTTGGCGGCGACAGCCAGGCGGATCGCCACCTCCTCCCCGTAGACGATGACGGCCAGATTTCCTCTGAAACGGCTCCATCGCCCGACTACCCGGTCCAATGTACCGGGGACGTCTCCACAGGTTTCGAAAAGGAAACGGACCCCGTTCTCTCCGCATTCGTCGGCATAAGCCCGGAGAACCTCCTCGAGCATATGTATGGAATGATGCCCTGCAACCAGCATGGCGATGTTTTCATATCCGAGCCTGCGGAAATAACGGAACTCCGTCGCGATTGCCAGATAGACGGAAAGTCCGTAAATCTCAGGACTTTCGTAACAATAATCCTCCAGTCCCGGCAACGATGATCCCACGACGACCGGAACCGGACAGCGGACAATCGCCTCCCGGATTCCGGGGAGCCCATCATCCATGCGGAGCATCGGCAGCAGCAATGCACGACATCCCCGGCTGACGATCCGGTCGAAAAGTCTCTGCGGATTGGAAAAATTGCTGACGGTATGCAATTCGAAATGAAGCCCATTCGCGTCACACTGCTCATGAATCGCCGAGATGCAGCGCATATCGTTGTTGGTCCGCGGGGGACGGCAGATCGCCGCGATCGTCTGCTCGGAGTCGTTGCGCGGAGCTTCCGGAATGGTCCGGCTTCCGTTCCTGACGAAGAAGCCGGCACCGGGCCGGCTTTCCAGCAGCCCGAACTCGGCCAGCTGCTTCAACCCCCGGCGGACAGTATGGTAATTGCAGTCGAACCGCGATGCGAGAACTCGTGCGGAAGGCAGCTTTCCTCCCACCTCAATGTCGCCGTAACGACACATCGCCTCAATCGCATCGGCGATTCGCTGGTAGGCGAATTTTTCACCGGAAGAGCTGATGATCATTTTGACGCGGCTGCTCCTTGTTTACTCAATCCTACTGAAATTATACTGAAAATCCACCCGATTGTCAAGGGATGATGAGAAAATGGTTTCCGAGATCGGAAGTTTGTTCCTATACGGCGGCCAACTGGTCTATAACCTGTCTATACCTTCGGGACTCCGCTGCCCTTTTCCGCCTCACCCACCCAAGTTTCGGAATCGGTGATTGCAGAAAAAACAGGCTACGTCTCCCGTCATTCCGGAACAGAATATCGAAACGCCGCCGCCGGCAGACCGGCTTCGTTCACAAGGTTTGGGGATTCGATCCGGTGCGTCCATGCATACCGGACGTGAACCGGATCCGGAATCCGGGGATGTGAAACAATTGCGCAAGCCCCGTTCAACACCACCTCGGCAGGGAGAAAGTTGCCATCTTTACCGCTGATTTCAAAATATTTTATCGCCCTGCCATCTCCGGACTTCAATGCCTCCGCACCAGAAAATTTCACTTCAAGTGCTCCGTCTCTCTTTCGACAGGAATCAAACATCGGGCAATCCGCCTTGACACCTGCTTGAGCAAAAAGATATTTTTCGGCAAGCGCCGCCAATCTGGCCCCGACCTGCTGTTTCATGGGTGGATGAATCTCCCGTTGCATCCCGAGATCATTGATCACCGTCAGATAGGAGCGGCCGTCTTCACGAACAAAATTCTGCTGTGCTTCCCAGTGGGTGGGAAGAAGATTGGTGTCTCCATAAGCGTACGGGGCAATCTGTACCAGCAGGAAAGGCAGTTCCGGTTGCTCGAAAGCTTCTCTCCAGGAAGAAACGAGTGCATGCATCTTCTCTTTGTAAAGCGCTCCGTCCACAACATTTGACTCGCCCTGGTACCAGAGTACTCCGCGGATCGTATATCCGGCCACGGGAACCACCATGGTATTGAAGAGGACACACGCCTGGTTGGAAGAGGATACGCGCATCTTCCCCGGCAGTTTCACCAACGGCGGTACGGAACAACCGGCATCGATTGCCCGCCGGGCCTCCTCCAGCCACTTCTTCTGTTCATCAAGATAACTCTCCATCCGCCTCTGATAGGCAGGAGTCCCCGGAATCGTTTCCTGAAGGAGGTCAAAGGTTCGGCGGAGAGCCGGCCGCGACTTGAATCCGTTTATTCCGATCCATGGTTCGATTTTCGTTCCTCCCTGGCTGCAATGAATCAATCCGACAGGCACATTCAAATTCCGATGCAGCTCACGGCCGAAAAAGTAAGCTACGGCGGAAAAAGCCTGGATGCTCTCAGGAGAACAAACCGTCCAGGTGCGCGGCAGATCCCTTTCCGGAATCGTTGAGGCAAAGTAGGCACTGCCATGAAGGATACGGATATCCGGATAATTTGCGGCGGCAACTTCCTTGTCACCGTTGACGGAACGTCTCACATAAAATTCCATATTGGACTGACCGGAACAGAAAAAAACTTCTCCGACCACGACATTCTCCAGAACATGAAGCTCCTTGTCTCCCCGAATCAGCATCGGCTTCCCGGCGGAATCAGCACTCATGGGCGGCAAACGTCCCTCCCAGCAGCCGTTCTGATCGGCAATCGTCTTGAAAGATTGCCCATGAAAGGAGACATTCACCGTCTCACCCGGCTCGGCCCATCCCCAGATACGTACCGGCATGTCACGTTGCAGCACCATGTTGGAATGAATCAGATTCGGCAATCTGACATCCGCAGAAACGGAAGACGCCGTCAGGAGAATCGAGACCAGCAGAAAAAATTTTTTCAACATATTCAACCTCCCTTGTTTTCCCTTCCGTCAAATTATATGATTCCGGAAGATAGTCAATGAGAACGACGGGAATATCTCCGTCGCCCATCCCCAAAAACTCCCGATACAGCCATCACCTGTCTACAACTGATCTACGACAGGCCCTTTGTCCATAAGAAAACGAATTTTTCCGGTCACGAAAAAAAGAACGCATGCAGCTCCGGAAAATCCAGAAATTCGCTCGGATATTCTCCCGAAGCTTGCATTTCACATTCCGATGTGATAAATTTTTAATTTAAACCGTTTCGATGCGGGAATGTCCATATCTCTGCTGAAAAAACGCTCGTTGCGATCCACTCCGCGCAATCTGGGTGGAGAGGAGTGAATTTCAGAGAACGATATCAGTTGCAACCGGGCTCCTGCCGGATGGAGAGAAAATTCGGAGAAAAGACAAATGTCACGGCACAGAACAAGGAAACTTCCCCCTCTGGTTGTTTCACAAGGTACAACCATTTCACGGACTGCACCGGGGATGCCCCCCCACCCGCCGACTCCGCAGACGAAATTACGCAGCCAATGCCGGTGGTATTTTCTGGCCGTTCTTCTCCTGCTCGCGGCGGCTCCGCTGCTTTTCTCTCTTCCGGGATGCGCGACATTCCCCCCGGAGAGTGCCGCGGCGCCGGAAAGCCGGATTGATTATCGGTCTCCCCGGAACTGGGTACTGCGCCCGGCTCCTTTTCGCCCGGAACTTCCGGTCGATCTGTTCTACATCTATCCGACCGTCTATGCGGATCCGGAAAAGGAAGTGATGGAGTGGAGCGATCCGGCAGTGGTCGAGAAAACACGCCAGATCGCCGGGCAGCAATGCGGTATCTTCGCTCCGTTCGCCAACTGTTACGCCCCCTTTGTCCGACAGGGGGAAATCAGCCGGGTCCTGCCCGACCTGGAGGCGGAGCATCCAGACTATCCGCACTGCCGAACCGGAGTGGAAGATACCTTGGATGCTTTCGACGCCTACCTTGCCGGAAGCGGAGAAAGACCCTTCATCCTGCTGGGACACAGCCAGGGGGCCGTCGATCTGCTGGAACTACTGAAACGCCGGTTCCACGATCCTGCTCTGCAAAGACGGCTCGTAGCCGCCTACCTGATCGGGGCACCGTTCACCACCGCCGACACCGCCGCCTATCCGCATCTGAAACCGGCACAGAGTGCCGACGACACCGGTGTGATCGTCACCTACAATGCAGAAGCGGCCGATACGCCGAAATCGCTGTTCACAGGCCGGCCGGGGCAATATGCAATCAACCCGCTGAACTGGCGCACGGATGCGACTCCAGCCGATCGTTCGCTCAATCTCGGCGCCCGGCTCTACGACTGGCAGAGCGGCAGAGCGGAAGAGTTTCCCGCATTCTGTTCTGCGGTATTGAAGCCGGGTACCGGAGCGCTGGTCGTCATGCCGTCCCGTGCCGGGAAATACGACAGCGAACTGCTGGGCCCCGGCGTCTATCACATGAACGATCTCTATTTCTTCTACCGGAACCTGCGCGCCAATGCCGGGGAACGTCTCGCGAACTGGCAGAGGGAAAACACTCCGGAATCGGCGCGGTAAAAGAGGCTAAAGGGCGATTTCCATCACGAAGTCGTCCATGAAATAGCCGCTGCCGATGTCGACCTTGACCGCCTCGATCCGGCGGAATCCGTTGCGTTCGTAAGCCCGGATCGCGGCAGCGTTGTTCTTGTTGACATTGAGCCGCAGAAAGCGGTAACCGTCGCGCCGAGCAATATCAATCGCATACTGAAGCGCCTTTGAACCAATGCCGCGCCCGTGATACTTGTGGTCAAGATAGAGTTTGTGGAGCTTCATCGTCGGCGGCTCCTCCCTGTAGGGACCGCAGGAGAGAAAACCGATCGGTGTATCACCATCCAGAATCAGGTCGAATCTCACCCCCTCCGCGGCTTCCCGCCGCACCACCGGCAGCGAATACATCATTTCAATCATGTAATCAATCTGATCTGGCGTCAGAATTGCGCCATAGGTATCGGGCCAGATACGGCGGGCAAGTTTTTCCAGCAGAGGCCACTCCCGCTCCCCGGCGGGACGAATCGAAATTCCATTCAGATCAAGAGGCATCGTTCACTCCTTATTTTTAGAAAGCAGGCCGTTCAACCGCGCGGCTGGTAGACCTTGCCGAAAACTTTCATCACCTGCTGCAGGTCGGCCCAGGCATCACGCTTCTCTCCGGGAGCCCGCAGGAGATAGGACGGATGGTACGTCGGCATCACCGGAATCCCTTCAAACCCCATCCAGCGACCGCGCAGCCGCCGGATCCCCTCCTGACGGTGCAACAGAAAACGGGCCGCAACCGCACCGAGAAGAACGATCACCTCCGGCTTGATCAGGGCAATCTGCCGCTTCAGATAGTCCATGCACGCATCCGCCTCGTCCGGTTCCGGATTGCGGTTGCCCGGCGGACGGCACTTTACGACATTGGCGATATAGACCTCTTCGCGCGTGAACTGCATCGCCTGAATCATCTTCGTCAACAACTGCCCGGCAGGCCCGACAAAGGGACGCCCCTGAATATCCTCCTGTTCCCCGGGGCCCTCGCCGATGAACATCAACCGCGCCTCGGGGTTGCCTTCCCCGAATACCACGTTCCGCCGCCGCTCGCACAGGCGGCAGTTGCGGCACCCCTGCACAATGGAACAAAGCTCGCCGAGCGATCCGACCGCGGCAAGCGGAACACTCTCCGTATCCTGCGGGGATGGAGCTGCCGGATCCGCCGCTCTCTCGACAACCGCAGCCGCCGGAGTCCGTATGGAACCGGCAACGTTCCTTTCCTCGGGAAGCGCCTCCGGCACAGGTGCAGGACGGGCGGCGTCCGCCATGAAAGTCTTGAAAACCCCGGGGGAAACAATGTGCCCCGGATGGCGTATTCCCTCCCGGATCATGCAGTCGATCAACTGCTGAAAAAACTCCTCCGCCATAATTTCGAACAACTTCCTCCGCAGAACACCGGATTCCCGCGGGGTCTTCCTGAAATGGCGTAATTTTTTCGCGGTTCCGGTTGTTAAAAATCAAAATCGGGCTATTTTAATATATGCTTGTTTTTCCGTTTTGAAAGTTCAGTCGACGAAAGTTTTGAAAACATGATCTCTCTGGCTCTTCTCGTTGCCTCAACCGATCCGGCTGCGGACGCAGGAAATGCCCCGATCACCGAAATCGCGAAGATCGACAGCATAGAGGACAGCTTCGGGTATTTCCACTCCCTCGGCAGAGACATCGCCAACTGGTTTGCCCGGGAGGAGTATCACCTTCTGTGGCTGGGAATCGGCGTCGTCGTCACGCTGCTTGTGATGTTCGCGGTGCGCTGGTTCCTGCTCTGCGGTCTCCGGCGGATCGCCGCCAGAACCTCAGGGCAGCTGGCGGAAGAGATCGTACTCAGGATTGCCGCTCCCACGCAGCTTCTGATTCTGACGATCGGTCTTTCAACCAGCAGAAACCTGGTCCATTTTCCCGTCGGACTGGGCAACTGGCTGTCGAAATTCTTCTATGCGTGCTTCATCTTCGTGGTTTTGTGGGGAATCTTCCGGCTCATCGGGGTGCTCGACTCCTACTATCGCCGCAGAGCCGAACTCTCGACTCAGCAGATGAATGTGCTGCTGGTGGACATGCTCCGCAAGGCAATCAAGGCGGCGGTCTGGACGCTCGCAGCGATCTTCGTCGCCCAGAATCTGTTCAATCTCAATGTGACCGCGCTGGTCACCGGTGCCGGAGTCGCCGGTCTTGCAATCGCCTTTGCCGCCCAGAACACCGTGGCAAACCTTTTCGGAGCGATGTCGATCATCACCGACCGCACCTTCAAAGTGGGCGACCGCGTCACGATCGGCGACGCAAACGGTTCGATCGAAACGGTCGGTTTGCGGAGCGTCAGGCTCCGTTCGCTCGACGGAACAGTCTGGACGGTGCCCAACCGCATCGCCGCGGATTCGACGATCGAAAACATCACGGAACGCCCCTGCCTCAAGCATGCATTCACCCTCGGGCTGGTCTACTCCACCACGCCGGACCAGATGCGGCGTGCGCTGGAGATTCTCGGTGAAATTCTCGATCACCATCCGGCTTTCAGTCCGGAACAGCCTCCGCTCTACTTCTTCACGGATTTCAAGGAGTTCTCGCTTGACATCAGCGTGGTGGTATGGTTCCAGACCACCGATTTCGTCCAGTGCCAGAAATGGAAGCAGGAAATCAATCTTGCGATTCTAGACAAATTCAACGCGGCCGGGCTCGAATTTGCGTTCCCGACCAGCACCAATTACCTCATCAAACAAGGAGTCTGACATGAAAGTAATCGTCGCCTATTCCGGCGGACTTGACACCTCGGTGATCGTCAAGTGGGTCAAAGAGAAGTACAATGCCGAAGTGATCGGCTTCTGTGCCGACGTCGGCCAGGAAGAGGAACTCAACGGTGTCGAGGAGAAGGCGATCCGCACCGGAGCAACCAAGTGCTATGTCGAGGACCTCACCGAAGAGTTCGCCCGTGACTTCATCTTCCCGATGATGCAGGCGAATGCGATCTACGAAGGCAACTACCTGCTCGGCACCTCGATCGCCCGGCCTCTGATCGGCAAGCGCCTGATCGAAATCGCCCGCGCCGAAGGTGCAGATGCGATCTGCCACGGTGCCACGGGCAAAGGCAACGACCAGGTCCGGTTCGAGCTGACCGCCTATGCATTCGAGCCGAACATCAAGATCATCGCCCCGTGGCGTGAATGGGATTTCGCCGGCCGCATGGACCTGATCGAATATGCAAAGAAGAACGGCATTCCGGTGAACTCCACCGCCGCGAAACCGTACAGCATGGACCGCAATCTGCTGCACATCAGCTTCGAAGGCGGCATCCTCGAGGATCCGTGGAACGAATTTCCCGAGGACATTGCCGTGATGACCAAACCGCTGTCGCAGGCCTCGGATACGCCCGAGGATGTGATCATCTACTTTGAAAAAGGTATTCCGAAGAAGGTCAACGGCGAGGAACTCTCTCCGGCCAACCTGATGCGCAAACTCAACGCTCTCGGAAAAAACCACGCGGTCGGCCGGGTCGATATCGTCGAAAACCGTTTCGTCGGCATGAAGTCCCGCGGCGTCTACGAGACCCCGGGAGGCACGATTCTGAATCTGGCTCATCGCGGCCTCGAAGAGATCACGATGGACCGCGAGGTCATGCACCTGCGCGACAGCTTCATTCCCCGTTACGCCGACATGGTCTACAACGGCTTCTGGTATGCGCCGGAGCGTGAGATGCTCCAGGCCGCGATCACCGAAAGCCAGCGTTTCGTCACCGGCGAAGTGCGCGTGAAGCTCTTCAAAGGGGCCTGCCATGTCACCGGCCGCCGTTCGGAGTACAGCCTCTACGACGATCACATCGCCAGTTTCGAGGACAACCGCGCCTACAATCACAAAGACGCCGAAGGGTTCATCCGGCTCAACGCGCTGCGGCTGCGGGTGCTGGCCAACAGCAAACAGAAGCGTTACTGATTCCTTTCTGAGAGAGTGTGTGACAGATCATACCAATTCTGGAGAACAACCATTATGTCCAAGAACTACAAGATTGCCGTGTTGCCGGGAGACGGAACCGGTCCTGAGGTGATCGCGGAAGCGGTCAAAGTCCTCGATGCCGCCGGCAGAAAATTCGGGTTCACCACCGAGAAGAAATATTTCAACTGGGGTGGCGAGCACTACCTCAAGACCGGGGAAACCCTCCCCGCCGATGCGAAGGAGCAGCTTTCGAAACATGATGCGGTGCTTCTCGGCGCGATCGGCCACCCGGATGTGAAGCCGGGCGTGCTCGAAAAAGGCATCCTGCTGAAGTTGCGTTTTGACCTCGACCAGTACATCAACCTGCGTCCGGTGAAACTCTACCCCGGAGTCGAAACGCCGCTTGCGAACAAGAAGCCGGAAGATATCGACTATGTGGTCGTCCGGGAGAACACCGGCGGCGTTTACACCGGCATGGGCGGCAACGTCCAGATCGATACCCCCGATGAGGTGGCCTGCCAGAACTGGGTCTACACCCGCTCGCAGGTGGACCGCTGCCTGAAGTTCGCCTTTGAACTGGCCGCGAAGCGGCATTCGAAGGAAAATCCGTGGCGGGGTCTTTCCGAAGAGGACCGCAAGGCCGGTTATACCTCGCAGCTGACGCTGGTCGGTAAAACCAATGTGCTGACCTTCGTCTGCGGATTGTGGGATCGCGCCTTCCGGGCGATGGCCAAACAGTATCCGACCGTCAAGGCCGCCTACTGCCACGTCGACGCGGCAACCATGTGGATGGTCAAGAATCCGGAATGGTTCGACGTTATCGTCACGGAAAACCTGATGGGCGACATCATCACCGACCTGGCTGCCATGACCTCCGGCGGCATGGGAGTCGCATCCGGCGGGAACCTCAATCCGAAGGGGCTGAGCATGTTCGAGCCGATCGGCGGTTCCGCGCCCAAGTACACCGGCAAAAACGTCATCAATCCGCTCGCGGCAATCGGAGCGGCGGCGATGATGCTCGACTTCCTCGGAGAAAAAACCGCGGCCCGGGCGATCGACGACAGCATCGCCTACGTGACCGGCAACAAGCTCAAATCGATGGCAGCCGGCCGGATGGGTTACTCCACAAGCGAAGTCGGCGATCTGGTCGTCGAAAATCTCTGATCCGAAGCCGGGAGGCCCATGATGGATCTGGATACTCAGGGAATCCTCGACCGCTGTCGTGAAGCAGGCGGCCCCTACCAGCTCTTCCGGCAGTCGGGGTTCAACGGCTTCGTGCACCGGAAATGGGCGGCTCTCGGCTTCGACCCGATTACGATCTGCGCCGATCTCGACACGGATAAAGCGCATCTGATCAAAGATCGCAGAAAAATCCGTGCCGGGATCGTCGATGACGTATTTGTCAAATGTTACTTTCACCGGGGTGTCTGGACCTCTTTCCGGCGGATGTTCAAACTGTCGCGCCCGGAACGGGTGCTGGCCGGAGCACTCCGCCTCAGGGAGTATGAGATCCCGACGCCCGAAGTTCTGGTTGCGGTTCGACAGAGTCGACATCTGCTGCCGTACCGCGACTATCTGGTAACCCGGGAGCTCTCCCCCCTGCAGATCGGCTGTGACAAACTTGAAGTGGAGTTCGCCCAGGGGGATCCCTACCGCCAGTTCGTCTCCGGTTCCGTGGCGCTGCTGGTGAAGATGCACGCCGCCGGTGTCGAACATGGCGATCTCAGCCTGCGCAACATCTTCTGCCGCAAAAGTCCGGTCGGCGTCTACTCCGACTGGGGTGTGCTCGATCTCGACGGTTGCGTGGTCTATGGAGACGAGATGCCGGAATCGCGTCGCCGCAGGGAACTGGCACGTCTGATCAGTTCCTTTCTGCGGGGTGTCCGCAGCAAGACGCCGCAGTTGCGCCTCGATACCAACTCCGTGATCTTCGATTTCGCGCGCAAATACCAGGAGCTTTCGGGGTTCAATCTTGCCGGAAGCCGTCTTGATGAGCGGGTCGGATTTCTGGCGAACCGTAGCCGCAGGGAGAAAAAACGCAGATGAACGAACTCTGGATGCTCTGGCGTGACGGAGTCCATGATCCATTCTTCAATATGAGCATGGATGAAGTCCTTCTCGAGCTGATGCCGCAACTCGGGATGCCGCTCCTGCGCACCTACCGCTGGGACCGGCCGGCGTTGTCGATCGGCAGTTCGCAGCTTTATCCGGCCGAACAGGAGGCCAATTACACGATCGTGCGGCGCCCCACCGGCGGCGGCAATGTTTTTCACGACGTCGATCTCACCTACACGGTGGTGCTCCCCCCTGCCCATCGGATCGCCGCTCTGGATCGGATGAGCAGCTACAAGGTTTTCCATGAGGCGATGCTGCCGATGCTCGAACGGCTCGGCGCCCATGCCGGCCTCAAACCGGACGAAACTCCGGGGGTCGATCGCGCCACCATGAAATGCTTCACCAGTCCGAGCCGTTACGACATCGTCACGGAAACCGGGACGAAATATGCCGGAGCCGCCCAGCGGCGAACCCGTAACGGCATTCTCCACCAGGGGAGCATACAGCTGGCTGTTTCCGGCGGGGACTGGGAGAAACTTGAGACGATGCTGCTGGAAGCGCTGAAACAGTTCTTCCGGATCGACTATATCCCCGCCGGGCTCCCAGAGGGCGCGCTCGACAGAGCTGAAGCTCTCGCCCGGAGCAAATATGAAACCCGGGAGTGGAACCTTGGCCCGCGACATTGAACAACTCAAGAAGCGACTCGGGTTTTCCGGGCCGTGGTCGGCGCGGCTCATCGAAGCGATGACTCATCGCTCCTATGCGGTTGAAAACAACCTGCCTTACGACAATCAACGGCTCGAATTTCTCGGCGATGCAGTGCTTGAAATCATTCTGACCGAATACCTCTTTCTGCTCTACCCGTCAGCTCCCGAAGGAGAGATGACCAAAATACGGTCGGCGCTGGTCCGGGAGTCGGCGCTGGCCGGTCTTGCCCGCAAACTGGAACTCGGCACCTATCTTCTGACCGGCCGCGGAGAACGCGAAGCCGGCGGAGCGGCACGCGAATCGACGCTGGCAGATCTCTTTGAAGCGATGCTCGGAGCATTCTATCTGGATGCGGGATTCGACGAAGTCAAGCGTTTTGTTCTGGAGCTTGTACGGGAGGAATTTCCCGATCCGCGCGGTATGCTGGCATCCCTGAACCCGAAGGGAATGCTGCAGGAATATTCGCAACGGCGCTGGGGACAGACCCCGGAATACACCGTCCTGCGGATGACCGGTCCGGAACATCTGCCGCAGTATGATGTTGAAGTTCATCTGCGCAACTATGTCGCAACCGGTCATGCCACCAGCCGCAAGCATGCAGAGAGCGAAGCGGCCCGCAATCTCTACAACTATCTGGCCAGAGAGGAGATGGAAAAATGATCACTCAGGTCGCCCTGCCCCGGGAAATTCACTTCGGGCGCGGCATCCGCAACCGCCTTGTCGCGGCGCTGCCGCCCGGGCCGGTGCTTTTCATCGCCGGCAGCCATGCCGGGAAACGGATCCGGGAAGAGGTGCTCCCCCGTCTGGGAAGCTGGCCCTGCCGTCTGATCTGCGGTGTTTCTCCGGAACCGCCGCTCGAAGAAGTGGAAGCGGCACTTGCCGCCGGCAGGGAGCTCGGTACGGTCGCAGTGGTCGGCTGGGGCGGCGGCAGCGCCATCGACGTCGCAAAAAGTGTTGCGGTTCTGCTCCCCTGCCCCGGCAGTGTTGCCGATTATTTCTACGGCCGCAGCACGATACCGGGCAAAGGGGCCTTCTTCGCGGCGCTGCCGACCACGGCGGGAACCGGTGCGGAACTGACCAGCAACGCGGTACTGCGCGATCCGGCTACCGGAATCAAACAATCCCTGCGTGGAGGCGACATGTTCGCCGATCTCGCGTTGATCGACCCGGAGCTGGTCTATGATTGTCCTCCTCCGGTGATCGCTGCGAGCGGCTTTGATGCACTGACCCAGGCAATAGAAAGTTTCCTGTCGCGCAGGGCGACGCAGGTCAGCCGTCTGCTGGCGGGCCAGGCGGCGGAACTTCTTCTGTCGCACCTCCTGCCGGCATACAGAAACGACAGAACAAAAATCGACAAGGTCACAGAGGGAAGCATGCTCGGCGCTGCGGCGTTCGGGCAATCCGGCCTCGGGGCAGTGCACGGGCTGGCGCATCCGATCGGCAGCATCCTGCATGTGCCGCACGGGGTCTGCTGCGCGATTCTGCTGCCGACGATCCTGCACTGGAATCTCGAAGTTGCGCGGGAACCTTTTGCGGAACTTGCAAACCGATTGTCCGGCCAATCGCCGGAGGAGCTGATCGAAACGATCGCCCGGTTGCGTGAGGAGCTCGGACTGCCGTCGGATTTCAAGGGATATCGACTTGCACCGGAACATTATCCGTTCATTCTGGCAAACTGCCGGTCAGGAAGCATGAAATGCAATCCGCGCGAGCTCTCCGATCATGACGTAACGCAGATTCTGGAGGAACTCTCATGAAGAAAATCATCGCTCTCGGACCGAATCCGGCCTGGCAGAAGACGCTTTTTTTCGACCACTTCCGTTACGGTGAAGTGAACCGGGCCCGGGAGATGCAGGTTTTTCCGGCCGGGAAAGGTATCAATTTCTGCCGGGCCGCCATGTGTCACGGAAAGACGGAAGCACGACTGATTCAATTTGCGGGGGGCGACACCGGAGAATACGTCAGAAAGGAACTTGAGAAGGAGGGCATGCCCGTCTGGTCGGTCGTCACGTCCGCCGCCACAAGAACCTGTACGACCTGTCTTGATCAGTCCAGCCAGGTGATGACGGAAGTGATCGAACCGTCGTTTGCCGCAACCGGCGCGGAAGTGGATACCATGCTCGAATACCTCAGCAATGCGCTGCCGGATTCCGACGGGGCGGCGCTCTGCGGCACTCTGCCGACCGGTACCGATCCGCTGCTCTATCTCAGGGCGATCGAATTGATCCGTAAACGCGGCATTCCGGTGTTGATCGACTCCTTCCGCGACATCCGCAAGGTCCTTGAATCCGGTGCGGAAATCTGGCTCAAGATCAATCTGGACGAACTCAAGGCGATGACCGGCTGCAACGAAATCCGGGCGGCATTCGCTCAGGTATTCAATGCGACGACGGTGAAATATGCCGCCATTACCGACGGTCCGGGCAACGCCTACGCCTGTGACGGCAGGTCACTGGCGATCTACCGGCTGCCGAAACTGGAACGGGTGATCAATCCGATTGGATGCGGCGATACGGCCAGTTCCGTCTGGATGAGCGAGATGCTCACCGGAACCGATCCCCTGGAAGCCTTTCGCGTTGCTCTTGCGGCGGCAAGTGCGAATTGCCTCTCCGCATTTCCCGGCAGTTTCGCACCGAGCGACGCCGTCCGCATTGCCGCGGGGATTCAGGTGGAGTGCGATTCCCTGTAAAAAGAAACGGCGAAAACGCCCGACCGGGCGCTCCGCCGGAAAAATCCGTGCAGTTTTACACAACGCTCCTATGGATTCGCCGCACGGGGTGCTTTTTCCAGTTCGGCAAAATCCGCGGCAATCTCGACGGCCTCGTCGAGCACCGGATCCTCTTTCCGGCTGTCTTTCCCGACGCCGCTCTGCTCCTCGTAGAGCCGTTCCGCCTCCTCCTGTACAGCCTTCTCCTGCTGATACTCCTTCCAGCGGGTCTCCTCATTGAGAGAGACCTCGTTGCGATCGCGGAACTTGCGCAGCAATTCACTGCGGTGTTTCAAGGCTTTGAAGTCAGGGCTCTCCGCCACCCGTAAATCGGAGGCAGCTTTCAATTTCGCCGCTTTGCCGGCAAGATCAACCACATAGGCGCCACGTTCGACCGGCTTGATCGAATCCCACGGCAGATGGTTGTCAAGAAACAGCTCTCCGACCTCCATCTCCTCGGTCAGAGAGGGAATCTGAATGTCCGGCTCAATTCCCAGCTGCTGCACCGAGCCGCCGCCGGGACGGAAGAACATCGCCGTCTCGTAACTGGCGGAACCGGCCTCGAAATCACGCCCCACAAACTTCAGGAAACGCTCCAGCGGAACCACGTTGAGCACTGTTCCCTTGCCGAAAGTACGGCTGTCTCCGACCAGAAGCGCCCGGTCGCAATCACGTACCGCGGCGGAAAAAATCTCCGCCGCCGAAGCGGAGAGTTTGCTGGTCAGCACCACCAGCGGCCCGGCATAGACCTGTTCGGGATCGTTGTCGGATTCCAGTTCCACCCGATTGGCACCATCCTTGACCTGGACCACCGGACCGGTCGGAATAAAAAGCCCGGTCAACCGAATCGCCTCCGGCAGGCTGCCGCCGCCATTGCGCCGCAGATCCATCACCACAGCATCGACCTTTTCGGCTTTGAATTTCTCCAGAATCTTCTTGACATCCGACGAACAACTCTTGAAGTTGCGGTCGCCACGGAACGCCGCATCGAAATCCATGTAGAAACTCGGAAGATCGATCACTCCGATCTTCAAGTCGGGCCGGCCATCGCGTTTGACCGTCTTGATCTCGCCCTGCGCCTCACTGTCAACCAACTCCACCCTGGCACGCACCAGCTCCATCTGGACCGGCACCGCGTTACGCCCCTTCTCGCCGGGAAGAACCGTCAGCGTAACCCGGGTATTCTCGGGACCGCGGATGTAATTGACCGCCTTGGCCACCGGCATGTCGATCACGTCGACACTCTCGCCGTTCTCCTGGGCAACCGCGATGATACGATCTTCCACTTTCAGGCGGCCGTCCTTTGCAGCGGGTCCGCCGGGCACCAGCGACACGACCTTGATATAGCCGTCGTCGCTGGTCAGCGTCGCGCCGATCCCGGTCAGCGACAGCTTCATGCTGATGTCAAAATCCTCATCCGTCTTGGGCGGCATGTAGTTGGAGTGGGGGCCGTAAACCTGAGCCAGCGCATTCAGATAGAGGCCGAGCACATCAATCCGGTCTTTCTGGGCGATGTCGTTCCCGATGTCGCGCAACCGGCGCAACACCTTCTCCTCCGGTGTCCTGCCCTCCCACTTCTTCGCGGTCTCCCGGGCCTTCTCGCTTTCGGCGTCTCTGCCCTCCTTCGTTTTCTCCTTTTCCCCGGCCTCGGCCATCGCCCGGTCGAAAAGACGGAAATAGAGCACATCGTTTTTGAGTTTTAGGTACCAGAGCTCCTCGAGCGCCCTGCGGTCGGCTGCACGCGGCAATTTGCGCCGATCCGGCACAAACGTATCGTTTTTCGTGAAGTCAAACGGAGTTTTCAACTGTTTCTCGGCAAATGCGCGAAACTCGCCGACCCGTTTGCGGTAGAGGTCGTAAAGCTCAAAGGCGAACCGGTTGTCTCCGCGGCGGAGAGCATCCCCGAGAGTCGCCCGCCAGGGCGCGAATTTCGCGACATCGGCCTCCGAGAAATAGATCCGGTTCGGATCGAGCAGGTCGAAATAGGCGTCGAACAACCGCTCTGAGAGCTTCGCATCGAGCGGCTGCCTCCGGTAATGGCTGTTGGCCAGAAGCTGAGAAGTCATCTGGCTGATCAACCGCAATTCATTTTCGGAATACTCCGCCGGAGCCGCCCAGAGCGACCCCAGCATACACAAGGCGGCACCACCGTACAGCAGCCGCTTCCCTGAAAGCATTTTCATAATTTTCCTCCCTTTCCATCCGGCCGGAAGCCGGAAATATCATTCCTCAAATATAGTTAAAATAACACAACTGGGGGCAAATTAAAAGTAAAATCAACAATAATTACTTTTTTTTTCGCATTGGATCGTTATATTAATCAAAAAAATCACCTGTCAGATTTCGGAGAATCACATGTACCAGACCATCACCCCGCCGCGAACCATCTTCCATTGCGGGGATACCGTCACGTTCCGGCTCGAAGGCGTAGAAAATCTTCCCGGCCGCGCCGTTGTGCGCACCAATCTCGGTCGCGCCGCGGTTCACCGCGCCGAACTGGTCGAACTCAATGAACGACAACAGCCGCCCGCCGGACTGGACTGGCACGATCTGGAGCTCCGATTCCGCGGCGGCGGGGTCTGGGAGTTGACTCTGCCGCTGCTTGAAATCGGAGTATTCGAAGCGAAATGCTGTTTCATTCCGAACGATCATTCGCCGATCCGCTGGCCTGACGGCGACAACTTCCGGATCAAGGTGGAAAGTGCCGCCGCCGTCGCGGCCAACACGATCTATTCCGCCTTTGTACGGCAGTTCGGAACAAATCTGAAACGGCCCTCCTCCCCCGCGATTCCGGAGAGCGCACGGGAACTGGATGCCGCCGGTTACACCGTGATTCCCCCCTCCGGAACCTTTCGGGCGCTCAGAGGGCAGCTGGACCATATCTTCGGGGAACTCGGCTGCCGGATTCTCCAATTGCTGCCGGTTCATCCGGCTCCGGTCCTCTACGGGCGAATGGGGCGTTACGGCAGCCCTTTTGCGGCACTGGACTATTTCGCGGTCGATCCTGCGCTGGCCGAATTTGATCCGAAGGCGACGCCGCTGGAGCAATTTGACGAATTGATCGACGCGGTGCACGCCCGGGAAGGACGTATTTTCATGGATATTCCGGTCAATCACACTGGCTGGGCTTCCAAACTCCAGAATGAGCATCCCGAATATTTCGTGCGCGGAGCCGACGGGACGTTCGAAAGTCCCGGCGCGTGGGGTGTGGTGTGGGCGGATCTCTGCAAACTGGATTATCGTGACGCCAAGGTGATCCGCCTGATGGCCAAAGTGTTCCTTTTCTGGTGCAGGCGCGGTGTCGACGGTTTCCGTTGCGACGCCGGTTACATGCTGCCGCCCGAGGCATGGGATTACATCGTGGCCCGGGTCCGGCAGGAGTTTCCAGACACCGTTTTTCTGCTTGAGGGGCTCGGAGGACCGCTGAAGGTTCAGGAACGGCTGCTCGGCAGTTCCGGTCTCAACTGGGGATACTCCGAACTGTTTCAGAACTACACGCGCGACCAGATCTCCGGATATTTTCCCTACGTCGACCGGTGCAGCCGCGACTACGGCATTCTGGTCAATTTCGCGGAAACGCATGACAACAATCGTCTAGCAGCGTCAGGGGAAGTCTATGCGCGGCTCCGTTTTCTGGTTGCCGCGCTGTTGTCGGAAGACGGCGCATTCGGTTTCGCCAACGGCTCGGAATTTTTCGCGACCGAAAAGATCGATGTTCACGGCGCCGGGGCGCTGAACTGGGGCCATGAACCGAATCTCGTCGGCCTGATCCGCCGTCTCAACACACTTCTGGCCGTTCATCCGGCATTCCACGCCGGATCCCGGGTCGAGCTGATTCAACAGGGCCCGGGCAATGTGCTTGCGGCCCGGAGAACCCCCGCGGCACCGGCGGCCGGTCAGTTACTTGTGTTGCTGAATCTGGATTGTGACCGGCAGGAGCGTGTCTACTGGCCGGATACCGAAACCGGAGCGACCGGTACCGACCTGCTCACAGGAAAGAGTATTGTCTTTGACCGGCATGACGGCTCTTTTTCCCATGAGCTCGCCCCGGGAGAAGGCGCGGCGGTGGTTTTCGACGGGTTCCGGCTGTCGGAGTCCATCCCGAACCGCGAACCGGAACGGGTCGCACGTCAGCGTGCCGATGCCATGGCAAGAACGCTTCTGGTCTCGTTCCGGGGGCTGGATGACGAATGCGGAGTCTCTCCGGGGCGGGAATTTCTGGCAGATCCAGAGAAATTCATCGCACGGGCGGCGAATCTTCCGGTTCCACCGGTCACACACTGGAATGAAGCCACCGATTCAAGACGGCGCGTGATGATTCCGCCCTGCGATGCGCTGCTGGTGGAAAGCACACGCCGTTTCCGGGTTGAAATCCGCTGTGCCGAAAGAACACTCGCCATTGAAACCAGCCTCCGCGCCGCCGACGGGCGCAACATCGCCGCATTCGTGCTTCCGGCTGCCGAAAACAGACAGCGTCGGGAACTGACGTTGAAACTGGTCTCCTTCGGCGACAACGAGGAAGTTCTCCGCAGCGAAGGAGCCCTGCTGCAGCTGCCGGCCGGGGAGGATCGCCGGGTCCGGCTCGCGTTCTCCTCTGCCGCCGACCAGCTCGGAGACCGCTATGCCTTCGCCGCAAATTCGCACGGAGGTGTCACCCTTTTCCAGGCTGCCTGGGGCAGGCTTTCGAGCAAATACGAGGCGATTCTTTCCGCCAACGTCAATTCGAGCTATCCGGTTGATCGCCGTACGATGTTCACGCGCTGCCGCGGCTGGATCTCCGTCAACGGGTACTCTCAGGAACTCGAGGTCTCATCACTGCTCGATTTTCGCGCCGATACCGGCAACCGGGCGAAATGGCGCTTCGCCCTGCCGGCCGGACAGGGATGCCGGGTCATGCTCGAGATCAACTTCGAAGGCGCTCTGGATGGTGACGCGGTCCGGTTCCAGTTTCACCGGCCCGCCTCCCGGGGGCGTCCCGGGGAGCTGGAAGACTCAACACCGGTCCGGCTGATCCTGCGTCCCGACCTTGAGGACCGCGTCAATCACAATGTAACCAAGGCCTTCACCGGTCCGGAACAGCGTTTCCCGGCGGCAGTCCGGGCAACGGCAACCGGCTTCGACTTCACCCCGGCGGAGCGGACGCTCCGGCTCAGTTGCAACTGCGGCCGCTTTCAAACCGAACCGGAATGGTACTACATGGTCGATCTGCCGGCCGAACGCCATTATGGTCTCGAAGACAAAACCGATCTCTTCAGCCCGGGTTACTTTGAAATACCGCTTTCCGGAGGCGAGACCGCCTGTCTGACCGCATCCGTCCACCCGGTCGGCACACGTCGCGATCGCTACCAGTGGCCCGAACAGACAGCCATTGCGGAGAGCGTCCACCCCGAAACCCTGCTGGAATCAGCACTCCGGCGCTATGTGGTCAAACGCGACGCCTTCAGCACGGTGATCGCCGGTTATCCGTGGTTTCTGGATTGGGGACGCGACACTCTGATCGTATTGCGCGGTCTTGCCGCGGGCAACTTCCGCGAAGAAGCGGCGGCGATCATCCGGCAATTCGCCTGCTTTGAAAGAAACGGTACGATTCCGAACATGATCCGCGGCCTCGACGACGCCAACCGCGACACCAGCGACGCGCCGCTCTATCTGATCGTGGCGGCGCGCGACTGCGTCGACGCGGCCGGCACCACGGAACTCCTCGACGCCGATTGCGGCGGGCGGACGCTCCGTGAAGTGCTCCGTTCCATCGTGGAAAACTATCTCAAGGGAACTCCGAACGGCATAGCGGTCGATCCAGAGAGCAAACTGGTGTTCAGTCCCCCCCATTTCACCTGGATGGACACCAATTTCCCCGCCGGCACTCCGCGCGAAGGCTATCCGATCGAAATCCAGTCTCTCTGGTATGCCGCGCTCGCATTTCTCGGCAGAGAGGAGGAGAAATACCGGCTGCTCGCAGAAGAGGTGCAAACGGCCATGGAGAACTACTTCTTCCCCTCCTCTCTCAATGGAGCATCGGATTGTCTGCACGCTCCACGCGGTACCGGCGCGGCGAAAGCGGTTCCGGATGATCACATCCGGCCCAATCAGTTGCTCGCAGTCACGCTTGGCGCAGTGACCGATCCGGAGAAGCGGAAGCGGATTCTCTCCAGTTGTGAACAGCTGCTGGTACCGGGAGGAATCCGCAGTCTCGCCGACCGGCCGGTCTCCTGGAAGCTGCCGGTGGAATATGACGGTCGCCTGCTCAACGATCCGGCACATCCCTATCGGGGACGCTATGAAGGACCGGAAGACACCTCGCGCAAGGTCGCCTATCACAACGGCACCGTCTGGTGCTGGCCCTTCCCCGCCTATTGCGAGGCTCTCTACCTGATCGGCGGTGAAGGCTGCCGCGAACGGGCGCTGGCGCTGCTGCTGTCGGCTGCGGAATATCTGGAAACCGGGGTGATCGGTCAACTTCCCGAAGTGGCGGACGGTGACGCGCCGCACCGGGAAGGCGGATGTCCGGCCCAGGCCTGGAGCGAATCGGAGTTCTTCCGTGTCTATGAACTGCTCAGAAAAGCTTCTGTTTAAAAACCTCTGGCTGGCCGACGGCAGCGGTGCCCCCTTGCGGAAATGCGCAGTGCTGACCGACGGAGAACGGATCGCCGCCGTGGAACCGTCGATCACCGAATCGGCCGCGGACCGGGTTTTCGATCTCGGGCGGAAACTTCTCGCCCCCGGCTTCATCGACGCACACGGGCACTCCGATCTGTCGCTCCCGGCACGTCCGCAGGGATTCGGCAAGATCTCTCAGGGGGTTACCTGCGAAATCGCCGGAAACTGCGGTCTTTCGGCCTTTCCGGTCAACGCGAACAACCGCACCCATCTGAACGAACTCTACCGGCAATACGGCGTCGACATCGACTGGGATGATTTCCGCTCCTGGCAGGCGGAACTGGCCCGGCGGGGCGCCGTGCTCAAACTCACCGCCCTCTGCGGTCACAACACACTTCGGGCGGCAGTCGCCGGTTACGAAAGGAAAACGCTTACGGAGTCGGAACTGCAGGAGATGGGCCGACTGTTGCGGGAGGCCCTTCATCAGGGAGCAGCCGGCCTCTCCACCGGCCTGCTCTACGTACCCGGAAAATTCGCGGATGAGAATGAAATCATCTTTCTGATGAAAATCCTCGCCGCGGAGGGAGGTATCTATGCCACTCACCTGCGCAGCGAAGGAGACCGCCTGCTCGAATCACTCGCCGAAACCATTGAATGCGCCCGCCGCGCCGGTCTGAAACGGCTTCAGATCAGCCACTTCAAAACGGCGGGACGCGCAAACTGGCCGAAACTGGATGCGGCCCTCGAGCTGCTGGAGGAAGCACGCGCTTCCGGAATGGAACTCACCGTCGACCGCTACCCCTACACCGAATCGATGACGCAGCTGAGCGTAATCCTGCCCGGAGCCTGGAGTGATCTCGACGATCAGACGATCGGCCGGAAACTCGCAGAAGCGGAGGCCGCCGACTCTCTGGAACGGGAACTTGATGCTGCCCGGCCAGCGGACTACTGGTCGACCGTGCGGCTGGTCACTGCCGCCGTGCCCGGCCTGGATGGGTGCGCCGGAATGATGCTCGACCGCATCGCAGCCCGGCTGGGGTGCTCCGCCGCCGCCGTCGTTGTCCGG
>CALXOA010000021.1 GCA_944389895.1 uncultured Victivallis sp. | reverse complement strand
GGCCAGTCCCGCCAGAAGTTCGCCGTCCGGACTCAGCACCGGAACCGCCAGTGACCAGACTCCTTCCACGGATTCGTCGAAAACCTCGGCAAACCCCTGATGACGAATCGTTTCACACAAACTGTTCAACTCTTTGAGTTCTGTGACTGTCTTCGGAGTCAATTGTTTTCTTTCCAGACGTTTCCACAATTTTTTGCGCGCTTCTGGCGGCAGCATTGCAGTCAATACCCGTCCGCAGGCGGTCGAATGGAGCTGCCCGGTCCAGAACTGTGGTGGAATCATTTCCGCTGGTCGTCCCGGTTTCAGCAGGCCGAGACAGAAGAGTTTGTCATTCGCGGCGACTCCCAGAAAGCCGGTGCATCGTGTCGTCTGTGCCAGTTTGCGCAGACACGGCCGGCTCGCTTCCCGCAACTTGTGCCACCGGTCTGCAAACGAACCGAGATAGAAGCAGTGCGGACCAAGCAGATAACGACGATGTTCATCCTGTGAGACCATCCCGCGCCCGTAAAGGCTGCGAAGCAGATTTCCGGTACTCTGGATGCTGATCCCCAGAGACGCTGCGATATCCAGCGCACGCATCGGTTCACGCTGTTCCGCCAGCAGATCCAGGACGTCAAACGCTCGTTCCAACACCTGAATAAGTGCTTTTTCTCCGTTGTGGTGCATCGGTATGATCTTCTTTTTTTGTAAAAATACAATATTATTGTTTTTTTTGTATTATACCATAAAGAATTCCTCTTGTCAAGGGAAATGAATTTCTTTTCAGGAGATTCCCATGGGCAAAAGGGGCGCCGTCGCTCGATCTACTTTCTCAAGGGATCGGAGGGGGAACGTTCTTATCTTCCGTACGCATGGTTCGGGCGACCCAAAACCTTTCCGGAAATTTCCACGAAACGGAAGAAACGCTGGAACGTTTGTGCAGAGGACGGTTCATACGGGATTCGGGGCGGGTTGGCGTACAGCCGATCTGAAGAAGTTGAATTTGACTGGAGGCGAATAGAAACTTGAGTTACCTCTATGTATGGAACAGCAGTAAAAATCTCATCCGCGGATTGTTTTTTTATGCACCGACACTATATTACAGAAAGTCCGGATTCGGCAGACATGAAAAATGTGGGGCAGAGGGTGTTTCCTGACGCGGGGGAATAGAATATTCCGGGCTTCCCCGCGGGCATCCGTGCTCTTCTCCGGTAATTTCAACATCCGGCACACAGAATATGAACTCCATCCTCGACCGCTATTTTCACTATTCTTCTCTCGGCAGCTCCCTCAGAACGGAAACGATCGCCGGACTCTCCACGTTCGCGGCGATGGCGTACATCATCTGCATTCAACCCGCGCTCTTCTCCGGGCAGATGACGGGTACCGTGACAGGAATGCCGTTCGATGCACTTGTCACGACGACCTGCATCGCCTCCGCCTTCGGGACGATCCTGATGGGGATTCTGTCGAACTATCCGATCGGACTCGCGCCGGGGATGGGGACGAATTTCTTTGTCATGTTCAGCGTCATGGGAGCCTGCGCCGCCGTCACCGGCGGAAAGGCCGGTGATCCGATCGTCTGGCAGACCACGATGGGGGTGGTCCTGATTTCGGGCGTTCTTTTTCTGATCATTTCGTTCACGAAGCTGCGGCAGATGATGCTCCGTTCGCTGAGTCCTTCGCTGAAAATCGCCATTGTAGGGGGAATCGGACTTTTCATTGCGCTGGTTGGCCTCAAAAACGGCGGCATCATCGCCGTGGAAAATAATCAGATGACACTGAAAACCGCGGTAACGGATCCCGCTTCACTCATTTTCTTTGTCGGCGTCCTTGCCATTACAGCTCTGCAGTATTTCAGGATCCGCGGCAGCATCCTGATCGGCATCCTCGTCTCCGCGCTGGCGGCGTTTCTGTGCGGCAAGATCTCGTTCCAGGGAATTGTCGGACTCCCGGCCAATCCGATGCCCGTGGTATTCAAGGCGGACGTCGTGACGGTATTTCACCATCTGCTGGAACTGCTGCCTCTGATTTTCCTCTGCTTCTTCATGGACATGTTCGATACGATGGGAACGGTCCTCGGGGTTGCGACAAGCGCCAGGCTCCTGAATGAGAACAACGAAATCGATCGGATCGAGCGGGTATTCGCCGCCGATGCAACTGCTACCGTCGCTGGTGCTCTCTGCGGACAGAGCACTGTTACATCCTATCTGGAGAGCGCCGCGGGTGCCGAAGCCGGGGGGAGAACCGGTCTCACCGCCATCGTGATCGGCCTGTGCTTTCTGCTGGCGATGTTCTTCTCCCCGGTCATTACGGCGGTCGCGGGGTATCCGCCGGTCACTTCCGGTGCACTTGTCGTAGTGGGGGCCATGATGATGCACTCCGTTTCGGAGATCCGGTGGGACGACTGTACCGAGGGGATTCCCGCCTTTCTTATTTTCGCAGGCATTCCCTTCAGCAACAGCATCATCGGCGGGATTTCCGTCGGGATCATTCTTTATCCGTTCCTGAAGACATGCTGTGGGAAAATCCGCGATCTCAACTGGTTCATCTGGCTTGCGGCAGCCTTTCTGATTCTGTACCTTGTCCTGCTCAACGGGAAATGAGCGCCGTCGGGAAGGATGTCGCTTACCGTTTCTCTGGATATTCTTGAGGCGGGCTGATCTGATTGCTTTTCCACATTTCACCGGAAATCAGTCCGTGCCGTGTACCGAATGCGGGCAGATCAGCAGCGCTGTTTTTTCCGGGCGATGAAAAACAGGCGGGAGAATTTGAACACGACGGATCCGTCGTGCAGGCAAGGGAACAGAGATTCGATTCCGGAAAGAATCTCCAGCTCAAATTCTGAATGTTTTTCCTGAAAGCGGACGTACAGGATATCTTGCTCCGCGTCGTGCGAGCTGCAGAGACGTGGACATCCGGCCTCTGTCAAACGAGTTGTAAATTGCCGAAAATACGATATTTGAGCGTAAAATGCGATTTTACGAAACAATCTCAGGACATTCAGCCTGCGTACTCCTTCCGGGCAGATGACTGGGGGCGCGATGGAAATGCCGTTCGATGCATTCGTATTCTCAATCTGCATTGTCTCCGCATTCGGGAGGAGCCGGACGGGCGTTCTCTCGAACGGTCGATCCGCACCGGGATGGGGGATTCCCCTGCCGTCGCACATAAGCAACGGTAGCGCAGAATCTCTTTTAATGATTTCAAAAGACGAATCAGCTCCCACGTTCCCATCGGAGCAATCGATCCGTTTTCGATAACTTGAGGGGGGATATACTCTCCTGCAACAGAGGACCGCTTCAGTCGTCAGGAGAAAAATTTCATGCGGAATTCGCTGGGGGTAATCCCGTTTTTTGCATGGAAGGCCCGCATGAAAAAATGCGCATCTTCCCACCCGCACAGCGCCGCAATCTCTTTGACCTGATACGAAGTGGTGGCCAGAAGCGATCGTGCTTTTTCCATACGCATGTCGATCAGATCCGCATAGGGGGTTTTCCGGAAGAACATCCGGTAGATCGCCGTAAACCGTCCGGGGGAAAGGTACATCTCCTTTGCCGCGGACCGGATGGACAACTTCTGTTCCGGATGTTTGCAGAGCTGATCCCGGAACTTGATCATGGCACTGTGGTAGATTCTTTCCGTACGGCTCTGTTTTTCGTGCAGACAACCTGTTCGACAGGAGCGGGAGATTCTCAGAATCATTTGTTCCAGAATCAGTTTGATCATGGTACCGGAGTCGGCTTCCGCGTAAAATGCCTCATGCTGAATTGCCTGGATAAAAGAAGCTGCAAGTGCCGGAAGATTTGTATGAAGAAGGGTATTGCACGGCAGATTGTATTTCTGCAGCAACGGCAGAACCAGACCCGGAACAATGTGAATCCAGTCGTTCCGGTATCCGGCCGGATCAGTCGGAAGTGCTTCATGAAACTGGGGAAAATCCGGCGAATGAAAGATGCAGTCACCTGGAACAGCCGTTTCATTGCCGTTGATGGTCAGTATTCGGGCACAGGAACGGAAATGCAGGAACAGGACGGAATCAAACGGGTCGCAGGGACGGTCAATTCTGAAACTGTGCTCATGCTGCTCGTCTGTTCCGCACAGGTAGGGAAGAATGCCGTTTTCAGGGAAATGCATGTTTTATCCACTTATTTTGTTTTCAGTCTACTTTAAAAAATAAAGATTTTGTCATAATATATACCGGATGCAATCCCAATCGCAAACGAAGACAAGGAGAAGCCATGAAAAAAATCCGTCTGGGGATACTGGGCGCGACTCGAGGGCTCAGTTACGGTATGTCCGCAAAAAAATGCGGGCTTCCCGTCGATCTCGTCGCGGTCTGCGACAACTTTTCCCCGTTGATCGAAAAGGTCAGAGAACGGTTACCCGCACTGGGGTTGGAACCGGAATATTTCTCCGATTTCACGGAGATGCTGAACAAGGCGGATATCGATGTGGTAGCCATTGCCAACAGCGCAAACGACCACGCCCGTTTTTCCATTGCGGCGTTGAATGCAGGCAAGCATGTGCTGAGTGAACTTCTTCCGGTTCAGACTCCGGCGGAGGCCGTTGCTCTGGTTGAAGCGGTGGAACGCAGCGGAAAAGTTTATTATTATGCGGAAAACTACTGTTACAGGCCCGGTATTTTAGAAGCGGCACGCCTCTTCCGCGAGGGGGTGATCGGGGATCTGATTTATGCAGAAGCCAATTTCGTCAACGATCTTGCCGCACGCTGGCATCTTCTGACTCGCGGAATCCGCAACCACTGGCGGAATTATGTGCCCTCCACCTATTACTGCACACACAGTATCGGGCCAATGGTTTTTGCTTTGCGGGAACATCCGGTGCGCGTAACCGGATTCGAGGTGCCGAATCAGGAATTCATGCGCGAACACGGTGCGAGATGTGGCTGCGCCGCCATTGAGATCATGCAGCTTGCCAACGGCGTTCCGCTCCGGAGTACCCATGGCAATCTGCGTCGCTCCTGGGAAACATCCATGCGGCTTGTCGGGACGAAAGGTTCTCTGGAGGCCTGTCACGACTCCGTCGTATTCTATTATCCCAGTGGTGACTGCGCTTCCCCGTTCGAGGGACGGCAGATGCCGATCCGTCCGGTTGACGGCATTCCGGATTCTGTTTTTCAGGATGAAGTCGCAATGCAGCTGGCGATATTTCTCGGGCAGATCTTGAACGAGCCGCAGCTTCGGCAGTACGATATTGATGTCTATCAGGCGCTGGATATGGCTCTGCCTGGAATCATGGCGTATCGCTCCATTGTGAACGGAAATACTCCCGTCGCGATTCCGGATTTCCGCGAAAAATCAATCAGAGAGGAGTACCGCCATGACAATATCTGTACGGATCCGGGAGTAGCCTCCGGAGCGGAACTTCTGCCGTCCCACTCCTTCGGCGAGATCACGGTGCCGGACTCAATTTACGAGAAAGAGGCTGCGCTTCTGAAGGAATCGATGGAAAAACATTTTAAATTGGGGTTCTACTGATGCGACTCGGTATAACATTCAATCCTCCACACACCTCTCCGGATGAATGGGCGGAGAAACTCCGCTCTCTGGGAGTTCGTGCCGTTGTTCTGCCCTGTTCCGAAAATACGGATGGCGCCCTGCTGGATCGTTATCTGGCAGTCTGCCGGGAAATGAACTGGCCCATTGCGGAAGTCGGCGCCTGGTGCAATCCATGTTCTCCGGATCCGGCAGAGGCTGAAAAGAACCTGGATTATTGTAAACGGCAACTGGCTTTTGCCGATCATATTGGAGCGCGTTGCTGCGTCAATATTGCCGGAACGAACGGAGGGCCACAGTGGGACGGGCCATACCTGGAAAATTTCGGCAGCGAGGCAATGAAACGGGCGAGGGACAGCGTCTGCGAAATTCTGGAAAGCGTCAGGCCGGTCCATACCTTTTACACCCTGGAGCCGATGCCCTGGATGATCCCGGATTCTCCGGAGCAATATCTGGAATTGATTGAGGCGGTCGACAATGAACACTTTGCAGTCCATATGGATCTCGCCAACATGATCTCATCCCCGAAGAGATATTTCTTCAACCGTGATTTCATGGATCGATGTTTTCGCCTGCTGAAAGGAAAAATCCGTGCCTGCCACGTCAAAGACGTCAGAATCGGAGATAAACTGACTTTACATCTGGCTGAGGTTCCGTGCGGGGAAGGGAACATTGATCTGCGGCATTATGCGAAACTGGCAACTGCGGAAGATCCGGATATGCCGTTTCTGATCGAACATCTCAGCAACTGGGACGCCTATGAAACATCATTCCGCTTCCTTTCTGCACATCTGAGCGATGAAAGTGCTCTTTGAAGTGGGAAGGAATCCCCGTTTGCTCTCGTCAGAGGAGAGCTTGCGGGGATTAAGAACTTCGTCTTGGCTGATTCCATTGTGATGATCAAGGTGATATAACTCCTTGTCCCGTATGGAGAATGCTTCGCTGTTTTCAGTTCCGGGGAGCCGTGTGAACTGTAATTGCGATTCCTCCTCACGTTTATTTCTTGCCGGATCGGAACCAGTTCTGCTCCATCTGGATTACTTCCGGGAATATAATGTAAAAGGCGTTCCTTGCCGGAAGCCCGTCAGAACAAGGGCGGGCAAGCGCCTCCCTTACCGCAGACAAGGGGGGCTATCCGACTCATGACTGTGAACCATGCCCTGCATGCAAAGGGTGGACCTGCTTTCCGGGAGTTCTGAAGAAAAATCTGCTGACGCAATTGGACTGTTGCCCTCCCGATAACGGCAGAGACAATCCGTTTCAAACTTCCGGTAATTGCTGCGGCATGGGGGAACTTTTCCGATTCTGAATGCTGCGGAGATTGGCGCGATTTCTCAGCGCTCCACGTCGCAGATAGTTGTAATCCACACCGGAGGAAATCATGTTGACACCGAGTTTATCCCAGAAATCCAGCACCTCAGGGTCATCCGACCCGGTTGACACGCCGATGCATTTGTGCGCCTCTTTCAGGATGGCTACCGCCTCCCGCATCAGATTGACGTTCCGCTTTCCAAACACGTTGTTCAGTTCCCCGATCGAACCGGAGAGATCGCACGGCCCGAAAATGTAACCGTCGATATAGGGGTTTTTTACGATCTCCGGCAGATTGCGTACCGCGGTGGAGCTTTCTATCTGGATGAAACGGCAGAGTTCGTTGTCGATGTTCCGGATGTAATCGTCGATCTCCCTCCTTCCGTACTGCACCGCTCCGAGCGGACCGAATCCGCGGTTGCCGTGTGGCGGATACATGCAGGAACTCATGGCTGCTTCCGCTTCTTCCGCCGTGTTGATCATCGGGAAAATGATCCCATCCGGTCCCATCTCCAGTACCCGCTTGACATGATTGCGGTCCGACATGGAAACCCGCACGATCCCCGGTGTTCCGGTCAGCCTGGCACTGTTCAGATGATGCAACAGATCCTCGTAACCGATGGATGTGTGTTCGGTATCGATCCAGATGAAGTCGAATCCGGCATATCCCAGAATCTCCGTGATGACCGGATAATTCAGTGCGATGTGGGTTCCGCACAGTTTTTCGCAGCAGAGCACCCGTTCCTTCAAGCTCATTTTCCACTCTCTCTTTTGTATTGTATGATTATTCTATTTATTTTGTCTGACTATTTAACCCTTGCAAAAAAAACATCAGAGCGGTGTAATATGCTCATAGATCAACAGATGCAGAGCCGACAGATCTTTTGCCCGGATCGCCTGTATCATCCGCTGATGGGATTCCGCGGAATGCCGGACCCGCGGAGTAGAGTTGAGCGGTTCGCGGTATTCTCTGCTGAACAGCAGCGATATCACCTGGGAAAATACCTGAATCAGCCGGTTTCCGGCGATCTCCATCAGCGTCAGATGGAACTCCAGATCGAAGATGTCCGCCTGAGCCGGCTCCGTTTCCGCTTCGGCAATTTTCCTGTTGATGCGGATCAACCGGTCCAGCTGTGCTGGAGTGATGCAGCGGATCACCTCTGCTGCAACGGTAGTTTCGAGCATCAGTCGAGCCGCCTTCAATTCCTCACAGCCGCAACCGAGCCAGTGCAGCTGAAACGCCAGATCATGCCCGATGCTTTCGCAGGCTGGAATTGTGAGAACCGTCCCCCGGTTGGGATGACGTTCCAGCACCCCCTGCAGGCATAGATGAATGATGATTTCCCGGATTGTGCTGCGGGCCACCCCGAAATGTTCCGCCAGTTTCTGTTCCACCGGAAGTTTGTCCCCCGGCTGGAAACCCTCGTCAATCAGATAACGTTCAAATCGTTTCAGGAGATTCCGCTGGATCATCGCAATTAATCCTACAAAACCTATTATTTTGTCTGTTTAATAATATAGCAGAAAAAGTGTCTTGTCAACCCCTTATTCCGAAAAATTTGAAAAACGCCCTTTCTTCAGGGGGATTTCCGGTTCTTTCCTGAATTTCTCCCGGAGAGATCCCGCAGGATTTCTCCTTGAAAAATTCATTTTTTCGGATATATTATTAGGATACTAACGATATAGATAGGCAACAAAAATACTTGTAGAATCTATTCAAACGTACTATATTACCAGTATGGAACTTCGAGATGCAAGAAAAATCAATTCAAAAGAATTGTATGATCGTCGAAAGCAAGCGGTTTT
>CALXOA010000020.1 GCA_944389895.1 uncultured Victivallis sp. | reverse complement strand
CCGGAAAAGTTCAAGCGCCCGACCGCCTGGCCGGGAACTCCGGCGGAAATGCTCAATCGGGCCGATGCTCTCGCCTGCGGGCGGTGAACACCATCCCCGTTTGACCGGCAGCCCCCTGTGGAGAAGTGGGGAACTCGACTCTCCACGGAGAGAGCGCGGAACGACAAGTCAGGATGAGTTTCATCGCGCTATGACCGGGAGGCGCGGACACCGTTCCCGGAAGCGGCCTTCCGGCGAAATTCGAGAGGAGAGACGCCGTGGAACTGCCGGAAACGACGGGTGAAATAGTTCGCATCGGTACACCCGACCAGCTCCGCAATCTCAGCGATGTTGCGTGAGGGATCCAGCAGGAGTTGCCGCGCCCGCCGCATCCGGCAGCCGGAAATCCATGCGAGGGGACCGACTCCGAACTCCCTGCGGAACAGGAGATTGAGATAGCTCAGGCTGATTCCGGACTCCCGTGCCAGCTCCGAGAGCGAAAACGGGCGGGAAATGTTCCGCCGGATGAATCCGAGGGCCCGGCGGAGTTTCGGATGCAGACGCGCCTCTTCCGGTCCCCTCTGTTCGAGCATCTCCAGGCGGCTCCAGATGACTGCGAGCAGACCGGCCGCCGTACCGTGTGCACAGAGGAGGTGAAGTTCCTGAAGGTCTTCAAACCAGCGGCGCAGCAGAGCATCCTCCCCGGTGTCCACCAGCCGCAATCCGGTATGAAAACGTCCCGGTTCCAGTTCCATGACCGCATAGAGAGTTTCACAATCCGGAGTATTGCGCTGCCGGTGCGCCACTCCGGGAGGCGTCACATAAAGCCCGCCCGGACCTGTGGTCAGCACTGCACCGCCGTCGAAACGCACTTCACACTGCCCCGCGGTCACCAGAACCAGTTCGACTCCGCCATGGGAATGGAGCGCGACCTCGGTCTGACCATGAAAATGTCCCGCGTAACAGAAGGAGACGCCTCCCCAGCCGCAGTTCGCTCCGGAAGTGCCGGAATAATCGTTTTCTGCTATCATATTGTTGTTTTCTCCTGTTGCAGAGGTCTGGAAAAAAATCGTTTCCGGAATTATAATATAGGCAGCACGACAGATTTTCAACCAGAAACATGAGGATCCTTTGTCATGAAGTCAGGCAGAATCGAATTTCCCGATCTCTCCCCCGAACTGCGCCGCCGCCGTCTCACGCCCCCGACCGGACGGATCCGTGCGGTGCTCGACACCGACACCTTCAATGAGATCGACGATCAGTTCGCCGTCGCCTATGCGATGCTCTCCCCGGAGAAAATCGACCTCCGTGCAATCACCGCCGCTCCATTCTTCAACAACCGTTCTTCAGGACCGGCCGACGGGATGGAAAAGAGCTATGAGGAGATCGGCCGGCTGCTCGCACTGATCGGCGCACCTGCCGGGCAATTCGCCTTCCGGGGGGCGACGACCTATCTGCCGAACCGCAATACTCCGGTCGATTCTCCCGCCGCCCGCCGGATCATTGAGCTTGCCCACGAGGCACGGCGCGCCGGGAAAACCCTCTACGTTCCGGCCATAGCCGCGATCACCAATGTAGCTTCGGCACTGCTTCTCGATCCGTCGATTGCCGGCGATATCACGGTCGTCTGGCTCGGCGGGCAGCCGTTTTACTGGGAGAACAACCGGGAGTTCAATCTTTCTCAGGATGTTCCGGCGGCACAGGTGATTTTCGACTCCGGCGTGCCGCTGGTGTTCATCCCCTGCGCCAGCGTCGCAGAGCTGCTGATGGTCACGATCCCGGAGCTGGATGCGCGTTGCGGAAATTGCGGTCCGCTGGGGGATTTCCTCTATCACCGCACCCGCGATTACATGTTGGAGGCCGGCTGCGACAGCAAAGTGATCTGGGACATCGCAACCATCGGCTGGTTTCTGCAACCCGACGCGTTTTCGACCGCTCCGGTACCGGCGCCGCGTCTCCGGAATGACGGCAGCTGGGGCAACGCCAGGGGGCGGCACGAGCTCCTACTGGTGCGCCACATCCGCCGCGACCTGATCTTCAGAGATCTGTTCAACCGTCTCCAAAACTTCGGGAAACGATGAGAACCGTATCATGAACAGGCTGCAAGTACTCAATTTCGGTTCTCTGAACATCGACCACGTCTATCAGGTTCCCCATTTCGTACAGCCCGGGGAGACACTCGCCTGTACTGCCTATGCGAAATTCGCAGGCGGCAAGGGCTTGAATCAATCGGTTGCCCTTGCCCGTGCCGGAGTCCATGTCGCTCACGCCGGGAAGATCGGGACGGACGGAGGATTCCTCGCGGAAACGCTTCAGGCGGCGGGAGTCGATACCCGTTTTCTGCTGCACGGCGACGGGCCGACCGGTCATGCCTGCATCCAGGTGGATGCGACCGGCCAGAACCTGATTCTGCTCCATCCCGGCGCGAACCGGGAAATTTCCGACGCGGAGATCGTCACGATTCTGGATCAGGTCCCGACCGGAACGATCCTGTTGCTGCAAAACGAAATCAGCGGCATGCCGACTCTGATCCGCGAAGCGAAGAAGCGCGCACTTCCGGTCGCAATCAATCCGGCACCCTGCGGCCCCGAAGTCGCCGGTTATCCGCTTGACCTCGTTGACCTGCTTTTCGTCAACGAGGTCGAAGCCGCCCAGCTCGTCGGGGAAACGGGCGCTCCGGATGAATTGCTCGCGGAACTCGCCGCCCGTTTCCCGGCCGGTGAAATCGTGATGACGCTCGGCGGCGACGGTGCCTGTTACGCGAAAGGTGATGAACGATTCCAGGTCCCCTCCCCTCCGGTGACCGTGGTCGACACCACCAGCGCCGGAGATACCTTCACCGGCTACTTTCTGGCGGCGAAGCTGCGCGGATTTTCCGCCCGTGAGGCGATGCGGATCGCGGCGAAAGCGGGCAGCATTGCGGTCAGCCGCGCCGGAGCGGCAGTGTCGATTCCGGCCGCCGACGAAGTGTTTGATTGACCTCATTCGCGCCGGACGCTTGCAAAAACCGGAAAGACGCGGTATACTTGACACATGATGGATATCGACGTCTACCCCTATGCGCAGATTCTCTATCCGCCCTTCGTCGGGCTGGAGATCCGGCAGTACAACGTGCCGGAAGTCGGTTTTTACCACTCCCACGCCTACGCCCAGTGCATCGCGGTTACGGTGGGAGAAATTCTCTTTCTGCGCGAAAACGGCGCGCAAATTCCACTGCGCCGGGGAGATCTGCTGATCGTTCCGGTCGGCCGCCGCCACAGCTGGATCATGGGGGAAAAAACCTGCCGTGCAATTCAGATCTACCATCAGAAACTCAATCTGGCCCAGTACGGGGAACTGGCGGCACTTTTCGGGGGCAACAATCACGAACTTCTGAAACTCTCCATTCCCGCCGCGGAATTTGAACCGGTAACACAGGGTCTGGAGCGTGAGATTCTCGTTCCCGGCCGCAAGAACGGCATGTTGATCCACGCCAGACTGCTTGAACTTTTCGCACTGGCCTCCAACGAGTTCACGACACCGGAACCGACGGGGGAGAACCGGATGCGGCAGGTCGGCATCGCCCTCAAGTACATTGAGGAGCACTTGCGCGAGCGCATCACCGTCGCCGAACTCGCACACAGATGCAATCTCAGTCCAAGCCGGTTCGCCCATATTTTCACGGAATGTACCGGAAAATCTCCGGTCCGCTACATCAATGAACTGCGAATCGAACGCGCCAGCAAGCTGCTGCTCTTTTCGCGAATGAACGTATCGGAGGTCGCCTCCTACTACGGTTTCGAATCGATTCACTATTTCAGCCGCCTTTTCCGCCGAATTGCGGGACACACCCCCTCCGAATGTCTGCGGAATAAGTAAAACAGCAGTTTTGTCCAAATAATCGCAAATCAGGCCAAAGATTTCCGGAGAATCACAATTATACTAAAAGACAGAATCGTTACAACCAACGTCTCATCACAGAAAGGATGTGGTCCATGACTGTCTTTGATGATCCCTCGCTGAAACTGGAAAAAACTGGTGAACTCAAGCTCCGGAACAGCTCCGAAATCGCCGCCTCTCCGCTGTCGATCGGTTTCGAATGTCTCGACCGCGAACTTTTCAACCCGGTCCCCTGTTACGACCGCGCCGCCGAACTCGGCGTCAAGCACGCCCGCTGCCAGACCGCCTGGAACCGCTGTGAAACCGAAAAAGGGCGTTACAATTTCGCGTGGCTGGACGATGTCGTCGATCAACTGCTGCGGCGCGGCATCCGGCCCTGGCTCAGCTTCGTTTACGGCAATCCGTTGTACATGAATGATATTCCACATCCTTCCGCGGTGGGGTGCGCTCCGACGGCGTTCGGTCCGGAGTGTCTGGCGGCCTGGAAACGCTACGTCGGGGCCACCACGGAACACTTCCGCAACCGGGTCGACACCTATGAGATCTGGAACGAGCCGAACATCGACAGTTTCTGGTACCCCACGCAGGCGACCGGTGCCAACTATGCGGAGCTGGTCCGGGAGACCGCCGAGGTGATCCGGGGCGTACAGCCGGAAGCGAAAATCATCGCCTGCATGAGCAGCATTCAGCCATCATTCGTTCAGCAGGCGCTCAAACATGGAATCGGAGAGTGGATTCATGCTTTCGCGACCCATCCCTACAGTCAGATCCCGGAAAACAATTATGCGCGCCGGACCCGCCATCTGCAGAAACTGCTGGCGGAATACGCGCCCGACGTCAAAGTGTGGCAGGGGGAGTGCGGTTACCCGGCAGAGGCATTCGGCCATAAGGACGACAACTGGCTGGTGCTCTACAATGCGAACGAAACCACTCACGCGAAATATGTGATCCGCCGGGTCTTCCTCGACCGGAAGCTCGGACTGGAACTGACCAGTTACTTCCACCTCGCCGATCTGCTCGAGAATCCCTACCGTTCCGCCGACGGCAAAGCGCAGCGCTACACGAAACTCGGGCTGCTCAAGACGCGTGACTATCTGCCCAAACTGGGCTTTCACGCAATGCGGCGCATGGCAGTGCTCTTCGATTCCCGCTGTGAACCGGAACTGCTCTCGTTCGAAGTCGAGCCCTCCGGATACGATCTGCGCAACGAAGGGGCGCTTCCAAGGCTCGGCATACAATACGGCAGTTTCCTGCGCGACGGCTATCCGTTCTACGGTTACTATCTTGCAGAGGATCTCCAGAGGGAGTGGTTCGGGCGCTGCGGCATCACCCTGGTCACGCTCGACGAAACCGACCGGCCCATCAACGATCCCGTGCTGATCGATCCGCTCACCGGCACGGTATGGCGTCCGCTCGACGCCGAACGCCGTCCCAACGGGGAGGTCTGTTATCGTGATCTTCCGCTTACGGATTATCCCCTCTTTCTGACCGACCGCAAAGCGATCGAACTGGCCTGACCCGAGGAGAAACGTTCCATGAAGATCACACGCATCGAACCTCTGGTCGTCGGCGCCCCCACCCCGGGGTGCGGCCGACTGTCGAACCGCAACTACATCTTCGTCAAAGTTCACACCGACGAGGGAATCACCGGCCTCGGGGAAGCAACTCTCGAGAGCCACGATCACGCGGTTCTCGGTGCCCTCCGGGATCTGGAGGCGCTGGTGCTCGGGGAGGACCCGCGCCGGATCGAATACCTGACGCAGACAATGACCCGTTCGCTCTTCTGGAAAGGGGGCGTGATCAAGGGAAGCGCCGTCGCCGGAATCGAACTGGCGCTGTGGGACATTCTCGGGAAATCGCTCGGGGAACCGGTGCACCGCCTCGTCGGCGGCGCCTGTCGCGATAAAATCCGGGTCTACGTCAACGGCTGGACCGGTGGATCCACCGATCCCGGAGAGATCCGGGAACGGCTCCATGCGGCATGCGCGGCCGGATACGACGCCTTCAAATTCAGCATTGCCCTCCCCGGCTGGCCGATTCGCGATCCGGCGCTCCGGCGGACCATCATCCGGGCCGCGGAAACAATCCGCACCGAAGTCGGCGACGATGCCCCCCTGATGTTTGACGGGCATGGTCGCTACGACGCCGATTTCGCGATCGAACTCGGGAGGGCGTTCGAACCACTGGGCATGACCTTCTTCGAAGAGCCGGTGCAGCCGGAGGACGTCGACGGTCTGGCGCGGGTGGCTGCCGCCATCCACATTCCGGTGGCATCCGGGGAGCGACTTGCATTCAAACAGGAGTTCCGCACGTTGCTGGAACGGCACGGCGCGTCAATCGTTCAGCCGGATCTCAGCCATACCTGCGGTTTCGGTGAAGGGCTGAAGATCGCACATCTTGCCGACGCCTTCGCAGCCTTTGTCGCACCGCACGGTCCGATGAGTCCGGTTTTGACCGCCATCTCGCTCCATCTCGACGCGGTCTCACCGAACTTTCTGATTCAGGAGCGGCTGTTTTTGAACGACTGGCGCAACGAGGTGATCACCGAACCGTTGACCGTCGAAAACGGCTATCTGAAGATTCCGGAGGGACCCGGTTGGGGAATCGAACTCAATGAAGAGCTCTGCCGGGCACATCCGCCGATCGAACCATACACCCCGCGCATTCAACGCCCGGACGGGGCAATCGCCGACTGGTAACAGAACAGCAGAAGAGGAAACTGAAAAGAGGAAACAGGAATGACGATCGATCAGCTCAAACACGAAATTCACACCGCAATCGACCGGCGCGGCCCGGAGATCCTGGCCCTGGCTGATGACCTGTGGCATCACCCCGAAACCGGCTTCCGGGAAAAGCGGACCTCGCGGGTGGTCCGGGAAAAACTCACGGCACTCGGCCTGCCGATCCATGAATATGCCCTGACCGGCTTCCGCGCCGATCTCGACACCGGCCGGGAAGGCCCGGTCTGCGCCCTGCTGGGGGAACTCGACGCCCTGCTCAACCCGAACCACCCCGATGCGGATCCGGAAACCGGTGCCGTTCACGCCTGCGGTCATAACACTCACATCGCGGCGATGACCGCCGCGGCAATGGGGTTGTGCGACTCCGGCGCTGCAGCGCATCTCTGCGGCAAAATCGCCTTTCTCGGCTGCCCGGCGGAGGAGAGTATCGAACTGGACTACCGTTCCGAACTGCTGGCCTCCGGTCAGATCCCGGCAACCTCGGGCAAGGCCTCCATGATCCTCGAAGGCGCGTTTGATGACGTGGACGCCGCCGTAATGCTTCACGTCGGAGGTCACCGGGCGATGGATTCCAACGGCGTGGTTCTCAAATGCGTCACCTTCCGGGGGCTGAGCTGTCACGCAGCTTCCCCCGAGAACGGAACCAACGCAGCAGACGCCATCGAGCTTGCCCGCCACGCACTCGCTCTGCTGCGGGAGCGCTACAGCAGGGAAAGCATGGTGCGGATCCACGGGATCATCACCCATGCCGGAGAGGCGGTCAATATCCTTCCCGGTTCCGCTTCCATGGAGTACATGCTGCGCGCCAACCGGGTTGAACTTCTGACCGATCTTTCACACCGGTTCGATCTGGCGATGCGGGGAGCGGCACTGGCGACCGGATGCAAACTGGAATTGCGGACATTGCCGGGAGCCCAGCCGATGCATAACGATCCGGAACTTTACCGGCTCTGCTGCAACGCCTTCGACAGCCTTCATCCCGGCAATGATTTCGTCAAGGAAATCTACATGAGTCCCGGTTCCACCGACATGGGCGACGTCAGCTGCGTTCTGCCGGCGCTGCATGGAGAAGTTCCGGGGGTTGCGGGGACCTCCCACGGTGCGGATTTCCGAATCGTCGATCCGGAGTGCGCCTGTCTTGAATCCGCCAAAGTTCTCACCTCGATTGCCGTCGATCTGCTCTACGGAAACGGGGATACCGGGCGGCAATTCGCCCGCAGGAAACGTGAAGAACACATCTCCGTGGAGCAGTACAGGAAACTGCGCGAAAAACTGGCCGGCTCAGGCGGAGAGAAGGAAGAGGGAAATGAGTGAACTTGACGGAAAAACCGTTCTGGTCACCGGCGGGTCACGCGGTCTGGGTGAGGCCGTCGTACGCCGTTTTGCAACCGCCGGATGCCGGGTGATCATCAACTACGCCCATGACCGGGCCGCCGCCGAACGGGTGGCCGCCGAAACCGGCGGAGAAATCTTCCGGTGCGATATCGGAGACGAGGACGCGGTGGAGCGGATGTTCGACCAGATCGGCGATGTGGACGTTCTGGTCAACAACGCCCGGATCGATCCCTACCGGCGCGCCGCCGGGCTCAGCGACGGCGAATGGTGGGATCAGGTGATGCGGATCAATCTCAAAGGTGCCTATCTCTGCGGGAAATTCGCACTTGAACGCATGAAACCCAAACGCTGGGGGCGACTGATCCACATCTCAAGTCTCTGGGCCTACCAGCCGGCCACCGCCCGGATGCTCTCCTATGCCGCCTCGAAGTCTGCGCTGCACGCACTGAGCCGCGGCTTTGCAGCCCTGGGCGCCCCCTTCGGAATCACCTCCAACGTGCTCGCACCCGGTCTGATCCTGACCGATCTGGCGACAGTCCGGCTGACGCCGGAACAACTTGCGGAGGAGGCCGCACGGATTCCGCTGGGACGGGGAGCCACGCCCGCCGAGGTGGCGGAAGCGGTCTGGAACATCGCCACTACGGCCTTCCTGACCGGAGAGATCATCAACCTCAACGGAGGAACCTTCATGCGCCCATGAGTGGAGGCTGCGGTCAACAAAACCACGCGCCGTTTTCACGCAACACTTCACGCAGACGCCGGGGTTCGAGATCGCGCGCGGCGGTGCCGGGCGACGCGGCCAGAAGCCGCGCGGCGGTGCCGGACGCCTGGCCGGTCACCAGACAGACCGGCATCACCCGGAGGCTCCCGTTCGCAGCCCGGTCGCTTGAGATACAGCGGCCGGCAACCAGTACATTGTCGAGATCGCGCGGTACCAGACAGCGGTAGGGTATGCCATGGCTCTCTCCCCGGCCGTAACGCTCGAATTTCAAAAATTTATTCCGGCCGCCGGTTTCGGCCTCACGACTTCCGTGGACGTCGATGTAATAGGCATTGCGGCCGATCTCGTCCTCGAAACTGCGGCGCTCCAGATAATCCTCCGCGGTAAAACGGTATTCGCCGACGACCCGCCTTCCCTCCCGGATGCCGAGCAACGGCGCGGTTTCCGCCAGACAGGCGTCGCCGAAACTCTCCGGTGCAAATTCACGCAACGCACGCAGATATTCGGCCGCCATCCGCCGCCCCTGCTTCAAGCCGGCGCTGATGCCGGCGCTTGAAGTCGGGTCGATCCGCCACAGATGCCCGGCATTGAACCCGACGGTATTTTCCGCAACCAGACTCTGACACATGTGAGTGCCGACAATCAGCGGGAAACGACCGGATTCCAGAATCCGGTGAACCGGACTTGCCGGATTGCTGCCATGCAGCGACTCCGCATGCAGATAGGCTTTGGAATCGACGTTCCCCAGATGAAAACAATAGGTGGCCGGTTGACATTCAGGTGCCATTTCGCACTCCGCCCCGGCCCATGCCGCGAGATCGCCGTCTCCGGTACAGTCAATGTAGACGGCGGCACGCCAGGCGAGCAATCCATCCTTGCCGGAGGTGATCACCGCATCGACGTGGCGCTCATCACGCATCTCAACCGCCGCCAGCTGAACACCGAACCTTACTTCGACACCGGCCTGTTCCGTCAGATCGTCATAGACCCGTTTCAACGCTTCGGCATCGATCGGAACCCAGTCGAGTCTTTCCGGATCCGGCAGCGTCACCTGTGTGGCCGAAGCACGGAATACCTCTTCGGCAATCCCGCGGTAGATGATCTTCTCCTGATCGGAAAAGGGACACCATGCGGGAACCAGTCCGGCGGTCCCCATTCCGCCGAGCATTCCGGTCGCCTCGATCAACAATACCCGGCCCCCCAGACGTGCGGCGGCGATTGCCGCCGCACATCCTGCCGGACCGCCGCCGGCAACGATCACATCAAATGTACCGCCAAGCCGCACCGCCCGGCTGAAATGCAGAGAATCCTTCATGCGTCTCCCTCCCGCTGCGTTCTCGCCGGAATCCCGGCATCCGGAAACTGTGTTGGGGGAATGTATCACGCTTCGCGTTGCCTTTCAAGCGCAACCGGGATAAAACCGCACCGGTGCCGGACTGCAGGAGCGTTTACCGCTGCATCAACCTGCCGACGAAGGAGAAAATTCAAGGAATTACTAGACAATTTGAGCAACAGTATTTTCGGGCTGAAAGGATTCAACTCGACATCGGTAAGTATGGATTCCGCAAGGCAGTATGCCAATCCGAAGGCGGATTGCAAGATCATGTTTCATGTGGTTCGGAGCCGCAGCGGGGCGTTTATCGGGCAGCACTCCTGGATCAATACGGACAAAGAGGTGCTTTTCGACCGGAAATGCAAGTTCCGCGCTTTACAACCGTGGGAACCGGGTTATATTAAAGAGGACGTCGTAAAAGACGGCTTCCGTCATATAGCCATTGTGGAGGTGTGAAAATGCAGGAAGAGTGGTATGAACCGACGCGAAGGGATAAACTTCGTGCCGCTGCGTTTGCCTCCACGCCCGCAGGCCGTCGGGCGCATGAGCGAGACCACGAATTGAACATGAGATGTATCGACTGGAGAGTCAGGAATGAAGGCTTTGTTCCGTCTCCGGAGACCATGAAATCATACGAAGAGTGGCTGGCGAAGCATCCGGAACTCT
>CALXOA010000019.1 GCA_944389895.1 uncultured Victivallis sp. | reverse complement strand
CGTCTATTCGCTGTTCGGCAAGTCGTTCGGCACAAACTTCCGGCAGGATACTGCTGTTCATATTGAGCACCAGAATATCATAACCGTGTTCGACCGCGGCGCGTTCAACTCCTTTAAAAATCGATATTTCATAGTCGTTGCCGATGTTTCGCCAGATTTTCGGTTGCACATAGACACCGATGGTACGTGACCGGGCCCGCTTCAGACTCTGGCTGGCGAAATTAGGGTGATAACCGAGCTGCGAAGCGATCGCCTTGATCCGGGCCCGGCGCTCAGCGCTCACCCCGGAGTTGCTCTGCGGCTGGTTCAGCGTCGTCGAAACTGCGGCCAGAGAACAGTGCGCAAGTTCAGCGATCTGCTTGAGTGTCACCGGTTTGTGCTGTGTGGTCCTTTTCAACACCCTGATCTCCGCGAATGGGTTCGTCTGCCTCTGAAATGAAACGTTTCATAACTGGATTATTGCATTTTTTTTCAAAGATTGGAGAACGCTATGTATGAAACGTTTCATATCTCAGCTTTAATTATGACATATTTTGATCCGGATGTCAAGAGGTCCGGCTTTTTTTTTAATTATTTTCTGCCTTCGGCGGGTCGGCGGTTTCCTGAATCGGTGCCGGGAGTCTTCAACCAGATTTTCTTAAAAGGCGCCGGGCCGGGAAGCGACTTCGGCTGCAAGCCGGTTGCCGGCGGCGGCCGCTTCTTCGACACCATGCCCGGAGAGAAGGTGATAGAGGAAAGCGGCGCTGAAAGAATCTCCCGCTCCGACGGTGCTGACCACTTTCGCCGGAAAGGCGGGGGAGCGCACTTCGTGCCCATCGCTTAGAACGAGGCATCCCGCCGGGCCCAGGGTCAGGATCACCGTTTCAACCTGGAAGCGTTCCGCAAAAGCGCCGCACTCCGATGGAAATCCGAAGAGCGCGGCGATACATGGGAGTTCATCTTCATTGAGCTTGACGATGTTTGCCGCATTCAACGATTCTTCCAGAATCTCCTTGGAGTAGTAGTTTCCGCGGAGGTTCACGTCGCAGAACACCGGTGCATTGATGCTTGAAAGGAGCTGTTTCAACGTCGCACGCGAAATGTCGTTCCGTTGCGCGAGAGTCCCGAAACAGAAGAGATCAGCGGTCCGGTCAGCGAGTACCGGAACTGGAATGTTGTCATAGGCACTGTTTTCACTGAAGTGATAGGTCGGCACTTTTGCCGCATCGAGCGTCACAGCGACCGTTCCGGTCGGCTGCGGCACCGTGGCTACGTATTCGGTCGAGAGTCCCTGTTCCACGATTCCGGCCAGTGCCGCCGTGCCCAGGGGATCGTCGCCGACGGCTGAAATCAGATGCGTCTCAACTCCCAGCTGGTGGAGGTGTACCGCAAGGTTCAGAGGTGCTCCGCCGAGGTGCGGTCCATCCGGAAGAAGATCGAACAACACTTCCCCGAATGAGTAGATCTGCAACGGCCGGGTGACGGCGCCCGATGAGTGGCTCATGAATTGATTCTCCATAATGTGTCTGTGAAAGTTGAAACTGAAGCCGCATCCTCTCGCCTCGCGGGAAACAAGATGCTTCCTGTGTAATTCTCAATATAATGGCTGTAGCCCGGGAAAGCAATCCGGGAGAGCGGTTCCGGGGGAGTTTCTTCTCTGGAAGGGAGTTTTCCAATGGAATTTTAAAAAAAAACACTTTTTTTTTCATCCGTCGGTTGCTTTTTGATGGAATCTGTGTCATAATTATAGGTGTATCGAAAATAGACACACCGCTTCTTTCTTCCACTCTTCCGGCCCCTCCGGAAGAAGATGAAAGAGAATGTATCGATAATAGATACATTCAAAACAGGATATGGAATCGGCAGATGGTTGTGGAAAATAAGAGTGACGAACTGTTCCGGCAGTTGCGGACCCGGGTCGGACTGATGCCGGACGGTGCACCGTTTCCCTCGGTTCGTCAGATCATGGAAGAGTACCGGGTCAGTCAGGCGACGGTGACTGCCGGAATGAAAAAGCTGCGTGAGCTTGGGTTGATAGAGTCCTTCATCGGTCGCGGTACTTTTGTGCATCATCCGGCGGCTGTGTTGCCGCCCAAGGTGCTGCTGCTTGCAAACAGCTGGCCGAGTCTCGGTATTGTCGAGATGATCGAGTTGCTGCGGGACGAAACGTTGCGGCGTGGATTGCGTTTTGAGTTACAGCACTTCAGTTTCAAGGAGGACGTCTGTACGAAGTTGAACGACTTCGATGCGGATGCGATTGTGATCGACAGTCTCGCCAATGATTTTCTGACCCCGGAACAGATCATCCGGATCAATCGCTGCTGCGTTCCGGTGGTGATCAGTCGTTCGATCGTCAGGGTCGAGGGGATCTGCTATGTCTGCGGCAACAACAGTGAGGCGGGAATTGCCGCGGTGAACTACCTCTATCAGGCGGGGCATCGCCGGCTGGGAGTACTCTTTTCCGAGCCGCATCAGTTTTCTTCAAACGAGTTGGTGAAGAGTTTCACCCTCTGCGCCCGAACCAATTTCTGCCATGTCGAACTTTTCGACTGTAATACCAGGATCGGAGAAAATTCAATAGAGAACGCCTATCGGTATATCCGGGAAAATTTCAGCTCAGGTCTGCCTGATATTTCTGCCCTTTTTGTGGTCAGTTCCGATACCGCGTCCGGAGCGCTCCGGGCCTTGCGCGAGATCGGTGTCCGGGTCCCGGATGAACTCAGTGTGCTCGGATTCGGCAGAGTTCCTCCTGAGTCCCCTGAACTCACCTGTGTCTCTACCCCGCGTACCGAGATGGCTCGTGCCATTCTTGATATCGTCGAAGACCGGGTGGGGCACCACATGAAGCTGTCCGGACAGGTTGAAGTTACACCTGTGGTCATTGAAAACAGATCCGTGAAAATCCTTTCTCATCAAGCAAAGGAGGTTGCAATATGAGTGGGTATAGAGACTGGGCCGGATGTCGGATGGAAAAATTCACACTGATTGAGCTTTTGGTCGTAATAGCGATCATCGCAATCCTGGCGGCGATATTGCTTCCGGCATTGAATCAGGCGCGTGAACGCGGTAAGCAGATCAGTTGCCAGAGTAACCTCAAACAGCTCGGAACCGGTTTTGCACTGTATATGCCGGATTCCGATGACCGGATGCCGAAACATCGTGATGCGGCGACCGGTTCCGGCGGCGACGCCATGGATGAGAGTTACAACCCGAACCAGCCTCACCGGTGGGGTGGGCCGATTGCTCCTTATCTCGGAGGTACCACGGAATATTGGAGTCAGGGAAAGGTGAAGATTTTCTGGTGCCCTTTGAACATCAACGGTATGATCAGAAAACAGAAAGGACAGGTCGACGGCAGCTACCGCAGCAGTTACGCATGGCTCAATTCGCAGGAAGGAAGCACCAGCTATTTCTACGCTCGTTATCGTTGCTGGGGCTGGGTCTGGAACCGGAAACTGTCGCAGCTCAAGGATCCTGCTCATCGGATCATCCTGCAGGAGTCGCATCTGCATGAGACGGGGGTCAATCAGTCGACCGATCGCCCTCACTTCGGCAACACCAAGAGCGTTCTGCATCTTGATCTGCACGTGTCGGCAGACCGCCTCTCTTACAACTGATGGATTTTTCTGCGGGGATTGTGTGAAAACGGTTTGAGGCCGTTCTCCGGATCGGGAACGGCCTGTACCGTGCCTGGAAGGAGGTTTTCAGGTGTTGTCCCTTTTTTCATGAAACGGGGTGAGACATGAGGATGTTGGAGTCTGCAAATCGAAAAAGTCGGTATGGGTTCACATTGATCGAGTTGCTGGTTGTGATAGCGATCATCGCGATTCTGGCGTCGATGTTGCTTCCGGCGTTGAATCAGGCGCGCGAGCGTGGCAGCCAGATCAGTTGTCTGAGCAATCTCCGGCAGATCGGTACCGGAACTGCGATGTACATGCAGGAATCCAACGACCGGATGCCGAAGCACCGTGATGCCGCAACCGGATCCGGTGGCGACCCGCTGGACTTGAGCTACAATCCGAACCAGCCCCACCGCTGGGGAGGTCCGGTCGCTCCCTATCTCGGCGGAAGTACTGTACGCTGGAGTGAAGGCAAAGAGCGGATTTTCTGGTGTCCGAAGAATTCCCGCGGAATGATCAGGAAACAGAAGGCCCTGATCGACGGTTCCTACCGCAGCAGTTATGCCTGGTTGAACGTCCAGGAGGGCAGCACCAACTACATGTACAGCCGCTACCGGGTGTGGGGCTGGGTCTGGAACCGGAAGCTGTCACAACTCAAGGATCCCGCTCATCGCCTTTATCTCCAGGAGGCACATCTGCATGAGGTGGTCGATTATCAGCAGACCAGCTGGCCTCACTTCGGAAACTCGAGAAATATTCTTTATGTGGATATGCACGCCACGTCCGACCGACTCTCCTATTACGAATGAAATTTCCCATAATGCAATAATAATAAGGTTCCTGTGATGATCAGAAAATGTATTCTCTCTGCCTGTTGCGTTGCCCTGTGCGGCGCCGGACAGGCGACAACGTTGCTGACGCTTGAAAACGCAGTTCCCGCGGAGTCGAAGAATGTAGTTTCCGCTCCGGCAGGCGGTTTTGAACTCACGCCGGAATCCCGGTTGCGCCTCGCATTCGACGGGGAAAAACTCTCCCGGAGTGGAACGGTGATTCTGGCTTTCGTGCCGGGAGAGTCGTTCGGGGTGGATAAAAAGGGGAAACATCCTGACATCCTCCTTCAGATGGGGAATATGCACTGGCAGCCGAACAGTCTGTCGATGGTGCGGGAACCGGATAACCGGATTATCCTCACTTTTTTCGGAGAAAAGACCAGAACATTCGGTGAGTTTGCCGGTGGTGTGATCCGCCGTGGGGAAGTCAATACCGCCGCAGTCGCGTGGAATGAAGATCAGGTGTTGTTTTTCCTGAATGACAACGGACCGACTGCACGGAAATCGCCGGTTCCCATCCATCTCGGCAAGGACCGCTTCACACTGGGGGCGCCTCTGCTCGAGGCGGAAAAACGGAGTCCCGCCTGGAATTTTTCCGGACGGATCGCCGCGGTGGAGATCGACGACACGATGCTTCCGGCCACCGAGATCGCGGCGAAAATGCGCAGGATGCGCGGGGAGAAGCCCGCCGCTGTGCTGGAGCAGGGGAAGATCCGTGCCGTGTTCGACCGTGACGGAGGTTTGACCGAGTTGACTTTGACCGGGGACGGGCGCGTGGTTTCACTGCCGGTCGACCCGCAGAATTTCTGGCGTGCCGAACTCAACCGCCAGCCCTTCTTCCCGAAAAACAGCCGTTTTCTCGGCGGCCGGATCGAAAAGGATGCTGACGGCTGCCGTTACATTACGCGCCATGAGTTGCAGAACGGCAACTACACGCTTGAAATGAAGTATTCCATTCGTGCCACTGAAGGCGACCGGCTCCGCGTATCCTATGCGATCACCGGCAAGCCGGGGGTTTTTGAACGCCCGCGGCTCTTCCTCTCGCAACTCGTCGGTTTCCGGCCGACGGCGGATTCCCGGGTGGTGCAGGCTTATCGTTCCGGATTGATCTGGCGTGGGGACAAGCTGCCGGAATATACTTCGCGTCCCGCACCGGGACATATGTGGATGCAGTTTTCCGGTTACTACGGCCCCGCCGGAGGAGCGCTTCTCTATGCAGAGGACAATCGCGGTTTCCTGAAGTTCAACTTTCACGGGCGGAACGCCCGCGGCATCTTCCTCGGCTGGTATGAGGATGCGTTGCTCAACGGAACGGAGCGGTATGAAATTCCGTATGATTATGTGATCGTACCGTTCGCTTCGGCGGACTATCACGACTTTGCCCGGGTTTACGGCGACTGGGCGCGGCGGCAGCCGTGGGCGCAGGTCAAGGCAGCGGATAAACTCGCAGCCCGGCCGCAGCTTGAAAAGCACATTTTCAACGGCGTCATCAAGGTGTGCGGGTTTGAAGGCATGGGGGGACGTTCCTACGTCCCGTTTGACCGGAAACAGCAGACCTGCCGGCTGTCGCTCTCCTACGACAAAGCGATGGAGTACATGCGGAAATTCGAGGAACTCTACGGTGTGCGGCCGGGGTACCGGTTCGATGGCTGGTATGGTCCGCACGATGTCGGTTATCCCGATCTGCTGCCGGTGGCCGAGCGGATCGGCGGTATGGAGGGGGTACGGAAATTCTTCGAGTTCACACGGCGGAATGAGATGCCGGTGGTCTACTATGTGAATCCTGCCAATTTCGACGAGGATGCGCCGTCCTACCGGATCTCCAAATCGGTACGTGGACGCAACATGGAACCCAATCCCTTCTCGCTCTGGAACGGTTCGCGGCTGCGCTGGGTTTCTCCGAAATTCATGATCGAAGACAATCTGCCGGTCCTGAAAAAACTTCAGGAGCTGGGGCTTTTCGGAGGCATCTTCTTCGATCAGCTCGGCGGAGCGTCTCCCTACATCGACATGAACGATCACGCCGGCTACGAATATTACGGGCGCGACAGCAATCATCAGGGCCAATGCGCGGCATTCAAAGCGTTCCGTACCGCGTTCCCGGAGTACATCCTCGGCACCGAAGACGGGCAGGAACAGATGCTCGACTCCTTCGACTTCGCCGAAAACTACGCCCGCGGCGGCAATGTCGATGCCGGGGCACGGCTTTTCACCGACGGCAGCAGCTGGGTTCCTCTGGTCGAACTGGTTTACGGCGACTGTTATTTCAACCTGATGGGGATCGATGGAAACAATGTTCTGTCCGACGATCGGCGCCGGGTGGTCCGGGTGCTTTACGGTACGTCGCAGGGGTGCTCGATGCGCGGGGAGATCGAATATCAACCGGTCCGGCATGCTGATTTCGAGCGCAACGATGTGATCGGTGAATTTGCAACGAAGCGGATGCAGAAACATCTGATCGACCCCGTCGGCTGGCGGGCGAGCGTCTACGAGAACGGCGCGGTGATCGGCAATCTCGACGGTGAACTCTGCGATGCGGCGGTCGATACGCCGATCGGGCGGATCGAGGTTCACGGAATGCGTCCCTGCGGATTTGCGATTCTGACCGGCAATGGCAAGTTTGCGCTCTGGGGCGTAAGGGAGTTGCGGCTTGACGGTCGTCTGGTGGCATCCGTCGACAATCCGGATTCGATCATCACGAAAAATCGCCGTGGCGTCCATTTCTCCAGTTACGGTTTCGTCGGGCCGGAAAAACGTGATGAGCCTTACGCAAGTTTCTCCCGTGAGCCATGGCGGGTGACGTTGCCGGGAATCGAAGCCGGTAAACTCAAACTGACGACGTTTCCGGCTCCGGTTCAGCCGTATGCCGTGAAGATCGATGGTGAAACGATCGTTTTCGCCGCGCCCGGCGCGGAGAAATCGCTCTGGTTGCGGTAGGGGAGGGAACTCATGTTGCGCGGCGTGTTGTTTCTTGTCCTGTTACTGGCCGCTCCGTTTCTCCGGGCACAACGCTGGCAGGAGGCGGTTGCCGTGAATCCGGCTTCCGCTCCGATTGTGGTGGACGGAGTACTTGAAGAGCAGTGGTTCGATCGGGCGCCGGCCTATGATCTGGTCAATCATGACGGTTCCACCAGCAATCTGATCGTTGAAAATTATCTGACGATGTTCCGGACTCTCGCTGATGAGGAATACTGGTACCTGAGCTTCGTCTGTTCCGATGATGAACCGCTGGCGACGTTGACCGGGCGTGACGCACCGATCTGGAAGGAGGAGATTTGTGAACTGATGGTTCAATGTCCGACCGGCCGCTGGTTGTACGAGCTGTCGATCTCGCCGCGCGGAACGGTTTATGACGCCAGATTGTTCTGGAACAAGTACAATCAGTTTGAGGTCGATGTGGCGTGGAATTTCTCCGGCATTCTCAGTGCCGTCGGGCGGTTGCCGTATCCGGAGGTTCCGGAACGTTGTGTCTGGACGGTGGAACTGGCAATTCCCTGGAGCAACATTCCCGGCGGCCGCCCGGTCGACGGCGGTGTCTTGAAAGCGAACGTATTGCGCTATAAACGCCTCCGCAATCCCGAGTTCTTGAAACTGCACGGCAGTGCGTTTCTGTCGATGAACCTTTTCGCCACCGGAATCAAGGGGTGGCCTGCCGGGCCGTCAAGTTTCGGGAGATTTCGTTTTTTCCGCTAGAGGATTGTTCGAAAAATACGAGATACGCCGGTTGACTTCACGGTCTACCGGCGTATTTGCATATTGGGGGAGTAACGAAATCGGGTAACAGATTACTTTTTCGGAGAATTCTCTTCAACGGGGGGTTGCTTTTCAGGATTTTTTTGCTATAATTAAAGAATAAGGATGTCGGAGTTTTCACGGAAATAATTACCCATTTCCACCGGAGGACACTCATTGTTGTCTGTCGGAACATGCTTTCAAAAAGGAAGGAGTACGCTGTTGAAATGAATTGGATTAAGAGATTCACCCTGATCGAGTTGCTGGTTGTGATTGCGATCATCGCCATTCTGGCGGCGATGCTGCTTCCTGCGCTCAACCGTGCGAGGGATACCGCTCAACGTACGGTATGTTCCGGAATCTTGAAGCAGTACGGTACCTCCGCCATTCTCTATGCCGGCGGCAACGATGACTGGTGGGTTCCTGTGGCAAGTCCGACCTGGTACAATAACGATCCCTGGCGGCAGTTGCTCGGAGTGAATTCAACGACGGAAACCGGAGACGGCAGATACAATGTCTCGATGATCTGCCCGAAATCACGGGCGGCAATGTCGGTCATCAATACCAACTCCCTCAAGGTGGGAATGCTGACCTATGCCTACGGAGTCAACTATTCTGGTCTGAATGACGGCAACTGGGCAGATCCTGCCGGGTACAAGCTGCCTCAGGTTGCCCGTCCGGCGTATCGGATGGCATGGGTCGATGCGTTGGATCACCTGGTCTATTCGTACAATGAAGCGAAAATCATGGCCTATTTTACTTCCGGCGGCGAGATGATTTCCGAGAGCAGTCGGATGGGATTGATTGCTCCGCGTCATCTGCAGGGAGCGAACGGGCTCTTCTACGACGGGCATGTCGAGAGTCCCGGTTATCGCGAGATCATCAAAAACGCCGGAAGCTGGTTTACCGATCCGAGAAAACGGTGATGTCTTAAAAAAGAGCTGGTAAAAAAGGGGCTGTTGCAAAACCTCATAAGGTATGCGACAGCCCTTTTTCTGTATTTCGGGATCAGTTGCTGCTGTCGATCCGGGCGTTGCGGAGACGGACTGTCCCTTCCTGGGGAACCCGGTTGGTGGGGTCGATCCGGATCCGGATGATCTGTCCCTTCCATGCGGCATTGTCGGAGAGGTTGATCACATAACTGTGAAATTCACCATCCGGAATCACCTTGAAATTCGCAACCGCATTACCTGCGAAACCTTTCATCTCTTTCGTCTGGAAGAAGAGCTGCGCATTCTCGCCCGCCCCGGCCGGCACCGCCAGATCGAATTTGACATAGCGGAATTTTTCCGCGGGCAGCGGGGAGAGGGCCGGACCATTGAGGTTCGGGTCGTTCTTCCCGGGAGTCAGCGTCGCGCTCAGCACACCATCCCCGGTCTCACGACTTTTGATGTGGTCGTTGACGGTCCAGCCGGTCATCGGCAACTCCAGTACCGGGAGCGGCGAAAATTCGATGTTGCGCAGTGCGATGTTCTTGTGGCTGTTGTTGGCCACCGGGTCGAACCGGAATCCGACGATATTGCCCTTCCAGGTCGGTTTGCCGTACAGGTCCGCCTGGAGAGTCACCCATTCGCCGAACTTCGGAATTGTGAGCCGGAGGCTCTTCGCCTCATCGAACTTTGGATCCTCGTCGGTGATCCAGAAAAGCTGACACTCCGGGCTGTTTCCTTCGCCCGCCAGAAGGTCGAATCTGAGAATCTGATTTTCCGCCGCTTTGAAGGCGGGAAAATCCCTGGTATTGATGTAAGGATCACCGCCGGATACATCGGCGTGAAACTCCCCATCTCTGATCTCCACGTTTGTCAGCGATGCATTCGGGCGCAGATTTTCCACGGGAATGGATAGCGCGAGTACGCTGCCCCCGCAACAGATTGCCGTCATCGCCAGAAAAAATCTCATTGTTTTATCCTCCATAGTTGATTCCACGGGTATTAAAAAAATAGCATCGATTCCCGGAATTGTCAATTTTGTTCAGCGGGTGATTCGGTTGGGGGTTGTGACAACTCCCCGGCTCTCTTCGATCATGAACAGTTCGCCCCGGGTGGCCGGAATGTGGATCTCGTTATCGGTGAATACCATATGATCGACGCCTCGAATAAGGAACAACGGCAGCGTGTTGTCTCCGTAACTCTCGACGGAAAAACGGTTGTTGTTGATGAAGAAGTGCGCAGGAAACGTTTCCGGTTGTCCCGAGGAGAAACCGCCGCCGAAGGTGAAGATGCTCTTGTGCAGCGAATGAAAACGATTTCCTGAAATGGTGATATTGCGGGGAAAGAATGTTTCATCGGGATGACCGATCCAACTCTCTATCATCGTGAAGAGAATCCAGCCCAGCGGATCGTCGATCTCATTGTCCGCCAGCAGCCAGTTGCGTCCCCCGGGCAGAATCCGCGAGACCCCGCGACTGAAACGGTTCTCCGCGACGACAAGCCCGTGAAGTTGCAGTTCCGGGAATGCCAGATAGTCGGGCTCGGCCTTTCCTTCGGCCTGCCGGTTCTCCGAGGTGACCAGATCCGGAAGTTCCTCCGCCAGTTCGAGTTTGAGTCGCTTGACCGGTTTCCCGTTTTCAAAATGTGTTACGATCGATTTATTTTTGATTTCATATTCGGCGGAGATGAAAGCGTCGCCACGGGAACGGCGAATCAGGCCGACCCGCGTCATCCGGTCGAATAAACCTTTTGCAATACCGATCGGCAGATAGATGTAACGACCGTTCCGGCGGGTGATCCGCCGAATCTGAGTATGGACGTTCAGGTAATCATCACCGAGGTCGCCGATGTCGTTGCGGGCGATGTAGCCGCCCAATATGGAATTGTAGAGATAGACGCCGTCGGCGGCGGTGGCGACGAAAGTATGTCCCTTTGCCTTCACCGTGCAGTCGGTCAGAAAAAAGACGTTGCTTTCGCGGCTCAGAAAGGCCATCGCAGAACTGGTGTCGATGGAAACTCCCGAGATCCGGGTATGGTCGCTGCCGATGTTGCTGAATTTATGATTCCCGTAATCCCGCGCATAATAGATCATCCGCATGCCCGGTCGATACTCTTTTTCCGCCGCCTCGGTTTTGGGAAATCGGAAACGGTAGAGATTTCCATCGATATGTTCCACTTCCGGCTCCCTGTAGTGCGCGGCGATACTGAGTGCGCGGGGGGTCTTGCCGTCGGAACGCAGCTCCTGGGAGGCGAAGCGGACAAGTCCCTTGCTCTGACACTCCCGGAAGATCGGATGCGTCGGCGCGATCATCCCCGGATCCATCTCCACCAGAAGGGTATCCGGATTTCTGACCTCTTTCACGATGCCGGTCGTAAACGGCTGGTAACTCGCCGTGACATGGAAGTTTCGCAGTCGTACATTTTCACAATCCTCCAGCAGGAAAATCGTCGGGCGCGGGGTGGACAACTCCAGAACGGTTCCCGGTTCGCCGGTGATCTCGACATCCCGAACTCCCCGCAGGGTGAAAACAGGCTTTACGCCTTCTTCCGGAGAGAGCAGATACCGGCCGGCCGGTATTCTCACCTGTCGTTTCGGCCCGGCGGCAGCGGCGGCGAAGGCTTTGCGGAATGCCGGGGCGTCATCCGTGACTCCGTCCCCCTGTGCGCCGAACTCCAGTACCGAGATCGAACCGGTCGAGGCGGGGTCCGGTTGCGTTTTGAAGTACTTTACCTCCTGTTCCATCATGGTGAGCAGGAAATCGTAGTCCGCCAGAATCCAGTGGGCTCGTTCCGGTGCGTATTTCCTGTCGTACCGCAGGGCCTTCTCAAAGGAATCGTAAATTTTTTCCTGATGCTTGACCCAGTCGGCGAAATCCGGCTGAAGAGAGCGGAGTGCTTCGGCCTGTTCCCGGATTGCTGTAACCCGCTGCCTTCTGACGGCGAGTTCCCGATCGGTTTCACTGACGGCTGAGAGCGGCAGAACGACTCCCGCGAGGAAAACGGTACAGAGGATTCTGATCATGGGGGGATTCCTATTCATTTTTCAGCAGATAATTGGTTCCGTTGATCAGAGAGTTGCTGTCTCTCCACATTCCGATGCTGGTTTCGACATGGCCGTCGCAGAGCATGACGTTATTCCGGTAGGGACCGTGACGCCCGGCGCCGTAACGGCCGGCGACCCGGCTCATCGTATAGTTGGTAAAGCCGGTGTCGGAGGCGACGTCGGTCCGGACTTCCGCAAGCCCGATCACCCGCGATGGTTGCCGGATGTTGCTGAGCTTTTCCCAGGTGGAGAGGGTAGTGGCACTGGTCGGTTTGTGGACGGTCTCATTCCAGGTGTAACAGAAGGGGAAGCCCGGATCATAATGATCCGCGGCCTGAACCGAGGGGCAGGCATAGACTCCCCTGATTTCCCCGTCGAATTTTCCATCGTAAAGATAGGGATGCACCAGCGACATCCAGTTGTTGGTCAGCGTGCTGTTGTCGTTTCTGATTTTTCCCATCAGCATCCGCCCGTCGTTTGCATCGGCATAAAAGACGCTGGCGGTTCCGCACTGTTTCAGGTTATTGACGCAGGTGGTGGTACGGGCCTTTTCCCGCGCCTGAGTGAGTGCGGGGAGCAACATGGCCGCAAGAATGGCGATGATCGCAATCACGACCAGCAATTCGATCAATGTGAAACGGATTCTTTTCATTTCCGGAGATTCCTTTCGGTTGAATGGCCGATGACAAGTTCGGGGTCGATCTGAATGGGGGTGTCGGGATTTCCCCCATTGTTGAAAACTTCCCAGATCCTTTCCGCCATTTTTTCCGCCGGAAGTTTCACACTGGTGAGTGTCATCGGGCGGTAGGGGGTGGGGTACCCGTCCACTCCGACGACCCCGAGTTCCTCCGGTACTTTGATCCCGACGCGGTTGCAGCAGTGAATCAGGAGTTCCGCCAGAGCATCGTTGAAACAGATCACGGCATCCGGGCGGTCTGGCGCTTGTTTCATGTTCCCAACATATCTCAAACAGCTTTCGTAATCGTCGACCAGTGCAACTCCGGTGAACTTCGTCCCCGGATACCGGGCAATGGCCTCTTCAAGATTCAGGCGGCGCCGTTCGCAGGAGAACGCGAGCAACCGCCGGCTGCCCAGAAAGCCGATGTTTTGCATTCCGCTGGCGGCCAGATGTTCAACGGCGAGTTCCATCACTCTGGTTTCGTTGAAACAGATTTCAGCCCGGCCGGAAATGTTGATCACCGGAATCCCGAAATCGCGATATTGCTGCAACAGTTCGCTGTTGACTGACGGGGTGACCCGACCGATGATGAGAGCTTCGACATTCCGCCCGAGAAAGCGTTTGAGAATCTCCTTCTCCCATTCCACGCTGCTGCCGGAGGTTGCGCGGGGATGGTCAGAAAACCGTGGCGACCGAATACCGTGTCCACCGCTGCACAAAGGCGTCACGCCAGCTCGGAATCGTTCTGCAGAATCAGGCCGATGCTGTGACTGCGCCCGGAAACGAGCGTCCGGGCCGAATCGTTCGGGATGTATCCAAGTTCCTCGATCACCCGGAGCACCTTGCGGCGGATCGGTTCACTGACCCGGATGTTGACCCTTTTATGCTCGTTCAGAACCGCGTAAACTGCGGCGCGGGAGATTCCTGCGTGCTCGGCAACCTCACTGATCGTCACGCGCCCCTTGCGTATGGTACTCATCCATTTCTCCTTTTTTTTTGATTCCACGTGGAATCATGTTGATCAAAAAAAAGATTCCACGTGGAATCATGTTATTATAGATAGGCAACAAAAATACTTGTAGAATCTATTCAAACGTACTATATTACCAGTATGGAACTTCGAGATGCAAGAAAAATCAATTCAAAAGAATTGTATGATCGTCGAAAGCAAGCGGT
>CALXOA010000018.1 GCA_944389895.1 uncultured Victivallis sp. | reverse complement strand
GCCGTGACATCAAACGCCCGGGCACGGATGGCCGCTGGACCAACCGCTCCGGTTACCGGAATATAAAAATAAAGAAGTTGACATCCCCCGTACGAACCGTATGAACCGTATGACGAAATGGACCTTTTGGCTTGAAAATAAAAAATTATTTCTGAATAGATGAGCTTGAAACGGTTGATGTAATTGCTCCCTTGTAGAAGCAATCGATGTCATACTTAGACCTCTTCGAACTTTAATGTGGTGCTGCGACTCTCAGTTATATACGTCTCAAGCATCAACAAAACAACTCACATCCCGCATTCAAAAAATCAATGAAAGGAAATCATCATGACCGAACAAGAACTGAACGTATTCCTCGACCTGGAATGGAACTGTGCAGTATTTTTCCAGGAAGAGGCATCCGTTTCCGCACTGCTTTCTCCAAAACAGTGGGCGCATCATCTCCCGACACCCGGAACTCCAGGAACTCTGCCCCTTCTCCGATTTCACCCCAGACGAGTGGATCACCATTCTTGAAAAACAGCAGTCGCTTGCATGGCGGTGTACATGCTGGCGGGATTTTACTCCGTATCAATGGCAGAATTTGTTACGACACCAACCGATCTTGTTGCATTACTGCGAAATCCCGGATCACCCTGCTGTACGGAGCGGGTTGCTGGCGAGTGACAGTTATTTCAGCACAGATATCGATACGCATGACTTCACTTTGTGCGACTGGTTCTGGGTCGTCAAGCACAACCCACGGCTTTGGACTCACTGTCCATGCCAAGACCAGTTCACAAAACCGATGTGGTGGAGCATTCTTTTCAGTTCCGCAGAGCTGCTGACGGCCTGTCCCTGCCTTGATCAGTTCAGCGACGAGGACTGGCGCAGACTCAACCTTCTTCTGAAGTTGAAGTCACGGATACGCAACGGCGAGCAGTTCCGGAAGCTGGTCGAGTTGATCGAGCCACCAGACCGCCACCACAAGTTTGTACTGCTCCCTTCGGGATCGCCGACAGGATGCGGTGCTGAATGAACGTCTATCCCAGGCATTCATGTTGAAAAACGGATCATGTTACAGAGAAACATGCGCTTTTTTCGCAACCGCTTCATAGCGTTATTCTTCCCATTGGGCATGATATTTCCGGATCAGCCGGGAAACCGTTTGCTGATCGGAGCGGTACAAAAACTTGTTCCTCAGATAAAATTCCGCCAGTGGCGTCAGGATCGGCGCGTCAACCTTGTTGAACCCTTTGCCGTTGACGCACTTCGCAACCCCTTTTTCTTTTTCATCACCGGTCTGGTTCCGGTAGACCGTCAGCAGATGGTCGATATCCTCATGCTGATACACTTTTTCCTCTTCCGGCAAAGTTTTCAGCCCCTCATTTTGAAAGGTAATTGAAAAAAGATCGAAATATTCCATTTCCCCTTCTCTTTTCCCTTCTCCGGGAGCTTTTGTCTGAGGCTGGGGTGGAGGCGGTGTTGTCGGCGGGGCCTTCCCCTGAAGTTGCGCCAGATATGCCAGCATCGCCGCCTCGTATTCCCGGGGGATAGTCATCAACACTTCCCGTTTCGGCTCTTCAGGAGCTTCCAGCGTGTGATAGAATTCCAGGACGGCCTCATCCAGAATCACATCCTCGCTGTAAAGCATTCGATCCATCCGGAGATTCGCCAGACTCCGGCAGCGCGACAGCGCGGTGTAGAGCTGGCCGTGTGCAAAGCAGCCGTTGCCGAGTTTCAGATAGACCCGCTCCAAGCTCAATCCCTGCGACTTGTGAACCGTGATGGCGTAGGCAAGTTTCAATGGAAGCTGAAAAAAAGTCCCGACCTCCTTCTGACGGATCATCTCTTTGCCGCTGATGCGGTCAAGTTCCAGTTCATATTCGCATTCCGTCCATCTGTTTGGTTGGACATCGACCTCCCGGCCGCTGTCCAGTAAAACATGAACCGTTGGAATTGCGGCATTTTCAATTCCGGTTACCGTGCCGACATCACCGTTGACATAGAGAAAATCTCCGTCCGGCGTGCGCTTGTTGTTGAGGAGCATCACACGTGCTCCGAGTTTCAGTTCCAGAATCGGCGCAGTAGGGTAATCGCTCTCCTTGAATTTTCCGGTTACAATCGCTTTGAAGATCAGATCTTCGCCTTCAATCCGATTTTTGCAAATCACGTTAAAGGTCTGTGCCTCGCGATTGGTGGTGCACAGGAAGACCGGCTGCGGTTCCAGGGCCGGCGCGTTGACACACCGCTGATTCAGAGCTTCGAGCGCGGTGAGCGGAGCTTCTCCGGCAAGCCGAATCATCGGTTCCAGATAAGTTCCATGCCGGATGGAGTTGAGAATGGAGAGAAACAGATGATCGTTCTGCTGGCGGTGAACCGTTTTCAGAAAGACGTTATGGAACTTCGCTTCGCGCCAGACTGCGGACTGGAATGCGAAAACACCACCGTGCTGAGAAATCAGGTAATTTTCCTCCATCTCGCTTTTGACAACTGGGGGAAGCTGGAAAAAATCTCCGACGGCGATTATCTGTTTTCCGCCGAAAGGCTTGTGCTTGCTGCTGCCGCGGGCGAATTCCTTCAGGCGGTAATCGACTGCCCAGAGAATGTCGCTGCGGACCATGGAGATTTCGTCGATGACGATGGTTTTGGTTTTGCGGATCATTGCCCGGTGTTTTTTGCTGCCGATTTCCTCCATGGCTTCCGGCGTGAGCAGTCCCGGTTTCAGGAAGAAGAAACTGTGCAGCGTCGCCCCCTGTACGTTGATTGCGGCGATGCCGGTCGGGGCGAGAAAGACGCATTCCCGCGTGCATTGAGCGCGGAACTGATGCAGAATGGTGGATTTTCCGGTTCCCGCCTCTCCGGTCAGAAAGACATTTTGACCGGAAAGCATCAACTGCAGGGCTTGATTCTGTTCCTCCGAGAGCTGGATATGTTCACCGTTATTCATATCAGTGTCTCCGCGGGTTCAATTGCCGCAACCGTCGCGCCGGAGGAAAGCCGGAAATCAAAGCTGGAAACAATCATTATCTTATTCTCCTTCCCTAATCTGTCTTCTGGAGGAGATAAGATAGCGCGGGACCTATGACACGGAATGTCAGAGGAGAAAAAATCAGGAATTTTTTTCCATGATTTTCCGTCCTGCCGCGGCGACCTTCTGACGCAACTCCGGCGGATAGAGGACCTCAATATGCCCGGCTTC
>CALXOA010000017.1 GCA_944389895.1 uncultured Victivallis sp. | reverse complement strand
TGGTTCCGTATGTCGATGGTGCGAAGTCCGAGAGTCAGCTTTCGGCCGCGATGGGCATTCTGGAAAAGGCGGGGCTGGTGGCGCGCGGCTATCGGCACTCCGGCCGCGGCATATTGCACTTCACCGGCGACCTGGAATGGTTGAGGATCGAGCATCAACTTGAGAATACACAGCGTTCCCGTTTCATTCATCGTTGTATCGATTCCTTCGGCGCGGCTTTGAAAAGAGGAACTCCGCACACGATCGAGGAGCTTGCCGGGGTAGCCGGATTGACTCCGGAGCAGACGCGCAGGGTGCTCAATGCGCTCAATGGCGTCTGCCTGGAATGGGAGGTCCCGTTTTCCGGCCGTTCGACCCAACTGCTGCATCCGGAGATTGCGGAGGTCGACCTCGACGCCGATGCGATGAATGCGAAGCGTGAATTTGAACTTTCACGCCTTGATGACGTGATCCGTTATGCGCAGACTCGAAAGTGCCGTCAGGCGACGCTGATCTCCTACTTCGGTGAGGCGGTCGAGGGGTGGAGTTGCGGCAACTGCGACTGCTGCCGCGATACCGAGATCTCGGTGACGCGCGCACTGGACGATGAGGAACTCGAGATCGTCAGAATCATCCTCGGCGCGGTCGACAGCTTCGACGGCCGGATCGGCGCCGGCAAAATCAGCCAGATTCTGGCCGGGGCAAGGAGTGCTGAACTCTCCGGCCGCAATCTTCATCGCAGCCGCTGGTTCGGCGCACTCGGAGAACTGCGGCAGAACAGGATCATGAAGTACATCCGGGCCCTGGAGCAGGATCATGCGCTCGGTCGCACAAGTGACAGCGCCTATCCCTGTCTGGAGATCACTCCGCACGGTCTGGAGGTGTTGAACGGACATGTGACGCCCCGGCTTGATCTTCCGCCGGAGCAGGCCCGGCGCCGTTCCCGGGGCGGCTGCGGGATGCGACTGCGGCCGGATTCCCCGTTGCGGGGCGCCCGGGGCTCCTTCGATGACGAATCCGGGAGCTTGCTCGACGGCCTGCGGCAGCTGCGCAATCGTCTCGCGCAACAGCGCGGGGTTCCGAACTACCGCATCCTCAGCAATGAAGAGCTGGAGGAACTGGTGCGCCGCCGTCCTTTGACGGTCGAAGAGGCGAAACGGATCAAGGGAATCGGTGCTTACAAGGCCGCCACGGTGATTCCGGCTTTTCTGGAAGCGATCCGCCTGTGGCGCGAGGCCGTGCGGCGGGCCCGGGGCGAATAGCGACGCGCTTGGTACGGGGCCGCGGGGAAAGTGGTGGATCAGTTGCCGGCGGCCCGGGCGAGAATATCGCGTGCATGCCGCAGGGCGGAGTCGCCGCCGCCGAGCATCCGGGCAATTTCCCGTTCCCGGCCGGTGGCGTCGAGACGGATGCTTTCAGAGTAGGTGCGGCCGCTTTCGGTATGTTTTTCCACCGCATAATGGCAGTCTGCCCGCGCCGCCACCTGCGCAAGATGGGAGATGCAGAGAATCTGACGGTGGCGTCCGAGGCTGCGCAGTTCATCGCCGACCCGGTTGGCGGTCTCCCCGCCGATGTTCACGTCGATCTCGTCGAAAACCACAACCGGAATCGAATCGGCATCGGCCAGCACGGTTTTGAGAGCCAGCATGAGCCGGGAAAGCTCTCCGGAACTGGCGATTTTGCGCAGCGGCTGCAACGCTTCGCCCGCGTTGGCGCTGAAGAGCAGTTCGAGCCGGTCCATGCCGTTCGGGCCGGGGGCGACAGCGGAGAACTCCGCTTCCAGACGGCTCCGTGCGAAGCCGATTGCGGTGAGTTTGCCGCGCACCTCATCGACAAAGTGTTTTGCTTTCGACTGCCGGAGGTGTGAGAGCTTTTCCGCCGCTTCCGTGAGCTGTTTTTCCAATTCTTTACGACGTGCGTCAAATTCGTTGCGCCGTGCCTGGGTGTTGCGGTAACGGTCAACGCGTTCCGCCGCTTCCGCACGCAGGTCAAACACCTGTTCCAGCGAAGGACCGTAGCGGCGCTTCAGGGTGAAGAGGTCGCCGAGGCGTGCTTCGATCGCCGCGAGGGCTTCGGCATCGAGATCGACCCGTTCTCCGAGCGCACTGACTCCATTGGAAAGCGCATGGACCGATTCCTGAAGCGCGTCGCAGTCGTTCAGCAGGCCGGCGATCAGGGTCTCGTCGATCCGAGAGAGTTCAAGCAGACGGCGGTAGACGAGACCGAGCTGGTCTGAGAGCGAGTTTTCGCCTTCGGTCAGAAGCTGAGTCAGTGCGGCTGCGGTTTCGATCACCTGCCTTGCGTTGGAGGCGAGTTTGAACTTTCCCTGAAGCTCTTCGTCTTCCCCGGGGGCCGGATTCACTTGATCGATCTCTTCGAGAATCAGTTCGAGTCTGCTGACCTCTCCGGGGTCCGGAAGCGTCCGGTCAAATTCGGCCCGTTCGGCGTCGAGTGCGGCGATAGCCGCTGCAATTTCCGCGCACCGGCAGCGCAGCTCTTCGGCTCCGGCGTAACGATCCAGCAGTTCGAGCTGCCGGGCCGGTACGGTCAATGAGAGCTGTTCATTGGCTCCGTGGAGATCGATCAACTGCGCGCCGATCTGCCCGAGCAACCGTGCGCTGACCGGAGTGTCGTTGATGAAGTTTCGTACGGAACCGGTTCCGATCACGCGCCGCAACTGAAGTTCCGGCATGGTCGGATCGAAGGCGATTCCGGCCTCCGAGAGCAGTTTTCCTACCGTATCGGTCAGGCGCTCCGGCACTTCGAAACAACCGGTCACGGTACAGCGATCCGCGCCGGTTCGGATCACGCTGCGGTCGACGCGCCCGCCGAGAAGGAGTTCCACGGCGCCCATCAGGATGGACTTTCCGGCACCGGACTCGCCGGTGACGACGTTGAATCCGGGGCCGAACTCAAGTTCGGCTGATTCGATCAGAGCGAAATTGGTGATTTTAATATAACTGAGCATTTCGGGGTCACTTCTTCCATTTTCCGGTTCTTCCGGCCTGTTCGATGGTTTCGGCCGGATCGGGGAAATTGAGTCGGCGCAGCATCGAATCCGGTCTCAGATGGAAGTCGCGTTTCTCCGGCGCGACGAAACCGGGATCGACGAAACGGGAGTTGCGGTCGAGTCCGGCAGCCTGCCACTCGGCGAAAGAGTGTTTCCGGGAGGTGATTTCGATGAACGTTTCCGGAGTTCCCCGGAAGAGATTGCAGTCTGCGTAGAACTCTTCCGGCGTCACCACGTGCGGCCGCCGCCAGGTCCGGTAAAAGAGCTTCCCCGGCGATTGCAGGATCACGTTGGAGAAAAGATTCACATTGATCCGGTAGTTTGCACCGGGGAAAGCGTAGCCGTTCAACCGCTCTGTGCCGGTCGTCAGTGCAAAACCCGCCACCTCGTTGAAGGCGAAAATGTTGAAACGGATGATGTTTTCCCGCCCGTAATGCTGGTGGAAGCCTTCGCGCGAACAGTCGAAGCAGATGTTGCGCTCCCAGACTGTGTGGCTGGTCCCCTCATCGGCGTAGAGTGCCCAGCCGCCGTAGAACCGGCAGCGAACATCGTGAATCAGATTGTTGTAGATCCGGCTGCCCGGCTGCACGCCGAGCAGATAGATTCCCCCCATATCGCAGAGCATTTCGTGGCCGAGGTCATGGATATGGTTGAATCCGATCCGGTTTTCCCGCGTGACGGTTTCTCCGTACCCCCAGCTCCAGCCGCAGGAGATCCCGGAATAATAGAGATCAAAGATATCGTTGTGTTCCAGCAGATTGCCGCAGGCGTGCCCGATCAGAATCCCGACCGCACTCAGATGGAGACGGCCGCAGTGGGAGATTTCACATTGCGTAATCCTGACGCGACCGGTCCGCCGTCGCGGAGCTCCGGAGGCGGAAGCTCCGCTGATCACCACGCCGCCGCCTCCCTGATCCGTGAATCGGCACCCGGCAACGTCGATGTCGGAACAGCCGGGGCCGACGTTGAGAGCATACCAGCCGCCATGTTCGACGGTGACGTTCCGCAGGCTCGCTCGGGTGACGCCGCGCAGCATTACGATCGCGGGCAGTTCGATTGCCGCCTGGGCGGATCCCGCCGGTCTGAGTTTTCCGGGATATTTGCGGGAGAGGTAGTTGCGCCAGTTTTTCAACCGGGAATCACGCAAATCGTACTCTGCATCGTCATCCGGTTGCCAGGCTCCCCCGTAACGTAACGTGATGCCGCTTACAGAGAGTTCGGAGAGTCGGCCCGGAGCGGTATTCTCCCCGCCGCCGTCCAAGACCAGCAACGCCCCTGCCGCCGGGACTACCGTTTCAGCCGTCGCCGGATCGACCCCCGCGGGCGGTAACCACAGCAACAGGTTTCTGCTGCGCAGATAGGCATATTCTCCGGGATACGCGATCTCTTCCGGAATGTTTTCGAACGCATAGCGGGCAAAATCGGAATCCGCGGGGAAGCGCGACCACCGTCCGAAGGAGAGGCGGCGCGTTTTCGGATCCCATGCCGTAACCGGCAACAGGGCGTTGATCCAGCGGGTGTACAGGATTACGTCGGCTTCTGCCGGATCTCCGCAATGCGGCGGGAAGTCGCCGCGCCTGACTTGAAATTCCGCAGTCGGCAGGAAATATTTCTTCTCCGGATTCGGTACGGTCGGAACCGGAATCAGTTCTCCTCGACGCGGATACCGGGCCCGGGTCTGCCGGACTCCGTTGACGAAGAACTGACGGATCGTTCCGTCATGAAGCGCTTTCGAAGGAACCGGTGCGGCGAAGAGCTTCCTTCCGTTGTATTCGATCTCTTTCCAGCCGGTGATTCGACATCCTCCGTCAAGAACGGTTTTGCCCGGGGTCCCCTTGATCGTGAGATCCCCGCGCCGGATTACGCAGGCGCGAGTGAGGTGATGAACTCCCGGAGCCAGAATTACTTCCGCCGGTCCGGCCGGCAAACGGTCAATCGCACGTTGAAGGTCATCTTTCGTCGTTACTCTGATGCGCATTCATCCATCCTCCGCGAGTGACGGTTCCGGAGAGGGCCTCGTGCCACGTCCCCGCTTTCCGCCTCGATTGTACCCCGGAAGTTCAAAATATCATAATCGCAGATCATTTCAAACTGGAATCGGAAAAAATCAGCGGGTTTCAAGCCAGCTCGGTTTGATTTTCCGCTTTTCGATCGGCAACGGCGTCAGCCGGGCGATCAGCCAGATTCCCGGCAGGAGCAACAGCGTGGCGACGGTGAAATAGATCCGGTACCCGAGCAACGGATCCTCTTCTGCATGGCCCGCACAGAGATCGAGCAGTACTCCCGCCAGCGCCATCCCGGCAATTCCCGCACCGGCGCCGGTCACCACGGAGACGAAGATCGAAGCGGCGACCCGGTGTTCGTCCGGAACCGTCTGCAGAAAATAGTGGGTCACCGAGTTGTTCATGCTGACCATCGCTCCGCCGGCGATCAGAAAGGGAAACAACATGTACCAGGTGTTCAATTCCGTCGGCGCGGCCAGCCACAGCAGACCGATCATGAGCAGCAGGGTATAGGCGCACAGCATTGTTTTCCGCGGTCCGATCCAGGCGGCGATCCGGCCCGCGAGAAACGACATGCCCGCACATGCGGCGAACTGGGCCAGTGCGAACAGCAGCGCTTCGGTGTCGCTGACGCCGTATCCACGTTTCAACGCGAGCATGGAGACCGGAATCAACATGATCACCCCGAGGTTGACCGCAAAACCGGAGAGCAGTTGACGGCGCAGGGCCTCATTGCGGAAGGCGGCCCGGAGTTCTCGCCAGACCGGCTTGCGGGCCGAGGCACGGATGTTTTCGGTTTCGTCGATCCGGTTCAGAAAACGGGACGAGGTGAAGCCGGCCGCCGCTCCGGCGACGATGATTGCGGTCAGCATCCACAAACTTGAATTGAAGTGGAGTAGTGCGCTGATCGTCAACAGTGCGACGATGCAGGAGAGGTAGAAGAGCCCTACGCTGACCGCAATCACCCGTGCCCGGTTGAACTCATTGGTGATGTCTCCGATCAGTGGTTGCGACATCACCACCCCGGCGGCCCGGAATCCGTAGAAGAGAAATGCGCCGGTCAGCAGCACCGCAACGGCAGTTCCGTGCATCCCGAGACAACTGAAGAGGGAAGCCGAACCAACCAGCAGTGCCGCGCCGTTGCGCGCCACCCAGAAGATGGACTGTGCTCTGGCCGCGCCGACCCGGGCAGTCACGATCTTGCCCAGCGGCAGCAACAGGAATCCGAAATAAAGCATCGCCCCGAGTGTTGAGACAATCCAGTCGGCGCAACCGAGTTGAACGGCGAGCAGGATCAGAACCGTTTCGCCGAGACACATGTATGACAGGCCGTTGATGACGTTGAAAATATTATAGTTGTATTGCGAAGAGGCCTGTCTTTCCGCCGACAGCGGGCCTTTGAAAATCATCAGATCATTCCGTGGAACAAGTTTAAAAACATACTCCCCGAGGCCTCCGGGCAACACGGCGGGACATGCCGACGGCTTCCGGCAGCGGGTGAGGGGCTTCCTTTTACTGAATATAGCATTCCGAACATGGTTTGGAAAGAGGCTTCCCCGACGGAATCCACGTTTTTCTCGAGGATCCGTCGGGGAAGGAAAGCGGAAAATGGGGGATTCTGTGCGGAGAATGGAAGCGGCAAGCGTTTCCCCGGTTCCCCCTGTTTTATTCCTGACGGGTTACGGCTCCGGCACGGGCGAGTTCACGCACGCTCTTTCCGGTGGCGGCCGCTTCGGCCGCGGTACGCCCCGCCGCCTCACCCATGGCGAGGCAGTTTCCGGTTACCCGATAGGCCGCGTGGGCAGCATAACTGCCGGAGATGCACCGTCCCGCCGTCATCAGGTTCTCCACCTTGAGCGGTACCAGGGAGCGGAGCGGAATATCAAATCCGGGATGGGCCCAGCAGGTCTGCTTTTTCGAATCCGGTTCATGGATGTCGACTCCGAAACGGACACGGCAGATGCCGTCCTTTACAGTCAGCCCCTGCTTCACGTCCTCGTCTGAGATGTGATATTCTCCGGTGATCCGGCGCGATTCGCGTACTCCGATCACCGAAGGCAGAGCGAGTAGGTGAACGTCGCCGAGAACGTCTCGGATCTCCTCGAAGAGCTTCAGAGCGTTTTTCACCTGCCGTCTGCCTTCGAGTATCGCGGCGGTGAGTGCATCTCCATCCGTGGAAAGGCACCGCCGGATGTGGGTCCACTGGATCAGCGCCTCTCCCGGCCGGGGAAGTTTGATGATCGCCGGGTAGTTGAAGGGGACTTGCTCCAGCACCTGTTCCTCCGGCACCCGTTTGACCAGCTCCTTGTACCACAGGATGATGTCGTCGCGGGGATACTCCTCCTTGACCCCGCCGATTCTGAACATCATCGTCATCGGCTGGAAGACATTGTCCCCGGGGCGCCCGAGTTCAAAGGGCGCACCGGAACGGGCTGCGATGTCACCGTCACCGGTACAATCGATTACAACGGAAGCGAGAATTGCCTGTGCTCCGGACTTGTTCTCGATCACGACTCCCCGGACTGTCCCGTTGTCGAGGATCGGTTCGGTCGCCATCGTGCCGAAAAGCAGGTCGATCTTCGCCGCGACCGCGATCTCATCAAGCAGAAACGCCATCTCATTGGGATCAAAGGAAATGTCCCACAAGCCTCCCCAGGCTTTGCGCTCCTGCAACGCCGCGCGCAGTTCCCGGTTCAACCCCTCCTTGTCTGCGTTGTCGAAAAAGGGGCTGAGCAGCCCGAGCGTCCACATGCCGCCGAGCATCATTCCCTGTTCGACGAGGGTAACCCGCGCTCCCGCGCGGGCCGCGGCGACGGCTGCGCCGAATCCGGCCGGACCGGCACCGACAACCAGTACGTCCGTTTGATTGCGAACGGGGATCTCCCGGCTGACGGCAATTGTTCTGGGACTCATGATGGAACTCCTTCCTTTTTGAGGTCATAGCCATTGGTGTTTTCCTATAGTATAGCAAACTTCAAGTCGCTTGACAATGCAGAAAATCGCTGTATAGTTACATTATCATGCTGAAAATGGAATTATTGGATAATTTCAACTCCGGTAACCCTGCCGGAATCCTGCAGGCGGCGCTGGTGGAGTTTGAAGCGCGCCATCGGGTTGAGGTGACGATCCACGATCTGCGTGCGCTGCTCTATGATCGTAACGGCGTGCCGCTGCTTCCGGGCCGCGACCATCATCGTCACTCCTATTGCGCCGCGGGGCGTTACCGGAACGGCGAGTGGAACCGCCACTGCATGGAGGAGTGCGCTTTTCAGGCGGAATCATTGGCTCAGCACGAGTTGCACCCTTTTCTCCATCGCTGCTGGAAGGGGGTGACGGAACTTGTGGTTCCGGTGACGCGTGAGCGGCAGGCGGTACTGATGTTTTACGTCGGGGCGTTCCGGACCTCCGGTGCGGAACCGCCGGCCGAACTGGCTTCCGAATGGGAACAGCTTCCAGAAGCGGAGCCGGAAAGGTTTGCGGCGGCTGCTGCTGAACTTACGCTGCTGGGGCAGGGGATGCTGGCGCTGGCGGGGCGACGCCATGGGCCGGTGCCGGTGAACCGCCGTTCGGCGATCCGCAAGTTCATAGAGGATCACGCCCATTGTTCGGCATCGCTGGAGGGGCTTGCCCGCGAATTGAATGTTTCTTCCTCACGGGCGAGCCATCTGGTCTCCACGTTGTTCGGTCGATCGTTTCAGGAGCTTCTGCTTGAGGAACGACTGACGCGGGCGCGCAATCTTCTTCTGGCGACGAACTACCCGTTGAAGGAAATTGCCCGTTCAACGGGGTTTGCGAATCAATTCTATTTCAGCCGGATGTTCCGTCGTTATTGCGGACTGGCTCCGGGGGCGTACCGGAAACGCCACTGTACTTCCGGAGCCGTCAATGGCGGAGAATATGCGGGAAATTGATTTTCCCTCTTGAAAAGCGACTCCGGTGCACGAATAGTATATCGCGGTACCCGGAATTGCCGGAAAGAAAGGATGGATCATGAAAACGGTTGCTTCCGACTGGAGAGAACAACGCATTGAGTTGCCGGAGAGAATGACTTTTCTTCCTTATTACACCACTTCCCCCTGGTCGGTAGGGGAGGAGTATTTCATTTTCTTTTCCGCCGGACGGGGATTTTCCGGAATCCGGCTGCATGCATGGTCCCCCGCCGAGGAGCAGATTGTTGCCGAAGTCGAACTCTCCGGCTGGAACGGTCTGCCTGAGCCGGTTGCCGGGGAAGAGTTGCTTTCTGCGGTATTTCTGCAGGGATCGGAGTGTCTTCTGCTCCCACGGGGGGCGGATCTCTATCGCGTCGCACTTCGCAGCGGCAGTGTGGAGCTGGTTTACCGGCATCCTGAGCGTACCATGCGCCTCGGCGGGCCCGGCAGCCGCAGCAGGGACGGAAAATTTGCAGCGTTCGGCGCATATTACCCCGTGACGGGGACCCCGGAACTCACCGATTTGATCGTTCTGGATACCTCCGGGTTCCGGCTGAAGGCGAGGCACGAATTTCAGAATTTCCATGCGAACCATTTTCAGTTCCAGCTGGATTCCGACTGGATTCTCTTCGCGCACGAGGGGGCTACGGAGACGATTGCGGACCGGATGAACCGGATCAACTGGAAAACCGGTGTCCGGCAATTGCTCCACCGGCACGAAACCGCCCCGGACGGCACTCTTCTTGAGTGCATCGGCCACGAGATGTCGGGGGAGAGCATCGTCTGTGCTGTCCGGTACCCGGTCAGTGTCCTTCCCGGAGCGCTTGTGACGATGAATCCGGATGGAAATTATACGGTACTCGACTGCGATGACTACTGGCACTGTTCCTGCAATGCCGATGGTACTGTTTTCGCGATGGATACGATGTGGTGGGGAAAGTCGAAACGCAGAACACCGTTTGTTCCCGACATCATCCGCATTGATCGCCGGGCCGGAACCAAAGAGATCATCAAGACCATCCACGCCAATCCGGTGGCGCAGCACCGCCATCCGCATCCACAGTTGAATGCCGCCGGAAACCGGCTGCTTTTCATCGAGGATTCCCACTCCGATCCGGCGTTCGGCTCGATCACTTTCCGGGAGCTTTTTTGAAGTGGATCTTCGGATCTGTTCCATTCCGCCGGGGAGAGGGCACGCGTTCTGCGGGGAAAGGGGATGAAAAAAGAACTCATTTTTCACGGAGGACGTTTGACTTTACACCAAAGTGGTCTATTTTAGCCGAAGTTCTCAAAAAAACATCCAAAACAACCGTGGAGCTGATCAGCAGTCAACATGGCGGATTCGAATGAGGCGACGGCGGAATTGTCGGCGGAGGCCCAGTTCCGGGTGGTCAATTACCATTGGTCCGAAATTTTCAGACGTTTTTATCCCCTGCTGCAGCCCTATCGCTGGCGTCTGCTGGGGACGGCCGTGCTGTTGATGCTGGTCGGCGGCGCATTTGCAGCGGTGCCGCTCTTTCCGAAATACGTGATCGATACCGCGCTCAAGGAGCATGCCGACATCAACTATGCGTTGGCTGCCGCAGCGGTGTTTCTGATCGTCGAGTGCGGGCGGACCTTTCTCTGGTACCAGGCGATGAGCAATGTGTATTTCGTCCAGCAGTCGGTGGTGTTCCAGCTGCGCGCGAAATCATTCAACCACCTGCAGAAGCTCTGTCTTGCGTTTCACAGCAAGTTTCCGTCCGGCTTTCTCTATGAACGGGTGTTCGGCAACTCGATCAATACGCTCGGCAACTTCATCCAGAGTTTCATGCAGCAGTTCGCGACGTTTGTGACCGGATTGTTCTTCAGCCTTTTCGTCTGTCTTTATTTGAGCATTCCGCTGACCGTGATCATCCTGATCGGTACTGCGTGCTACGTCTTCGTCGCACGCAAGATGTCCCGCAAGATCTACCTCAAGGCGAAGGAATCGGCTCAGGCCGGTATGCGCGTGACCGAGGTCATCATGGATAAGTTGCACGGGCACAAGACGATTCAGGCCTTCATCATGGAAGATCAGGTGCAGGAGGAGTTCGAGGAGGAGGTCTGGAGCGCGCAGCGGAAATGGATGACCAGCGTGATGACGTCGTTGCGCCTCTCTCTGACCACCGAGAACATCAGTTATTTTCTGACCGCCACCGTGACCGTCGGCGGTGCCTATATGGTGCTTCACGAGAATCTCGAACTCGGTACTCTGGTCGCCTTCATCGGCTATCAGGCGACGCTGATCACGGTGATCCAGTCGCTGACCAACGTCTACGGGCAGTTCACCTCGACCCGGGTGGCGTTCGATCAGCTTTTCACGGTGCTCGATACGCACAGTGACATTGAGGAATTTCCCGACGCGAAAATGCCTTCCGGGGTGAATGGAGAGCTGTCGTTGCGGCATGTCAATTTCGGTTACGATCCCTCCCGGATGATTCTGAAGGATGTTTCGCTGACGCTTCCCGCGCATGAAACCGTGGCGCTGGTCGGGCGCAGCGGCTGCGGCAAGACGACGATCACCAATCTGTTGATGCGGTTCTATGATCCGCTGGAGGGCGAGGTCTGTCTCGACGGGGTCGATGTGCGCAAACTGCCGTTGCACGACTACCGGGCGCTCTTCGGAGTGGTGCTGCAGGATCCGTATCTCTTCGATACGTCGATTTATGAAAATCTGCACTGTGCAAACCCCAGGGCATCCGAGGAGCAGGTGATCGACGCGCTGAAGCGGGCGCGCGCCTGGGAGTTTGTTGAGAAGTTGCCGGGGCAGTTGCAGTTCCGGGTCGGGGAACGGGGCGGCCGTCTCTCCGGCGGCCAGCGGCAGCGGCTGGCGATTGCGCGCTGCATGCTTCTGGAAAGCCGGATCGTGATTCTCGACGAGGCGACCAGCGCGCTCGATCCGGAGAGTGAGGCGATCATTCAGCAGGGTTTTGAGGCGTTGTGTCGCCATAAGACCGTTCTGGTGATCGCCCACCGGCTGAATACGCTGCGGCAGGTCGACCGGATCATCGTGATGGATCAGGGGCGGGTGGTTGAACAGGGCTCTTATCAGGAGCTGCTCAAAAAGGGCGGCCTCTTCGCCGAACTGCACGAAATTGCGACAGCCGGTATGATCCGCGAAGCGCGGATGGCCGAGGTCGGTTTCGCCTGATCCTTCTTCAGCAATCCCGTCTCCGGCGGCTCAGCACCACCCATCCGTAAGGCAGCAGGTCTCCCCGGAGGCCTGCCCGCTCCGGCACGAGGGTGGCTCCCGATGCATGCAGCGTCCGGGCGCAGGCGGGCTCCAGTACCGCTTGCAGCCGGACGGTTGCCGGAGCCGGGCTGAAATTGAAGAGCGCAATAAGTTCCTCCCCATTCACCTCTCTCCGGAAGGCGAGGATGTTTTCCGGGTTGTCATGTTCGATCCAGGAGAAAGGGCCGTCGGAGAGGCCGGGGAGTCGCTGCCGCAATGCAAGCAGTTTGCGTACCAGTTTCAGTCGTTTCCTGCCGCGGGGGGTCAGGGCGTTGCGCCAGTTGACCGTCAGCCCCGGACCAAATTCGCGATTTGCCCAGAGGCTGTGCCGTCGGCCGTCAGCCACTTCCTGACCGTTGTAGAAAAACGGGATCCCCTCCAGCAGGAAACAGAGCCCCAGTGCTGCGTCGGTGGCCCCGGGCGGGCAGACTTCCTCCGGCCGTTTCCAGTAGTGGTCGCTGGCGATGTCATGGTTGTCGAAGCAGCGGATCACCCGGGCTCCTCTGAGTTGTTGACGCTGTTCATCGAGAACCTTTCGCAGGTCCGCGGCACTCTTTTTCCCTTCGATCAATTCAACCAGCGCATGATTGAAGCTGAAACCATAACCGATTTCAAATGCCAGATTCTGTTCTTCGGGATTGCCTTCGTTCTCCGCGAGCATCAGAAGGCCTGGCTTCAGGGCGTTGATCCGCCGTCGCCCCGCTTCCCAGAAGTCGAGGGGAATGCCTCCTGATACGTCACACCGGTAGCCGTCGATGTCAAATTCGCGGATGAAATACTCCATGTTTTTCCAGAGATATTCCCGCAGTTCCGGATTGCGGTAGTTGAGCAGCGGAAAATGCCATGGCCCCGGTTTGACCTTCCCGGCTTCATCGCACTCGGCAAACTCCGGGTGTTCTTCGAGAAATTCCGCTCCGGGACCGCAGTGCAGGTAGACCAGGTCGAGAATCACCCGCAGACCGAGAGCATGGGCGTCTTCGACGAAACGGCGCAGGTCGGCGTCGGTACCGTATTCCGGATCGATCCGGAAATAACTTTTCATTCGATAAGGGTTTTTCGGATTGGCGAAGCCGGACTGTTTCTGCCGTTCACTCCAGAACTCCGGACGCGGATCATCGTCGGCTTCGACGACCGGACAGAGGTAGACGATTCCGACCCCGAGATCAGCGAGGTGCGGCAGCATTTCGGCGGCGGCGCTGAGGGTGCCCTCCGGGGTGAAGGCACGCAGGAAGATCTGGTAGATTGCGTTTCCCCGCAGAAAATCGGGGAGAGCCTTGAGTTCCGGTTCCGACATGATGGTTCCTTTCGATGGAATTTTCGTTGAGATATATAAAATATAAAACGATAAATCGAAAAATAAACTTGAAAAGCGGCGTTTAGAATATACTTTTCAATCAAAATGATATCATAAATTGTCATGGGAGGGAAGATGCGACGTGTCACCGGAGGCGTGTACGAGGAAATCCGTTCCCCGAACTACGAAAAGACCATTGTCCGGGCGGGAAGTCAACTGTGGAGCAGCAATCATGTGCTGGCACATTCGTTGTGGCCACGCTGTGTGTTTGAGAGTGAACGGCGCGGCTTCTGGTATCTGTATCGTCGGGATTTCCCCTTTTTGCGGGCGGAACTGATGCTTGCCGGTGAACTGGTCTATGAAGTGGACGGCCGCGCGGTTGTATCGCGACGTGGGGAGCTTCATGTTACGCCTGCCGGGCACGAGGTTCGGGTGGTCAGTTCCGCCGCCCGTTATTGCCACAGAATCGGTGTGGAACTTGGCGGAAAACTGCTTGCCCGTACCGTCGTCCAGCTCGGGATCGACCATGCGCAGAATCTCCGGTTGAAGGCTCCGGAGCAGTTTGAACGGCGCGCCCGGCAGTTATCCCGGCTACTGGCGGAAAAGAGAGGTGGTACCGAGGCAATGGTTTCAACCCTCTGTTACGAACTTCTGGCGGAACTTTCCATGGAGGCAGTGCCGGAAGGGGGAGCGTTGCCTCCGAATCTGGCCGGTGTACTGGAACTCATCCATGCCTCTCCTGATGAAAATTTCCCGTGCGATGAACTGGCCCGGCGCGCCGGCTGCAGCGCGCCGACGCTGGTGCGGTTATTCCGGAAACATCTCAATACGACACCGCGGGAGTATGCCAATCGTTATCGGATGGAACACGCCCGTCAACTGTTGCTGCTCGGTGAATTTTCCGTCAAGGAGGTTGCCGCCCGGCTCGGTTTCCGCAATCAGTTCTACTTCTCCCGGCTCTTCCGGCGCTGTTTCGGAGTACCGCCGTCGCAGACCCGTTGACCTGCTGAAAAAAACGGGAGGCCGGATTCTTCCGGGCCTCCCGTCGGGTTTTGCTGAACTGCCGCTATTCGAGCATGATGTCGGCAATCAGAAGCGTGACCGGCTGGCGCGGGAATGCGATTGCACGGTTGTTGCCGTTGTAGAGGAAAAATTCTCCGCGCAGCTGTTTCCCCGCCATCTGTTCGGCGCCGTTTATGGTGGAGAGCGGGATACGGATTTTCTGCCAGTTCTCCGAGCCGCCGACATCGGTGGTGACCCGGTAGGCTGCTTTCCAATCCTCCGCGGGCAGCGAGAGATCGAGAGTTCCCGACTTCGGCGCCTTGACCAGGAAGGAGAGATAATTCACCTTCGCCGGGTCGAATTTTTCCGGTGCGAATTTGACGAAGATATATGGTGCGGCTTCTCCGGGACCGCTGGCCGGGAAGTCGAGCTGTACAGCTTCGCCTTTCGTGCCGTCTGGCAACACGGTTTCAACCCGGCTCATCACTGCCGGTTTCCCATCCTTGCCGGTACTGCCTCCCTTGATCCAGCTGCCGGGAACGGCGGTGGTGTCGATCGGAAGCGGCTCCGGATTGTACTTCTCTCCGGTCACGGCCACGAGCACCGGTACCGGGGCCTTGGAAGGATCATAGTTGATCGACCCGGCGTCCTGGCAACGGGCGGAGAGGAAATCAAACGACTTGATCTCCTTTTCCGGATGCGGATTCTCCCAGCAGGCGACGTAGGTACCGACCTGGTCGCGGGTCGGATTCGGCGCCAGCAACCCGGTTTTCGCATTGGGCAGATAACTGCAGTTCCACCAGTCTCCGATGTTGTCTCCGGGGATCAGCACGTAGTCGGCTGTGCTCCCGTCGGCATAATGGAACCGGTAACGACCCGCTTCCGGACCATCCCAGGCTGCGGTGTGCAGGAAGAAGATACGTGAGAATTTCGCATTGACCGGAATACCGCGTACCGCATCCGGGAAGTTCGGGCGTTCCACGCCGGAAAGCACGATGCAGCTCGTGCCGCCGTTTTTCGTCGGGTCAATCACGTTGAAGGGCACTCCCGCCGCCGTCTGCCGGCCGAGCGGCATTTTGCGGAAGTCATTGCTGCCCTGATCGGTCCAGCCGCCCTTGCCGTCGTTGTCCTTTTCATCGCTGAAGCTGCGGTTGGTGAACTTTGAGAGATCGACCTGCACAAGATTCTTCTCGACGAGCGGATAACGGCTGTCGGAGTTCAGTGCGAGCGGCAGGACCTTGCCGTAGCATTTCCCATTCAGCAGATAGTCAAGCACGTTGATCAGATAGGTCGACGCCGAACTGTCCTTCCCCCACTGGTTGACCGCCGCAAGCTGGCTCCAGAAGAGCTGTCCCTTGCCGATGGTCGCTTCGAGGATCGCGGTTTCCACGTTGCGTTTGCCGAGCATCGGACCTTTGACCGCGATTGCGTTCAGCGTGAAGGGGCTGAGCGCACCTTCGCAGACATAACCGTTTTTCGGATTCTCCCAGGTGTCGAAGTTCCGCTGGTCGAGTCCCTTGAAAACCGGGTGCTCCGGGAAGATCAGATCAATGAAGGTGTTGCCGGTGGAGAGCACATTGACATCGTTGAGCAAACTGCCGTTGCCGTAATTCTGCTCAAGGATCAACAGCTTCCCTCCATTGCGCAGGTAGCTGAGCAGTGCAGTCGTGTCGACCGCCAGCCGCCGCTGGTTTTCCAGCGATGCCGGGATGATTGCGAGATCGAAATTGGTCGGCGCGGTTTTTCCGTCGATGACTTCGAAGTTGATGCCGAGGCTCTTCAGAATTGCTCCGGTCGTTTCGACATCGGCCCTGCTGCCGACGTCGAGGAGCGCGACTTTCTTCGCGGTATCGATTTTCTTCGTCAGAAGCGATTTCGGCTGAACGAATACATTGTAGAAGTTCCGGCTGATCTCCTTCCCGTCTGCAGAGAGGTCGATCCGGAGCTGGCAGTGTCCGGAGATTCCGTCGGGAATCGCCAGCGCGACGGGGACGCCGGTCACTTCAAACGGTGCGACGTCGGCGGCCTTGAACTCCCCGATATCCACCGACCGATCGGGTGCGGTCTGCAGACGGATTTTTGCGACGGCATTCCGGAGCGCGGTATCACGACTGTTGGCGATGTAGAGTTCGAGATTGCGCGTATCGCCCGAAAACAGGCTGACCGGCGGAAGGAGATCCGCCTTGCGCAACCCGACCAGCACCGGCTGGTTCCAGAGGGTAGCGGCCTTGAGCTGGTAACCGTGGAACCACGGAGCGAATCCATCGATGCGCGGATCCTGCCGGATCAATTCCAGCAGGCGGCGACCGTAGATTTCCTGGCCATAATCAAGAGATCCGGGCTGAAGTGCTCTGGCCAGTCCGATGGTTCCGGCATACCCGATTCCGTTGGGCAGAGCCCAGGTGGTCGGCGATTCGACGTATTTTGCATAAGCCTTGATGTCGTTCTGTTTAAAGTTCCTGTCGGTGGTTCCACCCCAGGAAAAACCGATACACTCCCAGATGATGTAGGGCATCGGAAGTTGTTTGCCGGGGGCCTTGTAATGTTCAAGGCTGCCGCTGTAGAGCATCTCGAAACTCTGCGGCCAGGTTGTCCACGGGCTTGAACCGTTCCCGACGTAGTTGTGCAGATCAAGAAAATCCGTGTTGCGCGGATCCGTACCGTAACTGGTCCACGTCCCCGAGCCGGAGAAGCTTCCGGCCGGGCGACCGGATTTGTCAACGGCATGTACCAGATCGACCTGCCGGTCAAGCTCACGCTGAACTGCCGGATTGCCGCGGTGGACCACTTCGTTGCCACAGCTCCACATTACCACCGAGGGGTGATTGTAGTCGCGGATCAGCCACTCCTGAAATTCGACGGGGTTACGCCGTGCGAACTCTGCTTCATCGATGAAATTGGTGAAACTCCAACCCCATTCGTTGTAAATCATCAGACCGATTTCATCGGCGATCTCATATACCTCCTTGATTGCCGGCATGTGGGAGTTGCGGATGATGTTGTAACCGAGACTCTTGAAACCGGAAAGCTTTTCTCGGAGGAACGCGAGGTTTTTCTCTGTGTCGCCATGACCGCCGAATTTGACGGAACTGAGATTTTCACCGAAGAGGTAGAGTCGACGGCCGTTCAGATGGAACTTCCCGTCCTTGATCCGGAACTCCCGGAAACCGAAACGCTCCGATTTCGCACTGGTGACTTTCCCATCCCGTGTGAGATAGAGTGTCGCACAGTAGAGGTACGGATTGTCAAGCTCCCAGCGCACCGGATCCTTCAATTTTACGGTGATATTGTCGGAGTTTACACCGGGAGCAAGTTCGATCGGTTTCGCTTCGGTTGCTGTATTGAGCTGATTTGCCGATGTCTTGAGCGCTCCCGTTACGGCGGCGCCGAGCTGACAGCGGATGGCTTTGCCGGTGTTGTTGACGATCCGGTAGTCGAGCCGCACGGTGTTATCGGCAAGTTGCGGCGTGACCAGCATCTGCTCCACCCGTACCGGAGCTTCGATCCGCAACTCCACATCCTGCCAGAGTCCACCTTTGATGTTGGGAACGCTCCACTGCGAGCCGTAGGAGTGAGTCCCGAGTTTGATGTTGCTGAAGGCCGGACCGAAATCGGAGAGCACCTTCAAGGCGAGCAGATTTTTCCCCGGCTTGACGAACCGGGTGATGTCAACCGTCCACGGAACGAAATCGCCGTGGTGGGAACCGACCTCCTGCCCGTTGACCCAGAGGGTGGCTTCGTAACCGATCACCCCGAAGTGCAGCAGAACGCTGTGATTCTCGATGTCGGCCGCCGGAATTTCAATCTCGTGGCGATAATAGCCCTTGACATAGGGCCGGTTCTTGTCGTAATACTTTGTGTAATCGTATTTCTTGTACCAGTTGAGCGGGACTTCGATCTTATCCCACTTCGAATCGTCGAAATCCGGTTTTTCGTACCCCTTGTCACGATCGACGTCCGCCGGGAACGCCGTCGCAGAAGTTTCAAGGCCGGAGCAGAGCCAGGTGCCGTTCAGCGACCGGACACGATTGAACTCTCCCGGAGCGATGGTGACTCCATCGGGCAGTGTGAATTTCACTTCTCCGGCGGCAATCGCGGTCCCCTGCGGCATGGCGGGGGCCGGGGCCGGGTTGTACGGCGGGATCTCCGCCGCCACGAGGGTCGATACCGCCGCGGAAACGGCGATACAGGCAAGCAGTAATTTTTTCATTCGCATGGATCCTGGGGCATTCCGGAATTATTTGATATAGACGGGCCAGTGATAACGGTTGGCTTCGATAATATAGGTTGCCGCGTTGGCGACAAGGGAACCGGCGTGACCGTCGAAGAAACCGAAGTTCGCCGATTCCCCGTTGTGACGGTACGCAAGGTACATGTTGCCACTTGGATCCTTTTCCCCGTTGGTACGGTAGTTGGCCGGGTTGCTGCCGCTGGTGCTGACCCACCAGTTGACCGCATCCATCAGCATGAATTTCTGGCTGGCGCTCTTGACGCGGGAGAGGGTGTAGAGGTTCTTCTTCCGATCGGTCGTCAGGCCGCCGGTGATTGTATAATCATCATTGGCAGCGAGGTGGCCGTGGGCATTGATGCCGTAGGAACGTTCCATCTTGTTGATTCCCTCGAGCACCGAGCCGGAGTTGGGACAGAGGATGCCCGGTTGATAGACGCTGCTCCACTCATCCGCATTCGGGGCGGCAACCAGCTGCCGGAACGCGGGCGCCGTCATCCAGTCCTGGATCTGCAGAAATCCGTCGTTGTTGTCTGCGTACATCAGCATGGCGGAGGTGAGCTGTTTCAGATTGGCGGTGCAGGTGATCTTCTGCGCATGAGCACGGGCCTGGTTGAGCGCCGGCAACAACATGGCGGCGAGGATCGCGATGATCGCTATCACGACGAGCAACTCGATCAATGTGAAGAGGCATTTCGATTTTTTCATCATTTGGTTCCTTTCGCATTCATTGCTGCTGATCAATGGTGAGGTCTCATGGAAGTTCATGTTGATTTTTCCGGTTTCTGGTTTTACATCCATTCTTTTTTTCAGGTTTTACATGTTAAGTCAGTAAGATTGAAATCAAAATTTTTCCTGTGGGGAAATATAAAAACTCCTTTTGAATTTGTTCAATAGATGTTCGGAGCTATTTTCATCTGAACCTGTTCCGCCCGACGTTCAATCAATGCGGCGATGCCGGCCATTGCCGCCCGCCCGATCTCCTTGTCTTCCGTGACTGCGATTCCCCGTTCCCCGGGGAAGGGAAGCGGACGACTGGAGGAATCCAGAATCACGAGCCGGATTTCTCCCGCAGGGATGTTGAGTTCCTGCATCGCGTCAACTGCCCCGGCGGCGACACGGGTACTGACCGCGATGATGCCGTCGTAGACATCCTGCCGCAACAGGCGCAGCGCCCGCTGCCGTGCTTCGGAATAGGAATAGGGACCGAAACTGGTCGTGAGTTTCAATTCTCCCGGCGTGACGGCCTGTCTGATCCCGGCGGTCATGCTCTGGACCACCGAACTGTCTTCAAATCCGGCGAGATAGAGAAGGTTGCGGCAGCCGTTTTCAGTCAGCCGGCGGGTTAACTGCTCTGCGGCACTCTGATAGTCGGAGCAGACGTAGTTGAAAGGCGCCCGCTCTTTTCCCTCATCCGGCAGACTGGTCAGGAAGAGGTGGGGCGCATTGTTTTCGGCCAGAGCGCGATAACAGGCACCGTCGCTCCGGTGGGCTCCCCAGATCAGCAGCCCGTCAACCGAGCCGTTCCGCAGAATTTCGAGGTAACGGGCCTCGTCTCTGGTCGTCTTGTCATTGAATTTGAGCAGCAGACTGTACCCGTATTCGGCGAGCGCCGGTTCCATGCCGGTCATGATATTCACGAAATGGTTATCGGAGAAAACCTTATCCCCTTCGGTCGTCGACGGAACCACCAGTGCGATCACGCCGGACTTACGCTCGAAGAGCCGCTTCGCGTTGATGTTCGGCACATAGTTGAGTTCCCGTGCCGCCTCAAGCACCCGTTGCCTGGTGGAATCGAGAATCTTGAATCCCGGCCGGTTGTTCAAAACCTTCGAGACTGTACAGGTGGAGAGCCCGACATAGCCGGCAAGATCGCGGATGCTGCAACTGGTACTTTTCTTATTCATTCCCCGGAAAATGTCATCATCTGGATTTAACATGTTAAATTCTATTCTTTAATTATACTCAAAAAAAACTCGATGTCAAGAGCAGTCGTGAAAATAAATTGCTTTTCGGCGGAAAAATTGCCGGATTGGGCTGATCCGACATCTCTGGGCGGCCCTTACTGCCGCCGTTCCGATCGGAGATGGAGATTTCAGATGATTATAGTGATTTTTTTATTTCCGGCGGTCTTGATATCCGTTTCCGGGAGAGGTATATTGTTCCGGGATCGGGAGGAGCTAACCGGAGGCAAAGGAAAGGATTCTGCAATGATGGAAGGTTGTCGGGGAAGTCGTACTGCCCGGGTGCAGATTGATTTCGGGAAAAGCTGCGGAACACTGCGACGGTTGAACGGCGGTAATCTGGGGCCGCGGCTCTTAGGTTCAGAGGAGAAATTGATCGCTGACTTTGCGAGCCTTGAGATTCCGTTAACCCGGCTGCACGATGCTCCGCTGGCGAACAGGGGGATGCGGCTTGTGGATATCCAGCACATCTTCGGGAACTGGAAGGCCGATCCCGGGAATCCAGACAACTACTATTTCGAGCAGACCGATGAGTATCTGCGCCGGATTCTGGAAGCCGGTTCCGAAGTGATGTACCGGCTTGGAACTTCGATTGATCATGCGAAACCACGTTTTTACACGGCGGTTCCGGATGATTTCGACAAATGGGCGGAAATCTGTATCCACATCATCCGCCAC
>CALXOA010000016.1 GCA_944389895.1 uncultured Victivallis sp. | reverse complement strand
AACTCCAAAAGTCCCAGTTTCGGTTTGATGATTTTTCCCTCGAGATTCATCTGATCTTCCTTTCTCTTTTTGATGCTTTTTTTAATATAGCATCGTTTCTTGTTTTGTCAGATGAAGTCTTATCTTTCACAAATATTCCAAACCAAAAGGAAATATGACAGATCGTCAGATGATGTCGTAACTTCTACACCGTATGAACACTGGAGCAGATTACGGACAAATAACGGTCTTGAACGTATCATGAAAGAGATTCGCCGTCGAACCCGAGTGGTCGGGAGCTTTCCAGATGGGTACTCTGCTATGATGCTGGTCGGTGCTAGGCTCAGACATATTTCCACGACAAAATGAGGCACTCGGCAGTACATGACCACTTGTAAACTTTACGAAGGTGATGTAAGGTAACTGCGACAAGTCACGTTTGTCATCTGTAATCACTCAGAAACAAATGTGCGCAAAATTGCGGACACTACCGTTTATGCAGGGAGTCGGATATTTGAGAAGTAAGTTTTTACCGGATTGTGCTGGTTTGGGTTCAAGGATGGTTTATGCAAATTCCAAGTTGAACTTAGAATTTGCGTCATTGGCAGGGGAGGGGGGATGTTCTTTCAAAGGAGAGAACAGAGAGAAACAGTGGAATTGTTTGGGATTTTCTTTCAGACATTCTGCGGCTGGAGCAGACCTGCTTTGAAAAAGAGCACGTTACAAATGGAATAAGAACCAAAATGATGTTCTAAAAATGTTCTAATTCGTGTTCTAAAAGCAGCAAAAATCAGCTTGATTCAGGATGAGGCAGAGAAGTTATATTTGTGTTTCTCCTTGCTTGAAATCAGGGAGTTAAAATGGTAGCCCGGGCGGGAATCGAACCCACGGCCAACTGCTTAGAAGGCAGCTGCTCTATCCTCTGAGCTACCGGGCCGGTGATCTACTTAATATTGCGCATTTTCAAAAAAAATCAAGTTCTCAACGCAGGGAATTGACAAGAATCTCCGCAAGTTCATCCGTCGCACCGACCGGATGGATGGAACGTTCTCCGGGAGCATCAGGCAGTGCATAGCTTGATGGGGCCGTCGGGCAGTGCGGTTCCACAAGACGTACATCGTATTCGCGTGCGAGATGCGCCAGCGAGGCTTTGTATTCCGGCGCCGGATCATCCGTAGGGAAGGGCATCAGGGTGATGGTGCGAAGCGTCGAAATCGTCCGGAGTTTCTCCAGCAACGCTGCTATGGCACGATCTCGACGCCACGGTTCCGTTTCCGCCAGGTGGACGGCACAGGGCAATACCACCAGCGCCTGATCCGCATCGCTTTTCTCCAGCTCCCGCCAGAGAAGGGGCATACTCTCCCCAAGCGGATTGAATCCGGAATGCCACGGCAGAAATTCAACTGCGTTACCACGTTCCCTGAGGCGGGTCGCCAGTTTCCCGCTGAACGTCGCCTCTTCTCCGCCGAACTCCTCTGCGATGATCAGAAGTTTCCGGGAGCGGGACAATTCCCGGCCGATCTTACGGGGCAGTTCCCAGTTGCGGATTTCCGCCAGACTCGGGCGGTGGAGCACAAATATTACTTTCTCTCCCTGCGCTCCCAGCAAGCCTTCCACCGGATCGAATCGCAACTCTCCGGCGGCAAGCTGGATCGGCTGGAACCTGACCCGTGTCTCCTGGAATGTGAAACCCGGAATGGTCGCTTTGAAGATGTAGGAAACCGGGTGCTCCAGAGGTTGTCCATGGAGCTCCAGCGGTTGTTTGTACACCACATCCTGCGTGAAACGGTTGAAGCGCTCATCCGCTTTGGCAGGAAGCTGTACCGTCGTTCTGCCGGTTTTCAGCAGGGAGGCCTCGCGGTCGTCACATTCCACAATCATTTCAGTCGTCAGGGAAACCGGCAGTTTCGAAACCAGCTCGAGTTCCGCCGGAAACACTTCGTCGTCATATAGAAAAGTCGGAAGCCAGAGTTTCAGCGACAGATCCGGCTGCAGGGCCACCAGCTGTTCCGGTTTTACGGCATGATGCACCGGAAGCGGTTCGTAGTCAGGCGCTTCAAAAACGAGGACGGGATCGCCGTCGGTAGGCAGTGCTGCGAAATCCGGCATCTCATCTCCGGTGTGGCGGAGCGTATCGCCGAATGTGTAACTCAGGAGGGCATGTTCCGGCATCTGAAAATCAAAGCGAACCAGTTCAAGCCGTTCCTGTTTGCCGCAGAACATCTGATAACGTTCCCGACGTGCGATCAGCGGATAGCGTTTCCCATCCCGCCCTTCAAGGCTGAGGCAGCGGAAGGTGTGGGCCGGAGAGAAATCGTCAAGTCCCGGCACCCGATATTCCTCCGCTCCGGCCGGACGCATCTTGAACAGCATTTCTCCAACCCCGGTATTGACGCGGTAGAACAGTTCGAAGGGATGGCTGCCGGCATCCAGCTTGAGCTTGGCGAAACGGCTCGTCGCCGCGGCGGAACCATCCCCGTCGCCGGACAGGAATATCCTGCCGTCAAGTTTGACGAAAGTGAGCGAATTGCAGAAAAGTTCAAACTCGTACTCCCCGGTCTCCGGAATCTGAAGCATCCCCGAGAAGCGGGCTGAATAGTACTCCTGGGTTTCTGCCGGACGGATCGTCAACTGTACATCCGTTGCAAAACGGTCACTCCGCCACCAGCGGCGGCTGTTGATGTTCAACAGTTCGTTTTTCGGCCCGTCCGGTCCTTCCTTTTCAAATCTGCGATACTGCTCGGCGTGTTTGACAAGTTCGTCCCGTATGTATCGCAGATGCCAGGAGAGTTGATTTCTCATCTGCGCGGCAAATATGTTCGGAGCCGTGAGTTGTGACGGCAGCGGGCAAAGTGTTCCCAGGGCGCCGTTGCGCAGATTCTGTTTGCGGCTGTAGAGTTCGCGCAGCGCCCGGCGTACCCGATTCAGGCGCTCCTTGATCCCGCTGGGGGGAATGAATACACTGCTTCCGGCGTGCTGCGCCAGCAGCAGCTGGCGGGCCCGGCTGGGGAAATAGCTCTTCTGCCAGCTGTTTCTGCGATCATAATCGTGGCGGCGACGATCGATGTATTGCTGCGGGGTACAAGGCTGCCAGCCCGGAAAAAAGGTCAGAGACAATGGATTTTCCGGAGGACAGGCGCCCGCCTCCGGTTTCCATTGGTCAAGCGGCTGTTTTTCGGCAAAGCCGAAATAGATCTGATATTCCCGTGCTCCGGGCGCCGGGGCGATCGCAAGACTGCCGTTGGCGCGCAGGCGGGAAGCGACCGGCTTCCCATCCGCGAAGACCCGGACTCCGTTCTCAGGCTTGACCGGCAACAACTGCCGATCGAGGTCGATCGTCCCCGCATGTTCGGCGGATTCCGGCGCGGCCGTCAGGCGATAGGCGGCATCCTTGCAGAGCCATTCCCCGCCCGGCAGGGGCAGAAGTGCTCCAAGACAGAGAAACAGGACCGGGAGGAAAGAAACTTTGGCAAACATTTTATTTTTTCTCCGGTTCCGTGATTTTTTCCAGTTTGAAAGCGAGGTCGAGACGGAAAATCGGCGCGGTAAGTTCCGGAACACTCTCCGGCGCAATGCGGACTGTTGTACAGGAAAGTTCCGTTCCGCTCAGTGTCGCGAACCAGCGCAGCCGGTAATCTCCCGGGGTGAGTCTGGCTCCGGGCAGCTTGACGGTGACTCCCTTGACTTCAGGAAAGGCATCCGGTGAATCCGGATAGCTGTGCATCGCTTCACGGCAGAAGAGCCAGCCATAGGCCGCAACCGGGGTGGAGACGGCCATTGCCTCATATTTTTTCCCGTTCGAAGGTGCGGTGACCTCCGGATTCAGATAGAGAAGCCCCGGAGTGCGCAGATCAATTCCCTTCAGATAACGCGAAAAACCCTTGTAATGATCGTAATGGTGGCGGAGATGGACGAAATCGTGCCACCAGAGAAACGGCGTTCCCGCCAGTCTGGAGAAAAGCGATCCCCACAGGCCGATGTGCAGATCCCCCAGTACCTGTGAGTCCACTGCGCCGTTGGGGTTGCCGCCGTATTCGGTGATCAGCTGAGGTTTAGGATTGCGCATGGTACGTTCGTAGGCGCGCAGATGATCGGCAAAATGAATTTTCGGATCACGATAGGCATCTCCGGCGTAATGGGTGATCGTCGGCTGTTCAAAGAGCCGGCGAAAGCCGAGCAACCGCTGAAAGTCACTGCAGATATGGATACTGACCGGCGCCTTGAGTTGAGAATCCCGGGTCAGGTTTGCGGCCATCTCACGGGCCCAGTCGACGAGGGAGTTGTCGTTGTAACGCTCCTGGGCGCTGTCCGTCAGATCCACCTCGCTCCAGAGCTCCACTGCCATCAGGTTGGGATCTGCTCCCCAGCGGGCGGCGATATAGCGGTTGCGCCGTTCATTGTTTTTTCTGGCCTCGGCATTCCGGAAAAAATCGCCCGGATGCTCCAGAAATCCGCCGTTGGCCCGGGCGAACCGGCCGCGGGAGTTGATCGGATTTTCTGACCATTCCGGATCGGAGGTGTTGCTGAGACGGCCGTGGTTGTCGATCACCAGATTGAGATAGATGTTGTTCCTGCGGGCGAGTTCGAAGAGATAATCGAGTTTCCATGCGGATTCCAGATTGTAGCGGCCGACGCCGTGATATCCGGCACGGGTTGCGTCATGTTCGAGTGCCATGGTCCAGCCGGCCATCCAGACCTCGACGGCGGTAATCCCGTTTTCTCCGCAGCTGTTGAGGTAGTCGTCGTAATCAAAAGTGCCGCGATCGGGCAGGGGGCCGAACTTGAAACCGAGTTCGCTGCGCCGGTCGGTATTGGTGTGGATGTTGAGAGCCACCGGGAAGAAAAATTCTCCGGTGGTGTGCTCGAAAAAGGTCGGCGCCTGCCTGGACACCCGGATCGCACCGGGTAGGTCGGAAGGTTCCGCCTGAAATTTCCGCCACCGGGTGATCAGCGGTTCCTTCTCCCGGGGATCCTCGATCACCAGTCGCACCTGATGTTCGCCGGGGGTCTGCGGCGTGAAACGGAGCTCCCAGAAGCCGGGACCGACCGGGGTCAGGGTTTCGCGGATATGGTGCTGTTTCCGTATATAGTCGCGGCTGTAGAAGGCGGGATAACGAGCTGTCGTTCCATCCGGTGTCTTGAGTTCGAAATCCACCCGGATCTCCCCGGGATCAAAGGGGTTGAAATATTCCCTCGTGAGGTCGAACCGGCTGTTCACCCGGGCGTTGACCGGCCCGATATCGGGCAGTTCCCAGTCGAGGACTGCGAGCGGAGCCGTTTCGCGTGTTCCGGTGCGTTTCAGATTGCGCACCGAGGCGGTGATCCGACGGGCATGGGTATCGTAGAGCGAAACTCCTGCGGAAAACAGATTTGAGGCTGCGGTAGCGTCGAACCGGGCGGCGTGGCCGACCCCGCGCCAGTTGCGGCCGCTCTGATCGAGTCTGGAGGAGAGTTTATGCCATTGACCGTCCGGAATCACTTCGAACTCCTCAATGGTCTGGAACCAGCGGCCGTCTTTGTCCTTGAAGAACAGCATCGCGCGGATCGGATCCGTGGATGTGGCTTTGTCCTCCAGTTTAATCTCCAGCTCCAGCTGCGCCGCGTCGAATGCATCCCGACCGGGGCGGAAGGTGGCACGTTCGGGTTCCAGATAGAGTTGCGCCGAACCGGGGAATGCGATTTCCGCGGTTATGATACCCTCCGTATCCTTCTGCAGTACCAGGCGTTCTTCTCCGGGCGGATTCAGAATCCACGCTCCGTTCACGGCCGACAGGTTCCCCGCTGAAGTGAACGACAGCAGGATTCCGATGAGGCTGGAGATGGCGTTGCTCCGCATGGGGATTACAGATCCTTGATTTTTCGATTGAGGGGACTTGCTGCGATTTCCGCGGCCAGTTCCCCGAGGAGTCTGGTTACCGGCGCGACGGCTGGACGGGTCGGATCGTCGGGTTTGTTATCCCCGTGGAGCTCGAGTTGTTCGATGATGTCGCTGACCGTTGTTCCGGCGGAGGAGCGCGCCGGTGCAAAGGCGGTCTGGCCGTCGTCCCGCTCCACCCGATAGAGTACTCCGGCTTCGAGGAGCTCGGCGAGCTGGGATTCCAGCATGATTGCCGGAAGCGGCAGC
>CALXOA010000015.1 GCA_944389895.1 uncultured Victivallis sp. | reverse complement strand
CGCGGATTTACATCGGCGAATTCAGTTGCGCCCGCTGGGTGCCGGGAGCGGAGAAGTACCTCGCCGACGTGATCGATCTCTTTGAGGAGTACGGCTGGGACTGGACCTACCATGCGTTTCGCGAGGCTTCCTGCTGGAGTGTCGAGCATGAGGGTCCTGCGGACAAGCCGGTCATGGTCGCCGACACCCCGCGCAAACGGGTGTTGCTGGCCGGTTTTGCCCGCAACGGCAAGAAGCCGCGGAGCGGAGATATCGTTTCCATTGCCGGAAAGGATGAAGTCGAGGTCAACGGGGTTCGGTTCCGGGTGCCGCCGCTCGAGCTTCTGGAGGAAAAAAATGAGAAGCACACCTATTTCCCGGTTTACGATCCCTCTCAGGTCTGGTTCGCTACCGGTACAAGTCCTCTGAAAACCATCTTCGGTGCGCTTCGGGATCTCCGGGTGACCTCCGCAGACGGGGCGACGGTCTATCAGGAAGGGCGGGATTATCTGCTCAACCGGAAGGACAATCGCCTCGGCCGGACTCAGGATTCCGTAATCCGGCCGCCGGTACTGATCACCTATCGTTATCAACCGCAAAGGATAGACTCGATCGTCCGCAGCGGTGATGGGAAGCTCTCCTACCGCACGGGGACTCCGCGCGGTACGACACCGGAGCAGCCGCCGCTTGCCGAGGGAGAAAAACGGATCGCCAATCTCTACCTGCCGGTCGGTTTCGAGGCGCTTTCCGAGGCCAATCTGTTTCCGGTAACTGAAACGGTCTGCCCTGCCGATCCGCCGGTCGCGGATCAACTGCTGCCGGTCACGATGCGCAAATTGCGCAACGGAGAACCGCTGCGGATTCTCGCCTGGGGTGACAGTGTTACCGAAGGGGGATATCCCGGACTACCCGCCGGAAAGCGCTGGCAGGAGCAGTTTGTCGAGCGGTTGAAGGCACGATTCCCGCAGGCGAAGATCGAGTTGCTCACCAACGGGTGGGGCGGGCGCGGTTCCGCGGATTTTCTGCGGGCGCCCGAAAGTGATGCGAAACATCACTACCCCGACTCGGTACTCGGTGTGAAGCCAGACCTGATCATTTCGGAATTTGTCAATGACTCCTGGATTGGAGAGGCTGATTTCAACGAGCGTTACGGGCGTTTCCTCAAGGATTTCCGCGCTGCCGGAATCGAATGGATCGCGATTGCCCCGCACCATCTGATCGGGATGAAGAACATCGACGGAGACGATCCACGCCTTTATGTGAAGTTGTTGCGGAATTTCTGCCGGGAGAACAAGGTGCCGCTCGCAGATGTCTCCTACCGGTTCAGCCGTCTGTACCGTCAGGGGATTCCGTTCCTGACGCTGATGACCAACCACTACAACCACCCGGATGGGCGCGGAATGGCGGTTTTCGCCGATGCGCTGACGGCACTCTTCCCTGAGAAGTAAAAAAGCGTGGTCCTTCTCCGGGAGATCCGGAAAAGGACCGCGCTGTAAAACGTCAGAATTTTTTGACGCGGATGGTACCGGCCCGGCCGTGGGCGGCAAGCCCTTCCATGCGGCCGAACTCCTCAACGATGCCGACCTCACGCCGCAACGCCCCTTCGCTGTAACGGACAATGCTGGAACGGCGGAAGAAGCTCGGTGTTTCAAGCCCGTTGAAGTAACGCGCGCTCGAGGCTGTCGGAAGCACATGGGAGGGGCCGGCACAGAAATCACCGATCGGCTCCGGAGTCCAGGGGCCGAGGAAGATTGCGCCTGCGGCGGTGATCCGTCTGGCCAGACGTTCGGGGGCCTCGGTCTGAATTTCGAGGTGTTCCGGAGCGTAACGGCTCGCAACCGCCGCCGCCTGCTCAAGGTCGGCGACATGAATCAGAAAGAGCCCGTGCTCCATCACCCGGTCGACGGTGGCCAGCCGCGGAAGAGTCTCCTTCTGGCGCAGAAATTCCGCTTCCACCCGGCCGATCAACGACTTCGATGGAGTCACGAGAACCGCCTGCTCCAGGCCGGAACCGTGTTCCGCCTGGCTGAGCAGATCCGCGGCGATGAAAGCCGGATCCGCGTTCCGGTCGGCGATGACCAGAATCTCGGAGGGCCCGGCGACCATATCGATCGCAACTTCTCCGTAAAGCAGTTTCTTGGCCGCAGTCACGTAGGCGTTGCCGGGGCCGACGATCTTTTCGACTTTCGGAATCGTGGCGGTTCCGAGCGCAAGGGCAGCAACTCCATAGACTCCGCCCAGCCGGTAGATTTCGGTGACTCCGGCCAGTTTCATCGCGTAAAGTACGGCGGGATGGACTTTGCCGTCAGGCCCGGCCGGTGTCGTCGCGACAATCTCGCGAACCTTCGCTGCTCCGGCGATGCCGGCGGTGTGGATCACGGTCGAAACCAGCGGCGCGGTGCCGCCCGGGATGTAGACCCCGACCCGGTCGAGGGGGGCGAATTTCTCCCCGAGCGTCACGCCGGGACGGACCTTTTTCGTCCAGTTTTTCGGAATGGTCCGCCTTGCGAAATCGCGAACCTGTCGTAACGCCGCTCTGATGGCGCTCTTTTCGCTCCTGCCGAGTTTCGCTTCCGCTTCGAGAAGCTCTGCGTCGGTCACCCGAAACGTTTCCGGAGTCAGTTCGACCCGATCGAATTTCGCTGCGAAACGGACCAGTGCCGCGTCGCCGTCACGGCGGACTTCGGCGATGATCGCCGCCGCCTGTTTTTCAATCTCCGGAGGAAATCCGGGGCGATTGTAGAGCGCCGCAAGATCGGTTTCGAATGAGGGCGAATCATATTCGAGTTTTTTCATCGTTTCACCCAGATCAGTGTATTGTCGATCAACCGGGTCGTCCCGAAGTAGACCGCCAGAGCAAGCAGTACATCGACGGTGGCGTCGGTAGGCGGCTCCAGGGTGGCGGCATCGAGCGCCTCGATGTAGTCGACTTTGCCGCCTGCCTTTTCGATTTCAACCCGCATCGCCTCGATGATTGCGGGAATCGCACCAAGGCCGGTCTGCTCAATGGCGGGTTTCGCCGCCTCCAGAGTGCGGGAGAGCACCAGGGCGCGCTGCTTCTCGTCTTCGGAGAGATAACGGTTGCGAGATGAGAGGGCAAGCCCGCTCTTTTCACGGACCAGCGGCGCGGCGATGATTTCCACCGGGAAATTGAGATCGCGAACCATCCGCCGGATCACGAAGAGCTGCTGGGCGTCCTTCATGCCGAATACCGCATAGTCCGGCAGTGCGAGGTTGAACAGCTTGGCCACCACCGTGGTGACCCCGCGGAAGTGGATCGGCCGTTTCGCGCCGCAGAGCGGGCGTGAAAGTTTTGTCTCCTCGACCCAGGTGGAGGCGTCCGGCGCGTACATCGCATCCGGCTCCGGGGCGTAGATGACATCAACACCGTGCTCCAGACAGAGGATCCGATCGTGCTCGAAATCGCGGGGATATTTGTCGAGATCCTCCGTCGGCCCGAACTGGGTGGGATTCACGAAGATCGATACGATCACGATCTCCGCCTTCCGCCTGGCGATGTCGATCAGCGACGCATGCCCGGCATGGAGGAATCCCATGGTCGGCACCAAAGCGATTGTTCTGCCGGAACGTTTCGCCGCCAGCGCAAAGGCCTGGAGCTCCGGGGCGGTCTTGAAAATTTCCATCTCGCCGCCTCAGATCTCCACCATCCAGCCGTGCCGGTCCGGGCGTTCCCCATGCTGGATACCGGTCATTTCGTCATAGAGGCGCTTGAGCTGCGGACCGATTTCCGTAAGGTGATAATCGATCACTTTGTCGCCGTCGAAGATACGTCCGACCGGCGTCAGAACCACCGCCGTTCCGCAGGCGGCGACTTCAGCAAAATCCGGCAGTTCGGTTGCAGGCACCTTGCGGCGTTCGGTCGGCATCCCGAGATCGGCTGCGATGGTCATCAGCGAATTGTTGGTGATCGACGGCAGAATCGAGTCTGACAGGGAGGTCACGTATTTTCCGTCCTTTGTGATCGCAAGGAAGTTGCTGGTGCCGAACTCATCGATGTAGGTGTGGGTTGCCGGATCGAGGAACAACGCGACCGAGCAGTGGCGATCCTTGGCCTGCTTGCTCGAGATCAGACTGGCCGCATAGTTCCCGGCCGCCTTGATGTGGCCGGTCCCGTGCGGTGCGGCGCGGTCATAGTCACGCGAAATCATCGCGTCGACCGGTTTGATGCCGCCCTTGTAATAGGCGCCGACCGGCACCACCAGAATGACCAGTTCATAGGTGAGACTGGCTCCGACACCGATCTGCGGAGTGGTCCCGAACATCACCGGTCGGATGTAGAGCGAGCCGCCGGTCCCGTAGGGGGGGATATAATCCTCATTGTCGCGGATCACGGTTTTCACGGCTTCCACGAATTTGTCGACCGGAAACTCCGGCATCAGCAGATGGCGGGCTGAACTGTTGAGCCGCTTGCCGTTCTCCTCCGGGCGGAAGATGCGGACCTTGCCGTCTCTGCAGCGGAACGCCTTGCCGCCTTCGAACAGCGCCTGCCCGTAGTGGAACACATTGGCGGCAACCGAAAGCGTGATGTCGTAGTCGGTGCAGAGCCGGCCCTCATCCCACTTCCCGTTTTCGTAGTGAAACCGGATGTTGCTCCGGGTCGGCATGAATTTGAAGCCGAGATTTTCCCAGTCGATGTCCATGATTACACGGTCCTCCTGATATGATCCGGGTTTTCTGTAGGTTTGTCGTATGTGAATATAGCGCGGATTTGCTCCGATATCAAGGGGTTTTTGCCGAAATGCACCGCGGGTATGCGCTTTCGTTAAAAAAAATATGCTTTTCCCGGTGTTTCGATTGGATTTTTCCGATTTCGTGTCTTATGTTAAAGAAAACTATTTTCAGGACTTGATTTCAGACAGGAGGAAAACGTCATGCTGAAACGGTTTTTTGGTTGTGCTCTGGTGGCGGCGGTTGTCGGTTTGGGCGGCACCGGTTGCAGTGTATTTGATAACGGTACCCCGAATGAAGAGTTGACCCTGCCGGTTCCTGATGCGGAAAACGATCCGGGGTATGGGGTCGGTGCCGGTTTCGGACAGGGCGAGGGGTTTGAGAGCGGCGCGGTCCCCGGCGCCAACGGCGAGTGGGTGGATGAAGGTGCCGGCACTCCCGGCGGTGTCGATAAGGACGGGTGGGTCCTTGCAGATCCTACCGGGGCGCGCCTGAATATGCCGATCATCTATTTCGCCTACGACTCCGACCTGCTGGTCCCCTCCGAGACCGCCAATCTCGATCGTATTGCAACTTACATGAGTGACAAGCCGGAGCTGGGGCTGTTGATCGAAGGGCATTGTGACCAGCGGGGCACCGAGGAGTACAACCGTGCGCTCGGGGAGCGCCGTGCCAACGCGATCCGCGCCTATCTGGCCGGCAAGGGGGTGGCAGATACCAGAATGAAGACGATCAGTTACGGGGAGGACAAGCCTGCGGTTGAAGGTTCCGGTGAACTCGTCTGGCGTCAGAATCGTCGCGGCGTTCCGGTTCCGATGCGGATGCCCCGTTACTGAATTGCGATTTTACCGCGTTTCTTTTGACTTCTTTCCGCTCGACCGGTATCATTGCTGATTTCCGTCGGGCGGTTTATATTTCTGCGGAATTTTTTGAAAATCAGAATGATTATCGATCTATAAAAGAGGAGTTTTTTGGGTCATGAGCAAGATTCACGCTGAGCACGTCTTTACCTCGGAGTCGGTCTCCGAAGGTCATCCGGACAAGGTGTGCGATCAGATTTCAGATGCAATTCTCGACGCCTGTCTGGCACAGGATCCCGAAAGCCGGGTTGCCTGCGAGACATTGACGACAACCAATCTGGTGGTGATCTCCGGTGAAATTACCACGAAAGCCAAAGTCAACTGGCAGGATGTTGCGCTGAATGCCGTGCGGAAAATCGGTTATAACGATCCTGATGTCGGTTTCTGTGCCGATGACGCCAAGGTGATGGTCTGCATCCATAAGCAGTCGCCGGATATCTCGCAGGGGGTTACCGAGGGGATGGGGAAATTCTCCGAACAGGGGGCTGGAGATCAGGGAATGATGTTCGGCTATGCGTCGAACGAGACGCCCGATATGATGCCTGCCACCATTTACTATGCGCACAAGATCGTCGAAGAACTTGCCCGGCTGCGCAAGAGCGACTGCGAGAAGTACCGCTATCTGCGTCCCGATTCGAAGAGTCAGGTGTCGATCCGGTACAAAGGGGGACGGCCGGTGGCGGTCGAGACGGTCGTGGTCTCTCACCAGCACACTCCGGATATGCCGATCGAATGGCTCGAGGCGCTGGTGCGCGAGGTGGTGGCCCGGGTGATCCCCGCCGAACTGCTTTCCGATCGAATTGTCTATTATGTCAACCCCACCGGCCGTTTCGAGGTCGGCGGCCCCCATGGGGATACCGGTTTGACCGGCCGCAAGATCATTGTAGACACCTACGGCGGGGTCGGCAGCCACGGTGGCGGCGCTTTCTCCGGCAAGGATCCTTCGAAGGTCGATCGTTCTGCGGCTTATATGTGTCGTTATATTGCAAAGAACATCGTTGCCGCCGGTCTGGCCGATAAATGTGAAGTTCAGGTCGCCTATGCGATCGGCGTGGCCGATCCGCTCTCGATCAATGTCGACACCTACGGCACCGGGCGTCTGGCCGATGACCAGCAGCTTGAAGGGGTGATCCGCAAGGTGTTCTGCCTGAAGCCGGCCGAGATCGTCAGGCATCTCGGGCTCAAGCATCCGGGGCAGGGGTGGTGTTATCAGGATACCGCCGCTTATGGTCATTTCGGCCGGTCGCAGTTCCCGTGGGAGAAAACCGACAAGGTTGCCGAGCTTCAGGCCGCGACTGAAGATCTGCTCAGGAAATGATGATGTCGGATTCCGTATGCTGCAACTCCCCCCGCGGGGGGAGTTTTAAATTGCTGGGGGTCGGCTCTCCGCTTCTGGATGTGCTGGTTCCGGTGGATGAAGCGTTCCTGCAAACGGTGCCGGGCGAGAAAGGCGGCATGTTGATGGTCGATGCCGATTTTCAGCAGGCGATTCTCGATCGGCTGCCCGGCGAGCCGCGCCGTGTGCCGGGAGGGTCCGCCGGTAATACTGTTTTCGCACTGGCGCGCCTCGGGGTGGATGTCTCGATGTTCGGCAAGCTCGGAAGCGATGCCAACGGTGATTTTTATCGGGCGCGTCTGGTGGAGCTGGGGGGATCGGATGCCGCTTTCGTCACGACCGGCGAGGCCCCGACCGGAACCTGTCTGGCGATGATTACACCCGACGCGGAACGGACGATGCGTTCCAGTCTCGCCGCATCGCTGCTGTTGCGTCCGGAGGAGGCGGAACAGATCGATTTTTCGCAGTTCGATATGGTCTATATCGAAGGTTACATGTTCTACTCCGCCGTGATGCCGACTGTGATGCGCCGTGCGAAGGCGGCGGGATGTCGGATCGGAATCGATCTGGCCAGTTTCGAGGTCGTCCGGGATTTTCGTGAGGATCTTCCCGATATTCTGCGGAACTATGTTGATATTGTGATCGGCAATGAGGAAGAGGCGGCGGCACTCTTCACCGGCCTCCCGCTCGAAACGCAACTGGAGCGGCTCGCTTCCTGGTGCGACATCGCTGCGATCAAGCTTGGTCGGCGTGGCGCCGTGGTGCGACGAGCCGACGAAACGGTTCGGGTTCCTGCGCAGCTGGTCGAGAATCCGGTCGATACGACTGCGGCCGGCGATCTCTGGGCTGCAGGTTTCCTGTACGGCGTGGTCACCGGGAAGATGCTTGCCGAGGCGGCGTGGTACGGGGCGTTGCTCTCCGGTGAGGTGGTCAAGGTGGTCGGTTCCGAAATCCCGGATCCGGTCTGGGATGAAATCAGGCGGAAGCTGAAGATAGACGGTTAAGGAGTTTTTTCGATGAGTTATCAGGTACGTGACATTAATCTGGCCGATTTCGGCCGTAAGGAAATCGAAATTGCCGAGCAGGAGATGCCCGGTTTGATGGCGACCCGGGCCAAATACGGTCCGGAACAGCCGCTTGCCGGTGTCAAGATCATGGGCAGTCTGCACATGACGGTTCAGACCGCGGTGCTGATCGAAACGCTGAAGGCGCTGGGGGCGGATGTCCGTTGGGCGAGCTGCAACATCTTTTCGACTCAGGATCACGCCGCTGCCGCGATCGCGGCGGACGGCGTTCCGGTGTTTGCATGGAAAGGGGAGACGCTTGAGGAGTACTGGGAGTGCACGTTCCGGGCGTTGACCTGGCCGGACGGGTCCGGACCCGATCAGATCGTCGATGACGGCGGCGATGCGACATTGCTGATTCACCGCGGCGTCGCGGCAGAGAATGACCCGTCGATTCTCGACGTGCCGACCGAGGTACAGGAGCTGAAGATCATCAACGCTCTGCTCAAGCGGGTGCAGAAGGAGGATCCGCAACACTGGCACAAGGTTGCGGCGAATGTCAGGGGCGTTTCCGAGGAGACCACCACAGGAGTCCACCGTCTGGTCCAGATGCAGGCGAAGGGGGAACTGCTCTTTCAGGCGATCAACGTCAACGATTCGGTTACCAAGAGCAAGTTTGACAATATCTACGGTTGCCGGCACAGCCTGACCGACGGAATCAAGCGGGCACTCGATGTGATGCTCTCCGGCAAGACCGTGATGATCTGCGGTTACGGTGACGTCGGCAAGGGGTGTGCCGAGGCGATGCGCAACGAGCGGGCGCGGGTGCTGGTCAGCGAAGTGGATCCGATCTGTGCGCTTCAGGCGTGCATGGCCGGTTTCCGGGTCTGTACGGTGGAAGATGCGCTGCCGGAAGCCGACGTGTATGTGACCACCACCGGCAACTGCCATATCATCACGATCGAGCATATGGCCGGAATGAAAGACCAGGCGATCGTCTGCAACATCGGCCACTTCGACAATGAGATCGAGGTCGCCGAACTCGAAGCCTATCCGGGGATCGTGAAGACCGTGATCAAAGATTCCAGTTGCCCGGTCAGCCGTTTTACCTTCCCGGACGGGCACTCGATCTACCTGCTGGCAGAAGGCCGGCTGGTCAATCTCGGTTGTGCGACCGGGCATCCGTCGTTTGTGATGTCGAACAGTTTCACCAACCAGACGCTGGCGCAGATTGATATCGCGCGTCATGCCGATCGCCCTGTCGGAGTCTACCTGATCGAGAAAAAACTCGACGAAGAGGTTGCCCGGCTTCATCTCGAGAAACTCGGGGCGAAGTTGACGAGGTTGACTCAGCAGCAGGCCGATTACATCGGCGTTCCGGTGGACGGCCCCTACAAGGCGGAGAATTACCGTTATTGACGGCAGGTTTGGGGAAATTTTTAAGTTGACCGCTTGAAGAATCGTTTTCCGGCGGTTATATTAAAAGTTCTTGTACCGCAATGAATGTAGACTTATGGCTTAATCCTCGGGCCTGGGGGTCTGCTGCTGTGTCCGGTGTGTGGTTAGGATAACGTGGCTGTTTCCATGCGGGAACCGGCGCGGCGCATTGGCGGGTGCGGAAAAGTTGTACGTTGGGTGCATCAAAAACAAGAGGTTGGATTTTTATGGTCAGAGTCAGATTGAAGCGTACCGGAACCCGTAATAAGGCCTGTTTCCGGGTGGTGGTGATGGACAAGCGTTCCAGCCGCGACGGCAGGGCGATCGAAGAGCTTGGTTACTACGATCCGCGGAGCAAGATGGAGAAGGTCAATCTGGAGCGTGCGGACTACTGGCGTAGCGTCGGTGCTTCGTTCTCTGAAACGGTGGAGAAGATCATTGATCGCGTTCGCAACGGGAAGAGCCTGAAGGATGTGGTCCGGCCGGCGGCGCTGTCGAAGAAGGCGAAGGCCCGTCTGGAAGCCGAGGCAAAAGCCAAGGCCGAAGCCGAGGCTGCCGCCAAGGCCGAGGCGGAGGCGCCGGCGGAAGCTGCTCCCGAAGCCTAATGCAATCTTTGCCGCTCCGGGCGGCGGGGTTGTTAACGCAAGGTATCGTTGAGAATGTTTTTAAAGGCGATTTTTAATTTTCTGTCCGGCGGAGCCCAGGGCGGGGCGTCCGGGAAATCCGTCGTCGGCAGCAGCAAAGCGACAGGACAGTCCGGCAGTCTGAGGGATCTTGAGGGATTTGTCGATTATGTGGTCCGGTTGCTGGTGGATTATCCCGACGAGGTCAGCATCAGGACCGAAGAGAACGATGAGGGCTGTTCGATCCAGATCTCCTGCCGGAAGGAAGATATCGGCAAGATTGTCGGCAAGCGCGGCAAGACCATCATGGCGATTCGTTCGCTGGTCTCCGGCGCGGCGGGCCGGCAGCGGAAGCGGGTCTCGGTCGAAGTTCTCGACTGAGTTCCGGGTCGGGCCGGCGGCATGCGGATCGACATTCTGACACTTTTCCCGGAGGTGTTTCCGGGGCCGCTCGGTGAGAGTATCATCGGGCGGGCCGCGGCCAGGAATCTGGCTGAGGTGAATGCGATTGATCTGCGCCGGTTCACGCACGACGCGCGCGGGACGGTGGATGATAAACCGTACGGCGGCGGGCCGGGCATGTTGATGAAGGTCGAGCCGCTGGTGGAAGCGGTTGAAGCGATCCGGCGCCCCGGGACGGTGGTGATTCTGACCTCGCCGCGGGGGGAACGGTTCAATCAGCGGCTTGCCGCTGAGCTGGCGCTGGAGTCGCATCTGGTGATGATCGCCGGCCACTATGAAGGGGTCGACGAGCGGGCGATAGAGCTTCTGGCGGATCGCGAGGTATCGCTGGGGGATTTCGTCCTGACCAGCGGAAATTTGGCGGCGATGGTGATGGCTGATGCGATCATCAGGTTGCTGCCGGGAGTGCTGGGGCACGACGAGTCCAGTGTTGACGAGTCGCACTCGGCCGGGCTTCTGGAGTATCCGCAGTATACGCGGCCGCCGGAGTTCCGGGGCTTGCGGGTGCCGGAGGTGTTGCTTTCGGGCGATCATGGTCGGGTGGCCGAATGGCGGCGGAGCCAGTCGGAACGGCTTACCCGGGAGCGTCGGCCGGATTTGTGGGAACAGTATTTACAAACAACGGAGATAGAGTTGAAATGACCATACTTGACAAAATTCGCAATGAGCAGGTCAAGCCGGAACGTCACGAGTTCAACGTCGGCGACACGATCAGGATCCACGTGAAGATCGTTGAAGGTGACACCGAGCGGATCCAGCAGTTTCAGGGCACGGTGATTGCGCGCCGCGGGCAGGGGATTGAAGAGACCTTCACGGTGCGCCGCGTCCAGGCCGGGCAGGGAGTCGAGCGGGTTTTCCCGATCAACAGCCCCCGGATTGACAAGATCGAAGTGGTCCGCCGCGGAGATGTCCGCCGGGCGAAACTTTACTACCTCCGCGACAAGATCGGCAAGGCCGCTCGCGTCAAGGAAATGCGTACGAAGTAAGGTTTCCGGGAATCTTTGATCCAGAATGTCGAATCGTAATTCGGCATATCTATCCGAAGCTGATGAACTCCTCCGGCCAGAGTGTGAATGCTGGGCGGAGGGGTTTTGTTTTGTTGCCGGCGTCGACGAGGTCGGGCGCGGGCCGCTTGCCGGGCCGGTGGTGGCGGCGGCGGTGGTGTTTCCGCGCGGAGTGCCGTGGCCGCGGGTCAATGACTCCAAACAGTTGAGCGAGGCGGCACGCAGGGAACTCAGCGGGGAGATTGCAGCGGTGCCGGGAGTTCAGATCGGCATCGGCGAGGTTTCGGTTGAAGTGATCGATGCAATCAACATCCTGCAGGCGACGCATCGGGCGATGCGCCTTGCCGTTGAAAAGCTGGAAAAAGTTGATTTTCTGCTGGTGGACGGGCGACCGGTAAAGCATCTGCCGTATCCGTCGCGTGCGATCGTCAAAGGGGACGCGAAGTCGGCCAGCATTGCTGCGGCGAGCATCGTCGCCAAGGTTTACAGGGACAGGCTGATGGTGGAGCTGGATGCGCTCTGTCCCGGGTATGGTTTTGCGGAACACAAGGGGTACGGTACGGCTGCTCATCTCGACGCTCTGCGTCGTCTGGGCCCCTCGGAGTTCCATCGGAAGAGTTTCCGGCCGGTGCGGGAGATTCTCGAACCGCCTCCCGAAACGCCGGATTTATTTGGAGAGTTTTGATGATGGTTCAGAAAATGGAAAGAGGTCTGCCCCGCGTCACCGACGCGGGTGGGACTCTGCTGTTTCACGGAGTTGTTTTCTGCATTGAGAAATGAAACGTTTTTGTTTTTAGGAAAGTGTTTTTGAAATGAAAAGTTATCCTTTGGAAACGATCCGTCACAGTGCCGCGCATGTGATGGCGGCGGCGGTGAAACAGTTGTTCCCTGATGCGAAGTTCGATATCGGCCCGGCGACGGAGAACGGTTTTTATTACGATTTCGACATGGAGCACCGCCTGGTCAATGAGGATCTCAAGGCGATCGAAAAAGTGATGAAAAAGCTGATCGGACGCCGGCTTCCCTTTGAACGGTTCGAGGCGGACCGCGAGGAAGCGAAAAAATTTCTGGAGGGGCAGCCTTACAAACTGGAGCGTCTTGCCGATATTCCGGAAGGAGCTGCGATCAGTTTTTACCGGACCGGGGAGTTCCTCGACCTCTGCCGCGGGCCGCACGTGGAAAATTCCGGTGAAATCGGTGCGGTGAAACTTCTGTCGATCGCCGGCAGTTACTTCCGCGGTGATGAGAAGAACAAGATGCTCCAGCGCATCTACGGAACGGCGTTTGCCGATGAGGAGGAGTTGCGGGCATATCTGAAGCAGCAGGAGGAGGCTGCCAAACGCGATCATCGCAAACTTGGCCAGGAACTTGATCTCTTCAGCTTTTCAGACAATGTCGGGCCGGGGCTGGTGTTGTGGCACCCGAAAGGGGCTTTCATCCGCAACACCTTCGAGACCTTCTGGCGCGAGGAACACTACAAGAACGGTTATCAGCTGCTCTACACGCCGCACATCGGGCAGAGTATTCTCTGGGAGACCAGCGGGCATCTCGACTTCTACAGGGAGGGGATGTATTCCCCGATGGAGATTGACGAGAAGGATTACTACGTCAAGCCGATGAACTGCCCGTTCCACATCGAGATCTATCGGTCGCGGCTGCGTTCGTACCGTGAACTGCCGTTGCGGTGGGCGGAGCTGGGAACGGTTTATCGCTACGAAAAATCCGGCGCATTGCACGGGCTTCTGCGGGTTCGCGGATTCACGCAGGACGATTCTCACATCATCTGTACTCCGGAGCAGATCGAGGATGAGATTGCCGAAGTGCTCCGGTTCAGCCTCTACATCTGGAACTGTTTTGGATTCAAGGAGATCAAGCCGTATCTGTCGACCCGTCCCGCCAAGGCGGTCGGGGAACCGGAACGGTGGGAGAAGGCGCTTGTTTCGCTGCGGAAGGCGATTGACAAGCTCGGCCTTGAGTGTGAAGTCGACGAGGGAGGCGGTGCATTTTACGGGCCGAAGATCGACCTCAAGGTCAAGGATGCGATCGGGCGCGAGTGGCAGACGGCGACGATTCAGTTTGACTTCAATCTGCCGGAGCGGTTTGATATGACCTACATCGGCGAGGATGGGCGGAAGCATCGTCCTTACATGGTGCACCGTGCGTTGATGGGGTCGCTGGAGCGTTTCTTCGGCATCCTGATCGAGCAGTATGCCGGGGCGTTCCCGATGTGGCTGGCTCCGGAACAGGCGCGGATTCTGCCGGTGTCGGAGAAGCTGCATGACTATGCGCAGAAGCTGATGCTCGATCTGCGCGGCAGAGGGTTCCGGGTTGAGGTCGATAACCGGGCGTCGAGCCTTGGAGCAAAAATCAAGGATGCCCGCAACGATCGTATTCCCTATCTGCTGGTGGTCGGCGAACGCGAGGCGGAGGATGGTTCGGTTGCGGTGCGCAATCGTCGCGAGGGCGAACTCGGCAGCATGAGCGTCACCCAACTTGCGGAAAAAATGCGTTTTGAGGTTGACAACAAGATCGTTTAAGATTATAGTGTAAAAATGCAGTTGATCCCCCGGTCGCGGAGACCGGGGGCGATGAACATCCTTATGAAGGGAGGGTATCGTTATTGCTAAGCTGTTGAAACCCAATGATCGCACATTCAATGCCGAACAGGTTCGCCTGATCGGGCCCGATGGGGAGCAGTTGGATGTGGTTTCGTATTCGCGGGCCCGCGAGCTGGCGCAGGATGCGGGGCTGGACCTTGTGCTGGTCTCCGACCGGTCGGTTCCGCCGGTGGTGCGCATCATGAACTTCGGGAAGCTCCAGTATGAGCAGAAGAAGAATCTGAAGGCGCAGCGCAAGAATCAGGCGGCTCAGAAGTTGAAGGAAGTGAAGTTCCATGTCAACATCGACGACCACGATTACGAAACAAAATTAAAGCATGCGCTTGATTTTCTGGGAAAAGGGTGTAGATTAAAAGTCACTCTGGCTCTTCGTGGTCGTGAGATGGCCCATCAGGATCTGGCGTACCAGCTGATGGATCAGGTAATGGCCGCACTGGCTCCGTATGCGGAGGCGGATGGAAAACCGAAGATGCTGGGGAGGAATATTTCCGTGAATTTCGCCCCCAAATAGGTGGTGGGCGACACGTCGCAGCCGGTGGTGCATTGACCGGCTCGGCGGATGCAAGCAATCCTTAAAGGGAAGGAAAAGAACAATGCCGAAGCTCAAAACGAGAAAATGTGCCGCAAAACGGCTCAAGGAAACCGGAACCGGTAAATTCCGGCATCACAGGGCGGGGGGCCGTCATCTGAAGTCGGCCAAGAACGCCAAGCGTCGTCGTCGTCTCCGTCAGGACGGGGCCGTGCAGTCCACCGAGATGAAGCGGATCAAGGCCGCGCTGCCCTACGGGCTCTAATTCTAACGACGGGAGGAATCAAAGATGTCGAGAGTTACCTATGCCGTTCCGTCGCGGAAGCGTCGTAAACGTACGTTGGAGATGGCCAAGGGGTTTTACGGCAACAGCAGCAAGAACATCCGTACCGTTTACGATGCGGTTGACAAGGCGCTGACCCACTCCTATCGCGGCCGGAAGCAGAAAAAGCAGCAGTATCGTGGTCTGTGGATTGTCCGTATCAACGCCGCCTGCCGCGCGTTGAACGTCAATTACAGCCAGTTCATGAACGGGCTGAAGAAAGCCAATATCGAGCTGAACCGCAAGGTTCTGGCCGATCTCGCGGTGAATGAGCCCGCGGAGTTCAAGGCCCTGGTGGAAAAAGTCACCCAGGCCTGAGACTCAGCAACATTGAGCTGACAGCTTGAAAATGGTGACTTTTTCACCGCTTTCAAGCTGTTTTTGTTTTATTTTGGAGCAGGGGATGATGCGAAACTCCGGCGTGAAGCGATTTAGCAGCCGTCGCTGAGGCTACCGAAAACATCGGAAGGTGGTGTGTCTTCCGGGTTTTCCGTGTCCTCCGCGGCGGTTATTCCGGTTCGAGAGTGTGATGTCAAACCAAAGCAAACGGGTTCTTATGAATACGATTATAGAGAAAATCAATCAGGCGCTGGCGGAGGTGGAGGCGAAAGCAGCCGCAGTCGTCGACGCCGCGGCCGTTGAACAGATCCGGATCGATTACCTCGGGCGCAACGGCCTGTTTCCGGCTCTTTCCAAGGAGATGGGCGGGGTGACCCCGGAAGAACGCAGGGAGACCGGTCGTGCTTTCAATGCCGGGCGGAGCAGAATCCAGGAGCTGATCGATGCGGCCTTGGCACGCCTCGCCTCGGGGGACGGTGCAAAAGGCGAGGCGATTGACCTGACGCTGCCCGGGCGTCGTTGGAAGACCGGCCATAAACACCCGATCACCATTCTTGCCGATGAGTGTGTGGCGATTTTCCGCCGCATGGGCTTCATTGTTGCCGAGGGGCCGGAGATTGAGGACATTTTCCACAATTTCGACGCGTTGAATACGCCGCAGGACCATCCGTCGCGCGACCCGCAGGATACCTTCTACTTCGCCGACGGCCGCATTCTCCGCACGCAGACCAGTCCGGTGCAGATCCGGGTGATGGAGTCGCATGAGCCGCCGGTTCGAATTGTGGCTCCGGGCCGGGTTTTCCGGCGCGATACTCCCGATGCGACTCACGGTATGAATTTCCATCAGATCGAAGGACTTTACATCGACAAGGGGGTGTCGCTGGCGGATTTGAAGAGTGTCCTTCAGGCTTTTGCAATCGAGATGTACGGGCCCAGGGTCAAGATCCGGCTGCGGCCTCATTTCTTTCCCTTCACGGAGCCGTCGGTGGAGTATGATTTCAGCTGCATCATGTGCGGCGGGAAGGGGTGTCCGGTCTGCAAGCACTCCGGCTGGATCGAGATCGCCGGTGCGGGGATGGTCGATCCGGCTGTGCTGAAGAACGTCGGTTATGATCCGGAGATCTGGAGCGGCTATGCGTTCGGAATGGGGATCGAGCGGCTGGCGATGCTCCGCTACCGGATTCCCGACCTCCGGCTTTTGTATGAAAACGATGTTCGTTTCCTCGAACAGTTCTGACAGAGAGGAACTTTGGCGATTATGGATATTTCACGTAACTGGCTGGCACAGTACGTCGCGATAGACTGTGACATCCCGACGCTTTGCGACAAGTTGACGATGGCCGGAATCGAGGTAGAGGCCGTCGAATCCGCCGGAACGGTTCCCACCGGTGTGGTTGTCGGCAGGATTCTTGAACGCAGGCCCCACCCGGATTCGGATCATATGTCGGTCTGCAGGGTCGATATCGGAGCCGGGGAACCGCTTCAGATTGTCTGCGGTGCGCCCAACTGTGACGCGGGGTGTGTGGTCCCCGTCGCGACCATCGGGACGGTGTTTCACACGCCGGAGGGGGATTTCAAGATCAAGAAGTCCAAACTGCGTGGCGTCGAGTCGATGGGCATGATGTGCAGCGAAAAGGAACTGGGGCTCTCCGACAATCACGAGGGGCTGATGATTCTGGATTCTTCGCTGAAACTGGGGACGCCGGTGGAGAGTCTCTTCCCCGGTGACACCCGGATTGAAATCGAGGTGACGCCGAATCGTCCCGACTGGCTGTCGATGTGGGGTGTGGCGCGCGATGTCTCCTGCCTGCTGGATTCCCCGGCGAAATTGCCGGAGATCACGGTTCCCGAGTGTCACATTCCGGCTCCCGGCCTGGTGACCGTCGAGGCCCCGGATCTCTGCCGGCGGTATATCGGTCGGGTGATTCGCAATGTCAAGGTCGGTCCGTCTCCCAAATGGCTGCGTGAACGGCTTGAGAGCATCGGTCTGCGGTCGATCAACAATGTGGTTGACGTGACCAACTTCGTCCTGATGGAACTCGGGCAGCCGCTGCACGCCTTCGATCTCGACAAGCTCGAAGGCGGGCGGGTGGTGGCCCGCCGTGCCCGTTCGGGCGAGCGGATCACCACCCTCGACGGCAAGACGCTCTCACTCGAACCGCGCCATCTGGTGATTGCCGATGCGGTTCGGCCGATGGCTCTGGCCGGAGTGATGGGGGGGGAGTTTTCCGGTGTGACGGATGAGACGACCGATGTGCTTCTGGAAAGCGCGGTGTTCCTGCCGTCGAACATTCGTTCCACCAGCCGTGAACTGGGGAGCTCGAGCGATTCAAGTTATCGTTATGAGCGCGGCGTCGATTACGACATGGCTTCCGTCGCTTCCGATCGTGCGGTGCAGTTGATTCTGGAAACCGCCGGCGGTGAACTTGCGAGCGAAAAGGTCGACGTCAACTCCGGCCGGCCGGCGGAGAAGGTGATCCCGTGCCGGTTCGACCGGATCCGGGCTCTGATCGGCACCGCCGTCGAAAACGGGCGTATCGTTGATATCTTCCGGAAACTCCATCTTACGGTGGACGACGTTACGGAGAAAGGTTGCGTCGTCACCGCTCCGTTGTTCCGGCTCGATCTGGAACGGGAGGCCGATCTTGCGGAAGAGGTTGCGCGGATCAACGGTCTCGACAGCGTTCCGGCGATTCCGGTGACCGGCAAGATGTGCGGTTCGATCCGTGACGACTCCTACCTGCGGTTGCAGACGTTGCGTGACCGGGTGATCTCCCTCGGTCTCTATGAATGTATGCATTACAGCATGGTCAACATCAATTCGGCACTGGCCGACCGCCGTTTTGTCAAGGAGGATCTGATCGAGTTGTCGAATCCGTTGAGTCTTGAGCTGGCGGTGTTGCGGCCGGGATTGCTGGGCGAGATGCTCGGCACTCTCGAGCGGAATATTTCGCGGCGCAATCTGAATCTGCGATTGTTCGAGATCGGCAAGGTTTTCTGTCGGGCGCCGGAGAAATTCCCCGAGGAGCGTTACGAACTCTGCATCGCCCTCTCCGGTTTGCGGCAGCCGGAACGTTTCTCCGCCGAATTGAAGCAGGAATATGATTTTTATGACCTCAAGGGGGTACTTGAGTCACTGTTCGAGCTGGCCAATGTGAAGCGGTATAAATTCACTCCGGTGGAGGATGCCCGTTTCCGCAGGGGGCGGGCCGCCGAGGTGATCATCGAAGGAAGAAAAGCCGGTGCCTTCGGTGAACTCGCCGCCGATCTGTCGGCCGGCTGGCGGACGACGCACCCGGTGTTCGTTGCGCAGCTTGATGTTGACGTGATCCTTGCTGCGGAGCATGGATGCGGCTACTATGTGCCGTTTTCGCTGTTCCCGGCGACCAGCCGCGACGTGGCGTTCCTGGCACCCGAGTCGCTGACTCACGCCGAGATCGTTGATTTCCTGCGCCGGGCGAAGCTTCCGGACCTCGAATCGGTGCAGCTCTTCGACGTGTTCGTCGACGACAAGCTCCGCCAGGAGCATCGCAAGAGTATGGCGTATCAGTTGACGTTCCGCAATGTGGAACGGACTCTGACCGATGCGGAAGTCAATTCCCGGTTTGAAAAACTGCGTGCCCGTCTCGCGGCGGAGCTGAAAGTCGAGTTGAGGTGACGATGATGATCGGTCCGGTTGAACTTTCCGCGAAGATCCGCCGCCTGGCGGCGGAGCGTAATGCGCTGATTCTGGCTCACAATTATGAACTTGGCGAAGTTCAGGAGATTGCCGACTTCTGCGGTGATTCACTCGAACTTTCGGTCAAGGCGGCTGCAGCGGAGGCGGATGTGCTGGTGTTCTGCGGCGTCCGTTTCATGGCGGAGACGGCGAAGATTCTGTCGCCCGGCAAGACCGTGCTGCTGCCGGTGCCGGAGGCGCCGTGCGAGATGGCGGATATGGCGGCCGCGGCCGATCTGGCGGAGTTCAAAAAGAAGCATCCGGGTGCGCTGGTGGTCTGTTATGTGAACACGACCGCAGCGGTCAAGGCCGAATGCGATCTCTGCGTGACCAGCGGTAACGCGCTTGAATTGGTGGCCGCGCTGCCGCGTGACCGGGAGATTATTTTCGTTCCCGACCGCAATCTCGGCGCCTACTGTGCGAAAAAGACCGGACGTAAATTGATTCTGTGGGATGGCTGCTGCCCGGTTCATCAGCGGTTGACGCCGGCGATGGTCGAGCGGCGGCGGCGGGAGTTTCCCGGCGCGCCGGTTCTTCTGCATCCGGAGGCGTCTCCGGAGACCCTGGCTCTGGCCGATGCCGCGTTGTCGACCGGAGGAATGCTTCGGGAAGTGAAAAAAATGGACGCCGACACGATCATCGTCGGTACGGAACTGGGGATTCTGCATCGGATGGAGCTGGAAAATCCCGGGAAGCGGTTCATCCCGCTCTCAAGCCAGGCGATCTGTCCGCATATGAAGTTGATCCGGCTGGAGGACGTGGCGGAATCGCTCGAGAAGATGCGTTACAGAATCGAAGTGCCGGAAGAGCTCCGGCGTCGTGCCGAGCTGCCGATCCGGCGGATGCTCGAAAAGAATTTGAATTTTTAAGGAACAGTCAGGTTCGGGAGGTTTTATCATGGCCAGCAAGGTTGCCGGTACGGTGTTCGAGGGTTCGCTCGACGCGAAAGGACTGAAGTTCGGTATCGTTTGTGCTCGTTTCAATGATTTTTTTGTCAGTAAACTGCTTGACGGTGCGATGGATGCGATTGTCCGTCACGGTGGAGACGCGGCCGATGTCGCGGTCGCTTATGTCCCCGGTTCATATGAGATTCCGTTTGCGATCAAGCGGATGCTTCTGACCAAGAAATATGATGCGGTACTGGCGCTCGGTGTTGTGATTCAGGGGGCGACCTCTCATGCCGGTTATATCAATTCCGAGGTTTCGAAGTGCATTGCCCAGCTCGGACTCGAGTTCGGTGTTCCGGTCACCTACGGCATGATCACCGCCGAGAACCTTGAACAGGCGATCGAACGCAGCGGGACCAAGGCGGGCAACAAGGGCGTTGATGCGGCGATGGCCGCGATCGAGATGGCCAATCTCAATCGGGAGATCCGGTAACGGTTCCAGCTATGTTCGACGACGACTTTACCGAAAAACCGGGCGTCAAGCCGCATGCGAAGCGGCTGGGGCGCGAACTGGCGATGCAGTATCTCTTCCGCTGTGACATGCGGCATGAGGTGCCGGATGCGGCGACATTCGACTCTTTTTTCGAACAGGTTCGCGAGGAGCATGGGTTGCATGAGAACCGGCTGGCCCGCAAGGGGCGCGAATACGCCGAGAAACTCTATGTCACCGTCGCGATTCACCGTGACGCGATCGACGAGGCGATCCGGAGTCGTTCCGAGCACTGGGACTGGGAACGGCTCTCGCTGGTCGATCGCAACATCATGCGGATCGCCGTTGCGGAGATGCTCTTTTTCGAGGATGTTCCCCCCGTGGTCAGCATTGACGAAGCGGTGGAGATCGCATTGGACTATTCCGGAGAAACTGCCGGAAATTTCATCAATGGTGTACTCAACGGGGTCAAGGATACGCTGAAACGTTCTCCGCGCGGGGAATGACGCTGTGCCCCGAATCAGAGAGAAAGGTTTTCTGACACGGAAATGAAATCGATTTTTTCCATCTTCAAACGCGGACTCGAAAAGACCGCGACCCGGATGACGCGGACGATTGCCGGCATGTTCACCGGAATCAAGGCGCACGGTGCGGAGAGTTTCGACGAGCTGGAGGCGCTGTTGATCGCCGCGGATTTCGGTGTCCCGGCATCGCTGCGGATCGTCGGCGACATTCGTGACCGGTATGAGCGCGGTGAGATTGCGACCGATGCTGATCTGGTGAAGGTGGCGAAGGCGACCGTGATCGAGATCCTGAAACGGAGGGAGCGGCCTTTGAATCTCGCTCCGGAAGGAAAGCCGACGGTGATCCTGATGGTCGGGGTCAACGGATCCGGCAAGACCACAACCATCGGCAAGCTTGCCGCACGTCTGAAGGGAGAGGGGAACAAGGTTGTTCTCGCCGCCTGCGACACCTTCCGGGCTGCGGCGGTGGAACAGCTCCAGCTCTGGGGAGAACGGACCGGTTGCCAGGTGGTTTCGGCCAGGCACGGGGCGGATCCGGCCAGTGTCGCCTTTGATGCGACACAGGCGGCGCTGGCGCGCGGGGCGGACTATCTGCTGATCGATACGGCGGGCCGTCAGCACAACCAGAAGGGGTTGATGGATGAACTCGCGAAAATCCGGCGTTCGATCGAGAAGGTCTATCCCGGCGCGCCGCAGGAGGTGTGGTTGACCGTGGACGCGAGCCTCGGCGGCAACGTGGTCAATCAGGCGCGGGAGTTCACGAAGAGTACCGGAGTGACCGGGCTGGTCTTGACCAAGCTGGACGGTACCGGAAAGGGGGGGATGGTGGTTGCGCTCCATCAGGAGTTCGAATTACCGACCCTTTTCATCGGACTCGGAGAACAGCCGGAGGATCTTCAGCCTTTCCGTGCGGAATATTATGCGGATGCGCTCTTCGGCGTGGAAGAGCGGTGACGTCTTCACTTTTCCGGGAGAACCGGTCGGTTCCCTCCCGGAGAGGGCCGGCGGTTCGGGGCTCGGGTTCCGGCGCCGGTTTCATATCAAAACGGCAGAGGAATATGAACGAAGCTGCGAAATTGGATCGGGAGTTCATGCTGGAAGCTCTGGCGCTGGCCCGGATGGGATGGGGACTGACCTCCCCGAACCCGATGGTCGGCGCGGTGGTCGTCCGTGACGGAGAGGTGATCGGACGCGGATTTCACTGTCGGGCGGGGGAACCGCACGCGGAAGTGAACGCGCTCACCGATGTCGCCAAGCATGGCGTCGATGCGCGTAATGCGACGATCTATGTAACACTGGAACCATGTTCGACCACGGGGCGGACCCCTCCGTGCACCGAAGCGATCCGGGCAGCCGGAATTTCCCGGGTTGTAATCGGTGCGCTTGATCCGAATCCGAAGCATGCCGGGCGCGGTGTCGAGGTGTTGCGGGAGGCTGGAATCGAAGTTACCGTCGGCGTGGAACGGGCCGCCTGCAGTGAGATCAATCAGCCGTTTTTCAAATGGATCACGACCGGGCGGCCGTTCGTCATTCTGAAGATGGCGATGACTCTGGACGGCAGGATCGCGACCGCCGGAGGAGAATCGAAGTGGATCACCGGGCCGGACGCCCGGCGGCGGGTTCAGCAGCTCCGCCGGCTCTGCGATGCGGTGATGGTCGGCGGGGAGACGGTCCGCAGGGACCGGCCGGCGCTGACCGTGCGTGAACCGGATTTGTGGCCGTGTCAGCCGTTGCGGCTGATTGCGAGCCGCAGCATGGACGAGGAGGAACTTGCGGAGTATTTCCCGGACGGGAATGCCGAGCTGGTCCGCCTCGACGGCGCGGAGGCCTGGGGCGGTTTTCTCGAAGAGCTCGGCAGGCGCGAGATCACCTGTCTGCTGATCGAGGGCGGCGGCGAGCTCGCAGCTGCTGCGGTTGCCGCAAAGGCGGTTGATTATGTGGAATTTCACATCGCCCCGAAACTGCTCGGCGGCCGCGACAGCCGTCCGGTGCTTGGGGGGGACGATCCCGAATCGATGTCGTTCGCGAGGCAGCTGCACCGGGTCAAGGTCACGCATTACGGCGAGGATATCGCCGTCAGCGGTTTTCTGGAGGAGTAGCGGGGATGTTTACAGGATTGGTCGGGGGAGTCGGAACACTGGCCGGACGCGGCGGCGACCGGCTGCGGATCAGAATGGCGAAGCGTTTCGATACGCCGACCGTCTACGGCGAAAGCATCGCGGTGAATGGTTGCTGCTTGACGCTTGAACGGGAACTGGCGGATGGGACTCTTGAATTTTTCACCCTCGCCGAAACTCTGAAGCGGACCAATCTCGGCATTCTGCCGACAGGCAGCAGAGTGAATCTTGAACGGGCGCTGCGTCTGGGGGATCGGCTGGGCGGCCATATTGTCTCCGGGCATGTCGATGCGGCGGGGAAGGTGCTCTCGTGCCGGAAGCGGCCGGATGGAGATTTCGAGTTCAAGGTGGAATTGCCGCCTGAACTTGCTCCCGAGGTGGTGGAAAAAGGGAGCATTGCGATCGACGGGGTCTCTTTGACTGTGGTTACGGTGACCGCGGAGAGTTTCACGGTCCACCTGATTCCGGTGACCCGGCGGGATACCGCTCTGCTGGAACGGGAGCCCGGCGATCTGGTCAATCTTGAAAGCGATCTGATCGGCAAGTACGTGCGGCGCCAGACGCTGGTTTACGTGCAGCCGGCGGTTTCCGCCTCTGGAATCACTGAGGAGACGTTGCGGGAGGCGGGGTTCCTATGAACACTCCGCGGATCGGTCTGGCGCTCTCCTCCGGGCGACAGCTGGCACTGTTGCCGGAGCGGTTGCCTGCCGGGCTGTCGTTGCTGGAGTTCCCCGGGGAGTTTCTGGAGAGCGCGGCAGACCGGCGGCGGCTCGGGCGGTATGTCTCGTCGCGGACGGCCGGATTGATTCGAGATATCGTGGATCCCGGCGTCTCCCGGCTGGTGGCCGGTGAAAGCCTGAGTGTGCGGCTGGAGTTTTTCAAGTTGTTGCGGGCGCGTTGCCGCCGGGCCGCAGAACTGCGGGTCAGGGAGTGTTCGCTTGATCTGGATCTGCCGCGGGTCGCGTCGACGCCGGAGTGGGCTTTGCGGGTGTCGGAGTTGCTGCAGGGGTGCTGGGGGATCTTCGATGAATTTGAGATCCGGCTCCGGTTGCCGCTGCGGCTTTCTCCTGAGCCGGGTGGTCTGGATGCCGAAAAATTTCTCGAGTTGCGGCGGCGGATGCTCTATCCGGCGGTTGCTCCGCTTCTTGAGTGTTGTTGTGAGGAGTTTCGCGGGGTGCCGTTTCAGGCGGAGGAGTTGCTCGGGGGTGTCGCGTTTTACGGTGACTGCTGGCACCTCGTGTTCTCCGGAGCGGCGTGCGGGGAATCCGAGGCCGGGGCGGTGAAACGGTTGTTGCGCGTCGCTGCGGAGCGTGTTCCCCGTGAATGCCGGGTGTATCTGGCGCCCGGCGCGGCGTTCTTTGAGGATTTCCTGGCTGCGCCGGAAGTGGCGGTGCGGTCGTTCGAATTTTAACTGCCGGTCGATTGGACCGGGGAGGGTTGTGTCATGTTGAATCTGGGTGTGAATGTCGATCATGTGGCCACCGTGCGCCAGGCGCGGCTGGCGGAAAGTCCGTCTCCGCTGGAGGCGGCCGCACTGGCCGAGGCCGGCGGCGCGTGGGGAATCACCGCGCATCTGCGCGAGGATCGCCGCCACATTCAGGATCATGACATCAGAGAGTTGGTCCGGCAGGTCCGGAGGCTCAACATGGAGATGGCGGTTACGGAAGAGATGGTGCGGATCGCGTCGGAAGTGCGTCCGCACAGTTGCTGCCTGGTTCCCGAGAAGCGGCGCGAGTTGACGACCGAGGGGGGACTTGACGTAGCGGGACAACAGGAGAAGGTACGGGATGCGGTGACCCGGCTGAAAGCGGCGGGAATCGTGGTCAGTCTCTTCATCGATCCTGATTTCAACCAGCTCGACGCTGCTGCGGCGGTCGGAGGGGACTATGTTGAACTGCACACCGGAACCTATTCGAACACCACCGGGACGGCCCGTGCGGCCGAACTGGAACGGTTGAAGCGGGCTGCCGAGCATGCCGCCGCCCTGGGGCTCAGAGTCAATGCCGGCCACGGTATCGATTACCGGAACATCGGTGGAATCCTTGAAATTCCGCACCTGTGTGAACTCAACATCGGCCACTGTATCGTCGGGCGTGCAATCATGGTCGGCATGGAACAGGCGACACGCGAAATGGTTGAATTGATGAAGCCGTATCGCGGTTGATTTCAGGACGGTCGGCTGCATGAGCGAGACGAATCGGACAGGGCTGCTCAAAAGTTCCCTGGGGGTTGCGTTTGCCACCTTCCTGAGCCGGTTACTCGGCCTTGTCCGTGTGATGCTGGAAGCACGGGTGCTGGGGGCGGGCACGGTGGCCAGCGCCTGGCATCTCGCTTTTGCGGTGCCGAATCTTTTCCGGCGGCTGCTGGGGGAGGGGGCGCTCGGCACCGCGTTGATTCCGATCGTCTCGCACTCCGAGGAGGAAGGGGGGGCCGGCCGGGTTCGGGCGGAGCTGTCGGTGGTGTTTGCCGCTCTCAGTGCGCTGCTGGCGTTGATTGTCGCACTGGTCGCCGGCGGTGCGGGTATGTTGCGCATGCTGGTGGAAAACTCTTCGATCGTGGACGTCTTTCCGGTACTTGGTTCCGAACGGATTCGCCTGGCGCTGCTGCTGCTGCCGGTGCTGATGCCGTATGCGTTCTTCATCTGCCTGGTCGGGGTGATCGGTGCGGTGCTGAATACCCGGCGGATTTTCGTGTTGCCCGCTCTGGGGGCTTTGCTGCTGAATTTCTTTCTGATTGGAGGACTGGTTTCGCTCTGGCGCCCCGCCGGGGAGGGCGTCGAAACGTCCGTGTTGTTGAACCGACTTGCTTTTCTGGTGCTGCTTTCAGGTGTGATCCAGCTGTTGTTGATGCTGGTGTTGCTGTGGAGGTGCGGTCGTTTCCCCGCGATTTCGCCGACGGCGTTCCGGGATTGTTCGGTGTTGAAGCGGTTGTGGCACCTGGTGTTGCCGGGAATGATCGGCGGTGCGGCGCTGCAGATCAGTTTTCTGGTTGATCGCACTCTGGCGATCTGCCTCGGACCGCAGGCGGTTCCAGCGCTGACCAATGTCGATCGGATCATCGACATCCCGATCGGGATTTTCGCCCTTGCGCTCGGTTCGGTGCTGATGGCGAGCATGGCGCGTTCCGCGGCGCGCGGTGATCTGACCGGACTGGCTGATGATCTGGTGTTCAGCCTTCGCCACGTCTACTTCGTCTGCATTCCGATGGCGGTGATGGTGATGTTCTTCTGGGAGCCGCTCTGCCGGATCCTTTTTCTCGGCGGGAATTTCACGGAGAGTGATCTTGAGGCAACCCGGCTGGTGGCGATCTTCTACGGAGCCGGGATTCCTTCCTTCTGTGTGCTCAAGGTGGTGCTTCCCGCATTCTATTCCCGCAAGATCGTGAAGCCGCCGCTCTATTCCTCCCTGGTGTCGATCGCGGCGAATATCGTACTCAATTTCTGCCTGATGTGGCATCTCCGGCAGGGGGGAATCGCATTGGCCACGGTGCTCGCTTCGATGCTGAACAACACGATTCTGTTGCTGCTGCTGAAGCGCGAAGGGTTCCGGCTTGAAGGTCGGACCATGGTTCTGACGGCAGGGCGCTGTCTGATGGTCGCGGTCGTGACAGGGGCGGTGTTGTATTTCCTCTATCCGGTATTGCGTGCGCAACTGACTCTGCGCTGGTTCGGGGAACTGCCGGCTTTTCTGCTGATGCTTCTGCTCTTCGGTGTCGGATATCTCGGCGGGAATCTGCTGTTGCGGGCGGCGGAACCCCTGGAGCTTCTCGGGGTGTTGCGCCGCCGTCCGCGTGCTTGAGCCGGACCGTCTTTCAGTGCTGTTCCTCTGCCTCCTCATCGAGATAGCGCAGGATGGCACGGGCGATGGCCGCACCGTAGAGGTGCATTGAATCCGGGGTGACGGTAACGTCGCCGAAGTTTGCGAAGGGAATTTCCAGCGTCTGGGCGCACCGCGTGGTCGGGAGTGTCACCGCGTAGTGTTTTATGGTTTTCCCCTGCGTATAGTTGTTCCCGGTATTCCAGGCGGTGCCGAAGGGGATGTTGTTTGCGGCAAAATAGGGTGCTTCCGGGGGAGCCTCCTGTTCGAGCAATCTGCCGAAACGTTCCATCTGCCGGTCGCAATATGGGTTGCCGACTCCGACCATGTAGCTGCATTCATTGTAGTCGCCGCCGCGGATCCATGGACAGTGGAGATCGAGAACGAACTCCGGCCGGACGCGATTGAGCAATTCCCGGATCGCGGTGGTTTCCGGATAAATACCTGTTTCCTGATAGTCGCGGGCATGATCGTGGGGATCGCGGTTTTTGCCCTGATCTCCGTCTTCGACGCCGTCCTTGTCGACGAAAGGCACTGCCCATACGGCGATTCTGCTGCGGAATGTCCTGCCGAAGGGGGTGTCTGCGAGAATGCTTCGCAGGATGCCTTCGAGCGCATGGGAGGCCATCATCTCCCCGGCGTGGTGGCGGGCGGAGAGAAGGAGTTTGAAGCGCGGTTCCCCCTCCTGGATCCGGACGAGTTCGACCTGACGCCCCCTGCGGCTCCGGCAGAGCGTTTCCGTCTGCAGGTGCGGATCGGAAGCGAACTCAGACAGGAATGCGTTGAGATTCTGTTCGAGGTAGGGGATCCCCATGCAGAATCGAACCTCTTCCCCCGCTGTTTCGCAATGCCAGCGGAACTCCCGGGTATTTGCGTAGGCGGCGGTGGAGAACCAGCGCCAGTTGCGCCCGTCGTCGGAACTGACCGCCGGGCCGCGTGTCCCGATTTTATTCGGGCGGACAAAGCGGAAGTCGTATTCTCCCGGCTCCGGGAAGCGCGCCTTGAAGTACCAGTAGAACCAGTCGGTCGTGGTATCGCGCAGTTCGACGTCGAGTTCCGTAGTGTGTCCCGCACTTGAAACGACCTGGATGTTGCCTCCGGGAAACTCCCGGTCGATGATTGCCGTTGCCATGGTTGTGCTCCTTCCCTTTGATTTGTTTCTGTTTTGAATATAACATGCCGTCGGTGAAAAGAAAGCAAAAAAAACGGAGTTTCTCTGTCGAAACGTCGGGGCAGAGCTGCTTCCGAGGCCGGCAGACGTCGGATATGGTTTCGGAACCCGGAATGATTTCCGGAAAGAGGTCTCCGGCATTTGCCGCGATTCCTGTCGAATTTCCCGGGCGTGAGTTGAAAAAGAAAAAAGGTGCGTTACAGTAACTGACCGGCAGGGATCGCCTGTTGTGTGCCGCATCGTTTCCGCGTTGGCCGGCGGAAAGCCCTGATTTTCGGAACAGGAGTCGCCCGCCGGCGAAACATGAGGAATGCTGGAGAAATCGTTACGCCAATGGAGTTCTCAAGATGAATGACTTTTATCGTGCCGCGCTCGATATTGCGGAACGCAAGCTTTGCTTCGATGACAATCCGACCCTCTTCAAATCGCCGCGCCTCGGCACCGGGGGAAATTTCACCGATATCTTTCTCTGGGACACCGCTTTTTCCGTGCAGTGGGCGAAATATCATACCGACCGCTTTCCGGTGGCGAACTCTCTAGACAACTTCTATTTATCGCAGGAGGAAGATGGTTTCATCAGTCGTCAGATCCATCCGGACGGCAGGAGTAAATGGAGCAAGTTCCATCCGATCTCCTTTGCGCCTCCGTTGCTCGGATGGGCCGAGCTTGAACTGCAGGAAGGCGGTTTCCTGACCGGGCGGTTGTCGCGGGTGTTCGAGCCACTGCTGCGGCAGCATCGGTTCAATATGGCGCATTTCCGCCGCGAGGACGGACTGTTTTTCAGCAATTGCTGGGGGTGCGGCATGGATGATATCCCGCGCTGGGACGATCCCGCTGAGGTTGCTTCAGAAGGGGGGATCCCCTGGACGCGTGATGTGGTTACCGATCCCGGTCCGGCGGGAGACACCTTTTTCCAGGAGTTCCGGAATCATCCGCGTTACAACCATTCCTGGAACCGGCAGCTCGGCTGGTGCGATACCAGCTGCCAGATGGCCTTCAATGCCCTGATCCTCTCCCGGATCGCCCGGGTGCTCGGGCGGGACGCTGACGCTGCGATGCTGCAGCGTGAACACGACGAGATCGCCGACCGGATCAACGATCTCTGCTACGATGAGAAGAAACGTTTTTACTTCGATCGCCTCGGGGACCGGCTGTTGTCGCGCCGTCACATCGGGGCGTACTGGGCGCTGCTGGCCGAAGTGGCGCCGCCCGACCGGGCCGAAGGGTTGATCGCCGAATTGCGCAATCCTGCGCGGTTTGACCGTCCCTGCGGCATTCCGAGCCTCGCCGCCGACGATCCGGATTTCAATCTTGAAACCGGTTACTGGCGCGGGCAGGTCTGGTGTCCGACGGTCTATATGACATTGCGGGGACTCCGGTTGTACAACGAGGAGAAGCTTGCCCGTCAAATCGCCGACCGGTTTTACCGTGCGACCAGGCGGATCTGGGAGAATACCGGAACGATCTGGGAGAATTATTCCCCGGATCAATGCGAAACACCCTCTCCGAGTGCCGGTCGTGATTTCTGCGGCTGGTCGGCGCTTGCGCCGATCTCGATCTACCGTGAATTTCTGTGTTGAGGGCTGACGGCCGGCTGGAGCCGGCATGGAAAACTGCCGTGATTGATGGTACCGCGGATTGCTCTCCGGTACTTCCGGTGATATATTAATCATGAATGATCTATTATACGACCGGGAGTTTTCATGGCTATCACTTACTTTGAATCGGAACGGCTTTTCAAATTGGAAAATGCCGCAGGTTGTTATATCTTCCACATCGACGCGGAGGGTATTCCGGTACATCTCCACTATGGGCGTTCTCTGGCTGACGATCTGGCGCTGGTTGCGCTTCAGCCGCGCGGCGGCTCCAGCTTCGCGCCCTACCCGGAAGGGAGTACCCCCCCCGCGTCGTGCGACTACCTGCTTCAGGAGTATTCGGGCTTCGGCGCCGGGGACTTCCGGATCGGCGCCGCCCGCATCCGGAACAGTTCCGGTGCGGCTGTGACCGCCTGGCGGTATCGGGGGCACTCGATCAGTGCCGGCAAGCCGGAGCTGCCCGGTTTGCCGTGTTCGCGGGGGGCGCAGGAGACGCTTGAGCTGATCCTCGTCGAGGAGTTTTCCGGCGTCGAACTGCATTTGTTCTACTCGCTTTTCGCCGACAGCGGGGTAATTGCCCGCTCCGCCCGGATCGTGAATACCTCGACGGAGCCGGTTACTGTCGAGAGGGCGATGAGTCTTCAACTCGATCTGCCGCGTGCCGGTTTCGACTTCATCCACCTTGACGGGGACTACTTCCGGGAACGGCTTCCGGAGCGGGCGCCGCTGCACAACGGCGTCCAGAGTGTTCAGAGTCTGTGCGGCTCCTCAAGCCATCGCCACAATCCGGTTTGCGCGCTGCTCGAAAGGGGAGGGGGAGAGTTTCAGGGCGAGGTCTACGGCGCGATGCTCGCGTACAGCGGGAGTTTTCGCATTGAGGTTGAAGTGGACCATTTCGAAACGGTCCGGCTGCTGGCCGGGATTCACCCGGACTCGTTCGCATGGCATCTGGCTCCCGGGGAGTCGTTTCAGACGCCGGAGTGTTTCCTGGTCTATTCCGCCACCGGTCTCGACGGAATGTCGCAGGAGTTCCACCACTTCCTTTCCGGGCATCTGATCCGGAGCCCATGGTGCAGGCGTTCCCGGCCGGTTCTGGTCAACAGCTGGGAAGCCGCCTATTTTGATTTCGATGCGGAAAGGCTTCTCGCGATGGCGAAGCATGCGGCGGCTGACGGCATCGAACTTTTTGTCCTCGACGACGGCTGGTTCGGGCGGCGCAACGATGACACGAGTTCGCTCGGAGACTGGTATGTCAACACCGACAAGATCGGTGTGTTGAAAGATCTGGTCGATCGGATCAATGCGCTCGGGTTGAAGTTCGGGTTGTGGTTCGAACCGGAGATGGTCTCCGAAAAGAGCGAGCTCTACGCCGCCCACCCGGACTGGGTGCTGCATGTACCGGGGCGGCCGCGATCGCTGGGGCGCAATCAGATGGTGCTTGATTTCTCTCGGGAAGAGGTGGTCGAACACCTCTTCCGGACGATTGCGGGAGTCCTCGATTCAGCCAACATCGAGTACATCAAATGGGATATGAACCGCTATTTGACCGAGGTCTATTCCGCAGCGCTTCCTCCGGAGCGGCAGGGAGAGGTTGGCCATCGATATGTGCTCGGAGTCTATCGGCTTCATTCGCTGCTGATGGAGCGCTATCCGAATCTGCTGATCGAGGGGTGTTCGGGCGGCGGCGGCCGGTTTGACGCCGGGATGCTCTGTTACGTGCCGCAGATCTGGTGCAGTGACAATACCGATCCGATCGCCCGGGTGCGGATTCAGAATGCGACATCGCTCTTCTACCCTCCGGCGTCACAGGGGGCGCATGTGGCGGTTTCCCCGAACCACGGTTCCCATGCCGTTTCGTCGTTTGAAACCCGCGGCAATGTCGCCTTTGCCGGAACTTTCGGCTATGAACTTGACCTGGGAAAACTGTCGAGTGCGGAGCATGAGATGATCCGGCGGCAGGTCGCCGATTTCCATGCCTGCCACGACCTGGTTGATCGGGGGGATTTCCACCGGCTCACGGATGTTTTCTCGGAAAACAGCCTCGACGCCTGGATCTTTGTGTCACCGGAGCGTGACCGGGCGCGGTTGACTGTGGTTCGCCGCCGTTTTCTGCCGCATCCGCCTTTTACGCTGCTGCGTCTGGCCGGGCTTGATCCGGCGCGGCGTTACCGGGTGACCGCTCCCGGCTTCGAATGGACCGTCGGCGGCGACACGCTGATGGGGGCAGGTCTCGCATTGCCGCGCGAATCGCTGCTCTTCGATGGTGCAAGCATGGTTTTCGATCTCTCCGCGGTCCGTTGAAAAACGGTTGCGGGCAGAGATTGCCGCCGTTATCTCCCCGGAGGGAGTTTTTCTCCGGGAAAGGGAGGAATGCCGCTTGCATATTTTCCGGTGCCACATTACATTACTTCGACTATAGAATAAAGTGCCGCTGTCGTCCCGATGGTCGGCGGTTCGGTGGGACTGGGAAGATATTGGTGGAAACGGCGGGAGTGCGATGGGGCGCGTGATCCGATGGTCGGCGGCGGTCTGGTTGCTGCCGATGGTGTTCCTCTCCGCGGTGGAACCGCTGCCTGATGAGGAGTCGGGGCGACTGCTGCGCCGGGTGGCGCCGGGGGAGGAGATGTTTCTGGTCTTTCGGGAGCAGGCCGCCCCGGGGCGCTATCTTTGTTCGCCCCTCTCCGGAACAGGTACGGTTTCGGTGGCGGTTTCCGACGTGGAGGTGCTTCCTTTCTACGAAACGGTTTCTCCGGCGCTTCTGAGCGAATATCTGCTGATGGGGGTGTTCTGTGGAGAGGATTACACCATGTATGCCGCCCTGGCGCGACGGCTCGGTTCGTCGCCCCGGTTCGTTCAATTTGAAAAGTTCCGCGGGAGCCTGACACAGCTGTTCCGGGAGTCGCGTGACCGGATCCGCAAATTGAATGAACTGGCGGGCGAGTTGCGGAATCTTCCGGCTGCCGGAGACGGCGATGCCCGGAGCGCCGAGGAGATCGAAGTCGATCTCGATCTGTGCGGAAATGAATTGAGTGAACAGCTTGAGAGAAGCGGAGCGCTTCAGGTGGTTCAGGAGGCGCTTTCCGGTGGCGATCTGCTGCAGGCGACGGTTCTGTTTGAATACTTCCGACAGTTTGTGCGGAGGAATTTCATCGCATATCTGCCCCGGAACGGCGGGTGCGAGCGTTCGATAACGGAATTTTTCGATTCTGCCGGCGAATCGCTGGTCAGAGAGTGCGGGGCGCGACATGATCTCGGCAGTGGGCGCGATGCGCGGGCGGAGGCTTTCCGAAAGCTTTTTCCCGAGGCGCGCGGACTCTGGAGTGAGGGACCGCCGGGAACCTATCGGCAGCTGCAGGAGAATATCCGGCGCAGTTTCCAGTCATTCCGGGTTCTGGAGGAGCTCTCCGAAGTGGCGGAGTTCGAGGCATGGGGCAGCCGGATGCTCGACGTGCTGTTGTTTTCCCGCGGGACGCCGGAGGCGAAGGAGCTTGAGACGAATTTCGATTCAGCATTGCAGAACTATCGGAAACGGTTTCATAAATGAGGGCTGGTGCGGCAGATGGCGCAATGGTATATTTTCGAGAATGAAGTGACGGTCGGGCCGTTTGAGGATGGGGAGATGGTGCGCCTCGCTTCCGGCGGGCGGCTCGGAGCGGAGACTCCGGTGCGTCGTGGCGTCGACGGAGCGTGGACGACCTGGGGTGTAGCCTCTTCCTCCGGTGTCGCTGGCGAGGCGGAACTGCCTTCTGCTGAGATCATCAGCGAACAGGATGGGGAGCTCAAGTTTGCCTGTCCGGGGTGCCGACAGCGTTACCGCGGTGCGACGGCGGAGTACCGTGGGGCCGAACTGGAGTGCGGTTCCTGCGGCATCCGGTTCCGGGTGCCGGCCGGGGTGTCCCCTGCGGCGGTTCCGGAGGAAGCACCGGATCTTTCGGAGGAAATTCCGGAGGGGGAGATCACCTGTCCGCATTGCTGGAAGAGTTTTCCGCGCGAGTTTCTGATGTACATTTCGAGCCATCCGGCTCTGGCCGGCGATCCGGTGGCGGGTGAATTTGAGCAGAGAAGGTTCCGGCCGGCGGTGTTCAATACCGTCGGGCAGCCCCTCGATGCCTACGGTCTGCCCTGTACCGACATGGCGTGTCCGCACTGTCATCTGCGGATTCCGGCGGCGATCATCGATCTGCCCTCACACTACTTTTCGATTGTCGGTGCGCCGTCGAGTGGGAAATCCTACTATCTGACCGCTCTGGTACACCAGTTGCGGCGGGTACTGCCGGAGAGTTTCGGCTGTTCGTTCTTCGATGTCGATCCACAGCTCAATGCGGTGATCGACAGTTATGAGAGTTCGATCTTCATGGCGGTTGATCCGGACAGGGTGGCGACGCTCCCGAAAACTCAGCAGACCGGCAGCGACTTCTCCAATCAGGTGCTGCTCAATCAGGTTCCGACAGAGTTGCCGAAACCGTTCGTGTTCGAGCTGAAATCGCTCACTTATGGGAAAGCGGGAACCGATGCCAACGTGGTTTTTTACGACAACGCAGGGGAGCATTTTCAGCCGGGCGCCGATGTGCTGGTCAATCCCGCGACGCAGCATCTCGCCTGTTCCGACGGGATTATTTTCCTTTTTGATCCGCTGAACGACGCGGTGATGCGCAGGATCTGCGATCCGGCCGATCCGCAGCTCGGGAGCAGTTTCAAAGTCACCGATCAGACGGTGTTGCTGGCGGAGATGATCAACCGGATTCGGCGTCACCGCAACCTGTCGGCGGCCGAGAGTTGCCGGATCCCCCTGGTGATCGCGGTGGCGAAATACGATGCCTGGTGTGACCGTTTCGCCCGGCGCCCCCAGGAGATTGAAACGATTGTCGAAGACGGTGATGCCCCCCGGGCCCGGCTGGCGCTCGGGCGGGTATTGGATGTTTCATTCTCGCTGCGGGAGTTTCTGCTGGAATTTGTGCCGGGGCTGGTCAATACGGCGGAATCGTTTTTCGAGCAGGTTTACTTCGTGCCGGTCAGCAATTTCGGCCATCCGGCCAGTCGCGACGAGGTTTCCGGCGGCATCGGTATCATTCCCGGGATGCTCGATCCGGTCTGGGTGGAGGTGCCGTTCCTGCTGTTGCTTGCCGAGCTCGGATTGCTCGACACAGCCTGGGAGGCGCCGCCCCCGCCGGATCCGACATTTTCGGTGCGGTTGCTCGACGGAGTGATTGTCTTCAAGCATCCGGTCACGGGGCGGCGATTGCGGGTTCCCCGAAACTATCTCGGGGCGGTACTTGAACTCGGTTCAAAGCGGTATGCGATGCCGCCGCGTCCGCCCCGCGGGCGGTCCGTTTCGGCGGCGCGGGATCTCTGGCAGTAGGGGCGAGAGGGCTTCGCGGCATGTTTGAACTGATCTACACCTCGACGAGTGCCGGGCTGATTCCCGGTCGTTCCGGATTTGCCTCCGTGGCGTGGACCGAGGGGATTCCGGTGAACCTCGTTGCGCCGCTGGAGGGGTTGAGTGCGTACAAACCGCTCTTTTCCGCCCATCACCCCGAGGCAGAGAAGAATCCGGTCGCTTTTTCGTACCTGCGTTATCGATATGGAAGCACTCTGCTGCGGGTGGTGAGCCGGATCGGTTTTGCCGGGCTGGATTATACCGGGCGCTCAAATAAGATTGCCCACCATCTTGTTTTCGAGAGTGCCGGGGAACTCGGGGCGCTTTCCGGTGGTGCGATCGGGGTTGCGCGGTCGGGGGAAATTTTTCTGATCCGCTGGGAGGAGCCGGCCAGGCTGTTGCCGCGCCGCCGGGTGAGGTCCCTCCCGTTGCCGGATGGGCCGGCGGACGCGTGGCGTAGACAGACCGGTGATCCCGGATGGGCCGGCGTGATCGCCGGTATTTTCCTGCGGGAGCCGGGGAAAGGATTCTTTCTGGAGTTTCCTGTCGGTTCGGATCCGGGTATTTTGCTCCAACTGGCGGCGGAAGTCGCGAAACTGCTGCCGCCGGGCCGGTTGGATGATTTCACTTTTTCAACCTATTTCACCCAGGTTCCGGCCGGTTGTGAATGTTTTCTGCGGATGGTGCCGACCGGTTCGCCGTTGCTGGCTTCGGTGCGCCGGTTTCAGCCGGGGGCTGTGCTGACACTCGGGGTGGCGACGGCGATTCCCGCGGAGTGGGAAACGTCTCCCCTGGTGGCGGCTGCCCGGAGTGGTAGTGCTCCTGCCGCTGTCCAGCTGCGGGAGACCGGAGCCGTGAGTCCTCCTCCGGAGCGGCGGCCAGATGCCGGTGCCGCCGGTGCGCCGGATGATCTGTCCGGGGAAGAGGAGACGATTCCACTGCGGGATATCCCCGCGGTTGCGGAGGTAACCTCCTCTTCGGGAGACGGGCAGGAGGAGTCGCAGGAATGGGAACTCTCCCGGGAAGGACGCTCCGCGTGGTTGCGTCGATGTTTTTTTCTACTGCCGGTGGGGGCGGTTCTGGCGTTGTTGATTGCCGGCGGTATTCTTTTCAGATACGGGAACCCGGTTTCGGAGGAGTCTCTGACGCAGGTGGAGCAGGAGCAACTTCCTCCACCGGAACCGGCGGCCTCTGTCTCCATTCCGGCCGTTCCCGTGATTCCGGCAAAGCCGGAACCGGCGGACGTCGTTCCCGGCCCGGCTGCACCTGTAACTCCACCGGGACAAAAGGGTTCTCCGGAGGTGAGTGGTCCGTCCGGGGCGGCCTCTCCGCGGGACTCCGATCCGGGGCTTCGCCCGTTGTCTGCCCGGGAAGGATTGGCTTTGTGCCGTGAGTGGCGGCGTATGCGTGCTGTGGCTGGAGGCGGAAAGTACCTGATTCCGTTGCCGGAGGTTCTGGCGGCCGCAACCCGGCTGGAAATTGAAGTTGACGGTTCCGGACGGGTGAAACTGGCGGAGTCGGTACGCGAAGGTTTCCTGCGGCGGCGTGATGAGTTCTGCGTCGAGCTGCTGCCGGTGCGCCGGGTACAGGCGAGTCCCGAGGTCGCGGCGAAATATGTGCCTGATGAGGAATCTCCGCCCGGGGCGCGCCTTTCCGTGATGCTTGTGCCGGGAGGGCTCCGGCTCATGGTTCCGGCCGCGGCGGATGGTCCTGGGCCCGGCAATCTGAAGCGACTTGTGTTTCGCGACGGGCGGACCCGTGTGGATTGGACACCGGAGTTTTCCGAGGCCTATCTGTCCGGAATCCGTACCGGGCGGGTGACGGTTGGTGCCGGCTGGAAACCGGCGTTTCTCCCCTCGGAGGAGGAGGAATTTTTCGCCGGGGATTTCGATACTCTGGTCGGTGGAGTCTCCTCCCGGGATTTTGCCAACCTGCCGCTCGATCGCCGTATCGCGGAGTGGAACCGATTGCTCCGGGAGTCGGAAACGCTCGAAACACGGGCTGCCGCGGCCGCCGGAGCTGTGGCTCAGGCGGCGGGCGGAGTCCCGCAGGAGGGGACCGCCGGACGGTTGCGGGCGGTTGCCGAACAGATCCGGAAGGAATCTGCCGGAAAGGTTTTTCAGGCTGTCCTCGGGCAGATGCGGGCTTTGCAGGCGGAATTGTTCTCTCTGGCCGCGTATGGCCGCGAGGCGGAGGCGCGGAAGCTCCTCGATGAATTGCGTGGGTTGTTCGATGAATTTGAAAAGAGCTGCGTTGGATTCAACCTTCACGTGAAGGAGGGAGAGGTACAACTCCCGCTTGAACCGTTGCAGGCTTTGAGAGAGGAGAGTTCGACATTTGATCGACGGTTGCGGGAGTGGAGGGGCAGAGCGGCGGAGGCGCGGCAATTGCAGGCTGCGGCGGAGGCGCTTCCCCGGGAGCTGGAGCGTTTCCGGGAGGAGTTCCGTGTGTTTCTCTCCGGAATTTCGCCGCGCCTGGAACATTTTTTCGATGATGAATTGAATGGGGCGAAGCCGATCGCGGACGATGAAAACCGCCGGAATCTGTTTGCTTCCCGAATCATGGTTGTACATCGGATGCGAAAATAGAGAGACGCGGAAATGAGTCGTATACAGGATGTTTTGAGCGAGATTGCGCTCTTTCTGAGTTCCGACGATCAGAGCAGCACGCCGGCGCTGCGCCGGACGGCCGCGGATTATGCCGAGGCGTGCCGGGCGCTCAACGCCGCGCTGGCGGAGTGCCGGTTGCTGATCGATGGCGGATTGCTCTGCGATGCACAGGCGTTGGACAGGAGCAGTACTCCATCGCTTTCGGAGCGGGCCGGAATGCTCGATTTCCCGGAGCGCGGCGTCTGGTGTGCCCGCTGTCGTGAATACGGCTGGGAGTTGCCGCCGGCGATTGATTTCGATACGGTTGCGCGCCTGGCCTCCCGCCGCGAAACGGATTCCGGTATTGCGACCCTGATCACCGATTGGCGGCGGATCGCACGGGATGGCGCTCTCCGGGAGAAGGTGTTGCTGCTGCGCCGGATCATCGCGGCGGATCCCGCCTCGGCCGGGGCGTGGCGGAAAAATCTGGCCAATGCCGAGCGATCGTTTGTCCATGAGCTTTCCGTGCGGGCGGAAGAGGCGCTTGCCGGCGGCGATCTTGCCGCTGTCGAGTCGATCTATCGGGAGCTGGTGTCTCCTGAATTGATCACACCGGTTGATCCGGGGTTGTTACGGAAACTCGGTCAGGCGATCCGGGAATATCAGCATTCGAAACTCCGGGAGCAGACGGAGGCGCTGCTTGACCGCATTGCGGTCGCCTACAGCGGCATGGATGCCGCCGCATTGAAGCGGTTGTTGCGTGAATGGGAGGTCCTGACGACCACGCCGGACTTTCAACCGACCCCGGAAGAGCTGAACCAGATCAGCGATGCATATGGATGGGTGGAGTCATATGATCGTGAAGTCGAACGCAGGAGCGAGTTTGCCGCACTGGAACGGCAACTGACGGCGGAGCTGGATGAAAATGCGCCTCTGTCGGCGATAGAGCGAACTTATCATGCGCTGCTTCTGCTTGATCTTCCGGTCAATGCGATTCTCTCCGAACGGGTCGGAAGCGCCCGGGCATACTGGCGGTTGATCGAACGTCGCCGCCATATCCGGAAATGTGTCTATTGCGCGGTCGGAGCCCTTCTGCTGATATTGCTGGTCGGCGGTGGTATTCTGCTGCTTCAGCGGGAAAGGGACCTCTCCGAGGCGGAGCGGCAGATGCGCCGGTTGATCGGGGAGGGCAATCCCAACGGCGCTCTGGAGCTCTTTGAAAAACTGCGGAGCGAATCGGCGGCGTTGGCGATGCGTCCGGAACTGGCCGCTCTGCGGGCCGATGCCGAAAAGTTGCGCGACGGGCAGACCGCGGCGGAAGCTGAATTTGAGTTGCGGCTGAAGCGGGCCGAAGAACTGCTGGCCGCCGGAGGAATCGATAACGCGGAGTTCTCCGGACTTTTCGAGATACTGGAGAAGAGTTCCGGCAATTGTCCGACGGCGCTGGTCGCCCGGTTCCGACAGTTGCAGTTGCGGCGTGATGAGCTTTCGGCACAGGCTGCCCGGAACCGGGACAAGGCGTTCCGGCAGGCCTGCTCGGAGCTGGAAAAAGTCTTTGCGGCGCTCATTGCAAAGTGTGATCTTTCCGTTGCCGATCCCGTCGGAGTGCGGCGGGAGTTGACGGTTGCGGAGGAGTCGTTGCGGAAGCTGCTGCGCGAAGCCGCATCTGTTTCGGAATCTGTTCGCTCTGTGCGGCGGGAGCAGCTGGAGCTGATTGCCCGGCAGGCCGCAGACCGGGTGGCGGAGTTGGAAAAACTTTCCGGTATCCGGGCTCGTCTGGAACGGCCGGACAGCTTCTGGACCTATACCGAAACGCTGACGGCCCTCCCGGTGGAGGCTCCGATGTGGGCCTCCGGCGTATGGCGACAGGCGGTTGCGGCGGCTCCGACGTGGCGCCAGTGGGTTGATTTCCCGTTGAACCGGGAATTGATCGATGATCCGGTCGCGCTCCGGGAGCTGATGGTACGACTGAGACGGGAGGGGGGCGGACCGATGTTGAGCGATCTGGAGGCGATCGCCCCGCCGCAGATCGAACTGCGGGATCCGATGGAGCTGGTCGCGGAACAGGTCGGACGGATCGAACGGGAGATGCTGGGGGATTCTGATCTCTATGAACTGGTTTTTGTGGATGCCGCTCAGGTCGAATACCGCTTCTATACCGCCTCTCCGCCTCAGCTGGAACGCAAAACGTTGTCAAGGGCGGTCAAGTCGATCGCTCTTGACGTCAGCCTCCATTCCGGTCAGGAGGGGTTGCCGTTCCTGCTGAAGGTCAATCAGGTCAATGAGGGGGGCGGTACAGTCGATCGCTTCGTCCCTTTGAAGGAACCGGGGTTGCCTGATGTGGCGCTTCCCGAATTTTTCACCTCGCTGCGGGAACCCGATCTGCGCCGGGCGGAATTTCGCAAGGCCGCGCATCACCGTTTCCTCGAACAGCTGATCCGTCGTCTTCGCGGCGCAAAACGGCTTTCGCAGGTACGGCGGGAGATCGCAATTCAGCTGAAAAACGTCTGTCGCGATTCCGGAATGAATCCGTATATGCGCATGGTGATCGCGCGTCGTCTGCTCGCTCTGGCCGCTGAATTTTATCCGTTGATCGGTGCGCGCTGCCGGGATCTGGATTACCGGCTCGAACGGATTCCGGCCGGGCGGAACTGGAACTGGCGTAATCCGGTCGAGGCGGCTCGCCATCCCGACGAGGTGCGTGAAATCACTGAAATGCTCCGTGATCTCGATGTCGATCAGATGCTCGGGGAGGAGAATTTTCTTTATGAGCTCTATTGTGCTTCCCTGCTGCGTCAGGTCACGGCGGTTGGAGTGGTGCTGCGGGATGGCCGGAAGTCCCCGTCGATCCACTTCTTCTCCCCGCCCGGAGAGGGCGAACTGTGGGTGATCGACCGGAACGGAGAGGATGGGGAGCGGATTGTGGCTCTCTCTGATGCTGCGAAACAGGGGAACCTGACTGCGGATGAAGCGGCGTTCTGCTTTCACGGGCAGGCGGTATTCACCCCGGGCGACGGGGCGGCTTCGAATCCCCTGGCTGCCTCATTGCGCAAACGGGCTTCCGAGCTGGGATGTTCAATCGAGCGTTGGCCGGCCACCTGGCCGGTAAACCGTCGTGGAGGCGAATGACGATGGAAAAATTCTTTTATCTCAATCGCGGCGGGCGATTGAGCGGACCATTCTCCGCCGCCAGGTTGATTGCAATGCGTCGCGCCGGGCAGCTCGACAGCGCGGACCGGTTGTCGACAGACCGGTCCGTCTGGCGGCCGGTTACGACATTCGACTGGCTCTACGAGTGTGTCCCTGCTCCCCCGCCGTTGCGTCGGGTTCCGGTGGTTTCCGCCGCGGGGGCGGCTGCAGCGGTTCCGCCGGAGGCGGAAAGGGAAGATGTGTCGGCAGCCGAAATCGTCGCGATGAAACCGCCCGCCGTCATCGCCGCGGAGGATATGCCGGCAGGAGGAGAAGAGGTGTCGCCCGGGGAGCGTATTGGCCCGCAGGAATCCGTTGCCGCCCCCGGTTCCCCGCTCTTTGCCGCCGGGGAGGTTCCGGAACCGGATCCCCTGCGCCTGGGGGGATATACGCTCGGGTTGATCTGGAACACCGCGGATTACCTGCCGAAGCTCCGACAGTACGGCGCCGTTGGAGTCGCGACCGCCGGCTGTTTCGGGACGTTGGCCGCATTGCTGGCGGCGACTGCCGCGTCGGCAGCGGCGGCTCCGCTGTTTCCGGGGACGGTCAGCCGGTTTGAAGCGTTTCTATCTGGTGGCGGCGCGGTACTCGGCCTCGCTCTGCTGCTGTTCCTGGAGCAGTTCTGCTGTCGCGTGTTTCTCGCTCCCTCGACAGAGTGCGGCAATTGCTGGGATGACTGGCTGACGGCGACCGCCGCGCTGCTCGATTTTGTCGCGTTCGGCGTGATTGCGCTTGCATTGCTGCCTGCCGCGGGCCGCGGATGGTGGCCGCTGGTCTGGCCGCTGCTGCTTTTCGCGTGCTGCTTCGCGTTGTCCAACATTCTGACGGCATTGCGGTTTGAATACGGGCGGATCTGCGGAATCCGGCCACGTTTCGCGACTCTCGTCGCGGCGCTGACTTTGTGGATCCCGGCGACCGGAGTGATGTGGGTTCTGGTTAAAGTTTACGGAGGGAAGGGGTGAGCATATGGACGAGACCGAAAAGTTATCCTGGGCGCGAAGCGATATTGAGAGTTGTTGCGGATTTCACAGCAAGAAGTTCACCGGGGTCAACTTCGTATTCACCTTCGGCATCGGAGTGGTTTTGACCGCGTTGTTCTATCTTGTGCTGCTGCCGTTCCGGGGCCGCGGCATTCAATTGATCGACATGTTTTTTCACGGCGGAGCGGAACATCGGTCGACGATTCCCTATTTCACGATGCTGCTGACCGGCTGGGCGCTGGCGATTCTCTTCGTGAAAACGCGGAAACTCCGGACCCAGTACCGGGCGCTGTCGGTTCGGATTCTGCCGGACGATCCCAACTTCGTGCTTTCGCCGTTGACAGCGCGCGAGATTCTCGACAACATGTACCGCAAGGTGGAGACGCCCCGCCGTTTCCTGCTGCTGGACCGGATTGAACGAGCCCTCTCCAATCTGAAGAATCTCGGCAACATTTCGGCGGTTGCGGAATGCCTGAATACTCAGGCCGCCAACGACGACAACTATCTCTCCGGTTCCTATACGGTACTCAAGGGATTTATCTGGGCAATTCCCGTGCTTGGTTTCATCGGTACGGTGATAGGCCTCTCCGAAGCGGTCGGTGGTTTCGGCGCGGTCGTCGCGGACGGCGCCGATATTGAAAAGCTCAAGAGCTCTCTCGGCGTGGTCACCAGCGGTCTGGCTGTCGCGTTTGAAACGACCCTGATTGCGCTGGTGATGGCGCTTTTCGTCCAGCTGGTGATGACCTTTGTGCTGAATCGTGAGGAGTTGTTTCTCGACGCCTGCGCGGATTATTGCCACCGGAATATCATCTCCAAACTCAAGAACGCCAACCTGACCGAGCCCGGGGAGTGATATGCCGAGAAGGGATGACGCACCGGCGATCTCACTGTTCTCTTTTCAGGACATCATCACTTCGATTACGGGAATCATGTTCCTTGTAGTGCTGATGCTGGTGTTGCTGATCCTCGATGTCCGGGAGGTTGCCGAACCGGGCCGGCCGTCGGCCGCCGACATTGCGGCACTTCGAGACCGCCTGCATTCTCTGCGTCGGGAACTGGCGCTTCGGAGTGCCGGAGATCGGGAGCTGGAGGCACGGATTGCCGCACTGCGGGCATTGCACCTCGATGAGATGGAAGAGAGGTTACATTCTCTGCGCGGGGAGATCTCCGCGCAGGAGTGTGTCGCCGCCGCGTTGCGGGGAGAACTGGAACAGAACACGCGGACCCTCAACGCGCTGGAACGTGACGTGCAGTCCCTCTCGGACCGGAAAGCCGCGAAGGAGCGATTGTTCGAGGAGCGGTCCGGAGAGTTGGCTGCCTCCGAAAAAATCGTTGAAGCACTCGAAAAACGTGAGGCGATCCGGCGCCGGCTCGTTCATTTCACCATAGACCAGGCATTCGGCAAGTCGCCGGTGCTGGTCGAATGCGGCGCCGACGGGATTCGGGTGCTTGAGGTTCGGGAGAATCGGCGGCATGATTTCCGGGACGGCGCAGCTTCGGCGGAACGGTTTCTCAACTGGGCGAAGAGCAGAAACTCCGGAGAGGTTTATTTCTCTCTGCTGGTCAAGCCGGCGGCTTTCGGTTATGCCAGGCTGTTGCGTACTGCACTGGGAGAGGCCGGCTTTCAACGCGGATATGAGATCATGCCGGGCGATGAGTTCTCCATTTTCGACGGGGAGGAGTGAAGATGGGGCGGAACCGCGAACCGGAATCAAGTCTGGAGCTTCTGCTCGACACGATGTGCAACACCTTCGGCGGTGTGATGTTCATCGCGATTGCACTGGTGGTGGTCGTCTCCATGACTCGCCCGGTCGTTGATGCGCTGAATCGGGACCTGTCGCCCGAGGTGGCGGAGTTGTCGCGCGAAGCGGAAGCTCTTGAGCGGGAACTGGCCGTTGCGGAGGAGGCCTCCACCGAAAAACAGGCGCTGGAGCGATTGCTGGCTGCTGATCCCCGCCGCCATCGGCTCGAGGAGCTGGCGCTGCTTCAGTCGGGGGCTGAACGGCGGCGGGCTGAAGTTGAATTGCTCCGTTCGAGGCTGGCCGCGGAAAAGCTGCGTCTTCGAGAGAAGGAGCGGATAGTACGGGAAAACACCGCCGGATTGCGGCAGGTTGAGGAGCGGCTGGAGCAGCAGCAGGAGGCGCTTGAAATGGCGGAGGCACGTCGTCGACTCCTTGAAGCCGGCAGTACCGGGGCGGCGGTTTCGCTCAATTTCCGGCGGCTGGAAGAAAGTTCGCAACTGCCTTTCTATCTCCTGGTCTGCGACGGTCGGGTCTGGAAAGTCGGGCCGTGGCGGAGAGAGACGGGGTTTGAACCTGATGAGGATGTTTCCGTGAGGCGGGAAAAGAATCTGGTCATCTGCACGATCCGGCCGGGTGCCGGAGTTCCGCTTCTGGAGGGGGAGGAACTTTCTCCGGCGTTTCGCGCTCTGCTGGCGACGCTGCCTGCAGACCGGGTGCCGGATTTCCGGCTGGAGCCGAAGAGTGCAGCCGCTTTCTGTCGGGCACGCGAGGTGCTCAAGCGGGAGAACGTCCCGCACGGCTGTAATACCGTACCGGCGGAGGAAGCCGGGCAACTCGTTTATCAACCGGTGGATGAGGCGGTCTATGAATATTGAGGTGGAATGATGTATCCGGACGAATTTGACTTCCCGCCGGAAGCTCCCCGACACCGGCTGCGGCCGTTTGTAATTGTCGCCGTCGCGTTGTTGCTGCTTGGAATGTTGTTTTTCACGTTGACGGGGGATGCCGGAAAAGGCGGCGGCTCCGGGGGCGGTTCCGGCAGTGGCTCCGGAATCGGATCCGGAGTCGGTTCCGGCAGTGGTTCCGGTTCCGGGGGCGGTTCCGGCAGCGGGGAGGCGATGGGGAATGGAAGTGCGATTTCCGGTGCCTCCTCCGAAAACGGCGGCGGTGCCGGGTCCGGGGCGGCGTCCGTTCCGGATCCCGCCGCGGGAGTGAGCGGTACTGGCGAATATGCCGGGGAATCGACTGCCGCCGCAGCGGGTTCGAAACAGGAGATTTCCACGGCGGTTCCGAAAGTTTTGCAGAAAGAACTTTTCCCGGTTGGAGCTGCGACTCCGGCACCGGACTCGTCCCGTGGCGGCGATGTCGGCGGCGGCGGTGGTGGTGGTTTTTACGGTGTCGAGGTCCGGCCCGAGAATCGGATCTTGTTCCTGATCGACGTTTCCGGTTCGATGCAGGCTCTGACGCCGGAGAAGATTTCACGGCTCGCCGTGATGAAGCGGGAACTGCTTCAAGCGGTCCGTAATGCTTCAAATGCCGCGAGGGAAGCGCCCCGGCTGAGCCGCGGGACCTATCAGATACTGGCTTTTTCCGATACGATACAGGTGTTCGACCGGCTGTTGTTCCGCAGTTCCGCCAGCGACAAGTTGCTGCAGCGCTCTGTGGATGCTCTGAACGCCGGCGGTGGAACCAGTTTGAAGACATGCTGGCAGCAGGCCCTCGAAATCATTCGGAAAGATCGGATCGATACGGTCTATCTGCTGACCGACGGCGAGCCGACCGACTGCGATGCGGACACTCTGCTGGCGTACCTGGAGACGCTTCCCTCTGAATTGACCGTTCACTGTATCGCGGTCGGCCGCGATTCCGCATTGCTGGAGGAGATCGCCCGGCGTCATCATGGGCGTTATGTGACCAGAATGTGATTGCTCCGTGTAAGTTTTCCTCCATCCTGATTTGACAAAATACGTTTTCAGCAATACATTAGTCCTTTTCATACAGCCGTTTCAATTCTATAAGGACGAGGAAAGCGAGGCAACTGTGTCGATACTGGGGGCGGTCGGAGCGGAGGGGATTACGATCAACTGGTGGACTTACCTGACATTCGGGTGCTATCTGGTGCTGATGATCGGAGCCGGCATCTATTTCATGAAGCGTGCCGGCAAGGATGTTGAGGGGTATCTCCTCGGCGGTCGCGGACTCGGGAGCTGGGTGACGGCGCTGTCGGCACAGGCGAGCGATATGTCCGGCTGGCTGCTGATGGGATTGCCCGGCGCGGTCTATTTCTACGGCATCAATCAGGCGTGGGTTGCGATCGGACTGCTCCTCGGTACTCTGCTGAACTGGCTCCTGGTCGCGCCGCGGTTGCGGGCTTATACCGGCCAACTGGGATCATTGACGCTCAACGGCTTCATTGATCGCCGTTTCCGGGCTCCGAAACATATGTTGCGGATTGTCGGATCGCTGCTGACGCTTTTCTTCTTCACAATCTACACCGCTTCCGGGCTGGTGGCGACCGGGAAACTTTTTGAGACGATGTTTCACTTCAACTACCTTGCCGCGGTGTTGGTCGGCGCCGGCGTGATGATTTTCTACACACTGCTCGGCGGGTTTCTCGCAGTCTGCTGGACCGACCTGTTTCAGGGGATCCTGATGTTTTTCGCGGTCCTGGTCCTGCCCGCCTATGCGATGTTCACGCTGCCTGCCGGAAGCATTGAACAGGCGTATCTGGCCAGAGGATTGAGTTTCTCTCTGCTCCCTCCGGCCGAATCGGCCGGCGCGGCGCTGGTTGCGGTGATCAGTCTTGCGGCATGGGGGCTGGGGTACTTCGGACAACCGCACATTCTGGTCCGCTTCATGGGAATCAAATCGGTCTCTCTGCTGCCGAGGGCGACCACGATCGCGATGATCTGGGTGGTCATCAGCCTCTCCTGTGCCGTCTGGATCGGTATGGTGGCAGTGCCGATGTTTGAAAATCTGAGTGCAAGCAATGCCGAGAACGTATTCATCTACATGATCGGGTCGCTTTTCCACCCGTTGCCGGGAGGGATTCTGCTCGCGGCGATTCTGGCGGCAATCATGTCGACGATCGATTCACAGCTTCTGGTCTCCAGCTCCAGCCTGACCGACGACCTTTACGTCAATCTGTGCCGCCCCGGTTCCAGTGACCGGGAGCAGTTGCTGGTCAACCGGCTGGCGGTGGTGGTGATCATGATCATCGCCTGTTCCCTTGCCGCAGTTCCGGACAGCTCGATTTTCGATCTGGTGAAATTCGCCTGGAGCGGATTCGGTGCGGCATTCGGTCCGGCGGTACTGGCAGCCCTCTATTCAAGGCGGACCGGATGGATCGCCATTCTCTGCGGCATGCTGACGGGAGCGGCTGCGCTGCTGGTGTGGCGTTTCTGCGGCCACGGAAACTGGATGTACGAAATTGTTCCCGGCTTTTTCGCCAACGCGGCGACGATCTGGGTGGTAAACCGAATCCTGAGAAGCCGCAATCCCGAGATGGAGGCCGAGTTTGACCGGATGCTCGCCGAGGTGAAAGGCCGCTGAAAAACACCGCGGTTCCGACCGGAGTGGTCGGAACCGCGGGATCCCGGAAACAATGATCATGCCGGGAGTCTCCGGCGTGATGGAGGGGGGTCAGAACCTGACTGTCTCGCCGGGCCCGATTTTGACTTTGCGTTCGTCGCAGACGGCCCAGAGCGTTTCCGCCGAGGGATTGTAGATCATGCGGCCGTCACAGCTTACCACCGCCGCCCGGATCGCCTGAATCACCCGGTACACCTCGATGTTGGTCGCATACCAGACGTTATCCCGGTGCGCCATCATTTTGCAGAACTCCTCGATGTCGCCCCAGTTGTCGTTGTTGTCAAACTCGTAGGCATGTCCCCAGACGTAGAAGAGACCAAGCATATACCCCTGTTTCAGAAAAGCGTCCGCACGGTTGAGCATATCACGGTGGTGGCAGGTCCCTTCCCAGTGCATGAAATCGAGCGGCAGGCCGAAACCGCCTGTCGTCCGGACATCGCGGGAATAAACGATTCCGGCCGCCCTGGCGATCTCGACGACTTCGGCATTCCAGGTGCCGTAGGGGTAGGACATGCCGATCACCGGATAACCGCAGAGCTCCTCGAGTCTCCGGCGGTCTTCCCAGATCTCACGCAGCGCCTCCTGACGCGGCAGCCGTTCGAGGAAGGGATGGGTGCAGCTGTGGCAGGCCACTTCGTGTCCCTGATAGAGTGTTGCCACTTCGGCTGAAGAGATCCGGTTCCCCTGGTCGAAAGTTGCGGAGTTGAGATGGAATGTCCCCCGGATGCCGTGGCGGTTGAAGAGTTCAACCAGCCGCCGATCCTGCACGACACCGTCATCGTAGCTCATCGTCAGAGCCTTCGGTTTAAATTCCGGATAGAGAAAACGTACTGAACCCATGATATCACCTCTCTGGTTTTGAAGTTAGAGTTTCATCAGCTCATCAAATCTGCGGCAGCACGATGCGATCGATACATGTCCGGCGAGAGCGTTCACCTCATTCTGAACGCTGGTCAGACGCGGTGCCTGTTTCAGCAACCCCATCACATGCGGCCAGTTCACATCTCCTCTGCCCGGCAGCGAATGGTCATCCCACTGACCGGAGTTGTCATGAAGATGACAGGTAATCACTTCCGGCAGCAGTTTTTCGAGAATCCGGTCATCCCACTCCACCTCACCCCAGCCTGCATAGCCGCTCCGAGGGGCACACTGCGTGAAGTTCCGGTCGAATGCCATCAGGTTGGCGTGTCCGGAATCATAGCAGATTCCGAGGTATTTCGAATGAAAATGCTCGATCAGAGCAAGCAGTCTCTCCGGCGTATTGGTCGGGAACCAGATGTTTTCAATCGCGATCGTAACACCGTTTTGTTCGGCGACCGGGAGCAGGTTTTCCAGCGCATCGACAATGTTGTTGTAGAGATCGGCAAGTGAATAACCGCGGAAGAGTTCCGGCGTATTGCCGACGTGAATGGTGCAACTGTCGATTCCGAAGCTGCTGACGATTTCGAGTGCCAGCCGGTGTCGCTGCATCATCATCGAACGTGCCCGGGGAAAGGGAACGTCCAGATCCAGAGAGGTTCCGAAGGGAGCGTGGGCACCGACAAAACTCAATCCCGCGTCCGCAACTTCCTTCTGCAGTGTTTCCGCATAGCCGCTGTCGGCCATGATTTCTTCGATCAGGGTATGGGTGAGCACCAGATGCTTTGCGCCGTTGTCGGCGAACTCCTGCATCAGGTTTCTTCTCACCTCTCTCGGGAAAACAGTCCAGCTCAGAAAATGACTTACCGGAACCATCGTCTGTCTTGCTCCATTCTTTGCAGAGAATGTGTGTCTTGTTCCATTGGAGCCGTCGTCACGGAAACAACGGCGGGGAAATAGGTACTTTCGTTTCATTCTCCTCCCCCATGCAGGAGAGGAACTCTTCGCTGCTGCGTCAACTTCTCTTCTGTGAAAATGGATTGCCTTCCGGGAAAATGATCCCCGCTGCGGACCGGTACGGGAGAACATTCCGGGGCAACGGAGTTATTCCGCCGATTCCGGGAAAAGCTCCCGGGCCTTGCCGGCAACGCGTTCTCCGAAAATCCGGAACAGCGGTTTGCTCGCCTCGAAATTCTCCTGAAGCGCGACGGCGCCGAGGTGGATGTAGGGGTGTCCGCAGGCTCCGCCGCCGGAGTAGACCAGCATTCCCTTGACCATCATGTGCGTCAACAATGTCTGAAGGGCGATATCGGCTCCTCCCTGCGCAAAATTCGCTGTGGCAAAGGCCGCGCCGAGCTTGCCGCCGAGTGAACACGGTGCAGGTTCATCGAACCATTTCTTCCACTGCCAGCAGGTACTGGCCAGGTAGGTCGGAGTCCCGAAAAAGACTGCCTTGCTGGCCTCGAGAAATTCTTTGTCGATCGCATCGACCGGAAAGAGGCGGACCTCAGTTCCCGGGACGGAACGTGCGCCTTCCGCGACGACTTCCGCCATTGCGCGGGTCCGGCCGGTTTTGCTGTAGTAGAGAACAGAAATTTTCATGATGCACCTTCCTGATGATTTACATCTGGTATAGTGTATCACGTTTTTGCGAAAAAGCAAAGGGTGAAGAGGGAATCGCACTTCCGAGCCGGTTGCGGCGCAATCACGCTTCCGGGACTTTCTCCGCAGAGGAACGGGTGGAGAGTGTGGGCTGGAAATCATCCGGCCCGCAGAACACTTCACCCAGAGCCAGTGCCGCCGGTTTGTATTCTCCATCGTAATCCAGTATGGAGGTGTTGGCGGTCAGGGGAAAACTGTCGTGCCCCATCCAGATGATAATCCCTCCGCAGGCGGGGAATCTTGATTTGCAACTTGCCGCGGCATAACGCAGCGCCTCCGCCTGCCGTTTCCGGCTCCAGTTCACATACGTTTCCAGGGGTACGGGCGATCCGGGATCCCGGGCGAGGAAGACGGGAAGTTCATTCCACCAGTCCAGCGGATAACGCCACAACGGATTCTCCCCGCTGCCGGGATCCGGATTTTCGGCGCCTGCGTACCGCCGGATCAAGTCCGCCGGACTTGCCCCCGGACAACCGACTTCGGAGCGGAACAGAGCATCGTCTTCATCCCAGTATCGTTTCCACTCTTCATCCGAGCCGGGAATTTTCCATGGGCCGTGAACATCCCAGTGTACACCCTTGCCGAACTCCGTTTCTTCTGCGCAGAATCGTGGTCCCGATGGCGTTGTGGGAACGAAACGGCGGGACGGATCACGGCGGGCAACCAGGTCTGCCAGAGCTTTCAGAAGAGGTTCTTTCCCGGAACAGGGAACGCTGCCGTGCGTGTCCTCCCCGCTGCGTTGCAACTCATTGCCGCCGCACCAGAGGAGTAACGACGGGTGCGAAGAGAGGGTATCCAGATAATGATTTGCCGTCAGAAGTATTTGTTCCATGGTCCCGGGGGCATCGGGCGGCAGGTTTTCAAGTCCTGACGAGGAGAGCGGGAAATCCTGCCAGACCAGAATCCCGTATTCATCGCAAAGCTCGTAGAAACACTCCTTTTCCATTGCTGCGCCGCCCCAGACCCGGAAGAGGTTGACTCCGATGTCCCGGTATTTTACAATCCTTTTCCGATATTCCTCTTCCGGAACATCTGCATAATCGGCCCGGATCGGAGTCCAGTTGATTCCCTGAAGAAAGATGGGCTGACCGTTCCACTCGCAGATCCATGGATCCGCTTCCGGCGGTGCGTTTCGACATGAACTCCAGCGTACGGAGCGAAACCCCACTCTGTATCGGCGGGAACAGATTTCCGCTTCGTCATGGACCAGCACAATCCGCAGTTCGTAACGGGGTTGCTGCCCGAGGGTGTGAGGGTACCACAATTCGACCGGCAGATCTCTTATTTCCATGCCGGCACTCAGCTCGACGGTTGAAAAATTTCCATTCCAGATTGGCTGGCTCTCCCGGGTCAGGACGATTTCAATTCGATCGGTCCGGTTGTTGCCGTTGACGACTTCTCCACGCAGATGGATGGTTCCGCCGCCACCCGATGCGACATCGCTCCACAGCTCCCGGAAAATCAGTCGCGGGGCGGAACGGGGGCGGAGAAGGATCTTGCCGGTGATTCCGGTCTGTACGAAACGCGGCATCCAGTCCCATGTATAATAAAAACGTGGTTTCAGATCGTGAATTTGGGAACTCCAGCCGAACTGGCCGAGGAATCGCGGCGGCATGTCGAAAACGATTTCAAGCCACTGTTCTTTTCCGGTCAAACTCAGCGGCGTTATGATCGGAATGAATGCGTTATGGAACTCTCCGGCAATTGTTCCATCAAGAACGATCCAACCGGAATAATCCAGGCCCTCGCAAACCAGGTCGTACACTCCAGCCGGGAGTCCGGCGGGGATTGCCGTCCGGTAGATCCATTGCCGGTTTTCCACCCATTCACACGCTCTGGCATCCGTGCCGCGAGTCCAGTCGGGAAGGAGTCCGGCGTCTCGCAGGCTCATCTGAACGGATCCCGGAACCCGGGCCGGAACCGGCCTGATTTCGGCATTCTGCCGTTCTCCCGTTTCCATGGATTTCGAAAGGCGCCAGAGATTGGGCTGCCAGCCGGACAATGTCCACTTCAATGTACTCAGATCGAGAATTGATTCCATAACTTGTTCAAAATCCGCTGTGGTCCCGGATCCTCCTGTGGCCTCAAAGGTCTTTGCCGTGTCCGAAAATATTGTTGTTATTCTGTTCCAGTTCCGGTCGTGCCTTGGCTGCAATATGGCCGTCGACCAGAAGGACATTACAATTCCCGGCATGGCGCATCGCCGTTTCCGGATGGGACCCCAGCGGCATCCACCAGACGCACTCCGGACAGGAGGTGCAGATGTAACCGCCGCGGTCGACCGCACGCCAGGTGTCCGCCATCAGCAACCGCTGGGAGGCTTTGCGGTACTGCACCAGCCGGAGTGAGAACCCGTAATATACGCCATGGGTTTCATTCATCAGAACTCCGTATCCACCTCCCCAGGTGAAAGTGACGCATTCCGGGCAGGCCCAGACTCCTCTGGTGAAATCCTCCTCGTGCACATAGTGTGACAGGAGCTCATACCACCAGTCTCCGTCCATGCCCAGCTGATTGTTGAAAGGGGGAATGTAGTCGTTGTTGTCTCCGGCGTAGAGCATATGGGCTTTCCCGAGTTGGTTGAGGTTGCTCGAACAACTTATGCTTTTCGCCTTGCTGCGGGCGGTGTTGAGGGCGGGCAGCAGCATGCTTGCCAGGATTGCGATGATCGCGATAACCAGCAGAAGTTCAATAATTGTGAAAAAGCGGCGATTCATTTTTTTCCCTTTCAGTCAAATGTTTGGAATGGAGGTCGTCAATGTTTCTCAATTCGGAAAAATCCTGCCAGTTTGATACCGGGAACGACAAATCTGCTGCTGCGGTCAGCCGCGGTGCGAGTGAATGCTGCAACCGGGGCAGCCGTAAACACGTCGATGACTTGATAATTTCCCGGTTCCAGAGGAACAGAGAGTTCGCATTCAATCGGGGGTGTGGAGTGAAGTTCTTCCTCCATCCGGTCCATGGTTCTGTAATCCGGAATGGCTTCCGGTCTTTTGTGGTAGTGTTTTCTCCAAAGCGGAATTTCCCGGTCGAGGATCATTGCCAGATGGAGCGGCATGCCGTTTCCCTTGCCCCGGAACAACATCGTCATACCTTCCGCATCGATGCTGGATTTGACCTCGCATCCGGCCCGTTTTGCCGCAATGTCCCCCGAAATTTCACGATATTCGCCTTGCTCGTTACGGGCGAAGAACAGTTTCCGATCCGGAGCGGGCGGGGCCGACGAAAAGCCGGGAACCTCCCAGAAGTAGAGAAAGTTGATCCGTGCTCCCGACCTTTTCAGCGTTTCGATCAGTTGTCGCGGCTCTCTCCACACACGTGGATTGACTGTTTCCCCGGGGGAGCGGTTGGCGGAATCGTATTCATCCATGAACCGGATGTGTTCTCTCAGGTTGTAGGTGACCATTGCGATCTCTCTTGAGTCGGCAAACGTCTCTGAAGGATAATTCCGGAAATAGCAGAAGGCATCCTGGAAACTTTTGTGCTGGTCGAAGGTTTCGCGGGTCGCTTCCGGAGTGGAGAGTCTTTCCCAGAAATCGATCTGCAGGTCGTTCCCCCCGATGGCGGCCAATCCGGCGAAAACCATGATCCATGAAGCTCTGGTTCCCCAGTAAACCGCGCATTGCGGCTGCCCGTTTTCCAGACAGAGCGATTGCCGTTTCCCGAAGTGCTCCGCAACTCTTTTGAGACCGTCCCCCTTGAACTCATACGACTCCAGAATCAGCCGTGCGCTGTCGAAAGGCTCATGATAGTAGTTGTCGAGATAGGGCAGGGCATAGGAGAAGTAATAATCCCTGCCGGTGATGTTCGCGTAAAAACTCGGTATGATGCCGCAGGATTGTCCTCCGCCGGTGATGAATTGGCTCAGATGGTCCAGCAACTGGGTATTTACGTAGCGGCGCAGCAGATTCAGAAGTTGAATTTCGCGCAGCTGTTGTTCCGTGTATTGCCCGACCAGGTCGGTCCGTTGCGGCAACGTCAGGGCGGGCACTGCGATCGGAGTGTAACTGTGCCAGTTGTCAAGCCCGAATTCTGCCGGCTGCGGATCCTGTCCCTCGTAGAAGCGGTAGAACTCCCGGAAGTTGATTCTTTTGATGAACCGGCGATTGTGGAGCACTCTCAACCCTTCATCCTTCCCGGCGAGAATTTCCCGGAAACGCCGGATGGCATCGATGCTGTATGAGGCCATCTCGTAACCGTTGGCGCCCCACCAGAGGTCCACAGGTTCGACGATTTTGGTTTCAACCCGCGGATCGCCCGGAGCGAGCCGGTACAACTGCTCGTACCTTTTGCGGCAGCCCAGCAGGGTTTTGTCTTCCATGTGATCTCCGCTGTCCCAGCAGACGCCGTCCGGTGTGCAGGACCCCAGATTGCAGCGACTGATCATGGCTCCCTGCAGGACTCCTTCCCCCGTGAGAGGCAGTTTGTAACGCCGGGAGAGTTCCAGAATTTCCGGCGCCGGAACCATGCCGGGGGTGGAGAGCCCGGCGCAATCGTATCCGGCGATTCGCTGAGTCATCTGTGCCACGCTGGCGGGATCGTCGCGCCCCACATTGACGTAGAAGCGTGCAGGTCTTGACAATGCACTGCGTTCCGCCCCGGCCTCCAGCCGGAGAGCGGATCGGTCGACCGGATTATTCCGCAGGAGCACCTCTGCCGTGATCCACCGGTCTCCGGTTCCCGGCGGCAGAACCAATGTCAGGCTTTCCTCTGAATTTCCATTGAGGGTGACGGTACGTTTTGTCCCGAAACTGCCGTCGGTTGTTTTCAGGATCAGGGTAACTTTTCCGGCACTGTCGAGATTGTTTCTGAGCCGGATGGTCAGCTTCGTGTCTTCTCCCGGCAGACAGCAGACGCGGTCGGCGTCGAAGGCCAGAATTTCCACTGCCGGCCGGACATAAACGGTCCAGCTTCCCATGACGAAATCGATCTCCTCCGGCAGAAAGTCCAACTGATGGAACCCGGAAGGCAGGGTGGATGGAAAGAGGTATTCCACTGAGTTGTTTTCCGTCACCGGCAGAGACTTTTCTTCCGTAACGTTTTTCCCGGAAAGGTCGGTCAGGCGACAGCGGACACGGTTGAGTCTCGATGAATCTTTTTTCTGGAATTGCAATGAAAGCCGTTCTCCCGGACTTACGTCGCGGAAGGCGGTAATTGATTTCAGGACTTCCGGTGCCAGCAACATCTCTCCTTTCCCCACCGAAATGTCGGTCTGCGTCGGATGCTCATTCCATTCGGTCCGGATCTCCATCCGGGTGATCTCCGCCTGATTCGGAGAAAGTTGATAAAATGAGAAGTCGGCGTTTTTCAAGTCTGCATCGATCTCCATCCGCTCCGATGTGACATGGGAGGGGCCCCAGAATGCGACTCCGCCTTCAGTCGAGACTAACAGGATCCTGATATTGTAACTGCGATCGGCTGTTGTGATCGAGAACGGGAGTTTCAGCTCCAGAATCCGCCGGAAGGAGATCGGCGCGGGGAATTGATAGATCAGCCGGTCGGTTCCCGAAAATTTGATTTTGCCGTCCGACATGGTTTCGCCGGATTTCACGCCGCCATCGGGGAGTTTCCATTGAAGAGGATCAACGGGAATCCGTCCGTATTCGGGAAAGTTTCCGGCTCCAAAAAGGTCTGCTGCCGCGGCCATGAGAAATGCGGCAAGCAGCCTGTTCCGGGTATGTGATTTCATTTTACTCTCCCTTGATGACATGTTCTCTTTCGATGGACTTCTGTGATTTTCTGGGTCTTACTTTCCTGGTCTGCGTGGGATTTACCCTTCCTGTAATTTGAATCCCGGAAAAGTACAGGCAGAATCTTTCGTTAAGACATTAAAAAATTTAATCAACGTGAAAAGGTGACAATTCATGATAGGATCCCGGAATCAATCAGATGTTGATTCTCCGATAAAGAGTGGAATGTTGTCCGGAACGACATTGAGATTTCCCTGCCAGGGACGTTCCTTGTCGCCCATCCAGCCGAGGGCGCGTTCGAAGAGAGGCCGGGCATCCGGCATTTCGACGCAGGTGATCGAGGGCGAAAAGAAACGGGCCGCTCCGCCGTCTCCGATTGCGCAGAGTTTCAGGCCCGATCCCGGCCGGATCCCGGCATCGAGCAGAGCCCGCCCCGCACCGTAGGCGGCGGTTTCATTGGTACAGAAGAGTGCGTCACAATCCAGTTTCGGGAGCCATTCCCGCATGACCTCGCAGGCGCGGGCGGCGGGGTCCTCATAACTTCTGACCGGTCTGTTGCAGAGTGTTCCGCAGATCCCGCGGACCGTGGTGTATTCCCGCCAGACATTGATTCGGCGGGTGGTTTCGACATCGCAGGGCTGGGTGTTCAGACAGGCGATCCGCCTGGCGCCCCGGCTGACGAGATGATCGAGCAACTGGCGAACGATACCGGCGTCGAACAATGCGATTCGCGGGATTTTCAGATGGGTTAGATCGAAGTCCACCGTTACGATTCTGGCCTGCGTATTGATCAACTCCCGGCCTGCCGTCGGGTCGAGGGGTTCTGTGCTGCCGAACAGGAATACTCCGTCGAAATTCCGGAGTGTTTCCGCAATCACCGGATCGCTCCAGTGGACGAAATTCACGGGGCGGAAGAGGGCTCCCGCCTTTTCCGCCGCTTTTTCTATCTGGATTCTTCCGCGATGGAAGTAGTTACTGGCGAAGGCCGGAAACAACATCGCCACGGTGAGTTGTCGCTGCGGTGAGGCATCCTGAACGCGCTGTGATGCGACCACACGTCCGTTTTCAAGTCTCCGGCAGAGACCGTCGGCCAGCAGTTTTTCGACTGCTTTCCGTGCGACGATGTGGCTGATCTTCAGTTCTTCCGCCAGTTTGCGTGTCGAAGGAATGGCGTTGACCAGATAGTCCCCATATCTGAGCCGCTCTGCGAGGATTTCTGCGGCAGCGAGATATTGCGGTTTTCCGGTATCCAGCATCGTCTGCGTTTCTCCATTTTTGCTGTTTAGCACATTTTGTGCTATGCCTATATTATACCCAATTCTATCCGGAAAGTCAAGGGGTGTAAAAATTATTTTTTGAAAAAAAGGAAGTATCGTGCTCTTAGTTCGCAGAACGGCTGAGGATGGATCGGTCTGGCGCCGGGGTGACGTGATGGGGGAAACGCTCCCGAGAAGGATCGAGCCGGTTCGTGAACTGCCGTTGCGGCTTACCGTTGTGGTTGTCGAAGTGGAGGCCTCCCCTTCGATCACGTGCTTTGAGGGACGCAAAGCGTCGAGCCGGGAGTCGCGGGGAGGGGCTGATGATTGTATTTCATCCGTACGGGATCGGAGATATCCCGGCTGAAAGTTCCCGGTCCCGTGACGATGTATGAAACGGGACCGGAGTGCAGGGGAACTATTTCCCCGTGATCAGCCAGCTGTCAAGCTGCAGTGCCCGCATGCCGCCGGCTTCCCTGTCGTCAATGACGCCGGTATTCTTTTCCGCGTCTCCCCCCATCAGCGTGGTATCGAGCCGATAACCGGGGCTGCGGCCGAGGGCGCGAAGTGTCAGCGTATGTTTTCCTGCCGCCAGTTCTCCCAGCGGCAGAGTCACATAACCAACTTCAAGGTTGTTTTTACCCAGACCGGCGTTCCAGGGACTCAGATGCAACCGGTCCGAGGCCGGTGCGTCAGCGGCAATTCGCCCGATACACGTTCCGTCAATCAGAACCTCCAGATCCATGGAAGGCGAGATCTGTTTGCGCAGGTGAAAATCAGCCTGCCGGAGCGGCTGTTCCAGTTCAAAATCGTAGGTCGCCTCGTAATCCTTTCCCGCCGGAGCCGGCCAATGGGAATTGATCCCGATTGCCCGACCGCCGCTGTAACGGGAGTAGCCGACCAGCGACGGTTGAGGGAAGGTGGTCGTCCGGAACGCTTCGGCCTCGCGGAAGATTCGAACATCGGCCGGTTCAAGCCTCTCCGGCAGCCATCGATGGAATGCGGGGGCATTCAGACTCTGCAGTTCCTTCATGGTGACACCGGTCAGGTATGCTGCTTCGGGCTGTCCATTGTCGGGATTGAAATAACCATTCGGAATATGGGATGGGAGATTTTCCCGGCTCAGTACGTAAGGTTCTCTCTTCAGGTGCAAACGGCCGTTTTCGATTGCGAGCGTTTCTCCCTTGAGATTCGTCGCTTCAGCTCCGGACGGCAGTACAACATCGGCGAACTCCCGTTCGACACAGACCCATACCAGCAGTCTCCCGCCGGGCAGTCTTACTCCATTCAGAGCATCGGTCTGGAACGTCTCGTAACCGAGTACCCGGCGTCGGAACTCCTGGAGTTGATCCGGATTTCCCGGTTCCGGTGCAATCACTCCGACGGCGTGTGCTGTGAAGGCGTCCAGCATGTCGCCGGTCAACCGGAGTGCTTTCCTGGTACTCATCTCCTCCCGCTGGCGTGCGGTCATCAGCGGTTCTGCCGCCAGGATTGTCCTGAATGGAGCATCAGGATTGATTGCCGGCAGAATCCAGCGCCCGTCCGGCGCCATTCGGATTTGAGCGGATGTGGCCATGTAATTGCCGTCGATGTCGTAACGTCGGGCAGTTCGTCCGACGGCTTCGCCTTCCCGGAGGTAGCCGGGGTACCAGCCGTGGTACGATGGTCGGTAGGAGAGCAGTTTTTCTCCGGCGGAACGATAGAGTTTCGCATGGGTGGCGAGCCACTCCAGCTGCCGGGGATCGCGGGTGATTTCTGTTGTGAAGAAACGGCCGTTGTCCGGATCGAACATCATTCCGAAGTGATAAAATCCCTTTGCCCCGAGCATCATCAGCTGGTCGATATCATCCATCATCTGAAGCCGATCGAGGTATCCGCAATAGTTTTTCTGCCCTTCGAAGGCTGCGGCCGAACTTTCCGTCACCGGGCACCACTGGGTACGGCGTGATTGCATCGCTTCCGCGTAGACTACTGCGGAGTTGTGATAGGCGAGACTGTCGCCGTAACAGTAAGATTCCATTCCGGTACCGTCGGAACCGCCTTTTTCGCAGGGATTCACAAACCAGTCGCTGAACCAGGTGTTGTGCTTGAGCAGAACCGGGACGTCGGCGATCTTCTTCAGTACCGCGATTACCCGGTTTATCACCTCGCGGCAGACCTCCCCGCGAAGTTCCTTCAAGTCGCGCAAAGTCTGATTGTTTTCATCGGCGAAGCGGTAGACGCGGCCTGTTTCCGGGTCAATCCAGCAGGAGGTAAGGTTGTTGCCCGCCACCGGCACCAGCCGGGCCGCGGTGTGGAAATCGGGAACCCCGCCGTCCACTGCGCGACAGAGCCGGTTCAACTCTGCCGGCGATCCGTAACGCCGGGCTAGAAACGCCGCACGCCGGTTTCGGAACGCTTCGCTGCTGGGAACACTGTTCGGGCGCGCATGCATCTCGTTGTTCAGCGGATCGATGAAGAAACGCAGATGGTCCCCGAGCGGAAGCGTCCCGTAAACCATTTCGACTTTCCTCAGATATTCATCGAGGGAACCGAGATAGCCGGCCGGATCTCCGGAGGGAAGCGGCGCCTCCGGCAGATAGATCAGCCGGTCACCTGGTTGCGTCGGAGCGTTGAATACGACTGTGACTGTACCGTCTGCTCCGAAATGAGAGATTCCCGCTTCGCATGCGGTTCCAGCGACGTCGAGAATTGCGTAGATAACCCGACACGGCACCGGCAGCGGTACAACCTTCTTCGGTCTGGTCCCTGGAAGAAAATCGTTGGCAAGATCGAGTTTGTGAGAACGTATCCCCGGTTCCAGTTCGATTTCCCTTCCGATCTGGCGGATGAATCCCGGATCGCCTCCCTCGGGAGTATTGGAAAGGTGCAGGCCGTAATTCATCTTTTCATCCTCGACCAGAGTGACGATTTCGCGCAGTGTGTCGGGATTGGAGCGGGGAAAGAAGCCGTTGAAATAGACGTCGCGGATTCCGTAGGACTTCAATTGCGCGATTCTACCCCGGAGCATCTCTCTGCCGCCGTTCAGAAAACCGTTGTTCTCCGGATCTCCGGGTTTCGCCGCCCATGAGAGTCGGGTATTGATCATTCCCCCGAAGGGGAGGTAAGGTTCGCCGTTCCAGATCAGCACGTTTTCTGGCGTCACATACCAGAAGTGACGAACTCCGGTCCGGCTGCGGTAGAGGCCCCATGACAACGGCTGGTTTACTGCACCTTCCGCTGCGGGCAGGGTGAAGGGCGCAGGCTCCCCGTAACCGAACGGTATCTCGAGGGGAAATGCATGAAGTTTCAGTTTGCCGGGCGGAAGACCTTCCGGAACTCTCAACGTAATTTCCGCAGAACGGCCTGTTCCGTCCGTTTCAAAGGGAACGACTGCATAGAGTACCTCGTCGCGCAGGAACGCCGCCAGCAGTTTTCCTGCGAACGGCCGGTTCGAGATCATTGTGAACCGTAGTATCTTATCTTCCAGCCGGAGATTTTCCACCCGGAGGCTCAGCAGCGGTTTCGTACCGTCATCCGGGGTGGTCGCCGTGGCTGTTTTCTCCAATTTCGAAACGAGCTGGCGCAGTTTTGCAAGAGCGGTGAGATCATGGGCCGCCTCGCGTGCCAGCGCAGCGGCTTCTTCGGGGAGCGGGTCGTGCGACAGGGCGGCGCTCTTTTCCATCTGCCGGAGGAGAGCGGCGGCGCTTTCTGCCGGAGAGAATTTGCCCGCCGGGCGGAACGCCGGGTCGGCAGACAGCAACAAAGCATCCTGTACAAAATAGTGGTAGTCGCCCTGTGGGCGTTTTCCGGTCGCCTCAAAGCGGATCGTATGTGATCCGGCACCGAGTTCCGCTTCTCCCCACGGACACCAGTCGAGAGGGAACGTTTTCTGAAACACCTCTCGATCAACCCGTTCCCCCGGTTGCCACGGGCGCCATGCGCCTTCGTCAATCCGCCACCGGCCGGCACTGGACCACTTCGGGTCGAAGGTTCGGCCCCAGATCCGGTAGGTTCCCGGAGTTCGGCACTCAAACCGGTATTCGAAAAAAGGATTGTCCGGCAGCGGTCGATTGGGAATCAAGGCCGCTGCCCGGCCGGAACTGGCCGTTGACCAGTTGTGGGTTGCATTGAAATTGGTTTGATTCGGTTGTTTCAGCCAGATGCAGGGGGCGGCAGTCAGCGACAGGGCAGCAAAAATGCCTGTCAGAAAACAAATGATTTTACAGGACATATCCATGGTTCCTTTGCGGTACAGCGTATTTTTCTGTCGATGTTTTCCCGTCAGCGGATCAGATTCCAGAGGTCGTTCGGTCCATTCGGAACGACTGAATCATTGGTCAGTTCCGAGGTAATTGAAGTTGCGACATGTCCGTCAACCCAGGCGACATTGACGCGGCCGTTGTGCATCCCCCCAAGTTTACTGGTGTTGAGGTTTGCATCACAGGAGTTGTAGTTCGTGTAAATTTTTACCGTGGTATCACCGTAGAAGATTGTCCGGCTCGGATGATTGCCGCGGGTCAATTTCGGAGCGGAGAACCACTGGTTGGTTCCCGGGATATAAAGGTAGTAATTTCTGCCGTATGAAGGAGTTACCATTCGGCCGGTTCCTGCTGCGACCGGGCAGGAAAAATAAATTTTCTGAAGTTCTTTCTTGTTGGTGAGTCCTCCGCTGGTTTCTCCTCCGTTGATCAGAAAGACGGCATCTTTGTTGGAGGAGTAACCGCTTGTCGGATAACAGTATTTCAACAGCGCATTGTGCCACCACGGTCCGGTGTTCGAATCACGCATCGGTGGTTGCATTTCGTTGTTGTCCATGGCGTAGTTGATACTCATCATGGCCAGTTGTTTCAGATTGCTCTGACAGGAGGTCATCCGGGCTCTTTCACGAGCCTGATTCAAGGCCGGCAGCAACATTGCGGCCAGAATGGCGATGATCGCAATAACAACCAACAATTCAATCAGTGTAAAAATTCGTCTGTTCGCCATTTCTCATCCTTTCTGAATTTCAGTTATTGCCTGTTTGGGCCAGACGATTTGCCACGGAATCACGAATGGTGAACCTCTCAGGAATTTTTATATGGGGTTCCCGCACACTACCGGTTGCCATCAGTTCCCGCAGCATGGTGACTGCTTTCTCGGCGATCTCAACATAATCGTGTTCAACGGCGGTCAGTCTGGGAACGAACTTACATGCTTCCCAGTCGTTGGTGGCAAAGCAGACGGTGCTGAGCTCAGCCGGGACTCGCACCCCACGTTGCAGCGCCAGACTGACGATGCTTTTGACCAGAATCCCGCTGCTGACCAGAAGAGCATCAGGGCGGTCCGTGCGATCAAGCAACTGCCTCTCTGACAAGATTGCATTCAATGCGAAATCGCCATAGGGGTCGATCTCGTAGAAGAGTTCGTCATTGGTTTCCAACCGGAGTCGTTCACACTCTTCACGAAAAATGGAACGTGTTTCACGAAAACGCCGAAACATTTCCGGGCCGTTGATCAATCCCACCCGCCGATGGCCGGTCGCCGCCAGAAATTCCATTGCCTGGCGCAATGCCGGTTGTTGATCAAACATCACGGAATAACGTCCTTCCTCCTCAATTCTGACGAAAGGAAGTGTACAATTTTCCCGGAGAAACCGTTCGGAAGCTCCTGCCGGATTACCGGCGATCAACAATCCCCCGATCAAACCGTCGGTCAACAATGCCGGGATGTCATCGGGATAACGATAGGGGTCGAACCAGTCTGACTGATGCCGGATCCCGAGTTGTCGGCAAACCCGGCTGAATTGGATGTTCATGTCTGTGAAACCGGAATGTTCCCGAATATGTCTGGTCTCTTCGAAAAACAACAGCCCGATGTCATTCAGACTTTTGCTCTTCAGAATCCGCCCCGCCGCACTTGCCCTGTAACCGAGCCGGTCGGCAATTGCCCGGATTTCCATTCGCCTTGCTTCGCTGACTCGAGCTTGATTCTTGCCGCCGGAATTGCCGTTCAGCACGAGGGAGGCCGTCACAACTGAAACTCCTGCCTCCTGGGCGACGTCTCGAAGGCTCACACGCTTTATCATCATTATTCCTTTTTGAATAAACGAAACGTTAAACTAAATCTTTTTCAGAAATTTTCAGCTGGATTTCAGTGACTTGATCTCATAATTCCAATACTTAGACTAAACGTTAAACTGTTTTTATTATACCAAAAAAATTCAGAAATGTCAATAGAGAGGCAGAAAAAAAATAAAAAAAATCCGTTTCGAGGGAACAGGGCGAGACATCTCTCCTGTTCCAGAATCTCCGCGGGGAAGGTTCTCCGTACTTTTTTCATCTCCGCTTCGGGGATGTTTTTTCCGGGAGAAACTTCCGGGACGGAGAAAAAACATGGCTGGTTGCGAATCCTCCGGGGACAGGGGGGATGCCGAAATCAATTGCCGAAGCCGGAGAGTCCGATAAATTTGCGATAAATCCGGATCCTCCGCTTGCGCAATTCATCCTTCAGCACTATAGTATGGCACTTCCTGGTGTGGATCCGTAGCTCAGTCGGTTAGAGCAGGTGACTCATAATCTCCGGGTCCTCGGTTCAAGTCCGGGCGGATCCACCACTTTTTCCCCTCAAAATCCCCTGAATTCCCGTTTCCTTACACGACAGCAAAACGCGGCAAAAACGCCCTTTTCAAGCAGGAATTACGGCATTTTTACGGCATTTTTTTGGATCAACAAAAATACCGCCCGGAAGCGCGCTATTGCGATCCTCCAGACGGCTGCTTTTTTTTAATCGAACTACAGTATGGCGGCAACCGGCTTGAAAGCTCGGATAAATTTGAATTTATCCTCTCCGCCGGTTTTTTCTGCGTATATAATGCAGTCAAGCTCGTATTCCGTTTGGAGATTCAGCCAGAATTGCGCCGACGTGCCGAAATACCGGCTTAAACGGATAGCAGTATCCGCCGTTATCGCCCGCTTGCCGTGTACAATCTCGTTGATCCGCCGGGGCGGTACTCCGATATCCCGCGCCAGCTTGTTTTGCGACAGCTTCAACGGTTTCAGAAACTCCATATCCAACACTTCGCCGGGATGTACCGGCTTCAAGAATTTTTCTTC
>CALXOA010000014.1 GCA_944389895.1 uncultured Victivallis sp. | reverse complement strand
AGAACATGCAAAATCCCATATGCGAAGCATTCAAAAACAACCGGAGAAGATCAAAGCTCTTTTTCACAAGGAGTCTGTCAAATACGCCAGCTGAACTACAAGTATTAAACTGTGGGAGCAATAATATAGCGGAGTACCACGGAATTTGCAAACGGGCGGGAGGAGACCCGCCCCTCTGCAACGAGATGTCAGATGACTTCCAGTTCGTCGACCGAGCCCAGTTTCGGGAACGGGGCGGTCGGCAATGTCTGATACCAGAAAACCGTGGAGGCGATATCGTCACGCAGCGGCAGATAACGGCCGCCGGAGCGCCAGCCGAGCGCCTGGATGGAAACCCGGAGACGGGATTCGAAGCGGATCGGGTCGGTGATGTGCCAGCGGTAGAGCCCGAAACGTTGCTGGGAACGGTAGACACCATCCGGTTCGATCACCTGCGGCATCCCGGAGTAGGGGGTGCAGAACGGCTGATAACGGCGGGTTGTCTTGTTTTCAAAGTTGTAGGAACCGCAGAAGTAATCCTCCGTTCCGGTACCGCAGATGGTCGGGAAGTCATCGTCGTCGTCGATGTAAAACTTGATTTCACCTTCGCCCCACCAGCCGTTGTTGTGAACACCCCATGCCAGATAGGTTCCGACGTAGTGACCTTGGCCGGACACGCCGTCGAGGAGGGTATGCACCTCTTTTTCCGGCAGCGGATTGCTGCGGCGGAACTGCGCATGAAAATAGGCACACTCTTCCGGCACTTCAGTCAACGTATAGTTGATCTGGTAGAAGATCACCAGCGGCTTTCCATCGCGGTTTTCAAGCGTGATCCGGCATCGTTTCCGGAACGGCATCTCCCAATAACAGTTGAAGGCGCTTCCCGGATTGTGACAGACCATCAGGCTGGAAAGCTGGAAGAAGTCACCGCCCTGGCCGTGGCAGAAAAAATCACCTGCCGGCACTTCAACCGACGGTTGTTCCTGATTGTCCCAGTAGAAACGCAGAATGTAACTGCGGCAGGAGGCGTCGGCACCACTGAGCGTCATCCAGATCTGCTGAATCGCGCCGGAACCTTCGATGTCGGCCAGTGTCCGTGTTTCTGCGGGGGCGATTTCAAAGGCGGGGGAGATTTTCCAGCCCGGACCGAGGTCACGGGCCGCATCGGCGCCGCGTCCCGTCAACGCGCGCGCACCGCCTCCCGGTGCTCCTGCCGGATTCTCCGGCGAGATGGAACGGCTCTTCGCGTGTGACAGAAACGACAGGTTGCCGGGATTCATGCCGAGACCGTTGAACATATCTTTCTCTCCTTGCATTTTGTGGATTGGACAGTTAATATATGGATATTATACCGGAGATTTCTCTACTTGGAATGGATTTACATGCGATATTTTTGCACAATATTATGATTCCGGGAAAAATGAGGGAGACAAATTGTGAATCAGCGTACCGAATTTCGCCGTTTTCTTGATCCTGCGCCGGGGGACGCAGGATTCCGGATCAACGGCATCGGGGTCGATGAACGGATGGCGCCCGGCGTGGTTCATCGCCCCGGCGGAACCGGAGACCGGCTGCTGATGGCGTTTCCGGCAGGTGTCGAGGTGCGTACCGCCCGGGGAATCGAGCGACTGGAACAGGATTCCGTGATGCTCTGGGAAAACGGAGCAAGCCACTTCTACGGCTGTGGGGAGCAGTGCTGGCGGCATTCCTGGCTGCATTTTACCGGGGAGGTTGATTCTCTGCTGGCGCGCCGGCATGTCTCAGCCGGATTGCATCCGCTCGACTATGATTGTGCAACCGGGAGAATCGCTGCGCTGGCGGCGGAATTTTGCCGCGACCGTCCACCGCAACCAGCGATTCTGACCAATCTCTTTGACAATCTGCTGTGTGAGTTCAGCCGTCCTGCCCCCCCTGCGATCCCGGAAAAGCTCGCCGTGGTACGGCGATTGATCGAACGGGAGTTCCGCCGGGAATTGCCACTCTCCGAGCTGGCCGGAACGGCCGGGTGGTCGGTTTCGCATTTTGCCGCAGAATTTCGCCGATGGTTCGGCATGTCTCCCGGATCGTTTCGAATTGAACTGCTGATGCGGGAAGCGGAATATTTGCTGCTGAATGCGAACCTGAGTGTCAAGGAGGTGGCGCTGGCTCTCGGATTTCGTGACGTATTCTACTTTTCCCGCCTGTTCCGGCATCGGCGCGGCATGCCTCCTGGGGCGTATCGGCGCACGGGCGGCATACCGGTTTCCCATCGCTGAGTCGGAGCATTCTCCCGGGAACCTTTATCGCGGAAGCCGCGCCTGTTTCCTCAAGGATTCCGACAATCGCTTCTGCTGTTCCTCCGGTTGGTGCAATTCTTCCAGACGGGTGTTGAGAGTCTGCTCCAGCTCGGGAAGGAGCCGGTTGAGCACTTCTTCTGCACGTTCCGTGCTGGGAAAATATGCTTCGCCTCTGCAGCGGAGGCAGAGACGCCGGCCGGTTCCTTCACATGCGGGACACTTGCCGCTCCCGTCGCAACGGGAACATTGCGAAACGAATGTTTCCCGGCCCTGTGATGTCAGCAGATTTTCCCGGGTCACACTGCCTGTTCCTTTGCAGACAACGCAGACCCCCTGACCCTGGCAGATACGGCAGGGGGAACCGCCGGTCCCGCGGCAGAGGGAACACTCTCGAAAGAGGAGTTCGGTCAATTCTTCTCGATCCGTGGACGGCACCGCATGGAGCAATGCTCCCGTGAGTTGACGGTTTCCCGTCAGGATCGCACCGGCGACGGCGACTTTCGCGAGGTTGTTGCAGATCCGCGGTGGAAGTTGTTTCCGGAAATCATTGCGAACCAGAACGGTGAGGTCACCGGCGTTCCGGGGGGTTTTGAGGGTCCGAATGGTCTCCTGCAGAAGCGACAACTGCCGGATCGCACTCTGATTTTCTTTTGCACGCTTATTCCAGACTGTTGCGAGCCTGCGGCGCACCTGGGGGGTATTCAGCGGGGCCCAGAGTGGGTTTCCCAGCAGATCCGTCTGCAGTTTTGCCAGTTGTTCGCTGTTCTCCGAGGAGGCCTGAAAGTCCAGGAACGCATGGAAACGATCGGTTAATTCCTGGAGCGCTGCCTTTCGGTTCGCATTGTCCGGCACCTCCCGGAGCGATTCCAGCACTGCCTCGAATGCTTCTTGCCCGGAAGTTTTTTCCAATGTTTTCAGCCTGTTTTCGAAAGCCTGTTGCGACCGGTACTGTTCGCGTGGAATCCAATGGCCGCGATGGAAAATATTGGCGTCACTTTTCCGGAGCAGGGCGAGATCCTCGCGGAGAACCCAGCGATCCTGACTTTTCTCAAATCCGTTTTTCCGCATCGCGGTATCGAACTCCTTTTCCGTCAGAGACTCCCATTGGGCTGCCTCTGGAATTTCTCCTGCGGAAGGCGCGGGATGCAGGTTTTCCCACTGTCTCTTCTCCTGGTTCCAGTGGAGCTGATATTGCAGCGTCACGGAATCAGAGTGCAGCGGTTCCAGTTTCCGGGTTGCCAGTTGCTGAAAGTCAAATTTCGGATCCGGAAAGGAGTGCCTGAGCCGTTCGAGCCGTTTCTTCTGCCGCCCGGGATCGAGTTTTTCCCAATCCGGCGGCGTGACGGCGTAGACGCGGATGCCGTTTTCCCCGGTCAGACCGAATGTCCTGCAGGTGAGGCCCAGGTCGAGAAACAGCCGGTACGGATGGGTCTTGCTTCCGGTTTTCTGAGGAGTTCCCGGGGATATCCGGTCGATTTCAAAGCGGATGCGGGAGATGTCATAACAGCGGGTCAGCGAAAAGGGCTGGCAGGGACCGAGTTTTTCGAATGAATCGGAAACCTGCCAGACACCCGAAGAGATGATCAGCAACTCTCCGTTTCTGTCTTTGAATACATGGTGCATGCGGTTGTTGGCGGCCAGCTCGTTGAGCTGATCCGCGATGATTTCACTCTGCAACCGCGGCAGATCCGCCTGCAGCGCGTTCTCCGGCGGAGGCGTTTCTCCGCAGCCGTTTCCGAAGAGGAACAGCAACAGCATGGCTGTTCCGGAGAGGAGGAAAGCATACCTTCTCATGATCCGCAAATCTCCATTTCCGGTTATTTTTCGCGGCAGAACCGGTCGGCCATATCGAAATGGGCCCGCAGAAAATCGGCGATCACCAGCAGAAACAACATCGCCAGAAAGGTTACCGCACAGTTGGCAGTGCAGTGAATTGCGAAATCAGACCAGAGTTTACGGGACTGTCGAGCGGCCGCCCGGCATTTCGCCTGGTAGTCATTGAGATCATTTTCCAGCTGGTCAAGCTGCTCTTCGATGAGCCAGCGCGGAGAGTTCCCGGTCCCCCGTGCGATATAGTTGGCGATGGAGGTTGACAGTTTCAGAACGGCGCGTTCGTGCTCAGAGGCTCTGGATTCTGCCGCCTCCACTTCCGCTTTCGGAAAGTTTCCGGAGAGGCCTCCGATCCGGCTGCTTTCCGGATCGCGGGTCAGCAGTTCCGCATCGAGGTATTTCCAGAATGCGAGCCAGTTTCTGGCCTGGCGCACCAGCGTTGAAGAACTGCTGTTGCGCTGTATGCCGTCAAACTCACTCCGGACGAGCTGCCCGGCTCTGGTACGCAGGAACTCCTCCACTTCCGGCTTGAAGATCGGCGACGTCTGCTGAAGGGAAAGATTGATCGCCGAAGTGGCTCCCCCCCCGGCTGGTGTCGTGGCATCGGAAACTCCCAGCCGTTCCCGCAACGCGGCGAGATTCTCCAGCAGATAGTTGTGCAGAAGCTTCTGCAGAGCGGCAACCTTTTCCCGCGTTTCCTCCACGGCGGCGATGGACTCGCCGACTTCCTCCTCGCTGGTCAGCAGCTCATTGAACGGGTGTTTCCAGCGGAATGCATCCGACGAGAGTCTCACTCCCCTGAAGCCGCTGCCGGCGTCGCCGCTGCGGCCGGAAAGGCGCCGTGCGATACTGTTGTAGTCGGCGACGATCCTGTTCTGCTGCCGGATCAGGGCCGTGACGACGGCCGGATCGGGAGCCAGTTCCGCCTGACTCTGGCGTGTCGAGCGCAGTTGCAGCAGCATGATTCCTGCGGCGCCGAAGAACAGCAGCAGGGCGATGATCCGCGACAGGGTGATGTAGAGCCGCCCGAAAACATACCGGGAACGCGGCGTTTCATCGGAACCATCTGGAAAAGCCGGCCCGGAATCGGACGCATCGGGAACACGGACCCGGTTCCCGCAGGTCGGGCAGGTGAGTTCCATCCCCCGCCATTGTGTTTGGGCCTCCAGTGGTGTTTGACAGCTCGGGCAGGAAAAGCGGAAGAGGGCCATTTTATTCTCCTCAATACACATTCTGAGAGTTGTTACAGTACCTTTTAATGTACTGTTTCTATCTGAAAATGCAAATAATATTTTAGTGTCTGGGTGTGCCGGATCCGATTCCCGGAGGATTCCGATGGTATTGGCGGAATTTTTTTACGCCATTCTCTTTTGTATTCATTTTTATTTAGTATATTATTTATATGTATTATTGTGTGTGTTTTGAGATCTCCGCTACGGAAGGGATCCTGTTTTTTCTCTTCGGATTTCTCTAGCGGAAAAAAAGATGAATCTGTCACAAAAAATAAAAAAATATTTAATAAAAAACTATTTTTTTTGTAAAAAATGGTTTGACTTTTATTTTTTTAATTTATAAATTAATATCATAGGCAGGATCACACCGAGTAAATTTGGAAATTATGAAAAAACGTTCAATGTACGGTGATCTCATCATCGATGAAATCATCTGCCAGAAGGAGTTGTTCCGGAATCAGTACAACTCCCTACCGACCGGAATCATCTGCAATATGGATCTCTTCGAGTACATGATCGCCGCGCACGGGGTTGACCGGCTCTGTTCGTGGCTGCGGGAGATCCGCTTCATTACGCTGGAGGATTGCGACAAGTTGATCCTGAAGGATGAGGCGGGACATTTCCGGGTGTTTCCGCCGCCGTCCCGGGAAGTCGGGCGTCCTGTCGCCGGTGTGAGGTGATTCAACCGCAGATGGGAAAGCAGGAAGGGGGGGACTGTCACTCCGTTTCGGCTGCCTGTTCCTCTTCCGGTTCCTGATACGGATCCCACAGGGCGCGGTTCAGGTCGACCTTTCCGTCGGGGCGCAATGGAGTATTTTCCTTTTCGAGCAGCTGGCGTTGCAGCTCCTCGTGACCCGGAACCAGCCGTCCGGCACTGTTGACCACGCGATGCCACGGTGCGGTATCTCCGGAGGGCAGACGTGACATGGCCCTGCCGACCATCCGGGCCCGGCGCGGGGTCCCGAGCAGAAATGCGATGCCGCCGTAAGTGGCGACACGGCCCGGGGGAATTGCCCGGACGATCTCGTAGACCTGCTTGTAATAGGTTGTATCTTCAGGCATATTCAAAGTTTTCCCGTCCTGCCGTGTCGTGGTACTGCATCGCTGTTTTCCCGGCGGAACTCTCCCGGGGACATACCGGTTGCCCGTCGGAAGAATTTGTAGAAGTTGGAGAGGTCCGAAAAACCGGAAAGACGGCAGATTTCTTCAATCGTCCCTCCGGCCGGATCCGTAAGCAGGCGCCGGGCGGCGTCAAGACGGATGGCGAGAAGCGTTTCTCCGATGGTGCGGCCCGTCTGGTTCCGGAAGAGGGTCAGCAGCCTGCCGCGCGACAATCCGACTTCATCGGCGATCTGTTGTATCGTGACAGGGGTCCGGTAGTTTGCGCGCAGGTGGTCTGTCACGATTGCGGCGATTTCCGCACGACGCCTGCCGGAGAAGGTACGGGTACTCAAGCGTGCGAGCTCGATCAGAAGTTCCAGGAGCTGGCAGCGCAACATCTCGGCGGTGTTGGCGTCGTTATGTTCATATTCATGTGCCATCCGCTTCACCTGCGCGTAGATATTACGGTTGGCGTCGAAGAAGTGAAGTCCCTCATGGGTGAAGGAGTTCTCAGGGCGGAAATCGGGTGAGAAGATCTCGAAGAAGTTGCAGACGCTGTAGAGCCTCTTCAACTCGGAGGCAATGAAGTCGCGTCGGAACAAGATGTTGTAGAGCCGGATCTCCTCGGTCAGCTCCAGCGTGGTGGCATCATCCGGGTGGCTGAGGTAGACGGTTCCCGGAGTGAAACGGCACCGGTGGTTGTTGATCTTGAAGATGCCGGATCCGTGGCTGATATAGACGATTTTCCAGAACTCCCGCTTGTGAATCACGTTGTTTTCGGGAGGAAACATCTCCGGTGGATGCAGCGCCCGGAGGATTGCAACCGGCAGATCTCCTTCCAGAAACTGTCGGGCTGTGTAGAGATGATGCCGCATACCGTCGGCTGAGGTGTGTGGGGATTCTGCAATCATACTGAGAAACTCCTCCGCTCCGTACAGGAGGCGTTGCCCTTTCGATCGGGTGTTCGTTGTTGAAAAATGGAGTTCGCCGGATGTACCGTACGGGAAGGGAACTTACTGCTGGAACAGGCGAGTCCCTGCGACTTGCTCAACGTTTCCCGTACGCTTCCCGCCTGTGGTTTTCCGGAGTTGTTTCCCCGTCTTCCCGCCTTGAGGGGAGTTTTACAGGAGAAGGGGCATTGCCTGCAACCCGGTCGGGAGAGGCACTGCTCCGGAAACCGGTGTTTCGTGCGGGATTCCGCCACTGATGTATCTGATTGAACCATCTTCAGAACCTGCTTTGTCATTGCAAGGTAATATAGCCCGGAAAAGTGAAATGACGACCCCGGAGGCCGGAATTGTTCTTCAAAAAACGTCTATCAAACACATGCAGCCCACATTCGGAGACGGAGAAACGCAACTTGCGATCCAAGTTCCCAGGTGATGAAATAAAGCGGATTGAGAAAGGCGAGGATGATGAAACTGAGCCACAGAAACGCCGTTCCCCATGCGGCGGAAATCCCCCCGGGAACGATATCGGCGCGGTAGCCATAAGAGAAGCACCGGATCAGCGATAATCCCGCCGGGACAATCCTGTAGCAGTGTGCCGGAAAGAGATAACTTTTCGTCAGAACCGGGAGCGGTTCTGCATCGAGAACTGCCTGATGAGATGGAAGCTTCCTGGTTTCTCCTCCGAGGGTGAAGCGGTTTGTCCAGCTGAAAGAATGTGTTGTCCAAGCGCCTCAAGGTTCTCGGCAATGGTTCTTGCGGCGAATTCGAAAGGCGGAAGCGATGTGCTTTCAAAAAAATTCGTAAATCCGGAATGCCACAATCTGCGCGGCGTTCCGCAACACGTCCACCATTTCAGAAGTTCCGGGTGCGCAATTACGACCGGATGGTTCCCGTCCAGTATTCCGGCAGGGTAAAGAGTTTGATCTTCTGTCGCCTGCCTGAACGCGGAAATTGTCTGTATCCTTCTGATTATAATAGAATTATCAGCTGGAGCGAATCCGTTTGCACAAACGATGTCGAACAATAGACACAACCCGAGCGTACCGATGATGGCGATCTCAAGCCCGTAGCGCAGCAATCGAAACTGGCCGCGGATCGATCCGGCAGCGCAGAGAACCAGAGTCCATAAGAAAAGAGCCACCGCAAGATAACCGGGATTGCCGATCAGCAGTATGCTGTAAAGGATGTAGGAAAGCAGAACGGCAAGCAGCGCAGTGCCGACGAGAAATGTTTCTCCGGAGTTCTGTTCCCGTGGCGGGTTCCTGCGGAATATCCAGACGGTGTATCCAGCCAGTCCGCCCCAGAGCAGCAGACAGCCAATCGCATACAGATCAGAAAGGTTCATGACTGCCCTCCCGAACGCCTCTCTCTCGCAAATTCTTCCCGGGCGTGTTTGATATCATCCAGTGTAAAAAATTCGTTGACAGAGAGACAGGAAAGAGGAGGATTCAGCATCAATTCTTTATGAATCACATCAATTTTGTTGAAATGCCTTGCTTTCAGAAAAGAGTCATTTTTAAATACTTTTGCTCGATCAGTCAAAAGGAGATTCCGATTGGCGTCCAATGTCAGAAACCCGTTGGCAGACAGCAGGGTTAATGCATGATTCACCTCATAAGGCGTCGGGATGGCATGATTCAGCCAATCCGTTGCAAAAATCACAGAACCAAGCGGAATGGGACTTCTATCCTGGAGCAACAATGCGGAGAGAATCCATGCATCGCTCCAGAGATATAACGAAGAAAAACGCGCCCCCAGATACGGCATGAGAACATCCAGATAATTGCGGAATAGTTCACGCATGGTAACGCGGGATTTCTTTTCCGGGCGAATCAAATGGGGGAACACCTCTTCCGGAATTTTCCCTTTACCGAGTCTTTTCACCGCTTCATAGCCGATGGACTCAAGCCCGTCATGCCAATACATATAGCTGCTCCATCCGAGAACCAGTTCTCCACAGGTCATGTCAGGCGCAATTTCTTCTGCCGTAATCTTATGACACCACGCTGAGGCTGCCTGGGCAAGTTTCCGGCGCAGGTCCAATGCAACTTCCGCTTCCGGAGAATCCGGGGAAATCCCACATCCCCGCAGAAAATCTTCACCGGAAACCGGCGTTTGCCGGCGAGTTGTTTCGCGCCTCTTCCGGTACTGCCGCATTCGGATTGCATTGAGAATTTTGCCGGGGATGAAAAAAAACAGGAACCCAAACGGCAGAAGCAGCACCAGCAGTGTACACATCAGAAACACTTTGCAATCTTCCCACTTTTTCCGTGTGCGATTCATTTCCGAGTCTCTGTTTTCCCGGGATCAGTCAATGTTCGGGGGAAGATAGCGTCTTTCTTTCCATCTGAACTTGCCGCCGTTCCGCCGGAAGGGGTGAAGTCATCATCGCGCACGAGCTTGCGGCGGCAGTTGGCACAATGGCCGGTCTGCAGCAGGAAACGCCATGCTCCGGCATTGTTCGAAGACCTGTTTTGATAACTGCATTCGGGGCAGCGGAAATTCAACTGCCACTTCCGGCGCAACCCTCGCAGGACCACCTTCACCCAGAACAGGGGAATCGCAAGAAACAAAATGCCCGCGATTCCCCAGAGCAGCCGGCTGTCCTGAAAGATTTTCAGCAGAAACAGAAAAGGCAGCAGGACTCCGAGCAAATAAAACAATCCGACGTTTTGTATTTTCGCGTAGCGGTGTAAGTTATTCCAATCCATCATCTCCGGCGTGTCCGGTTCCGGGGCGGTTTCCAAAAGCGGAGCTCCGCAGACGCTGCAGTTCCCCGTAACCGCCGCCAGTCGGTGATCCGGTTCCTGGCGGCAGTGGGGGCACAGGTGTTCCGGGGCGGGGATTACACTCCGGTAATTCTGATCGAGTTTGCGGTTGAGCCTGTCGCATTTTCGATCGATCCACACGACCAGTTTCAGCAGTTTTTCAACACCGGTAACTCCGACGAAGCGGCAAAAGATGACGAAAACGCCCAGGATCGTGACGCAGGAAGCCGGCAGGCGCGGAAGATTCACATCCATGTTTCAAAAAAAAAAAAAAAGGAAAAAGGATACCAGAAGAGTCGGAATGACAATTCCGAACAACAGCAGAAACTGCCCGGCCGCCATTCCGATGGAGCTGCTCCGCGGGTTTGCGGGGCGCATCCGCATTGCTTCCGGCGGCGGCAAAGTGTAACCCGATCTGAGTTTTCTGCGGTCATATACGATCCGGCTGTTACACTTCGGACAACGCCTCAACGCCGGTTGAAAGGAACTCAGTTTTTTCCGGCACACCGGACAGCGCGGCCAGCGGGTCAGTAATAAACGGTTGATCCAGTCAAACACTCCCAGCAGAAGCGGCCATGCGACGAGAGCGATCAGGAAAGCTGCCGTCTGCCGGAGAAGATTCCACGGCGTCACCATCTGCTCCCAGACGAAGCAGCCGACCAGAAGATAGGCGACACCGAGAAAAACGTGGAAGATACTCGAACGGATCGCCATGGCTTTCCGTTCCGATTCCAGTCCTTTCTGCAGATCGACAATATCGTAAGAGTCGGAAATCATTATTTTCCCCTTGCACCATTTGTGATATTTTCCAGCAAGATGGATGACTCTATAATTTCTTGCAGGGAAAATACATCGGAATCAAGTGCAATTCAAGTTTTTCTGCGGAAAAGGAATTGATTCGCGGTTGTTATCATTTGTAATTGTACTTTTATCACTGTATTGTTCAACAGAAACAACAAAAGCCTGCGGCTGTTTTCTCTGTGCATGGCCGTTGGAGGACAGCCGCGCAAGAGAGGGGAGTCCTTGCCGGATGCACAATTTCGGCAGTAAAAGAGACCTGCGCTCAAAAAAATGCGGTCTGGAATCCACCCATTTCATGAATCCTCGTGACAGGAACAGTAGGATCGCAGTCGGGGAGGGGAGAATGAAAACGAACTTTCTTTCTTTTCTCAAGAGATATCGATGGTATTTTCTTCTGATCGTATTTTTTTTCTTTGCTCATGGCTGGCACATTCTATGGGCGAATGAGTTTCTGCTTCAGCTATGGGGAAAGCTGTTCGGGATTCTGCCTGATGAATACTTCTTTCCGTGCGAAGAATTCATTGCATTCCGGTCTCACGGCAACACTTTGCCGGGCTCCCTGTTTTTTTTGCTTCTCTCTCTCGGAATCCTGATCTACATGGTTCGCCGTATTCGAAAAAAAGACATTCAAGCGGGCTTTTTTCTTTTTCTGATTGTTTTGTTTCTGGCAAGTGCATGCAATTTGCTTCCCTGCCTCTGCCGGGCACTGGAATACGGAAGGCGCAGCCGGTGTCAGAGCCATTTAAGAAAGAGTGGTATGGATTTAAAATTGTATCTAGAGGAATATGAAACTCTTCCTTCGAAAATAATCGTTGAGGTTCCGCATGGCGGAATCGCTGTTCCTTTGCCGTTGAACTCAAAAATGTCGGATTGCCGCCATGTTGTCTACGAGGATGCTCCCCGCACCCACGCCGGTGATCTTCGTCACCGTCTCTGGTCGGACGGAACCATTGATTCCTGTTATCCGTGGAAAATGCCGAAAAAATAAAAGAATGCTTCTTCCCTTCGAAAAAAGGAGATTACCATGCTGCTGAAGATCGTCGTACTCATTGTTGCCGGACTCTGTATCGGTCGGCTGGTACCTGTATACCGGAAGAGATGTCGGAAAAAGCAGATCTCGAAGGCGATTGTTGCACTTGCCGCCATGCCTCTGGACCGCATTCCGGACGTCGCCTCCGGTTTCGCCCGCTATGTGAGGGAGGCGCATGGGGTCGACCTAGGGGGGCTGACTTACGATCAACAGGTCGATTATGTGCTGAAAAATCTCTTCACGCTCCGGCGGCCTGCAGTCAATGCATACTTTGACATTCCGATGAGTGGAGAGCTGGGGGAGGGGATTGTGATCTTCGGCGCCGGTGCCTGGCTCGGCGAACTGGTACGCTCCCGGCAGACTGCGCAATGGAAGAAAAACAGCGAAGAGCCGCTGCAACCCCCATATCTGGAGGTGACGTGCGCCGGAGACTCCGTCATTCCCTGTCAACCCTTCGAAATGCTGCTTTCCGCCTTTTCGGAGAAGGATACGACGGCGGCGCTGGCTGAAATGGTTCCCTTTGAATCACGGGAAATTCTGAACAACACCATCCGAACCTTGCGCGGAAACAACGTCTATTCCCCGGAGGAGATGGAAAACTTCGACAAGCAGGTGGAAAAAAAGTTCGGTAAGATCCGTCAGGTCCTCCACGAAAAAAACTCCCCGGACATGCATATCGATGTCTATATCATCGAACCGACTGAGGCATATCCGGCTCTTCGGCTCCTGACCTGCGGCATGGGGGCGCGTTCCATGGAAATGGAAAAGGAGCTTCGCGAGGTGTGTCCTGACCGACTGGAACTGATGATCGACCTGCCGCCGGATTGGCCGCTTGAGATGGAATCGCTTCACGATGAACGGAATTACTGGCCGATCCGCGTATTGAAGATCCTCGCCCGTTTCCCATGGAACAATGAGACCTGGCTTGGATTCGGACATACCATTCCGTGGCCGGAACCGTTTGCCGAAAATACGAAGTTGACCGGGGTTTTGCTGGGGTTACCCGCCGTGAACACGCTGGAGGAGTCCGAAATGGAAGTATCGCCGGGAAAAAAGGTGCAGATCTTCCAGGTGATTCCCATCTATCGGGAGGAGATGGATTACAAAGTGGAAAATGATGCGGAAAAGCTCTTTGAACTCTGGGGAGATTCGTTCAGTTATGTGGTCGATCCGCAGCGCAGAAACGGCGTGACGGGAGCATGAAGCTTGAGATCGCCGGATCCCTGCTGCGCGGAACGGATCTGATTCGATTGTCCGCGGGAGGTCCCCTGTCTATTGGACACTCGCAAACCGGACAACGCCGGGAGAAAACAGGATGACCGGGGACGGGGAAGGAGTTTCGTACGGGGAACCGGAAAATCCGGAGTCGCCTCCGCACAGTGGATCTCTTCCCCCGCATTTCCAGGATTCGGTCTTTGGTAAATAGTAATATTTTACCTGATTGTGTGCGAAGTGTTCCGAAGTACGAGAGATTTCCGGAAAAGATGTGGTATACTGGAGATGGAAAATGTTCCAACATCAGAAAGGAATCCGCGTATGAAGAACCGTCCTACCGTCTGCACCTACTATTTTCCGAACTGGCATGTCGATCCCCGCAATGAGAAAATTCACGGCCGGGGCTGGACCGAGTGGCGGGTCTCGCAGTATGCGACTCCGCGCTTCGAAGGGCACGAGCAACCGCGTATCCCGTTGTGGGGCTATGAGGATGAGGCCGAGCCGGCTGCGATGGCGCGCAAGATCAAAGCGGCGGCTGACCACGGGATCGATGCCTTCATCTTCGACTGGTACTATTTCTCGGATGGCTCTTATCGCGAGCGGTGCATTCACGACGGCTTTCTCGGCGCTCCGAATTGCCGCGACATCAAATTCGCCCTGATGTGGGCAAACCATGACCCGATCTATGCGCATCCGGGCAGTTACCTCAAGCCCCGGGAGGAGCTGTGGAGCGGCAAAGTCGATGCGGAAACCTTCATCCGCTGCACCGATCATTGCATCGCCACTTATCTGAACCAGCCCAACTATCTGCGGATTGACGGCGGACTCTATTTTTCGATCTTTCTGCCGGAACGGCTGATCGAGGATCTCGGCGGAACCACCGCCGCACGACTGTTGCTGAATGATTTCCGGAACCGGGCTGAAAAAGCGGGGCTGGGGCGGCTCACTCTCGATGCCCGCGTCGGTCAGCTTGAGCCCGGGCAGATCGAAAGTACCAACCGCTATCTGAAAGCGGTTGGTTTCGACACCGCCTCAAGTTACGGATGGGGAAATTTCGGGGAGGATTTTCCCGCACTGGAATATGCGCAATGGTGTGAGCGCAACCGGGATGAGGCAGAGCGGATGTCACGCGGCCTCTGCGTTCCGTTTCTGCCGGTGGTTCCGCAGGGGTGGGACGCCAGCCCCCGCACGGTTCAATCCGACATGTACGAGAAGAGTTGCGGCTATCCTTTCGGCGCCGTGATCGTCAACAACACCCCGGAATTGTACGAGAAGGCATTGCGCCGGGTTGCCGATTTCATGGAGAGTGGCGCGGCGACCGGGAGCGCCGTGATGCTTCCGTGCTGGAATGAGTGGACCGAAGGCGCTTATCTGGAACCTGATACGAAAAACGGCTATGGCTATCTTGAAGCGGTCCGCCGCGTTTTCGGCATGAGAGAGAAATAATATGGCCTCACTTCTGGAACGGCGAAGCTCCGAAATTCGCCGTTCCGGCTGTTGAGCCGTGTATGGCCGGGAAGGGGCGGTATCGTTCAACCTGCGAGGAGAAGAATCCCCGCGACGCCGCCGAGTGCTCCGGCTGTTTTCGCGATTGTGAGACGCTCTCCCAGAAAAAGTACGTCAAGCAGAAAAGTACCGATGAAGCTCATCTGTGCGATCGGCAGTACGACGGCGGCCTCTCCGGTTTTCAGGGATTCTGCCATGGTCCAGGCGATGGCACAGACCAGAAATCCCGACAGCGTGCCGTAACCGGCGACCGCCGGAGAAAAGGCGCCGCCCCGCTTTTCGGTCAGCAATGTATAGATGATTCCCCCTGCGATCCACCAGAAGGCGTTGACCAGTACGATGCCGCGGGAATCCGCGTTCAAGAGCAGGCCGCATTTGTAACTCAGCCCCATTCCGGCGCGGAGCACGGCGGCGACCAGGGCGAGCAGGACGCCGATGCGCTCCGTCGTGCGGCGGCGGCAGGAGCGGTCGGGGGTGGCGCGGGGATAAAAGGCGGCGATCGCACCGGCTGCGATCAGTACTCCGGCCGACCGGGACCAGGTCAACTGTTCGTGGAAGAGGAGACAGGCGAACAGCACGACGACGACCAGGTTCAACCGGTAGATGGTCGAGCAGACGCCGGCGCTCTGATATCTCATCGCTCTGATCAGCAGCAGATTTCCGGTGATGGAACAGAATCCGGAGAGTAAACCCCAGAAAAGGGTCGTTCCGGGCTGTTCCCCGAGTGTGAAATCGCCGATTGCCGTCAATATCACCAGCCAGATCACTCCGATCAGCGCAGTGTAAAGCCCGTATGGCCGCCGCTTCCGGGTGTAGAGTTTGAAGAGAAAGTCATTGACCGCTGCGCTCGCGAGGCAGCAGAACGCCCAGAAAATCGCCATCATCACCTTCCTGTCTGGATGTCTGAGGAATTGCAGTTTATTTTATGATAGGCCGTGAAACGGTAATTTCAAATTAATTTTTTTAATATTTGTAAAAAAATATTTGAAATTTTGAATATAAGTAAATATATTCCGGTTACAGCAGGGAATGTTTACGGAGGGGGGCCGGATAATGCGGGAACATCTGATTTCTCTCGGGCAGAAGATCCGGGAATTGCGCAAGGAGCGACAACTGACTCTGCAGGAGTTTGCTGCACAGACCGGGCTTACGCCGGGTTTGCTGTCGAAGATTGAAAATTTCCGTTCGATTCCGTCGTTGCCGGTACTGGTGCGGATTGCGGCGGCGTTGCAGGTGGACATGGCGGAGCTCTTTGCCGGGATGTCGTTCCGGGAACATCCGTCGTGGCTGCTGGTGCGGCGGGGAGAACGGAAAACCGTTGAGCGGGAAGAGAGTGTCGGGCTGCGATATGAGGCATTGATCGAAACTCCGGTCGAGGCCGCCGGATTACAGGCGATGGTGGTGACGATCGACCCGGGGGTGGAACGGGGGTTTGTATCCAGCGAGGCTGACGAGTTGTTGTTTGTTCTTTCGGGCAGCGTCAGGTATCGTCTCGGGGAAGAGGAAGTTGAAGTGGACGAGGGGGATCTGTTGTTTTTTGACGGCGCGATTGCGCACCGGCCCTTCAATCCCGGGAAGGTTCCGGCAGTGGTTTTCGTCTGTTATCTGCTGCGTCGTGGAGATCGTTCCTGATCTTCAGGAGCATCAGAAGTTCCGCAGAAATTATAAAATTTCGCAAACATGGAGGTCGCATCATGAATTTCTTCGGAAGAGAGTTGCCGGTATTCAAAGCCGCTCTGCACACCCATTCGACTTGTTCCGACGGCCGCTTCCGGCCTGAAGAGGTGATCGCGTTTTATGAGAACGCCGGTTTCGATGTTCTCGCTTTCACCGACCACGGCAAGGTTACCCCGGTCGCCGCTTTCCGCTCCCGGATGACGTTGATTCAGGGAATTGAGATGCATCCGGCCGGTCTGCCGGAAAGCTGCTGGCATATTGTCGCATTGCATGTCCCGGGGGATTTCGTCTACGACAACACGCTGAGTGCGCAGCAGATGGTCGACCGCATTCGCGGCCTCGGAGGCGTCTGCATTGCCGCACACCCGTACTGGTGCGGTTTTTCCGCCGGATTCGTGGGGGGCGTCTCGGGTTTTGCGGCACTGGAGGTCTATAACTCTTCGACCCGTTACATCGGGAAAGCGTACAACATGCAGCTCTGGGACGAATTGCTCGATTCCGGAACGATGCTGCCCGCTGTTGCCGTCGATGATTTTCACAGCATGGATGACTTCAATCACGGTTGGACGATGGTTGCCGCTCCGGAGTGTACTCCGGAGGCGATTACAACGGCAATTCGGGAGGGGCGTTTCTATGCGACCCAGGGCCCCCGGATTGAATCGCTGGAGTTTTCCGGCGGAGTATTCCGCGCCAAGTTCTCTCCATGTACGGAAGCGGTTCTGATGACCGGGAAATGGCGTGGAATCAAAGGGCAGGTTGCATCTGAAGCTGCGGAGAAAGGGTGCTGCACTTCGTTTGAGGCGGATGTTTCAGCTCTGCCCCGGGGCAGTTATCTCCGGCTTCAGTTGATGGATGGTGATCACAATTACGCCTGGAGCGCTCCGGTGGCATGGTGAATCGCTGTTTGGGATGGATCCGTTTTCCTGCCCGGGAAAAACCTCTCCCGCGCATTGCAATGGCGATGGCGGCGTGATATCTTATCGGAGAGACAGGCAGCAGAGGAGAAACGGGCGATGGCATTGACGGTCAGGGAGATCGCCGACCGTGCGGGAGTTTCGCCGGCGACGGTGTCCCGGGTAATCAACGGCGGAACGGTGGGGGCGGAGAAGCGCCGGGCGGTGTTGAAAGTCCTTGAAGAGAGCGGAAGTCCGGCGCGGCATCGTGCACGGAGGCAGGGGCCGGCCAACCTCGGGATCCTGCTGGTGACGGGGGCGGAAAATGATCCCCGGGGGGTGCTGACCAAGTTCAGTGCGATTGTGTCGCGACTGCCGAAGAAGTGGAATCTGCTGTTGTTGCCGCCGGATATTCTTCCGCAGGAACTGGAGGCTCGTCATCTGCGCGGCGAACTGGCAGGCCTGATTCTGGCGGGCCACAAGACGTCGGATTCCGCTCTCATCGAGGCTTTGAGAAATATTCCACACATCTGGCTCAACTCCTATCTGATCGGCGGCGGCAGCGAAACGATTCTGATGGGCAATGAGTTTGCCGGTCGAATTGCGGCGCGCTACCTTTTCGAGCATGACTGCCGTCGTTCCGTGGTGTTGTCGATTTCGAGCCGGAACCCCGGTTTCGCGTCACGGGTGGAGGGGTTCCGATTTGAATTTTTCGCCCGGAGGCTGGAGTGTCATTGCCTGGAGTTGAACATCCCCGCCAGCCGGAACGGTTTCGAGGCATGTGATGATCGGGAGGTGGAAGAAGCTCTTGAACATGGCATCGCCGATGAAAATTTTCTCCACGCTGATGGAATTTTCTCGCCGGAAGAGCGGTTGACCGCGCTGCTCTACCGGGTGCTTGCCCGGAGGGGATCTCCTCCGCCGGGACGGATCGTCTCCTGCAATTACACTCCGGAGTACCTCACCGGTCTCTGGCCCCGGCCCGCTTCCATCGATCTCAGTCCCCGGATGCTGGCGGAACTGGCGCTTGACGAATTGCTGCGCCGCATCTCAGGTGTCCCCGGCCGGGCCGACAATGTAGCGGTTATCGTTTCCCCCGCACTGGTCGAAGGGGATTGAACAACGCAGACGTTCCGGTTGTCCGCCGCCCGACCATTCACTCCGGCCGGTGCGGAAAACGCCCCGGCCGGGAGGAGGCCGTGCCTTCGTGTCGAAAGAAGTTTATTCCGGTACGATCGCGCCGTGAGCTTTCAGGAGAGCCCGGACCTCCGCCAGCGGAACTTCCCGCAACGGGGCACCGGATTTCGCACTGAGCGCCGCGAGCGCCCCCGCCGCCTGGCCGGTGGCCATGCAGACGGCCTGAACCCGCAGTGCGGAGTTGGCCAGACGATCGCTTGAGAGAATCCGCCCCGCCGCAAGCAGTCGACGGGTCCGGTGCGGCAGCAGCGCACTGAGCGGAACGGTCGGTACGGTGCCGGGGGCGAGATCGCGCTTGTCAAGACCGACTTTTTCATCATGAAGGTCGATCGGATAGAAGGCGTTGCAGATCGCGTCCGGATAACGTTTCCCCGCAGTGTAGTCGGCGACGGTCACGGTTGTGTCGCCGACGATGGTGCGGGTCTCCCGCACTCCGCATTCACAGCCGTCAAAATGCAACTCGAGGTTTTCCAGCCCCGGCTGCCGGCGCAGGAATCGGTAGAGGCGCAGCACGGAGGCGCGTCCGGCGATTTCAATCCGGGTGCGTCCGGCGCTGTCGGCGGCGTTGATGCCGGAGATGTGGTTGCTGTTGTTGCCGTGGCTGAAGAGAACGTGCGGGTTGAAGGCGTTGCCCCACCCGGTGTCCTCATTGGAGAGCTCTCCTGCGGCAACCGCGGCGGCATAGGCCGCGGAAATCGCCTCGATGTCGAGCTTCTCCGGATCGTAACCGGCCGCGTAGTAAGAGAAGGTACCGGGCTGACAGGGGAAACTTTCGCGACATTCGCCGCCGGCCATTTTGACCACATTGGCGTCGCCGGTGCAGTCGATGGTATTTTTCGCCTTGATCCGGTAGAGACCGTCTTTGCCGCACAGGGTCAGGCGACGGTTATCGTCCTCCAGAACGATGTCGCCGAGCATGGTATGGTATTGGATTTCAACGCCCGCATCGAGCAGTGCCCGATCGACGACCGCGGCGAAAATGACCGGATCGATCTTGACTTCGTGCATCCAGTGTCTGCTCATGTCAGGATTGGTGAAGTCCGGCAGCGGATGCCCGCAGATCTCGAGGGTTTCACGGACCAGCTCCCAGCCGATACCGGCGATCACCTGTTTCCCCCATGCGTTGAAGATACCCAGACTGGAGATCCCGGCAGCGGTGGTGGTTCCGCCCGGGATGCCGTTCTTTTCAATCAGGCAGGTGCGTACTCCGGTTCTGGCGGCCTGGAGCGCGGCGCAGATGCCGGCGGCACCGGCGCCGATGACCGCGACATCGAAAAATTCTGTACTCATGTTTCTGGAGTCTCTCGAAATGGCTGTCATGGAAGGATTCCTCCTGTTGTGGAATTTTCATAATATATGCCGTGCTTTCCCTTCCGGCAACCGTTGCTGATGCTTTTTTTCCTCTTTTTTACCGGAGGAAAAAGTGTCTTTTCAGGCGCCACTGCTGCGAAATCCGGCCGGAGTCAGGCCGTGGAATTTCCGGAATACCTTGCAGAAATAGCTGACGTCTTCGAACCCGCAACGTGCGGCAACCTCCTTGACCGTGCAGTTGGTGGTCTGAAGCAGCCGGGCGGCGAGCCGCATCTTCAATTCGATGATGAAGTCATGCGGGGAACGTCCTTCCGCCTGCTGGAATTTCCGGCTGAAATGCCAGCGGCTGCATCCGGTGGCGTCGGCGAGATCGTTGACGGTGATCGGTTCTGAGAGGTGTGCGAGCGAATAGGCGTGTACTTTGCGCAGAAACTCCTCACTGGAACGGATGTTCCCGTAGGGATTGTCGGCAAACAGGGCCATCATGAAACGATAGGCCGCGGCGCTGGCGGCGTACCGGTTATCGATCCGTCCGGTCCGGCAATCCGCAAGCAGCTGCTTCGCCTCCCGGACCGGCGGAGAGTCCGGAGCGAAAGGAAGCAGAACTCCCCGCCGGCGTCGAAATTCCGTAGCGAGGCGAACCAGTTCGGAACCGTGGACACTGACATAGAGAAACTCCCACTCCGATGACTCCGGCGGCAGGCGGTAGCAGTGTTCCTCCGGTACGATCACCAGAAAACCATTGCCCGGAGGAACCGGATACTCTGTCCCTCCGAAACGGAGCGCCCCGAGACCGCTGAGGGTGTATTGCCAGATCACCAGTTCGGCACTGCCCCGCCGCAGCCCGTCCCATACATAGGAGTGATCACTGGTCCGGCTGTGCCCGCAGTTGGTCAGCATCGCGTGCAGCCGGTCGGTACGTTCGGGAAAGAAAGGCGTGTAGGATTCGATTATCTCCGATGGCGTCTGGCTCATGTTTACCTTATCCGGTGATGTCAATTTTTTGTTACTATAGCATCTTCAAGCGGATTCTTCAAGACTGCCGTTGGATCGGTGGAGCACAAAATTACCGTGAAAAGCATGAAACTCCCATTTACTTTTTTCCGGGCCGGGCTATTTTATGATCAGGAAAACCGCAGAGGTGCGGATTTTTTTAACTCTCACGATTGGAGAACAAGGGAACCATGGCAAAAATCACTTTCATGGGCGCGGGCAGTACGGTGTTTGCCCGCAATGTGATCGGCGACTGCATGTGTCGTGAAGCGCTGAAGGATTCGCACTTTGCTCTTTACGATATCGACGGAGAGCGGTTGAAGGAGTCGGAGTTCATTTTGAAGACGCTCAATGCGAACATCAACAACAACCGCGCGACCATCACCGCACATCTCGGGGAACGCTCCCGCAAAGCCGCGTTGCGCGGCGCTGATTTCGTGGTCAATGCGATTCAGGTCGGCGGCTATGAGCCATCGACCGTGATCGACTTCGAGATTCCGAAGAAATTCGGTCTGCGCCAGACGATCGCCGATACGCTCGGGATCGGCGGCATTTTCCGCGCACTGCGGACGATTCCGGTGATGCTCGATTTTGCCCGCGACATCGAGGAGGTCGCTCCCGACGCATGGTTCCTCAACTACACCAATCCGATGGCGATGCTGACCGGCGCGATGCTGCAGGGAACCGACGTCAAGACCGTCGGGCTCTGCCATTCCGTACAGGTTTGCGCTCAGTCCCTGCTCGAAACGCTCGGCATGGAGTGGAATGAGGAGCGTGCGAAGAATATCCGCGCTTATATCGCCGGCATCAATCATATGGCCTGGCTGCTCCGGATCACCGAGAACGGTAAAGATCTCTATCCTGAAATCAAAAAGGCGGCTGACCGGAAGATCAAGGAATGGCTCAAGGAGACCGATCCGGCCAAGAAATCCGGCAACATGATCCGGATTGAGATGATGCGCCGTTTCGGCTACTATGTGACGGAATCGAGCGAACACAATGCGGAATATCAGCCCTGGTGGATCAAGCGTGCCTATCCGGAATTGATCGAAAAGTGGAACATTCCGCTCGACGAGTATCCGCGCCGCTGTATCAACCAGATTGAAGGCTGGAAGAAACAGTACGCCGAACTTTCGCAGGATCCTCATCTCACCCACACCTTGTCGCGGGAATACGGTTCCGGCATCATGGAGGCGATTGTGACCAACAAGCCGTATCAGATCGGCGGCAACGTTCTCAATGACGGCCTGATCGACAACCTGCCGTGCGACGCGGTGGTCGAGGTGCCGTGCCTGGTTGACGGCAACGGCGTTCAGGGAACCCATGTCGGTCCGCTGCCGCCGCAGTGCGCCGCGTTGAACATGACCAACATCAATGTACAGCTGCTGACGATCGAGGCGGCGTTGACGCGGAAGAAAGAGCATATCTATCATGCCGCGCTGCTCGATCCGCACACCAGTGCGGAATTGTCGGTCGACGACACGATCAAACTTTGCGATGCACTGATCAAGGCGCACGGCGATATGCTGCCGAAATATCGGTAAGCCGCTCCGGGCGGCACTTTCCGGCAAAAGCGGAAACGTGCCTGGAGTTTTTTACAAAAAAGAGCGGATCGGTCCGGTTTTTTCCGTGACCGGTCCGTTTTTTGATGATTTCCGGAAGAGATTATTTCATTCCGAGCAGGTCGAGATTCCGGCGCAAACGCAACAGTGCATCGATGTGCGATTGCGGAATCAGACCATGCCGATCGGGAGGTACATCCAGCAGGAGATTGGTACCGCGGCTGCGGGAGATCAGGTACATGCCGAGCAGCTCGGCGTCGCTGCGCGGAAGGTCGCCTTCCACGAAAAACCATTCCCGCCCGATCGGGTCGCAGACCTCGCCGGGCATATAGTAACGTTTCCCTTCAACCTCCCGCCATTTGACATGGCCGGTCGCACTGTTGGGCAGGAAGCGTTCAATCGCGATCAGATCGGCCGGCCACGCGTCTTTGACAGGATAGTCGGAACCGTCGCAGATTCCGTTGTTCATCATGATCACGGCCTGTGGCTGAAGTTCGGCGATGCGGTGATAGAGTTCCTCCCGGAAACAGCGCGGCAGAATCGACGGAATATCGATCCAGACCTCGCCGATCGGACCGTATGTGGTCAGCAGTTCCTCGACCTGCCGCAGTTCGAACTCCTGAAACTCCCTGGTTGTGTAGGGAAAGTAGGGATGATGATTCTCCCGTTCGAGCGCCATGGCGTCGGAGGGGGTCAGAGAGCCGAAGCGGTGGTGGTTGTCCCACGAACAGTAGTACAAACCGGGCATCACGTCGCGCTTCCGGCAGGCTTCGACGAAACTGCCCACCACATCAACGGTGCAGCCGCTGGTTCCGACATGATAATCGGTGTAACGCGACGGCCAGAGACAGTGCCCTGCGACATGTTTTGCCGTCAGTACCGCGTATTTCATGCCGGCGTCACGGGCGACGGAGATCCACTGATCGACATCGAGCCGGTCCGGCGCGTAGAGGGTGGATGGAAATTCCCCGCTCGAGAGTTCGGCGCCGTCAAATGTGCTCATGCCGAAATGGATGAACATTCCGTAAGCAAGTTTTTCCCACTCCTGCAACGCTGCCGTCGAAAGACGCTGGGAACCGGTTTCCGGACGAGTCATTTCTTCCTCCTGGGTGATGAAGTTTCGATGTATTCAATCCGCCTGACGCTGGCGCGTCGGATCAGACGTGTCGGCAGCCGCAGTTCCGTGGCCGGTGCGGCCGGGGCATGAATCCTTCTGGCCAGTTCGGCGACTGTCGCCCCGGCCAGCATATCAAGGTCCTGGTCGATTGTCGTCAGGGGAGGCGTCATCCAGCACGAAACGTCGGCGAGTTCCGAAGTGATCAGCGAGATATCCTCCGGAATGCGTTTCCCGAGGGTGTTGAGCTCCTGAACGGCGTGCAGGGCGATGCTCTCACCACAGACGATCAGCGCGGTCGGATCCTGTTCCGCGAGGAGAGAGTGCAATACGGTTCCCTGTCGGTCTGCCGTTCCGGTGCAGTATTCGATGGCGGGAAGCGCGGGCAGATCATGTTCCGACCGGAACCGGGTGTACGCTTCGAGTCGTTCGTTGCCGGCCTGATTGTCAAACCTGTCGATGACGAGTCCGATCCGCCGGTGCCCGTTTTCGAAGAGATGTTCCAGCGCCAGCCGCACCCCTTCGCCGTGGTCGGTCATGACCGACGAGGTGAACGCATGCCGCTGGTTGACGGTCAGAACCGGCATTGACAAACGCTTGAGTTCCCCGGCGTGTTCCTCCACCAGCGACTCGGGCAGCAGGAGCAGCAGCCCTCTGGTGTAGCCGTTGTACAGCTTGGGCAGATCCTGCAGTGAAATGATTTCCGTCAGCAGGTTGTGCCGGGTGATCTCGAAGATCGCAGAGGTCAGCAGCCGTTCGTTGAAGCTGGTGTGACAGGCAGGACTGGGATGATCACCGACGATGATCGCGATGCAGTCGCGCGCCATCACCTGCTGGGGGTGGTAGTTGAGTTCCCGGGCGGCCAGCAGCACCCGGGCGCGGAGCTGCTCACTGACCCGCGCTTTCCCTGTGAATACCCGGGAAATCGTCGACTTGGAGACACCGCATTGCCGGGCCAGAGTGTTGATGTCGGTTGCCATGGCTTGCCTGCTGAAACGTAAAATTCATTCCATGATGAAAAAGAGATCGGAGGGAATCATCAACTCCGCCCGTCCATGGGCGGTTCAGACTTCGAATGTCATTCCGTCGAAGGCGAGTTCCAGACCGGAACCGGAGACGATAGCCGCCGCTTCCTCGGAAGACTCAGGCCACAGAGTGTACGCCAGATGCGAGAGAACCACCCGGGTCGAATCATCGACCACTTTCGCGTTGCGCAAAGTTTTCAGCAGATGCACGACCGTATCGAGATCGTTGTGCTCGAAAATCCGCCAGTCGCCGGGCCGAGCCATCGTACAGTCGATCACCATCGCATCGAGTCGTACATTCCTGATGAGCAACCATTCCGGCTTTGTGAAACCGGCGCCGTCGAGTGCGTACAGCAGCCGTTTCTGATCCTGTTCGATCAGATAGTGGTAGGCCTGTTCCTCCGGATCTGCGAGCAGGTGGTTCGCCGGAAGTGCGGTGAAACGCATTCCCCCCGCGACGAACCCGGCTCCCGGATGCAGTGGACACTGCGTGAACCCGGCGGGATCGACGGTTGCCGCGAGGCGCGCCAGAATTTCCGGGCTGGCATGAACGGCGAGCCGCCCGGGATGGCCGGCAAGCAGCCGTGCTGTCGCCTCCGGATTGAAATGATCGCTGTGAGAGTGGGTGAACACCAGATCCGTCAGTTGATCCGGCGTCACGGCGTAACGGTTGAGCGCTGCTTCGGCAGTGGCTCCGTAATCGATCAGGACGCTGCGGTTGAGAAGGGCCATCGCACTACCGCGAACCCCGGGTTCCCCGTAGCGGTTCCACTGGTGATCCGCCGCCCCGGTGCCGAGGAGCGCGACAGAAAAATTCCGGTTCATATTTTTCTCCTGGAAAGAGCAGGTTATCTGTATTTCCCTACAATATAACTCCGGTCCGGAACAGCGTCAAGACTGCGCGTTTGCATTCTGGAAATATCGTGCTTTATTATGGATCAGAAGAAGGGAAGGGGGTCCGCGTCGCTTCGTTCCGCGTTCTGCGGCCGGTCGGCCGGGGATCCTGATTCCCGGAAGAGGAGGGAAGAGCCATGAGTAAACCGTCATCCAAATCGCCGTCTCTGAATCCGGAAACCTCACGTTTCCTGAAAGCACTGGAGAAGCAGGGGACTCCTCCGCTTCACAAAATGTCGATTGAAGAGGCGCGCGCTTTTCTGATCGATCTCCAGTCGCGCTGGACCGAGCCGCTGCCGGTGGATATCGAGGAGGTTCAGGTCTCAAATGAGAAACTCGGGAAGCCGGTTTCGGTGAACATTGTCCGTCCCGCCGGAGTCCGGGAGCCGTTGCCGGTGATCTTCTATTTCCACGGCGGCGGCTGGATTCTCGGCGGCTTTGAGACGCACAGGCGTTTCGTCAGTGACCTTGCCGCGCAGTCCGGCATGGCGGTCGCGTTTGTCAATTACGCATCGTCTCCGGAGGTGGAGTATCCGTTGCCGTTGCGGCAGGCATTTGCCGCGGTCGCCGGGATCTCTGAAAATCCTGCCCTGTACAATCTCGCTCCCGGGAGGTTCGCCGTCGCAGGTGACGGTGTCGGCGGCAACATGGCTGCCGCCGTGACCCTGATGGCACGGGAACGTCGTTTCCCTCTGCTGGCGTTGCAGATGCTTTTCTATCCGGTGACCGATGCCGGTTTCAGGAGTTCCAGTTATCATGATTTTGCGGACGGGCCGTGGTTGACCCGGAAGGCGATGAAGTGGTTCTGGAATGCCTACTGCCCGGATCGGGAACGCCGTCGTGATCTCTGCGCATCACCGTTGCAGGCTACGGTCAATGAGCTGGTCAACCTGCCGCCGGCGTTGATCATCACCGCGGAAAATGATGTGCTCCGTGACGAGGGCGAGGCTTATGGCGCCAGACTGATGCGGGCGGGAGTTCCGGTTTCTTCGGTGCGGATCAACGGTACGATACACGATTTTCTGATGCTTGACGCGCTGCGCGATACTCCACCGGTCCGGGCGGCGATGGCTCTCGCCTGCCGGACTCTCCGGCTGAAATTTGCGCTTGCAAAGTAAGTTTCAGGCCTCGGCCGCACCGGCCAGAAACTCCGGTGCGGCCGTGATCGTGACGATCCGGTCGAGTTCGATGGAGCGGGCCGGAACCCGGAACGCGATGTAGTTGTCGCTCCACCCCCGGGCGAAACCGTCGTTGTCGATGGTTTCGAAAATCACCGGCAGTTTCTGTCCCAGCTGGGATTCCAGGAACTTGCGCCGCGACCGCTCCGCGGTCTGCTTCAACTTCCGGTACCGTTGTTGCGCGACTTCCGGGGAGATGCGTTCCGCCAGGCGCGCTGCCGGAGTGCCGCTGCGCGGCGAATAGGTGAAAAGGTGAAGATTGGCGAAATCCATCGCTTCGACGAACCGCAGACTCTCCTCGAAATCACGGTCGGTTTCCCCGGGGTAGCCGACGATCAGATCGCTGCCGATGTGGATTCCGGGAATCCGTGCCCGGGCAGCGGTGACGAATGCGGCATACTCCGCGGTTGTGTAGTGGCGGTTCATCCCGCGCAGGATCCGGTCACAGCCGTGCTGCAGCGAGAGGTGGAGGAAGCGGCAGACGCGCGGTTCCTCCGCCATTACGTCGAGCAGACTGCGGTTGTGCGGATGCGGTTCCGTTGAACTCAGCCGAACCCGGAACTCTCCGGGCAACCGGCAGATTTCCCGTACCAGTGCCCCCAGATCGCGCCCCGAATCGGAATAGGCGCAGGTGTTCACTCCGGTCAGAACCAGCTCGGGAAAACCTGCTTCGACGGCCCGGCGGCAGTCGGCCAGCGCCTCGTCGAATTTCCTTGACCGCTCCGGACCTCGTGCGTAGGGGACGATACAGTAACTGCAGAAGTTGTTGCACCCCTCCTGGATCTTCAGGAACGCCCGGCTGCGGAACGGAAATTTCGAAATCGCCGCCTCCGAGAAGGGCGTGGTTGCGGCGTCGAGGCTCTTTATTTTTCCTCCGAGCCCGGAATGGCCGGCGGCCGCCTCGAGGATCATTTCGGCGATTTCCCGTTTTTCCGGATTGGTCAGCACCAGGTCGGCGGCGCCGTCAGACAGAAAGGAGTCGCGATCCATTTCGGCGCTGCACCCGGTGACGACCAGAAAAGCATCAGGACGGGCGGCGCGGAATTTCCGCACCGCCTGCCGGCTCTTCCGGGCGGCTTCGGCGGTCACCGTACAACTGTTGACGACAATCAACGCCGCGGTCGCGGCGTCATCGACGATGGTGTAGCCGGCCTGTTCCAGCCGGGAAACCAGAAGCGCGCTGTCGGCGGAGTTGAGACGGCAGCCGAGCGTGTGAATGAAGGCGTTTTTCATGGTTGAAGGAGATTCCTTTTTCTTAACATAACCGGAAAAGTCCTTTTTTACAACCGCCGTCGTTGTGATTTTCTTGCACTTGCCACCGATCGGAACTATATTAGTGCTGCAACAGTGTTGGCAGAGATGAGGGAGCGACAATGCCGAGGAACGATTACATCAGCGACAATCTGGTCAACATGCGGGACCGGTTGAAACAGAATTACGCCAACCCGGCCGATGCCGCGCCGTCTGCCGGGAGCTTGTCCACGCCGACCGTGCCGCAGACTGATCCGGTTGCGACGCAGGCTTCCGGTTCCGTGGCGCGTAACGGCCGCGGCGACGATCTCGAACGGACCCGGCGTGATCTCGAAGGACGGTTGCAACGCGATCTGGCCGCGGTCAGTACCGAACTTCAACTTGAAATTACCCGGCGGCAGGAGCTGGAGAAATTTCTCGCCGTTCTGAACCGGGTTTCCGGTGAAGTCGACTCGTTGCGGGAAGAGACGGTCCGTGACGCGGAGTATGCCCGGCGGCTCGAGCGGTTGCGGATCGAATACTTCCAGGCCGCAGGACGGGTCAGTGCTTTTGAACGGCATGCGGAAGGGAGGGCCGGAATGGGGCGGGAGGAGCTTCCTCCCCGCACCTTCGGTCGTTTGTTCTTCGAATCGTTGCCGCTGCTGATCGGCATGATTGTCGCCGCTCTGATTGTAGCCGCCGCGCTGCTGCTCAGTTTTCTGTGACCGGATCTTCCGTTTTGCGGGAGAACGGGCGCCCCATCGTTTCACGTATGCGCAGGGAGTACCGCAGTACGACCGTGGAACAGAGCGCAAACAGCAAAAATACCGCGAAATAGGATTCCCGACAGTAGATCCTGACTTCGCCGATCTGTTCCGGCGGATAGAGGTTCAGCAGGAATCCGACCGCGTTTCCGAATATCGCCACGGCGAGGTAGAAGCTGAAGTTCATGAAACTGACTGCCGTGCCGGCCAGTTCCGGCGGATTGGTTTCGTGCAGCAGCGGGATTGTAATCGATGAGGTGCTCGCAGTCAGGGAGAGCAGACAGAAGAGTCCGGCGATTCCGGCGCATCTGAGGTCGAGTCGAACCAGCAGGGCTGCGATGATGAATACTGCGAAGCAGACCACGCCCGCCACCCGGCAGAAGATCCGGCGGCGATTTCCGGCGAGGCGGCTCAGAATGGCGAACATCACGCCGGAGAGCGCCGAAAGAGTTCCCATCAGCGAGAGAATCCAGGCTGCCGGTTCCGATTCGAACCGGCAGAAATCCTCGAGAAATTTCTTGCCGATCACTGTTTGCAGTACGTAGTAGAGTCCGAAGTTGATTCCGCTGAAGAGGAAGAGATCGCGGTTGTGGCGCAGCGCCAGTACCCGGCCGAAAGTTGCATGGATTCCGGAGACCGGATGAACCGGTGATGGTCTGCTGCCTCTTCCCGTTATGACGAAGCAGAGGTAGCAGCCGATGGAAAGGGCCGCGACGAGTTTGAGCAATGTCTGCCAGCCGAGAAGTTGAACTCCCGCGACGAAGGGGGCGTTTGCGACGATTCCCCCGGCGTAACCGGCCATGATTGCCAGGGATACCGCAATCGTATAGTTCCGCTGGAAAGTCCGGATGATCTCTTCGATCAGAGACAGGTAGATCGCACTTGCTCCGAGTCCGGTCAGCCCCCGGCTGAAGTAGAGCCAGAAGGGCGATGATGAGCAGGGGAAAAGCAGTGAACCGGCGCAGAAGAGAACTCCGCCGACGGTGATCACCCGTTGCCCGCCGTACCGGTTGATCAGCAGACCGATCGTCAACTGATTCAACGCATAGACATACATGAAACTCGAGCCGAGGGCGGTGACACGTGGCGCCGACAGATGCAGGTCCGCCTGCAGCAGATTGAAGATTGCTCCGGGGATCGCGACGCGCTGGATGTTGGCGAAAAAGTAGAGCAGAGTCGCGAAAATGATCAGAAGCACCCGAAGGCGCCGGAGGCGTACCGCCGATCCGGCACTCTGATGTTTCAAATACGGCATGGCGGATGTTTTCCCGGTCAGCGTATCTGCAGTACCACTTTACCGATGTTGCGGCCGGCAGCGAGGATCGCATGCGCCTTTTCCGCATCGGTGACAGGCAGTACTTCGTGAATCACCGGCCGGATCCGGCCGGATTCGAGGGCGGGCCAGATCCGTTCGCGCATTTCTGCGAGAATGCGCGCCTTCATCGCCGGGGTCCGACTGCGCAGCGTGCTGCCGATCAACCGGAGTCCGCGCTTGAGAATCGGCCGCAATGCGATTTCGGCATGTTCCCCGCCGAGCGTCGCGATCAGCACCCAGCGTCCTCCCGGTGCGAGTTTTTCGATGTGTCGGCCGAGTGCGTCGCCGCCGACGCAGTCGAGGACGACATCGACCGGGTTCGCATCGAGAACCTTTCCCAGATCATCATGGTGGCGGTTTACGACGATGTCGGCACCGAGTCGGCGTACGGCCGCCGCCTTTTCTGGGGATCCGACTGTCGTGATCACTCTGGCGCCCAGAATCTTTGCGGTCTGGATCGCTGCGGTCCCCAGTCCGCTGGCACCGGCGTGGATCAGCACGGTCTCCCCGGGGTGCAGGTCCGCCTCGATCTGAAGGTTCAGATAGGAGGTCGCAAAGGCTTCGGGCAGTGCGGCTGCTTCCGCCATGGAGTAACCCGACGGGACCGGGAGCAGCATTGCCGGATCTACCGCGACCTTTTCCGCGTAGCCGCCGCCGCCCAGCAGGGCGGCGACACGGTCTCCCGTGCGCCACGGGCCGTGGCAGGCGGTCCCGGTCGCTGCGATCACACCGGCGATTTCGAGTCCCATCCACTCCGGTGCGCCGGGGGGAGGTGGATATTTCCCCGCCCGCTGCAGCAGATCGGCCCGGTTCAGCGCAGCGGCGTGAATTTCAACCAGAACCTCTCCCGGCGCCGGAACCGGATCGGGAACCGGACTCCAGGCAAGGTTTTGATTTTCATCGACTTTTATGGCATGCATCGTTTCAATCCTCCAACGGGTGTTTCCGGTCTGTGAGCGGGAATTGCAGAACCCGCCCGGCCAGCTGTGAAGCATAGATCCCCTGAATCATCTCCTGGGTCAGGCGCGCGTCGGCGGCGGAGGCGAGCGGCGGACGGTCTTCCGTGATCGCCTGCATCAGATCCCACGCGGCGAAGCGGTTGTTGTCGACGAAGTACTTCATGAAGCCGAAACGGGCATAATCGATCGGTTCCGCGCCGGGAATCTCCAGATCTTCAACCAGCGGAACTTCTTCGAAGTGCGCCTCGTCTTCAGGCGGGAAAGGCGAGTGCGTCAGGCGCAATGTGCGTTCCCCGGAGTCGTAACGCATTGCCAGCGCGCCTTCGCTTCCGGCGACGGTGATTCCCATGCGCACCTGTTTGCCCCGGAAGAGGTCGCGCCGGCTCTCGAACAGGCCGTTAACGCCGCCGGGGAAGCGGAAATATGCGAGAATATCGTCACCGGCAACCGGTCCGACCGGTTCGCTGGTGGTGTTGCGATCGGTCCGCCGCAATGGGCGTCCGTCGGAATAGACGTGGCCAGAAACCGTCTCCGGGGCGCCGAAAAGGTAGCAACCGAGATCGAGGATGTGTGTCCCGAGTACCATCAGGTCCTCGCCGCCGCCGCGCTCGTCCTCCTTGCCGCGGCCGTAGAAGGTCAGCGGTTTCCCGATCGCTCCGGATTCGATCATCTTCTTCATCGTCCGGAAGATCAGGGCGTAGCGCCCGAGGTGGGCGACTGCGATTTTGATCCGGTGTTCCGCCGCGATTGCAACGATCCGGTCAGCCTCTTCGAGATCGACGGTCATCGGTTTTTCGCAGAGGATGTTGCAGCTGCGGGTTGCGGCATATTCGATCGCTTCGGTGTGTTTTTCCGGTTCCCGGGAACCCAGTATTACAATATCAGGTTGTTCTCTGTCGATCATTTCATGCCAGTCGACGTAGTGGCGTTCCGCCCCGGCCGCCCGCATGCGTTCCTCGATGCCGTCGAGGTTGGAATCCGCCAGAGCCGCGATTTTGACGTCCGGCAGTCCCAGAAAAGCGAGGTGAGTACCGTGACTGCCGCGTTCGCGGACGGCGGTGTCGAAGATGATACCGATTTTCCACTGTTTTTTCAAGATGATTCTTCCTCTGCTGGTTGGGTTGTCTGTATTGTAAACGTATCGTATTTCGTCCGGGAAAAAAGAATGCGGAATGATTCGTCGTTTCAACGGGGCCCCAGGTCGGCGAGATAGGCATCCATGGCGGCGTTGACCGGCCAGACGGTATCTCTCGGACAGCGTGCGATCTCCATCCGCAGACCGTCATACAGCGGCATCAGTTCGTTCCGGCTCATTCCGAGTGTGGTCAGAATTTTTGTGTTGTCTGTGACGCGGGTGAAGAGCCGGGCGTATTCCAGCTGCCAGCGCGGAGCTTTTACATAGGGATCTGAGGAAAGGATCCGCAGGTAATCCTCCTTGTCTACCCAGACCGCTTCGAGGCCGCAGATATCGTTGTAGTATGCGGCAATCGCCTCCCAGGAGTGGTGTTCCCCGGTCGCAACGTTGAAGTCGTCACCGAGTGCTTTCTCATGGAACAGCAGCCCGGCGATCATCCGGGCGACATCTCCGCCCCAGCTCAGTGTAGCCTGTTTGCACCGTGCCTGTTCCGGTACGACGACCTTTTTCCCGGCGAAAGCGCGACCGACCGTGTCGGCCGCCTCGAGCGTCACCAGCTGATAACGCATCAGCGAATAGGTCGTGGCGGGGCGGACGATCGTCCAGTTCCGGCGCGGGGAGGCGCGCAGGATATTTTCGCCCCGCGCCTTATAGATGCAGTAGTCGTCCGAATTGCGGAGCAGGGGATCCGTGGTCGTATCGATCAGGCGCGGCGAACTCTCCCTGACCGGATGCTCCAGATCGTCGAACACCCGGCAGCTGGAGAGAAAGATATAATGATCCGTATGGTCCAGCATTTGCGGCAGGTACCAGATCAGCTCACTGGTGTTATAGGTCAGAAAATCCACAATTCCGTCATAGCCCTTTGCCAGCAGTTCACGGTAGACGTTCCGATCTTTGGCGTTCGCCTGAAGGTAATTTACTGCGGGAATGGGATCTGCCGGTTTGTCGAGGGAAACCGCGTCGATCCGGTATCCGAGTTTCGCCAGCCGGGGGAGAAGGTATTGTCCCATTGCCCCGGTGGCACCGAGTACCAGCACTTTTCTGGTAACATTCATTCTTTACCTCGATTGAATTAGATCTGTTGTTGAAGTTTATTTCTCTTTCCGGGGGTGGAAACGCACCCCGAGAACGCGTCCGCCGTCGATGGTATGGTTATCTCCGGTGATGAAGCCGGAATCGTCCGACGCGAGAAACGCCACCAGTGCCGCGACTTCACGCGGTTCCCCGGAACGCCCCAGCCAGGTTCCCTGATGGGGGATTGCCGCCGCACCCGCGATCATTCCCGGTGAGATGCAGTTGACGTTGATGTTGTACTGCCCGACTTCGAGCGCCAGCGCCCGGGTCAGGGAGAGAATCCCGCCCTTGGCCGCGGAATAATCGACCCGATCCAGGATTCCCTTTTCCGCCGCGACCGAGGACATGTTGATGATTTTACCGTATTGGTGTTCAATCATCTGGCCGAGCAATGCATGGATGCAGCTGAGCGTTCCGTTCAGATTGAGGTCTATGACCCGGCGCCAGATCTCTTCGGTGGTGTTTTCGAAACGGGAGAGACGACGGAACAAGCCGGCGCTTCCTCCCGCATTGTTTACCAGAATCTCAACGGAACCGAAGTTTCCGAGCGCCGTTTCCGCCATCAGGCGTACTTCGTCACTGCGGGTCACATCCACCCGGCAGGGGAGGGCACAACCTCCCGCGGAACGGATTGTTTCGGCAGCCTTTTCGGCGTTTTCCCGTGTGAGATCCGCGCAGACGACCGCCGCACCTTCCGCCGCGAGGCGTGAACAGATCGCAATGCCGATTCTTCCGCCGGCGCCGGTGACCACGGCGGTCTTTCCCTTGAGTCTCATTTCCATGTCCTCTTATTCCTCCTTCGGCCCGAGCGTGCAGCCGCCGTCGATCATGTAGTTCTGGCCGGTGATGTAGCCGGCCTCCTCCGAACAGAGAAAGCAGACCAGTTTCGCGACCTCATCAGGCGTCCCGGTGCGGCCGAACACACTGCCGCCGATGGTGGAGTCCGGATCCGATTCCGATCGGATGGCCCCCGATGCGATGCTGTTGACGCAGATATTGTACGCTCCGTAATCCATCGCCAGACTTCGGGTGAGGGCGATGATTCCTCCCTCCACCGCCGAGCGAACCGGTGCTCCCTGTAACCCGGAGACCCCCGCCACCGATACCAGATTGACGATTCTGCCCGTCCGGCGCTCGATCATTTGAGGCAGAACATAGCGAATCGTCGCAATGGTCCCCTGCAGAAGAACGTCAAGGAGAAGGGTCCACTGCGCCGGTTCCGATTCCGGAAATGTCCGGGAGGAGTCGGCGGCACGAAGATTGCCCTGCGCATTGTTGATGAGAATATCGATCGAGCCGAGGGTTTCCGCCGCACTCCGGATCATCCGCCCGATCTGGTCAACATCGGCCGGATCGGCGGAGAGCGCAATCGCTTCGCCGCCCGCTTCGCCGATCTCCGCAACGATTTCCTGCGCCTCTTCCAACGTGGGAGCGGTCACCGCCACTTTCGCGCCGTAAGAGGCGAGCATGCGGGCTGTCGCCCTGCCGATTTCATTTCCAGCTCCGGTTACGAGAGCGTTTTTTTCTTTCCACTGTTTTCCCATGATCTCACCCGTTACAGCTGGACTCCGGAGGCGCGCAGGAGCGCTTCCTGAACGATCAGTTCGTGGTTGACCGGATACGGATTTTCCATTTCTCCGCGGATGATCCCTGCAAACTCAAGCAGCTGGTCGTCGTAGCGCCCATTCATAACCCCGACATCGACCATGTGGGTTCCCGCTTCGAACTTCTCATTTCCCTCGAGCAGCGTCAGCCGCAGCCGGAGCGGATCCAGCCGGTAGCGATCCGCCGGTGGTTCCAGAGGGCAGATTTCCATCGACCCTTTTGTCCCGCAGACGATCAGACGGCGGTGTTTCATCCCGTCGACCTCGGTGACGCCGGTCCGAACCGTGGCGACGGCGCGCGGATATTCCAGCACCGTCAACCCCGTGTCGTAGAGATTGTCGTTGCGTGTCTTGGTCAGATAGGGCGTCACACGAAGCGGACGACCGAGAAGCGTGCCGACTAGATCGATCAGATGGCCGGCGAAGATGTAGAGCGCTCCGCCATGGAACTGTGCGAGCCAGCGGCGATACGCTTCATCGTGGCCGTCGTAGCGGTTCATCACGGCATGCACTTCGAAGATCTCTCCCAGCCAGCCTTTTCTGACCGCTTCGAAACAGTATCGGATCGCCGGATTGTTGCGGTACATGTAACCGAGCTGAATCGTCAGATGTTTCCTGCGGAACTCATTCAGGAGGTCGCGGAACTGCCCGAAATCCTCGCCGCCGGGTTTGTCCATGTGGACATGAAGGTTCCGGTCGACGCACTGGCGTGCCGTTTCCAGCAACTCGAAACCGTCTGTTTCGACGGCCACCGCCTCCAGACCCGGAGTGTTGAAAAGTTCATCCTGCGTGAGACGGGGAATCCCCCGGTACGCTTCGCAGTCGCCGCGCAGTTTCCACCAATGCTCATCCGGTTCGACGATACCGACTACCTCGTAATCATCGGAGAGGTGTCGTAACGCCGCCATTGTGGCGGAGGCGTGGTTGTGGCCGATACCGATCTGACCGATCCTGATTTTCCGCATGATCAATCTCCGTTGAGATGAAAATTTTTCCAGTCGAAAATGGTTCCGAGAAGATCCGGATTCCCGTCGGCGAGCCGGTCGAATATCGCCGGGGCGTCTGCGGGGGAGGCGATTCCGTTGATCAGAGACTCCGGCCGGATTCTGCCGGCAGCAAACAGCCGCAGCAGCAGGGCCATATCTTCCCGCATGGTCCAGTAACCGGGCCGCGCGTCATGGCGCGGACGGGCCATGTTGTGGGCTCCGATGATACTGATTCCGGGGCGGTGGACCTTGTGGTAGAAGTCGATTTCATGGGTCGGGGTCCGGGAACAGCCGGTGAGCGTGATCCGGCCGAAGGGCGCGGTGAAGTCGAGAGCGGTGTTGAGGGCGTCGGGATTTCCGGTTACTTCGACCACGGTGTCGACTCCCTGTCCTCCGGTGAGATTTTTGATTTTCGCGATCAGTTCCGGATCGTCGGGCGAAAAAACCTCGTCCGCACCGAACTCCTTCGCCAGTTCCCGGCGTTTCCGGTTGAAGTCCAGCGCAATCAGGGGAAAGAGACCGTTGAGCGATGCACAGCGGACGGCGAAGAGTCCGAGCAGCCCCAGCCCCATGACCGCCATGGATTCCCCGAACTCCGGACGCGCCTTGCGGACTCCCTGCAGCCCCATGGCGGCGATGACGCAGAATACCGCGGCATGCGATGGAAGATCGTCATCTTCGATCCGAACCAGATCCCGCGCCTCTTTCACCAGATGCGAGGCGTGAATGCTGTGATAGACCGCAACCCGTTCGCCCCGCCGGAATCCGGAGTCGTCTCCGGCTTCGAGCACCCGTGCCACTGCGCTGTAGCCGAGATATTTGGGGAACTTCCCGTCGGTAAGACCGAGGAGATTGTCCCGTTCGGTGCCGGGACTGATGAGAGTGCATTCGGTCTCCAGAAGGAGTTGATCCGTTTTCAGGTCCGGGGGGATCCATTCTCTTTCCTGAAGTTCCGCTTTTCCGGGTGCGGTGAATGCAATGGCATATTGTTTCATGATTTTATTGCTTCCGATTGGTTGGGTGATGTATTTGCCTTCCTTCGATAGTTTAGCCACCGAAAGGAGATTTGCAAGAGAAACGGGAGTGATGTTTTGTAAAATGAGTTGCAAAAATTATTTGTTTTCAGAAAAATAATGAATATATTGTAAATGAATCAATTTTATCGGAAAATATCTCCTGGTTCTCCGGAAGTGATCGAACCGGAAAAGGAACGTGACGATGAAAATACAGGAAATTGCCAGAGAGGCGGGCGTTTCGACCGCCACGGTATCGCGCGTGTTCAGCAACCATCCGAATATCCGGGAAGAGCTGCGGGAAAGAGTGCTTGCGGTGGCAAGGAGCCGTGGATATCACCCCCGGCTCTCCCAGAAGCGTCAGAATGTGGTGATCGTCAGTCCCTTCCGTGAGATTTATCCGATCCGGAGTTATGTGGAGATGGTGATCTCCGAATTGACACTGGAACTTTCCGCACGCGATTACCGGATTGAGATGCTGCCGCAGGACAATCTCGGTCAGCTTGACCGCATCCGGTTCTGCGGCGCCGTTTCCGTCGGTATCGATGCGGAAAAATTCGGTAGATGGGAGGAACGTTTTGCCGCGCCGCTGATCATCATCGACCGTGATATTCCGGAGGGAAGCGGGGAGATCTATTCCGTGCGTTCAGACGAAGTTCAGGCGATGAACCTCGGCATCGACTGTCTTGCTCAGAACAATTGCAGCAAGGTCGGGGTCATCATTTACGGGGAAGCGGGGATCGGCAATGCCGAGATCCGGCGTGAAGCCGTTTTTCGTGCTCTGCGGCGGAACCAGTTGCCGTTTGCGGATAAACTGGTACGGTTCGCGCTGGCCGATTCCTATGTGGAAGAGGTCGGAAAACTTTTGAGACTCGGCGTCGACGGGCTTTTCTGCCCCGGTGGAAATGCCGGAATCATTGCGGCTTACGCACTGTCGCTCTATGGCCGCCGCATCCCGGAGGAGATCTCTCTGGTCGCTTCGGAGCGTTCGATGTTTTCCCGTTACGCGATTCCGCCGCAGACCACGATTTCGCAGGATTACGCCGCACAGGCCGCCGCCGTGGCGGATGTACTGGATGCGCGGCTGCGGGGGCTGCCGTTCCCGCATCGGACGGTGATTCCCTACAAATTGATCGTACGCGACAGCGTTGCTCCGCATTGAACCGGGAGTGAGGAACTCTTCAGAACGGTGTTCCCTCTGTTTCGGAAGGGGAGGGCGCATTGCGAACGGGTGAAGGGACATCGGCTTCGAAGTCGGTCCACTGGCCCTGCCCGCCGTCATCGCGGGTCAGAAGTTCAATTTTGCGCTCAAGGGAATCGAGCTTTTCACGACAGAGTTTGACCAGCAGGGTTCCGGCTTCGAAGTCGGTCATCAACTCCTCCAGCGGAAGCCGGCCGGTTTCCATGCGGGCAACCAGATTTTCCAGTTTTTCAAGTGCCTGTTCGAACGGTAGTTCCTTAAGTTCCTCAGCGGATTGTCGTTGCAGTGGTTCCATTGGGATCGGTTCCCCCCTTCAGAAGTGTAGTTTCTCGTTTTCAAATTCCACAAAATCATCGCGTTCCCGGTCGAAACCGAAGAGGCGTCCTGTTTCTATGTGAAAATACCAGGCGTGAAGCGCGAGGCGGTTGGTTTCGACCGCGGCGCGAATCCATGGAAAAGTGAGCAGATTTTCCAGCGCCAGCAGCAAAGAGGCCTCTTCGCAGGCGCGACGGCGCAGAGGCTTTCCGGCCTCGGGGAAGCGTTCTTCGACTACCCGGCGGGCCGGTTCGGCAAGATCCAGCCAGGTGTCGAGAAATTCTCCCGCCGGGCGGTCCGGAGTCCGAGAGAGCAGCGCGTGGATTCCGCCGCAGTCGGAGTGGCCGAGCACGATGATGTGTTCGACCTCCAACCCCCTGACCGCGTATTCCAGCGCAGCACTGACGCCGTGATGCCGGGTGTCCGGTTCATAGGGCGGCACCAGATTTGCCACATTGCGGATCACGAAGAGATCTCCCGGATCGCTTTCCGTAATCAGGGCGGGATCGACCCGGGAGTCTGAACAGGCGATCACCAGCGCCTTCGGGTGCTGCCCGTGCTTCAACTGCTCGAACAGCGCATTGTCGCCTTTGAAATAACTGTTGCGGAAACTGCGGAATCCGCGGAGCATCTTGGCGATGGCTTCTTCCATGAAAACACAACCTGGTTCAGTCCAGCATTTCCATCATGAAACGGTAGATCCGGTCGTTGTTTCCCGGCAGACCTTCGTGCCCGAAGTCGGGGTAGAATACCACTTCCTTTGGGGCGGTGATCTTATTGTAGGCGGCAAACTGGGTTGACGGGGGACAGACGGTATCCATCAACCCGGTCACCATCAACGTTCTGCAGCGGATTCGCGGCGTGAGATTCTGCACATCGATGTAGCCGAGTTTTGTGAAAAATTCCTCCTCGTGAGCGTGGGTCGGGTCGACCTGACGGAAATAATATTGAATTTCCTCATAGGCCTGTTTGGCGAGATCCATGTTCCAGACCCGGCGATAATCGCAGAGGAAGGGAAATACCGCGGCGGCGCGGTTGACCTCCGGTACCAGAGAGGCGCACGCGAGAGTCAAACCTCCCCCCTGGGAGCCGCCGCAGATACCGACCCTGGCGGGATCGACGCCGTCGAGCCCCATGACGATCCGTACCAGCTCGGCGGTATCGAGGAAGTTGCTGCGGAAGAGCAGCTTTTTCGGATCCGGATCATCCATGCCGCGCACGATGTGACCGCGCAGCGTCATTCCATTGACCGGCGTGATATCCTGCGATTTTCCTCCCTGTCCGCGGGAATCAAGGCTGGCCACGGTGAACCCCGCCGCAACAAAGTTGAGCTTGTCGCTCCAGTCTCCGGAGTTTCCGCTGTAACCATGAAACTGCACCAGAGCCGGTTTTCTGCCCTGCGGATGCCGTGGACGGAGCAATTTCGCATAGATTCGTGCGCCGCCGACCCCGGTGAAGCGCAGATCGAAACAGTCGGCGCAGGGGCATTGAAAAGCGGCCGGAGTGAGTTCCACTTCGGGATCGAGGGCGGCGAGCTCCGCGAGTGATTCATCCCAATACCGTTCAAAATCATCCGGTTTCGGTGTGCAGCCCTGGTAAGTTCTGAGTTCTTCGATCGGCATGTCGATCAACATGGTGATGGTACTCCTTCAAAAAGTTGTTTGGAAAGGGAACGGTCGATTGAGGATTTTTGCGGCCGTCCCCGGTTGGAAACTGGGAGAAAATTACTTCAACAGATAGTCCGGCTGGTCGGTCCGGAAGGGACTTGCCGGGAAGCCGTCCCTGTTGAAGAGGTTTGCATTACCGGGCCAGCCGCTCCAGGCGTAACGAACCGCAACCGGTTCCCTGACCTTGTCGGACCAGACGAGTATGGTGTCGCCGTCGATCTTCGCATCCGCCCAGACGAACTTGCCGTCGGTTCCTGCGATGGCGAAGGTCGCCGGAGCTCCACCCTTCGCAACGAGCCCCTGGCCGACGTTGCGGAACGAGATACGGATTTTGTCACCTTCGATCTTCATCGCGTCATAAAGCGGGCCGGTACTGGCGGGATTCCCATGGAATACAATTCGTTCCGCCTCCTTTGCTGCACGATAACCCAATGTCTGCTTGTCGCGGGGATGAAGATCAAAGGCGTCACCGACATCGATGGAGACGACCATGCCGGTATTCGGCACTTTCAGCGTCGCGGCCTGGATTTCGCGCAGTCTCGGCCAGGCGCCGTCGGACGGGGCGCGACCGACCCAGAAATCCTCCGGCAGCCGTGCATTCGGGCTGTTCCGCTCGAAAGCAGTGAGCTGGACGAAGATGAACGGCATCTCCGGATTCCGCCAGTGCCGTCTCCAGTCGTTGATCAGCAGTGGGTGAAGCTTCATATATTCGGTGTACAAATTGGCGTTGGATTCCCCCTGATACCAGAGGATGCCGCGGATCGGATAGACCGTCCATGGCGCGATCATCGAGTTGAAGAGCGTCGCCGGGAAATTGCGACTGGTCAGATCGATTTTTATTTCATCCGGGGTGATCGGGCGCAGACCGATTTTGTCGAGATCCGCCTTGAATTCCAGTTTGCTTTTCCACCTGCCGGCCAGATTAATTGCCGAACTCGGGGAATCCTGTGGCGCAATGGAGATCTCCGGGCCGGTGATTCCGCCGGAGGAAAAGAGATCGATCACGCGGACGGCGATGACGTTATTGCCGGCTCTGACCAGCTCAGCGGGAATCCGATAGTTCCGTTTAACGCTCCAGTACATCGGCGTTTCGGTACCGACCGCGCCGACCTTTTTCCCGTTGAAATAGGTCTCATCGCAATCATCGACCGCTCCGAGCGAGAGCGTCAGTTCCCTGCCAGCCCAGTCGGCGGGAATGTTGACCGTGCGGCGATACCAGACAACGCCGTCGATGTTACCGTCGATTTCCCCGGGGACTGGAGCATCCTGCCAGGCGGAATCGTTGAAATCGATCTTCGGCCACGTCTGCGCAATTTGATCGGCGTCCGGGTTCGAAGTGAGAAAACGTTTGAGCCAGGCGGCAAAATCCTGGGCGCTCTTTTCCTTCAACGTCCTCTGCACTGCTGCGATTTCCGCTTTACTTTTCCCTGCGGAGTCGATCTGCAGAAGTTCGCGTTCACGTCCGGCGAGACGGTACCCTTCCGCGCTGATCCAGCTCTGGATCGGGGTGCCGCTCCAGCTCGAATTGATCAAACCTACCGGGACGTTGAGATCCTTGCCGAGCTGGCGACCGAAAAAATACCCCAGCGCACTGAATGGGCCCACGGTTTCGGGTGAACAGACCACCCACCCCGGGCCGGCGATTTCCGCGACCGGGCCTGCGGGAGCCATGGAACGTCTGGCGACGGTGTTGAAGAGACGGATCCGCGGATGGTTTGCCGCTGCGATTTCCACCTGGGCGTTGTTCGCTTTTCTGACCTGCATCTCCATATTGGACTGGCCGCTGCAGAGCCAGACTTCCCCGATCAAGACATCGCTGAACTTCGTAACCGGAGCTCCTTCTCCGGCGGAAACCGTGACTTCGAAGGGTCCGCCGGCTTCCATCGCGGGGAGTTCCGCGACCCATTCGCCGTCGGCATTGGCGGTACCGTAAGCGACCGCGACGAAGGAGGGGGTGCAGTTCGGGTGGCATTCGCCGTCGGCATTGGCGGTACCGTAAGCGGAATTTTCCCCGATCGTGACTTTAACCGCCCGGCCGGGCGCGGCAGTGCCGCTGATCCGGATCGGCCGCTGACGCTGCAGCACCATATGGTCGCCGTAGACCTTGTGAACGGTGTAGGTGTCGGCAAGTTCACCCGGCCCGAAGAGGGCGCAGGCGCCCAGCAGCACTCCGACTGCCGCTGCGGCGGCAAACACACACAATTTTCGCATGACACTACCTTTCGTTTTCCTGATGCCGTCGACAAATCAGGATTTTTTCTACAGTTTTTTATTATAATCTCCATTTTGGATTATACAATCTTTTTGAAAGAGCTTGCTCCTTTTTTTCTTTCCGTTTCCGTAAAGCGGAAAGAAAAAAGGAGCGACCGTCTGAGAAGTTCAGCGGTCACTCCCGGTTGGAGACAAGACGAAATGATTACTTCAACAGATAATCCGGCTGGTCGGTCCGGAAGGGACTCGCCGGGAAGCCGTCCTTGTTGAAGAGGTTTGCATTGCCGGGCCAGCCGCTCCAGGCGTAACGGACCGCCACCGGTTCCCTGACCTTGTCGGACCAGACGAGTACGGTGTCGCCGTCGATCTTCGCATCCGCCCAGACGAACTTGCCGTCGGCGCCTGCGATAGCGAAGGTTGCCGGAGCTCCACCCTTCGCAACGAGCCCCTGGCCGACGTTGCGGAACGAGATACGGATTTTGTCACCCTCGATCTTCATCGAGTCGTAGAGAGGTCCGGCACTGATCGCCTTGCTGCCGAAGGCGATACGCTCCGCTTCCTTCGCTGCGCGATAACCGAGCGTCTGCTTGTCGCGGGGATGAATGTCGAAAGCGTCACCGATATCGATTGCGACGACCATGCCGGTATTCGGCACATTCAGCGTCGCGGTCTGAACTTCGCGCAGTTTCGGCCAGGCACCGTCGGACGGGGCGCGATCAACCCAGAAATCCTCCGGCTGACGTGCATTCGGGCTGTGGCGTTCGAAGGCCGCGAGCTGGACGAAGATGAACGGCATTTCCGGATCATTCCAGAGCCTCCGCCAGTCGTTGATCAACAACGGGTGAAGCGTCATGTAATCCTCGAAAGCTCCGGCGTTGGATTCTCCCTGATACCAGATGGCTCCACGGATCGGATAGACCGTCCAAGGCGCGATCATCGAGTTGTAGAGCGTCGCCGGGAAGTGCGGGCTGTCGGTACTGCCGACGGTGAGCTCCGGCGGATTCGGCCGGTTGCCGATCTTCTTGAGATCTGCTTTGAACTCAAGATTGCTCTTCCAGGTTCCAGTCAGGTCGATCCGGTTCTTCTGGTCGGCGGTCGGCGCAATGTAAATCGCATCTTTCGGGCCAAGGAAGCCACCGGTTGCGAACATGTCGATCACGCGGACGGCGATGGTGTTGTCGCCGGCCTTGACCAGTTCGGCGGGAATCCGGTAGCTGCGCTTTACGGTCCAGTACATCGGCGTTTCGGTCCCGACCGCGCCGACCTTTTTCCCGTTGAAGTAGGTCTCATCGCAATCATCGACTACCCCGAGCGAGAGCGTCAATTCCTTACCTGCCCAGTCGGCGGGAATCTTGACCGTGCGGCGATACCAGACTGCACCGTCGACGTCATTGTCGATTTCCCCGGGGACCGGGGCATCCTGCCAGGCGGAGTCGTTGAAATCAGCGGATTTCCACGCTTCTGCGGCTTTGCTGGAATCCGGATCCGAGGCGAAGAAACGCTTGCTCCAGGCAGCAAATTCCTTTTCGCTCTTCTCCTTCGCCTTCTTCAGGTTCGCTGCGATTTCTTCCTTGTCTTTGTTGACGGAATCGATCTGCAGAAGTTCGCGTTCACGTCCGGCGCGGCGGTATCCTTCTGCGCTGATCCAGCTCTGGATCGGGGTCCCGCCCCAGCTCGAATTGATCAATCCTACCGGGACATTGAGATCTTTGCTGAGCTGGCGACCGAAGAAGTAACCCATCGCACTGAATGGACCCACGGTTTCGGGCGAACAGACCACCCATCCCGGGCCGGCGATTTCCGCGACCGGGCCTGCCGGCGCAACGGAACGGTTGGCGGCGGTGTTGAAGAGGCGGATCCGCGGATGGTTTGCCGCCGCGACTTCCTCTGCGGCATTGGCGGCCTGCCAGAACGGGTTTTGGCTGTAGACCGGCATCTCCATATTGGACTGGCCGCTGCAGAGCCAGACTTCCCCGATCAGAACGTCATAAAACTTCGTAACCGGCGCGTTTTCTCCGGCGGAAACCGTGACCTCGAAGGGGCCGCCGGCCTTCATTGCGGGGAGTTCCGCGACCCATTCGCCGTCGGCATTGGCGGTACCGTAAGCGGAATTTTCCCCGATCGTGACCTTGACCGCCCGGCCCGGCGCGGCAGTACCGCTGATCCGGATCGGCCGTTCACGCTGAAGCACCATGTGGTCACCGTAAACCTTGTGAACGGTGTAGGTGTCGGCAAGTTCACCCGGCCCGAAGAGGGCGCAGGCGCCCAGCAGCACTCCGGCTGCCGCTGCGACGGCAAGCATACACAATTTTCGCATGACAGTACCTTTCGTTTTCTTGTGAGATTTGGGAAATACGGGGATCTCCCCCAGATTTCTTCTATTATAACCGTCGTTGGGGGATTATGCAATCCCTGCGAGATGATTTGTGAAATGAATTTTCCTTTTTCAGCGCTTTCCGGGGGGGGGAGCCGCCGGAAAGTGGATCTCTGCCGGTGGCTGAAGAAAGAAATGATTTCCGGTCGCAGGCAGTCGAGGGAACTGGATGTCGTTCGGGAGATTTTCCCGGTTCGATCCCGTCATTGTCCGGGGCCTGAATTTCCCTGAACTGCAATCAACTGGTAAGGCTCAAGGTCAAGGACCGTGACATTGCCCTGCGTCGAAATCGATTTGTTGTCCACGATGCTCTGAAGGTGAGATACATCTTCGGGGAAATGGATCTCGATTTTTCGTTTCCGTTCGGCTCCGATGTGAATCAGAGCGAAATAAACTTTTCCGGACGAGGTGTCGATTCGGCGGAGTATGACATCCGGATCGCTGCATGCCCGGGAGACCGGATATGACGGCAGAGCGGGCAAGGCCAGAAAATTTGCATTGAACTCCCTTACCGGGGGAGGGAGCCGTCCCGGGCAAAGTCGATCAGATTTTCGAAGAGACCGCCGGGGAGCTACGGGGGGAATGGCCGGCAGGTTTCCGTAAACTGATTTCAAAAAAGCGGATCAAAGCAGGAGCATGAGATTGCAATATCATCCCGATGACCTGCAGGAAATTGGCGGCGGGTAGTGAATTTCGAACCACCGGCTGTCCAGCTCCTGATGGGCGCTTTTCTTGTTCTACTTCTTTTCACGGGGAAAAGAAGTGAATGGCGGAGAGAGAGGGATTCGAACCCTCGGTGACTTGCGCCACGGCGGTTTTCAAGATCGCTGCCTTAAACCACTCGACCATCTCTCCCGGATGTCAGAATATAAATATCGCGCCTGAATGATTTTTTTCAAGCGCGATATTCTCTTTTTAACAGCTTATTTTACCGAAATTCCCTTCAGCAGCAGCGAGGTTACCTCTCTGGCAAACGCGGCCGGGTCGGGCAGGGGGCTGCCTTCGGTCAACAGAGCTTGGTCGAACAACACTTTCGCATAGGCGGTGAGTTCCGGCGCCTTTTCATCTTTCTGCTGAAGTTCGAAAAGCGCTTCGATCAACGGATGTTTCGGATTCAACTCGAGAATGCGTTTGCTCTCCGGAACCTCCTGATGCATCGCCTTGAACAGCCGTTCCAGATGCGGACTGAGCGCATTCCCCTCGGTGATCAGACAGCATGGACTGTCGGTCAGCCGGGCCGAGAAACGCACTTCACTGACTTTTTCCCCGAGGATCGATTTCAGGAAATCGACCAGTTTCGCGAATTTCTCCTGCGCCGCCTTGATCGTTTCCTCCGCACCTTCCACTTCAAAATCACCCTTGGCGATCGACTTGAAGTTTTTCTTCCGGTACTGGAACATCTGCTGCATGATCCAGTCGTCGATCGGATCGGTCATGAAGAGTACATCATAACCCTTGCTCCGGAAGTACTCCAGCGCCGGCGACGAGGCGACCGCCTCGCGTTTTTCACCGGTGATGTAATAGATTTCCTTCTGCGATTCCGGCATGGCCGCGACATAATCCGCCAGCGTGATCAACTTGCCGGGTTCGGAGTTCATCGACTCGTACATCACCAGATCCTTGAGTTTCTCGGCGTTGGCGAAGTCGGTATGGAGTCCCTCCTTGAGCACCCGGCCGAACTCCTTGAAGAATGCGGCATAGGAGTCGCGTTCGTTTTCGAGCAGTTTCTTGAGTTCGCCGAGAACTTTTCCGGTAATGGTCTTTTCGATCTTGGCCAGGTGTGGATTTTCCTGCAGAATCTCGCGCGATACATTCAGCGGGAGATCGTTGGAATCCACCACACCGCAGACGAAACGCAGGTAGTCCGGCAGCAGTTTCTTGCATTCATCGGTGATGAACACCCGGCGCACATAGAGCTGCAAGCCCTTCTTCTGAATCTCCGGCATCAGCAGGTTGAACGGCGCTTCCTTCGGCAGGAAGAGCAGGGCTTTGAACTCACTGACCCCTTCGGCCGAAATGTGGATCGCCTTGAGATACTCCGTGCCGCCGAAATTCGACAGGTGCGAGTAGAAACTCTTATACTCCTCGTCGGTGATCTCCGACGGCTTGCGCAACCAGATCGCCTTCTGCGAATTGAGCACCCTGTCGGTCACGGTTTCGGTCTTGTCGTCGTTGACTTTGACTTCGGGCAGGATGATCGGGTACTCGATGAAGTCGGAATATTTGCGGATGATCTCGCCGATCTTCCAGCTCTCAAGATAGACTTCGGCGTCGCCTTTGAGATGGAGTTTGATTTCGGTACCGGGCTCCTCCCTGACGGCGGTATCGATTTCATATTCCCCTTCGCCGCTGCTGCTCCACCGCACGGCCGGCGCGTCGGTTCCGGCCTGTTTCGTCGTCAGTTCGACCCGGTCGGCGACCATGAACGCAGAATAGAACCCGACACCGAACTGGCCGATCAGCTCGGGGACATTCTCCTTGTCGCCTTTCTCTTCGAGCATCTTCAGGAACGCCTTGGTTCCGCTCTTGGCGATGGTGCCGATGTTCTCGACGACTTCCGCCTCGGTCATGCCGATGCCGTTGTCGCTGATGGTGAGGGTCTTGTCCGCTTTGTTGACGCTGAGGCGGATTGCCCATTCGCGCGCCAGCTCCGGTCTCGTGAGGCTCTCGAAACGGGCTTTGTCGATGGCGTCGGCGGCATTGGCGACCAGTTCGCGCAGGAAGATGTCGCGATTCGAATAGAGCGAGTGGATCATCAGATCCAGCAACTGGCGTACTTCGGTTTTAAATTCTCTGGTTTGTCCCATGATTCAGAATCTCCTCTGTTTCTGTCTCCTGCCGAAAAGAGCAGGTTAAAACCCATTTTTGAAATCATTGAATATAATTTTTTTTGCCGAAAAATCAAGCGGAAACGGTTTGGGTGTTGGAAAAAAATGAAAAAGGCATTATAATTTAAAGCTGAACACTGCTGCCGTAAGGCGGCGGTTGCATTTTTTTACAACGTCCGGCTCCGGTTTCGGGAGTGAGAAACGGTGCCGAGCCAAAGGAAACAGGCGAACTCATGAGCGTACAAGACGAAAATCTCCAGACCGGTCGGGCGGCCGTCGGCGGCATTCCCGACACTCTTCGGAATCAGCTCCACGAAATCGAAGCGCTCTGCGCTGAGCTGGAGGAGTTGCCGTCCCGTGTGGTCGGGGATTACCCGGCGGAACTGGCGCGTCTCCGCGCCGCCTACGATGGCCGCCCCGAAGTTCCACCGGAATATGCGGAAATTCTGGAGAAGCGGTTCGCCGCGGCGTGGGAGGCTGCGGAACGTGCCGCGGCCGAAAATGAAGCCCGGCTGCAGTTGCGTGCCGCCAGGACGCAGGAGTGTGCGAAACTTTCCGCTGAACTTGATGCTCTGCTCGCCGGTGCGGAACTTGTGACCTTCGGCGAGGTGGAGGCACTGGAAAAACGGTGGAACGAGACCCTCGCGCAAGCCGATCCGGATTCTGTTGATGCCGCCGGATTCGAGGCGCGGCTGGCTCCGTTGCGGGAACGGCTGCGGGCGGAGGCGGAGGTTGAACAGCAGCGGGCGGAGGCGGCCGGCAGGCTTGCCGCGGAACTCGCCGCGTTGACCGCCGCCGGGGACATCAATCAGCTGCGTGAGCGCAAGAGCGCGATCGAGACGGAGTACGCCGCTCTCGGCAAGGTGCCCAAGGCGGCAGCGGACAAATACAACGCCGCACATCGCGCCGCCGGTGCCAAGCTGGCCCAGCATTATGAGACGCTCGATCTTGCCCGGTGGGAAAGTTATACGTTGAAGCTCGACCTCTGTGCCGAACTGGAAAAACTTTCTGCGTTGTCGGATGAGGAGCTGCCCCGGGCCGCGAAGGCGCTGCACGAACTGCGGGAGAAGTGGAAAGCGCTCGGCGGCGTTCCGAAAGCCAAGAATGAGGAGATCAATACCCGCTATCTGGAGCTGACCCGTGCGCTTCAGCATCGGGTTGACGAGTTTTTCGCCCGCCGGCGCCAGGAGCAGAAGCAGGCGGCTGCCCGCAAGCAGGAGCTGGTCGAGAAGGCTGCCGCGATGGCCGGTTCGACCGAGTGGAATAGTAGTGCTGCCGCTTTCAAGGCGCTCCAGGCCGAGTGGAAGACGATTCCAGGTGCCGGACCGGCGGAAAAAACGTTGTTTGCCGCTTTCCGTGCTGCCGCCGACCAGTTTTTCAATGCTCGCAGCAAATGGTTCGATGAGCGCAACAGCCGGTTTGAAGCCGCTGCAGAAGTGAAGCGCAAACTGATCGCGGAGGCTGAGGCTCTGACCGGAAACCCCTCCGGCGAGGCGGTGCGCCGGGCGAAAGCGTTGCGCGGCGAATACATTGCGGCGGGGCCCGCGGGACGCAATGAGGCGGAATTATCCGCGAAGTTCAACGCCGCGCTGGATAAATTCTTCGGCGGGCGTCGGGAGGCATTCGCCGAGCGCGAGGCGAAAAGCCGTTCATTGATCGCCGAACTCGAGGCTCTGGCGGCCGATCCCGGAGAGCCGGGGCATGCCGAAGCGCGGGCACGGGCGATTCGCGGAGAGTTGCGCGAACTGGCCTGCCGCAATACCTTTGAACTGGAACGCAGAACGTTTGAGCGTTTTGAGAAGGCGCTCGCCGCCGCACGCGGCCGGGTGCTGACGGATAAGCTGGCGCTTGTCAAGAGCGTGGCGCGGCCGCTTGCCGCCGCATTTGACGCGCTGAAGCGCGGGGACGCGGTGGAGGAGGCGGCGCTTCAGATTGAAAATCTTGAGCGTTTCCCGAAACTTCACTCCGCCGCCGCTCTGATCCGGAGCGCCGCCGGCGGGGACGCGAAGGCTGCGGAGAAGCTCGATCGAGCCGTTGCCGCCGCACGCGTCGAGCATGACCGGATCTGTGCCGCTCTGGAAAAACTGGTCGGTGTCGAGGACGGTTCCACCGCGATGAAACCGGAGGTATCGCTCGCCGACGAGCTGCAGGCGGCGATTGCCGGCAACTTCATGCGTTCCGATGCGAAAGCCGTGGAGAAGAGCGTTGATCCGAAACAACTTCTGGCGGAGTATCTGAATGCCGGGCTCCTCGGGGAGCGGGAGCTGGAGGCGTCGTTCGAACGTTTCGACCGCGCCTACGGGAAACTGCGTTGAAAGATTTGAACGGTTCCGGTGACGGGAGTGGGATTCTGTCGTCGTTCCATTCACCATTACATTATAATTTTTGTAAGGATTGTATCATGAAGAAGATCAGAGTTGCCGTATTCGGCGCGTCGGGATATGCCGGAGAGGAGCTGTTGCGGATTCTGCTGCGGCATCGCGGGGTTGAAGTCGTGGCGATCACGTCGCGTAAGAACGCCGGGGAACCGGTTTCGACGGTGTTTCCGCGTTTCACCGGTGTGCCGCTTTCCTTTGTCGCGCCCGATGCCGCGGAATTGGCCGGGCAGTGCGACGCCGCGATTCTGGCTCTGCCCCACGGGCTGGCAACGGAATTTGCGATTCCGCTTTTGAATGCCGGGGTCAAGGTGTTCGATATTTCCGCCGATTTCCGGCTCAAGAGTGCCGCGAAGTACAAGGAGTATTACAAGGTTGACCATCCGGCACCGGAATTGCTTGAAAAGGCGGTCTACGGTCTGCCGGAACGATATCGCGAAAAATTGCGTACCGCCGACCTGGTCGCCTGTGCCGGCTGCTATCCGACCAGTTCCATTCTGCCGACGGCTCCGCTTCTGGCGGCCGGGGTGGTCAGCACCGAAGGGATTGTCGTGGCGAGTTGCTCCGGGGTGACCGGTGCGGGGCGCAAGGTCGATCTTCCCTACATCTTCCCGGAGTGCAATGAGAGCCTCAAGGCGTACGGCGTGGTCGGCCACCGCCACCTGCCGGAGATCGAGCAGGAGATGGCCTTCGCCGCCGGTGTGCCTGAAATGGCGATCAACTTCATTCCGCATCTGGCGCCGATGAACCGCGGCATCAATTCAACCATTCTGATGAATGCCGAGCCGGGCTGTACGCTTGAGAAGATCGGTGAGATCTATGAGGCGGCATACGGTCATGAGCAGTTTGTCCGGGTGCTGCCTGCGAAACGGTGCGCCGACACGAAGTATGTGTTCATGACCAATACCTGTGAGATTGGCTACAACTACGATGCACACACCAACAAGGTGATCGTCACGTCGGTGATCGACAACCTGACCAAGGGGGCGGCCGGGCAGGCGGTGCAGTGCATGAACATCCGCTTCGGGCTTGATGAGGCGGAAGGGTTGATCTGATCCGTCCCGCGCAGGATGGAACGTTGTTCCGACGCACCGCGGCATGGTTTCCCGGAACGCATTGCGGCGGGAAGCCGGTTTGTTGAAAAAGGTTCTTTTTTTCGCAGTTTTTCAGCAATTCCGGTGGAAAGTCGTTGGATTTTCCGGAAAACGGTGATATTTTAAATAGTCTGCAATTTCGTCAGACCGGTACCCGATCATCGCCGGTCGATGGAGGTGCGGGCGATTTTACGGTCCGCCGAACCCGGGGTCGAAGTGCGAAACGATTCAGGTGCCGGCGTAAGCGTATCCAACAAAATCATATGGACACTTGAGAAGTTATGAAAACTTATCTGGCAAAAGTCGGCGAGATCAAGCGGGAGTACATTCTGTTTGATGCGTCGGAAGCTCCGGTCGGCCGGCTCGCCGTCCGCATCGCCAATGCGCTGCGCGGCAAGGACAAGCCGACTTATACTCCGCACGTCGATACCGGCGCGTTCGTGATCGTCATCAATGCCGCGAAGGCCGTCTTCACCGGCCGCAAGGGCGACGAGAAGATCTATGTCGATTACACCGGTTACCGCAGCGGTCGCAAGGAGCGGACCGCGAAGGAGATCCGTGAGCGTTCCCCCGAGCGTTTCATCAAGGACGCGGTCTGGGGAATGATGCCGCACGGCCGTCTCGGTCGCGCCCAGTTCAGCAAGCTCAAAGTTTACGCCGGTGCGGAGCATCCGCACACCGCGCAGAACCCGACCAAAATTACGGTGGAGTAATCGATCGCCATGGTTAAGAAGAATGATGAAGTGTTGGCTACCGGCCGGCGCAAATGCGCGGTTGCGCGTGTTCGGCTTACTCCCGGAACCGGTAAAATCGTGATCAACGGCAAAGCGATGAACGAGTACTTCCCGAGCGAGTCTCTCTGCGGCTACGTCTGCCAGGTGCTGAAGGTCAGCGAGGCGGAAGGCAAGGTCGACATCGCCGCGAATCTCGACGGCGGCGGCATGGCCGGACAGGCCGGTGCGCTGCGCCACGGAGTTGCCCGTGCGCTGGTCAAGCTCGATGAGACGATGCGTGCCAAACTGAAGGCCGCAGGAATGATGACCCGCGATGCGCGCGTCAAGGAACGCAAGAAGCCCGGTCAGCCCGGGGCGCGCCGCCGGTTCCAGTTCTCGAAGCGCTGAGCTTCTCAGAACCGTTTCGGTTGCAGAAAAAGAGATGGCCGTATGGTCATCTCTTTTTTTATGTTCTCCGGCGGGGCAGGGGGAGCGTGTCACGGGAAATCCTGCCGGGAAAACTTGATTATCCGTCTGATGAGATGTATAGTTTCCCCACCTGTTGAAAGGATACTTTATTCGAAAGAAGGTGAACCCATGAAAGTTCTGATCATCTCCTGTTCGCCCCGGGTCGACGGTAACAGCGACCAGTTGGCCGATGCTTTTGGCCGGGGGGCGGTCGCCGCCGGGCATACCGTCGAACGGGTCAGGCTCCGTACCTTGAAGCTTCTGCCCTGTATTGCCTGTGACCGCTGCTTTTCGACCGGTTCGCCATGTGTTCAGAATGACGACATGGACCAGGTCTATCAGGCGCTTGACAAATGTGATCTGGTGGCTTTTGCGATGCCGCTCTATTTCTATACTTTCCCCGCGAATCTGAAGATGGTGATTGATCGGCTTTATGCCTATTACAGCAAGGAGCGGGCCTTTGTCCGACAGGCTGTTCTGCTTGCCGCTGCGGCAGACAATGCTCCGAATACGTTCGATGCGTTGAAACTCTCGTATGAGATACTCCTGAATTATCTCGGCTGGAAGGATGCGGGACAGCTCTTTGCCTTCGAGGTGATGGAGAAGGGCGATGTCGCCCGCAGCGGCAAGCTGGCCGAGGCTGAAAAGCTTGGCGCTTCGCTGCGTTGAAGCTGAAGAGTACCTTTTTCGTGTGATGCCTGATACAACCGGTCCGATGCGGGGCCGGTTTCTTCGTCTACCCTGCATCGTCAGTTGCCCGGGCCGCTGAGTTTCGGCGCGGTGACGTTTTTCTTCGACGGATTGCTGGTTGCGATACGGAAGAGGCACCCCGGGGTGAAATCCGGTTCCCCGCGGTATCTGCAGATCCCCTGTAGGATTCTCTTCCGTTTCTTCTTCGATTCCACGTTGTTTGTTCTCGGGAAGATGGATTTGACGTGTATTCTCCGGTTGTTGCCGCTGCTTGCAGGAAGCGGCCTTCACGGTGCAGGAATTGCGCTTCAGGGAGAGGCTGATATATTGCATGTCCGGGCGACAGTCTGGTTCGTGCATTGGCAAAGCAGAATGGGCGTGAGTTCGGGATCGTCAAGCTCCTGTTTCGATTCGCCCGCTGTACTACCGGCGCGGCTCTGATGTCACTCGGCTGCTTTTGCCGTGTGGTCTGGTTCCGCGAGATGACGATCGCAACTGCTCTCTTTGCGCGGTTTTCCCCGGGCGTTTCCGGCGGATCGGGATCTGGGACTTCCGGTGACCGGTTCCTGCGTTCCTGTTTCAGTTCCGGATTACATGGACGAGCGGAGCAGCCGGAGTCGCTCCGGCCTTATATCCTGCGATGTCGTTCCTTCTCATGTTCCGTCCGCCCGCAAAACGATGACAAAATAACGAATTTTTTCTGAAAAGGTATTGACTTTTGCTTCCGAATCGATCATAATAAAAATAAAAAAGATTGCAATGTTTAATAAAAAGGTTGCAATATGACATTAACGGAACAGATCCGCGGTGCGATTTTCGGGGAGTTCATCCGCGAAAACTATGCGAAGTTTGAAACGGCGAAATTACCGACGGAGCGGGAATTGGCGGCGAAATACCGGGTGTCGCTGGTGACGGTGCGGCGCGCGATCGATGAACTTGAGCAGAAGCAGTTTGTGCAACGCCGGCAGGGCAGCGGTACCTACGTGGTCGATCGGCGGACTCTTGAAAAACACTATTCGATCGCACTGGCGGTTCCGGCCGAAGCCGATTCTGTCTTCTATACCGTACTGGCTGGGCGGATCGAACCGGAACTGCGGCGGCTCGGTCACGAGGCGCAGCTGCTGGTGGTCGAGGACGCCGAGGCGTTGCTGAAGACGTTTCGCAACCGCGGTATCCGTCCGGACGCGGTGGTGGTCTGCGGTTTTCTGGTCGGTCACCTTCAACTGGCGGAAGCGGGAATCCCCTATGTGATCGCCGGCGGGGAAGGGTACCAGTGCGCCGACAATGTGGCGTTTGACCTGCGTGCGGGTGTGCGCAATGCTGTGTCGTACCTGATCAGACTCGGCCACCGGCGGATACTTTTTCTCTCCAACCTTGACGAACGTTGTGAACTGGCAACGCGGATCAACCGCGAGTTCGTGTTTGAGATGAGTTCGCGCTATCAGGGCTATTGCGATGCGCTTCTGGCTGCCGGGATTCCGATTGATCGCGCACGGGTTCTGCCGGTCGGGGTTACGAAGCGCAACAGCTATCAGATGATGAAACGGCTGCTGGCCTCCGGAACGTTCGACAGTACGGCGATTTTTGCTTCGACCGATATGCTGGCCGAGGGGGCGGCTACGGCTCTGGCTGAAGCCGGGATCGCGATCCCGGAACAGGTGTCGCTGATCGGGTGCGACAACATCGCCGACGAAAGGGAACTTCTGTTGCCCCTGACCTCGCTCGATCTGCGCCTGGATGATGTGGCCGGGGCGGCGTTGCGGCTGCTTCTGGAACGGATCGATCATCCTGCCGAACAGGAGTATCGCAGTGTGGTGCTGATTCCCAGACTGGTCAGGTCGGAAGGTACGGTTCGCAGAGCATGAATAATTCTTCTTCTTACAACAATACAATTCCAGCGGAAAGGGAACGGGGGATGAAGTATTTCTTTACATTGATAGAATTATTGATCGTAATCGCGATCATCGCCATTCTGGCGTCGATGCTGCTGCCGGCGCTCGGCAAGGCGCGTGCGGCGGCGCATGCGAGCGGCTGTGCATCGCAGGTCCGGCAGATCGTGCTGGCAATGCTGAATTACTCAGACTCCTACAATGGTCTCGGGCCGGGAGTCGGCAACAACAATCAGTTCATCCTCGACAGTACAAGATCCTCCGGTAATGCTGTAAAACTGCATGCGGATCTGATGCCGTTTCTCAGTAACAACGAGAAACTCTTTCATTGTCCCGCCGACAATCTCTTCTGGCGGAACACCATGCTGGTAGGAGTTAATTTCGCGACCAGTTACGGTCATGCCATCCTGCAGCCGCCGGCCTCCGCCGGAGGGGATTCAAGCAGTTGGAGTACGACGGCTCGCTGGAGTCCGTACCAGATTCCCCTGAACAATCAGAACAAAACCAACGTCAACCAGAGCCGTTCGCCGTCACGGATCGCCTTCATGGGCGATGCGGGGTGGTGTTACAGCGTGCCGACGGCCGCGCCTTATCAGTTTCATGCCGCCGGTTACAATGTCGGTTTCATCGACGGGCACGTTGCGCGGTACCGGGCCGAACTCAACGGGAATGAATGGAACAAGGGGTATTACCGGGTCAACTGGTGAGGAGGGGGAGAAGGATGAAGAAGTTCCTCAAACTGACCTGTTGTCTGCTGCTCGGGGCGGGATATGCAACGGCGGAGGAGTACCTTGCCGGCAGTGACGGCCGGACTCTGCTGCGTCCCGCTCCGGCTGGTGCGAATCAGTGGGAGCCCCTGCCGGTTGGCGCCGGTGGCCAGAACCTCCGTCTTACTTTCGATCCGGTCGATCCTGACCGGATCTACCTGGCGGTCGATGTCTGCGGCGTAGTCAAGACCATTGACGGCGGAGAACACTGGATCAACAGCGTCGTCGGTCTCCAGGGGTTGGCCGGAGGCAACTATCCGGCGGGGGATATTGCAGTCGATCCGGAAAATCCCGAGGTGCTTTACGCCTCCTGGGGGCGCGAATACAAGGAACCCTCCGGGATCATCCGCTCGACTGACCGCGGCGAGAGCTGGACGATGATTTCGCAGGAGGTGTGCGGATACGGGGAGGGGGCTGCGAGTCGCAAGGGCGGCGGCGGTCCCGGGTTGCTGCTGGATCCCCGTGATTCGAAACGGCTCTACGTGATCGACAACAAGCATAACGGTGGTGCGGGCGGCCTGTGGATAAGCAGCGACGGAGGCGTCACGTGGCGGCCCTCCGGATTGACCGGAAGAAAGTTGCATACGGTTCGTTTTGCCCCGGATAACCCGGATGTACTGTACGCTTCCGGCATCAACCGCGGTGAAAGTGTCGGGGGATTCTGGGTCAGTACCGACCGCGGCGAAACCTGGCAGGCGCGGGGACTGGAAGGCGAGGATGTGTTCCTGTTCGATTTTTCGCCGGCCGACCCGCGGACGATCTACGCGGTAACCGGGTTGAACGGATTCCAGCGCAGCGACGACGGCGGAATCTCATGGCGCGAATGCAATGCCGGACTGCCGCTGGCCCGCGATGGAAAAAAGGGAAAGTTTTTCGAATACCGTTATCGGGCGCTGGCGGTCGATCCGTTCCGGCCGGGACATCTGATCATCGGTGCGGACGTGATCCGCGCCTATTACGAATCCTTTGACGGCGGTGCGACCTGGACACTGCTTCCTGCCCGCGGGGTGGGGCCGGCGGGATGGATGCTCTCCGGGGACCATATGGGGTGGCATACCAATATGATCTATTTTCATCCGCTCCGGAAAGACACTCTGTTTCTGTGTGACTACTTCGGAACCTGGGAGAGCACCGTCGTG
>CALXOA010000013.1 GCA_944389895.1 uncultured Victivallis sp. | reverse complement strand
AGTGCGTCCACCGATGGTTGGAGATCCGCGGCAAGTTCGGTTGCGGTCGGATCGGGCCGGTTTGTGCCGGTGTAGAAGCTGACTCCGAGCAGGTCGAGTTCGCTGAACCATTTGCGGACAAAGGGCTTGCCGGGAAAGTATTGATTGGCGTTGTAGGTCACCGGGCCGTGGTAGATCTCACGTACCTTCCGGATCACCGCCGGCCAATGGTTCTCCTGCGGTTCACATCCCAAGAGTTCGCAGCCGATGCAGAAGAGTTCAACGCCGGTTTCCTCAGCCAGCTGCGCATAGTGTGCCATGCATTCGGTATAGTTTGCAAACCACTTTCCCCAGTAGTCAACCTCGATGCCCTGAATCATCATCTGTTTCTCAGGGAAACAGATGTTGCCGCGCCAGACACTGTCGAGACATTCGATCATCGGTTTGAGCATCACCTTGATGCCGTGGCGGTGAAACGTCTCGATGGTTGCTGCCAGTTCGGTATCGGCAGGGGTGTAGTGAAAGTCCTCGAACATCCGGGTGGACTGGTAACTCTCCTGTGCCACCGTCGTGATCAATGCAACGTAACTGACTCCGAGATTGCAGATGTTTTCAATTTCGCGTTGACCGGCGGCGCTGCGGTAGTAGCCGCGTCCCGCCATGAAACCGAAACTGATTCCTCTGACGAACAGCTCATCTACGGAACTCATCTTTATCGAATCCTTTCTTTTCCTTTGCGGTGAATTTTCCCAACAGCAACGATGCAATCCGGCTCCGGTCGCGTTTTGCCCGTTCATAATCGCCGCGGCGCGTCGTCAGCACCACCACGCCAAGCCGGAGTCCGAAATCGATGTAGAGAGTCTGACCGCTCCACCCCGAATGATAAATGATCTGATCGGACGCGGATTCCGGATGATAGACATCCCTTATGACCCAGCCGAAACTGCGTTTTACAGGCAGATGCGGCGGCATGGCGTTGGCGGTGAGTTCGCGGAGTTGAGCTTCCGGGAACAACCTGCCGCCACCGGGGAGCCGGCCGCCCTGAAGCAGCATCCGGCAGAATTTCCCGAGGTCCCGTGCCGTGGAAAACATCCCGGCATTACCCGCGCAGCCGCCGTCGCGATAGATGCGGAAGGCGACGAAGTCCGAGATTTTTCCCGGTACGTCCGTTCCGCAGGTCTGTGCGAGCCGGGCGGGATCATCTGTCACTGGTCGCCCGAGTGACGAATCGACCATGCCGAGCGGTTCGAAGAGTTCCGTGCGGCAGAACTCCGTCAGCGGGCGTCCGGCAATCCGTTCGACGATCTGGCCGAGCAGCAGATAGTTCCAGCAGGTATACTCGAAATGTTCTTGCGGCGGAAAGAGCGGCGGAAAACGAAGGGTGTTGCGCAACAGTTCGTTTCCGTCCTCCGCAAAGTACTGGCGTTTCGGCTGATTTTCGTGGCTGAACCCCGAGATGTGGAGTGCCAGGTCGCGCACTGTGACCGGACCGCCGGGCAGGGGAGCAGAGAAGTCGGGCAGGTATCGGGTGAACGGTGCGTCGAAGTCGATCATGCTACGGCTGCGGCAGATCAGAAGTGCCGTTGCCGTCGCGACGGCCTTGGTTACGCTGGCGATATCGATGATCGTGTCGCAGCTCATCGGTATTCCGGCGGCGGCTTCTCCGGCGGTATATGTGAAAAGTTCCCGTTCCTGGTCGCAGACCAGCAGCGCCGCGCCGTTGATCACTCCGTCGGCGATCTCGTCACCTATGATCTTTGCCCATTCTCCGTGCATCGGCTCACCTCCTCATGACCACTGGCGGTCGTTGGCCCATTCCCGGTCCCACTGGTCGGTCGGCGCCCACGCTTCGGGGAAATCGGGGTGCAGTTTTTCCGCGATCAATGCTTCATTGAGCGCTTCAATGCCGAGTCCGGGGGCATCTGGAACTTCAATGTACCCGTTGCGGATCAATGGCTTCGGCAATCCGAGCGCCAGATCTTCCCACCACGGAACATCGACCGAATGAACTTCCAGCGACATGAAATTCCTTGTCGCCGCGGCGACGTGTACCGCCGCCATGCAGGCGATCGGACTTTCGGCCATGTGAATCGACATCTGTGCGCCGTACTCCTCCGCCAGGTCACCGATCTTGTGCGTTTCGAGAATCCCTCCGGCGGTCAGCACATCCGGGTGGACCACCGCCAGCGCACCGGATTCGAGAAGCGGCCGGAAATTCTCTTTGAGGTAGATGTCCTCCCCGGTGCCGATCGGCACGGTGGTCGCCTCCGCAAGGCGGCGGTACTGGCCGGTCAGCTGCCAGGGAACCGGATCTTCCATCCAGGCGAGGTTGTATTTCTCAAGCCGTTTCGCCAGTTTGATGCAGTCTTCGACTGGAATATGGCCGAGGTGGTCGATCGCGAGCGGAACCTCATACCCGATTTCACGGCGTACATCGGCCATGTAGTTGTCGAGATAGTCCAGACCCGCTTCGGTGAGATGGATTCCGGTGAATCCATGTGCGGTGTTGAAGAGGTCATACGCTTCTCCGCGCATCGCCCGCGGGTCGATCGAGCCGTGCGGCGTGGAGAACACCGTCTTTTTGTATTCGCGCATTTTTTCGAGGAAGCCGAGCGGGGCGGAGAGACATCCGGGCCGATCCATCAGCAGTTCGATTCCGAGATCCATTTTCAGAAAGGTGTATCCCTGTTTCAGCCGGTCGGCCAGCGCCTTGCCCATGTCGCGCCCGCCCCCTTCGGAATCGGTGTCGCAGTAGATCCGGATCCGGTCGCGGAATTTCCCGCCGAGCAGCTGCCAGACCGGAACTCCCCACGCCTTGCCGGCGAGATCCCACAGTGCCACTTCGATACCGCAGACGCCGCCGGCCTGCCGGGAGTGGCCACCGAATTGTTTGATCCGGCGGAATATCTTGTCGACGTTGCAGGGATTCTCCCCGAGGATGCGGCTTTTGAGCATTGCGGCGTAGGTCCGGCTGGAGGCGTCGCGTACTTCGCCGTAGCCGATCAGGCCCTGGTTCGTGTAGAGTTTGAGCAACGTACAGCGTTTCGGCGCACCGTCGATGTCGGCGAAACGCATGTCGGTGATTTTCAAGGTGGCGGGATCGATTTTCGATTTCATCTCATTTCTCCTGGAATTGGGAATCGCCTCACTTTTTTCATGATCAATCAATCAGCCTCGCACATTCCGAGGCGGCGCGGGCCAGTGCCGCGGCGAAGCGTACGATTTCACGCTCATGAAAATCGTCGCCGTAACCGAGCAGTGTTACCGCTGCCGCGACGTTTCCACCGCCGTCGAGCACCGGCATCGACATCGCATCGACCTTCCAGCGGTTCCGCCCGGCATTGAAACAGTAGCCGCGGGCACGCAGAGCCGCGATTCGTGCGAAAATCTCCTCCGGGTTTCTTTTCTCCATCACATCATCGGTGCAACTTGCCGCCAGGCGCCGGATTTCCGTTTCGGGAGTTCTGCAGAGCAACGCCGCTCCCACGGAGCCTTCGATGATCGGAAACCGGCATCCGAGCCGGCTGGAGACCGCCATGCTTCGCGGCGATTCCGCCCGCAGGATTGGAATCTGGTCTCCTCCCTGACGGATCGACAGTTTCGCACAGAGACCGGTTTCCCGCGCCAGAATTTCGAGGATCGGCTGCGCTTCCCGGAATTGTGCCGCCCGGTCGACCAGCTTCATTGCCGCGGTCAGAATGCCTCCTGCAAGGTCGTAACGTTTTCCGGATCTCTTCCGGATCCAGCCGGCAGCCAGCAGGGTCTGCAGAATCCGGTAACAGGTCGAGAGTGAAAGCTCCAGTTCCGCCGCCAGTTCAGCCTGCGTGAGTCCGCGGTCGCTGCCGCCAAGCAGGTTCAGTACCGCAACCGCCTTTTCCACTGCCGGAATCGTATTCGCCATTCTGATTTGTTCAAATATGAATTTTTTTATTTAAAATCTGAATCTATTTTACCATATCCGGGTATCAAAGTCAAGATATTGCCGGCAGAAATCCGCTTTTTGTTCAAATAAGAACATTCTGAAAAGAGGATTGGGTGCGGATCGGAGAGGATTCCCTTGAAAAAGCGAGGCCGGAAGGATTGATATTCCCCGTTTCCCATTGTATCTTATAGAGATGAACGAAACGGAACTTTTTTTTGCAACGGAAACCGGAATGAACAGACTGCAGCAGAAATTTGCCGAGGGAATCGTCATTTTCGATGGCGCCATCGGTACTGAAATCTACCGCCGGAACTTCTTTGTCAACGCCTGCTTTGAACAGCTCTCGGTGACCAATCCCGATGTGATTCTCGATATCCACCGCCAATATGCCGAGGCCGGCGCCGATGTCCTCACCACCAATACCTACAACGCCAATGCCCGTCGTCTCGCCCATTTCGGGCTGGCCGACCAGACTGCGGCGATCAACCGTGCGGGGGTGAAGCTTGCCCGGCAGGCGGCGGGTGATACATTGCTGGTGGCCGGTTCGATCGGGCCGGTCGGCGATGCCGAACCGGGCGGAGATTCCCGCAGTCGGGCTGAACTGCTGCGCGAGCAGATCGCCGCGCTTGCCGAGGCGGATTTCATCATTTTCGAATCGCTTCGAACTCTGGCTGATCTCGGTGCGGTGCTGGAAGCGGTCAGGAGTTTCCCCGATCTGGCCTATGTGCTCAGTTTCGCGCTCGATATCCACCCGGTGAACAGCGATGGCGCGACACTTGCCGAATTTGTCCGGCGGATCTCCGCGAATGCCGGGGCTCCCGTGCCCACGGCGCTCGGACTCAACTGCGGCGGCGGTCCGGAAAGTGCGCTCGGCAATCTGGAATTGCTGCTCAAGTTGACCGATCTGCCGGTGGTGGTTCAGCCCAATGCCGGAGCGCCGCGGGTGGTTGACGGGCGCATGATTTACATGACCAGTGCGGAGTATCTGAGCACCTACGCCAAGCGTTACGCCGACCTCGGGGCCGCCGGAATCGGCGGCTGCTGCGGCATCGGCCCAGCTCACATCGAGGAGCTTGCCCGGACCATCCGACCGCTGGCGCGCGCCGAAAAGCGGGAGTTGCCGCAACTGGTGGTTCATGAGGAGCAATTGCGGGAACCGGTTCCGTTGGCCGGGCGTTCGAATCTCGGCAGGAAACTGGCGTCGGGCGAATTGATCCGTCTGGTGGAGATCACTCCGCCGCGCGGGTTTGATCTTGCCGGGACCCTGGCCGGGGCGCGGAAGTGTTTCGAGGCCGGGATCGACGCGGTGAATCTGCCGGATGGGCCGCGTGCAAGTGCCCGCATCTCTCCGCTGGCGACCGCGATCGAAATCCAGCGCGCAGTGGGCATCGAAACCATCCTGCACTGCTGCTGCCGCGACCGGAGCCTGATCGGGCTTCAGGCGGAACTGCTCGGCTGTGCCGGAATGGGAATCAACAACATCCTCTTCATTACCGGAGATCCGCCGAAGCTCGGTGATTATCCGTTCAGTTCCGGAGTCTTCGATGTCGATTCGATCGGGCTGGTCCGGATTCAGGCGCGGATGAATCGCGGTGTCGATCTGGGCGGCAAGCCTCTCAACGCGGTGACCCGCGCAGTGATCGGCGTCGGTGCGGACCCCAATGCGATCGATCCGGAAAGAGAGTACCGGCGCACCTGCGAGAAGGTTGAGGCCGGGGCGGAGTTCATCATCACCCAGCCGGTGTTCGCGGTGGAGGCGCTCTTCCGTTTCCTGGATCGGATTGCCCATCTGCATGTGCCTGTGGTTGCCGGTATCTGGCCGCTGGCCAGCTTGCGCAATGCGGAGTTCATGCGCACCGAAGTTCCCGGAGTCGTGGTCCCCGATTCGGTGATGGAACGGATGTCCGTCGCGGCGGACCGCGAGGCGCAGCGCCGTGCCGGGATTGAGATTGCCCGCGAAAGTTTCGCGGCGATCCGGGAACGGGTTCAGGGGGTTCAGGTGAGCGCTCCCTTCGGCAATGTGGATACCGCGCTTGCGGTGCTCCGGTAACCGCTTTCCGCCGAAGTTTCCGCCGGAGCCTGCCTGCGGATCATCGAGGTGGTGATTCAACCGGCGCGTTTCAGCGGATTGGTCTGTGGGGGAGTGTCGGCGGTTTCGGTTCTTCACCGCCGTTTGCGGATTTGAAAAATCAGCCGTTTTCGTGTACAACCGGCAGGCGGCCGGGAGAGATTTTGTTGCGTCGCTTCCCGGAATCCCGAAGGCACAGGGTCAATCCGGCAGAGCCTTCAGGAGTTCCCCGCGTAACTCCCGGATGAGCTGATCTTCCACCTGAGTGAAAAATTCCGCGTGGATGATGAGTTGTTCCCGATCGGTCCAATATCGTTCGGCGAAGCAGAGGCCGGGGCGGACCAACATGGTGAAGCTCACCAGCAGCACAACCCAGCCGACGAACATGTTGCAGTGCCAGACCGCCGGCGGCAGTTTCCTGAAACCGAGTTCGCGTCCCCGTCTGCGACATGCCTGTCGCCAGAGAATCAGAAACGGTACCGGCAGGAGAAAGAGGAAGGCGAATGTTTCCACGGCCAGACGCGGAAATGCGCCGGGATTGGAGGGGTTCAACCCGAACGATCTGCCGCCGAGGGGGGTCAACTCCATCAGTGAGAAGAAGAGCGCCAGCGGGACGAGGATCCCCCACAATCCGATCCGGAATCCGTCGCGTCGAGAAAAGGTCAGCAGAAAACCGGGGCGTCCGCGACACAGTGAAATCAGCATTCCGACGGCGTATCCACAGAGGATGAAACACCCGAGCGTGTTCAAAAACTGCAGCATGACTCCGTTGGCGAATACGTAATTGAGGCGTCGTTCCGGCTCGAGCATGATCTCAAGTTGAGTCTGCGACCTGGTGGGGAGTCCCGCCAACATCATGCAGCTGAAGAAACCGGCGCCCTGCGTGAAGGAGGGGACTGCGTTCTCTCGGACATGCTGGAGGCTTGCTCGTAATCTCCTGACCGGCGCAACGGCCCGGGCCAGTTCCTGTTGTCTTTTTTCCGGAATGGGAAGTCGGGCAAAACTCTTCTGGCTGTCGATGATGGAACCCGCCACCACAAGCCCGATCAGGGAGATTTCATCCTGAACGAATTTGCGGACGAAAGGCTTCCACGCATCGAGGAAGAGTTCCCCTTCGGGCTGGTTCCCTTCCGTGATCAGCAGTTCCCCGTAGAACGGCAGGGTCCGGGCCAGACTTCGATAGAGATTGAGATGAGGCAGTACGATCTGAGCGTACCGTACAATTCGCGTAACCCCTGAAGCGAAGTCCAGCGTACCGTCGTTCAGGACGGCATCGCGTTTTTCCGCCATCTCTCGAAGGTAGGAACGGTAATATGGTTTGCGCAATCCCGTGCGGAAGATTGTCATCGCACGGTCGAGAAGGGGACGATCGCGGATTTGAAAGCGTTCCTTATCCGAAGACGGAAATTCGAGCGCATCCTCCAGCAGCAGTGCGGCGAGCAGAAAGTCGTAGAGCGCGTTTCCCGGTTCAAATGCGCGTGCTTTCTCGACTTCGGCAATCCGGAACGGCCGGTTGTTCATGTCCATACCGGTATTGGCGAGCAGAGAGAGAATTGCGTTGGCACGGAAAACCCGGTCTCGGGGATAGAGTTCCGCGATGGCGTACTGCGCGTTGGCATTCGCACTCAGGTTTGCGGTCGCGCCACGCGAACGGTCTCCGTAAGCGATCACAGCTTCCCCGCCGGAAAGTTGCCGCTCCTTCCGGCCGAAGATTGGGGCGATGGTTTGGGCGATCTGTCGCAGCGGCTGCGGAATTTCCCCGGGAAGAAGTGCAAAATCCTGAAGCTGAACTACGCTGTTCCAGAAGCGGAAGTTGATGGAGAAGAAGAGTGCGCCAATCACCGCCGGAACCGACAGAATCATCACTGCCAGCCGGATTTTCGCCCGCAACTTCAGGCGTTTGAAGTTTGCCTGAAACAATCCGGCGCCGATCTCCTCCGGGTCGCCGAAACGGCGCAGGGCTTCCGCCTCGCTCATTCCTTCGGCGAGATGTTCCTCAAGGTGCCCGGCCAGCTCACGCCTGACGTCAAGCGCAACTTCCGGATCGCGTTGCAGCGGACGGACACAACCATCGAGGGCCTCATCGATGTTCTTCATGACGCTCCATCCTTTCAGCCTTCAGGCCAGCAGCAGCGTCACCGTCGCGCAGAAATCGCGCGTTTCCCGCACCTGTTCGGCACAGGCGGCTTCTCCGCGTTTCGAGAGCGCGTAATATTTGCGCGGTTTGGTGTTGTCGGTCAGATTCCAGCTGCTTTCGATCAAACCCGATTGCTCCAGCCGGTGCAGACACGGATAGAGCGTTCCCTCCTTCCACTCGAATGCCCCGCCGGTCCGTTCCAGGACCACGCGGATGATCTCATAACCGTACATCGGGCGTTCCGAGAGCAGTTTCAGAATGATTGTTTCCGGAATTGCAATGGTGTTCTTCATAGCATACCTCCTGGAATAATATACATCCATATTAATTATACATCGATTATCTATGTATTCAAGTCCGAAATATAAAATCGTCAATCGAACTCTCGGGGAAGAACCGGGACAGGAGGTATCGGCAGGATGGTGAAACAATTACGTTCCAATCGTCGGCGATGGACGGCAAACGTGGAAATTCCCGGAACGACAATAAAAAAAATTCAAAATTTTTTGTGTATTACTCTTGCATTAGTGTGACTAATGCACCATAATATATAGCGTGACAAAACGGGAGAAACGGCATGAGCCAGGCAATTTTGAAAACTGATATCCTTTATGAACAGCTCCGTGAGGAGTTGCGGAAGTATGTTCCCGGGGATAAATTCATCACCAGTCGTGAGATCATGAAGCGGTACGGCGTCAGCCAGCTGATCGTCGATCAGACGGTGGCGCGTTTCCGCAATGCCGGGTTGCTCCGGGTGGTTCCGGGGCGCGGCACCTTCATCACGGAGGCGGCGAAAAAGTTCCGCGGCGACGCTCCGGAGACCATCCTTTTTGCGGTGCCTCGCTGGGTTTTGTCGGACCTGACGCTGATGGAGGAACATCTGAACAAGATCCGGCAGAAAGTTGCCCCTATCCGGCTGCTGCTGCACAATTACGACTACCTCGAGCAGGTTCCGGTGACGCTGCCGCTCGAGGAGGAGAATGTCAAGGGCCTCGCGATTCTGACCAGCGCGGCACCTTGGAGTTCCGAGACGCTCTGCCGGCTCGAAGCCTATGCCGCCCGGATTCCGCTGGTGGTGATGAATCGCCATCGCGGTGATCTGCCGCTGCTCGCGGTCGGTACCAATGACGTTTTTGCCGGGAACCTCGCGGTCGATCATCTTTTCAACTGCGGCCACCGGAAGATTGCGGTGTTGATTTCCGAGCCGCACAACGGAGTGATCCGGGAACGTCTGAACGGTGTGGTGGATTACGCGGCGCTGCGTGGGGTCTCATGCCGTGTCATCGATTGCGGTGTCCGGTCCGGGGAATACGCTCCCGACAAAGCCTACCGCTGCGTCACCGAAGTGTTGCACGAGGGGTTGGATTTCACCGCTTTGCTCGGTGTCAGTTCGGATTCGTTTGTCGGTGCGGCCAACGCCTGTCTGAATGCCGGGTTGAAGATTCCCGAAACATTGAGCCTCGTAACCATCGGTTCGCGTCGTGTCGTCGAAATTCAGCATCCGCCGATCGACTGCATCGATGTCAACCTGGAGGGGCAACTCGATGCGATCATCGAGATTTTGAATGCTCCCGACCGTTTCTCTCCCGAGAACAACCCCTATGAATATTTCAAACCGTCTCTGGTTGTCAACGGTTCGGTCAAAGTGTTGAAAAAATCAAAGTAGAAACGTCCGTTTTCTGAAACCATAGATCAGCAAAAGGAACCTGCAAGATGAGAAGAGTCCGTTTCACATTGATCGAGTTGCTCGTTGTTATCGCGATCATCGCCATTCTGGCGGCGATGTTGCTGCCGGCGTTGAACCGGGCGCGTGACCGGGCCAATGCGACCAAGTGCCTTTCCAATCTGAAACAGCTCGGCACCAGTTTTGCGATGTATTATGTCGAGCAGAATGATTTCACTCCTTATGTCACCTCCGGCGGCGGTTTCCCGACCGGGCAGCCGCAATGGTTCAAAATGGTCGGTTTCGGGAACGGCAAGGTTCAGGCGGAATTTATCCTGTGCCCCGCCGATCTGCCCAATCGTAATTCGGACGATATCTATCAGACCATCAATGACGGCGGTATCAGTTACGGTTACCCGTGGCAGGTCTGGAATCGCTGGTTCGGTCCGGTCAAGGTCGGAAAGGTCTTTCAGCCCGGGCGGATTGTCCTGCTGGTCGATACCTCTGCCGCCAGCGGGAAAGGGCATCAGGCGGTGAAGAGCTGGCGGGACGACGTCAAGGCCGATCCGCGCCATGGCAACAGCTGCAATTTCCTGAATGTCGACGGCCACACCGAGACGATGACGGCGGCGAGCAAGGATACGCTTTACGAAGAGCACAAGCTCGGTAATTTCTACCACAACGGCAGCACCTGGACCACTACGAAAAATCGCTGGAATCCCTTCCAGAACCGGCAGGCGCCTTAGTTCGCATCATCAGCCACATTGCGATTGGAGAACAGAGCATGAAAAAAATCCTCTCTACAACAGTTTTTGCCGCGTTTCTGCTGGGAGCCGTTTCCCCGCTGACGGCCAGCATCCCGGAGGCCACCCCGAAGACAGCTCCGGATTTCCCCGGCTCCGCCCATATCTGGATCCCGGGAAACAAACCGGTCCGGAGCAACTTCGGCAGCCTCAAGGTCGAGGACTCCTTTTCGGGTGAAATTCCCTATCTGATGCAGAAGATGCCGGAAAAGGGCGAATTTTCCATCCGCTACGAGTTTGAGGTCAAACAGGCGGGCGATTATGAGTTTTTCGCCGCGCTGATCACTCAGAAGCGACCGCATGGTTCACCGGTCGAGTTCCGGTTCGACGACGGTGCGTGGAAAGAGGTTCCAAATTCTCCGCAGGGGCAGCCTGCCTGGGGAGTTTCCAACGCCGTCACCTGGAATGCGCTCGGTTTCGTCAAGCTCGGGGTCGGCAGACACTCCGTGGAGCTGCGCACCACCAGCCGTGCCGCGCTCGGCAACTGGAGCTTCATGTGTGACGGCCTTGCCGCGTTCCGCTGGGAACCCGCTCCGCTCGCCTCCGTCGGGGAGGGAACCCCGCCCGCATTGAGCGCAGCTCCCGCCCAGATGCCGGACTTTCCGAAGCAGGCGGCTATCTGGATCGGCGCAGATAAAGCGGTCAACACCAACATCGGGAAACGCAAGGTGGATGACTCGTTTTCCGGGGAGATCCTCTATCTGTTGCAAAAGGCCCCCGAGAGCGGCGAGTTTTTCGCCGAATACCGTTTTGAAGTTCCGAAGGCCGGAGAATACGACTTCTTCGCCGCGCTGATCACACAGGGGCGACCGCACGGTTCGCCGGTTGAATTCCGGTTCGATGATGAATCGTTCCAGACGGTGCGGCCGAGCGCCGCGAAACGTTCCGCCTGGGGGGTGTCGCGGGCGGTCAACTGGGAATATCTGGGCAGTCGTACTTTTGAGCCGGGAACCCATACCTTGACGTTTCGAACCCGTCGCCGCGCCTCGCTTGGCAACTGGAGTTTCATGTGTGACGGCGTGATCGGTCTGGAGAAAGGCGTCTGGAAGAGCGCCCGGATCTCCGAACTTGCCATGCCGGAGCTGAACCCGGGATCCGATCAGAAGATCACCTTTCAGCACGCGGGACCGGGCTTCCCGGCCGAAGTGCGGCTGACCTTTGCCGGAGAACCGGTGATGACCGCGGTCACGGTCTGCCGCCCCGGCGAGAATCAGGTTGTACTTCCGGTACCGGAGTTTCTCGGCGTCGGGGAATACCGTGCCGAACTCGCTCCACTTGACGCTCCGCGACAGGTCATCGCCGTTTCTCCGGTTGTGCGGATTGCCGCTCCCGTGTCGAACCGGCCGGCCCGGTTGACCGGTGTGAAGGTTACGGGAGTTGATTATGTGCTCCAGTTTGATGGAACGGAAGCTCTACCGGTTGCGGCGCAGCTTTTCATTGACGGTCGGCTTTATGCCGTAGACCGGCTCGATACCGCGACGGGAACGTTTTCGGAGGCGTTGTGCCGGGCGGCCCGCGGGCGGAAGGCAATCCTCCGGTTCACGCCGCTTCCGGCCGCTGCCGGTAACGTGATCGAGACGGCTTTCCCCCTGTCCGGTTCTCCTCAGGCTCTGTCGAAACCGATCAACTACGGGACATTTTCCGACCGCGACGGTGTCGCCCATTTCTGGTATATGAATCATGACCATGAGTATATCTTCGACGGGGAGCGTTATTTCCCGGTCGGCGGTATGTGGTGCCCCGACACGTTGATCAGTGGAGACTCCGATCCGGCCGGAATTGCCGGCCGGTTGAAAAAGGATCGCGGCACGATCGACGCGATCAGGACCGGTGGCCTCGACGACGTCTATCTGAATCTCTCCTGCGTCGCGCCGCTATGGGTGCGGCAGAGTTTCGTCGACCTGCTCGAACGCGAAGGAATCCAATACGGTTATCAGTTGAACGCGGGGGGCGGGGCTGAAATCCCCGCCTTTTTCATCTCCCGGGATCGCTCCGACGCGCCGGAGAATTATCGCGGCCTTTCGCGCGGACGTTACTCCAACGGGCGGATTTCCGCGAGCTTCCCGGCGGAGCAGAAACTTGCCGGGCTTCTGGTTCTCGATCCCGCCGATCCGGCTGCCGGGGCGGAATTTACCGCTTTCTCCGACCGGGTCGGCAAGGATCTGCGCCACGGTATCATCGACCTGGAGACCGTTCAGGATTTCGGCAGGCAGCGGGAGATCTCCTTCCCTGTACGGCGCCGCTTTGCCGAGGGGACGGAGGTGGTGCTGCTTCCGCTGCTCGATGCGAAGATGCATCACGCTGATTTGTGGAACGAGCACGAGTACGCAAAACTGAAACAGGATTTGAGCTGGATCGGAAAAATCAACTGGGGGAGAAATCTGCGTTTTCTGGTCGATCCGATCCGGAACGAGACCAACATGGTCAACGGAACCGAAAATCTCCGGCAGTACACCGCATCCTTCAACCGCGCTTTCTCCGATTACCTTGAAAAACGGTACGGTACGATCGAGGCGCTCCGACGCGAATGGGGAACCTCCGGGGTTGAATCGTTTGACGAAGCCGCCCGGCTGGTACCGCTCCGACTCGGCGATGGCATCTGGTGGATCGATCCGGAACGCGGCCGGGTGCATCCGGGGAAACTCGACTCCTTCGCCTGGATCGACTATCAGGATGCGTTGCGTGAAACCTATTCGGAACTGGCCGACGGGATCGCCGCCTATCTCAAAACGCTGGTCAACGTGCCGGTGGTGTTCAAAAGCGTCGGTGTGATCGGCGAGAAGATGAGCATCAGCCGCCGTTATCTCGGCTGTGACGGCATCGGTTTCGAGTGTTATCTCAATCAGGGCATTCCCGGCGAAACCGGCGGCGGAGCCTCCCGTGCCGAGGCGGAGGCCTCGGAACACACCATGTGGAAGGTCGGTACCGAAGTCGGCCACAGTGCCGCCGTCGCCAACGACGGTACAAAATTTTTTACCGACGAGGCCGAGCTGCGCGGTATGGCCGAAGAGCTGCTCCGGCTCGGAGTGCGCGGGCTCTATTTCTTCGGCTTCGATCTGAAACCCGGAAACCTCTGGGGTAACCACAGCTATCACGATTTCCCGGAAGGACTTGCCTGGGCGGCGCGGATTGAGAACGATTTTGTCCGCCCCTCCGCGATTCCGGTCGCCGCGACGCCGCGCAACTACGTTTTCCCCGGCGGATTCACCTGGTGGTGGTGGACCACCCGATACAAGGCGCTTTTCGGCTATGAGCAGAATCTGATCCCGCAGTCGGCCCGGCTGGGGCGGAACTCCGTGGCGTGGTTCAGCTCGACCAACGTCCTGCCCGCAGATTTCGATGCTGTGCTGATCAACTGTCCGCGGCCTCCTTTTTCACGCCGTTTCGCCGCGGAGATTGAACGGGCAATTGCAAGCGGCAGGCCGGTCTGTTACGTCGGTGAGCGTACCGACCCGGGTGCGATTCCCGTGCTCGACCGGTTCTTTTCTCCTGAAAAGATCACTTTCGCGGATGGTTCGGTGGCTCAGGCGTTGAAAGTGGTACCGGGGAGTCGTGTCCTCGCTTCGGAAGAGGGGAGGCCGTGGGCGTTGCAGGCCGGGAATCTTCTGATTGTCTCCCGGACTCCCGTTGACGCGCCGGTCAGCAATTCGGACGATTTTCTGAAATACCTCGTCGAGCTGTGTCCGGCATGGCCTGCTTCTGCGGAGCCGGTTTCCCGTGGTGGGACGACCGGAAATTGAGGCGCGCGAAGTCGAGCAGAGAAAAATTCCGAGCTTACCAAAATCCCGAAGCGGACTTGCGGGCAGGGGGGCCGGGGGAATGTCTCCCATACGGCGGATCTGCTTCCCGGATCTCCGTGGATCGTAGATTTTCAACTGGAATCGTAAAAAAGTCCGGGATACTTGCAGTTGAAAATCGCGGGAGTGCGTTTTACATTCTTAAAAGACGGGATCTCCCCACGAAATTTCCCGGGATCGGCGCGGTTTCGGGAAGGTGGGAAACGCAAATCCCCGGTACTGCCGGGATTTTCAGGAGTGTTTTATGCTTGAAACGACCGAATTTAAACTGGCCGCACCCCGCAGAGGGAATGTTTTTTCTGCTCCGAACGTACGCATTTCTCTGCTGACGCCCCGGCTTGTCCGGTTTGAATGGAGCGCCGACGGGCTTTTTGAGGATCGCGAGACCCTGGCTGTGCTGAATCGCGATCTCGGCAAGGTGGAGGCGAAGGTCCGGCGGAAAGGAGATCGATTGACGATCGAAACTGCTGCTCTGAAGATCGAACTGGTTGCTGATGGGGAAAAGCTTACCCGGAAAAATCTTGCAGTCACCTTCACTTTAAACGGCGGGAAGGTCGTCTGGAATCCGGAACTCGAAGACTCGGAGAATCTGCTCGGAACCTGCCGTACCCTCGACTGCTGCGACGGTTCGCTTTTCATTGCGAACTGGGATGATCGTACCGACGGCAGCCACGAAGTCCGGCTCTGCAAAGGATTTCTGTCGCGGGCGGGGTGGAGCGTGATCGACGATTCCCGCAACGTCGTGCTGGATAAGGTGGATGGCCGCAAATGGGTCACACCGCGCCCTGCAGGAGAGCGTCAGGATCTTTATCTCCTCGCCTACGGCCATGACTATGCGGCGGCGCTGCATGATGCGGGCGATGTATTCGGGTCGCAGCCGCTGGCTCCACGGTTCACGCTCGGTTACTGGTTCAGCCGCTACTGGGCCTACAATGACCGCGAAATCGAGGAGCTGGTCGATGGATTCGACCGCTCCGGCACACCGATCGACGTGATGGTGATCGATATGGACTGGCACCTCGAAGGCTGGACCGGTTACACGTGGGACCGGCGTTATTTCCCCGATCCGGATGAGTTCCTCGCGAATCTGCATCGGCGCGGTCTCAAGGTCACACTCAATCTGCATCCTGCAGACGGTGTCGGCAAGCATGAGGCGCAGTTCCGCAGAATGGCGAAGGCGATGAAGCTCGATCCCGACAAAGTGGATCGTGTCCCCTTCGACATCACCGATCCGGAGTATATGAAGAACTACTTCAAAATTCTCCACCACCCTGAGGAGAAACGTGGAGTCGACTTCTGGTGGATGGACTGGCAGCAGGGGGAGTCCACCTCGATGCCCGGACTCGATACGCTGCCGTGGATCAACCATCTGCACTGGGAGGACATGCTTGCCCGGCGTGACCGGCGTCGTCCGCTGATCTTCAGCCGGTTCGGAGGTATCGGTGCCGGGCGGTACGTGATCGGTTTTTCCGGAGACACCCATTCCACCTGGGACTCCCTGAAATATCAGCCTTACTTCACAGCGACTGCTTCAAATGTGCTTTACGGTTATTGGAGTCACGATCTCGGCGGTCATATGCCGGGCGATACGCCGCCGGAACTCTATCTGCGCTGGCTCCAGTTCGGCATGTATTCGCCGATCATGCGTACCCACACCACCAAGAACGTCAGTGCCGAGCGGCGTTTCTGGGCGTTCCCGGAACCGTACAGCTCACTGCTGAGTGAGACGATTCGTGCACGGTATGAGCTGGTTCCCTATATCTACAGTGAAAACCGCAAGGCGCTCGACACCGGGCTGAGCCTCTGCCGTCCGCTCTATTACCACTATCCCGAGGATGATATGGCGTACCGGTCGCCCCAGGAGTATTTTTTCGGCGATTCTCTGCTGGTTGCTCCGGTCAACGCGCCGGTTGATCCGGTCAGCGGTCTGGCGGAGATGGAAATCTACCTGCCGGCGGGCGAATGGTTCGACACCGTGCGCGGCGAGATGCTCGAGGGTGGGCGGTCGATCCGTCGCCGTTACCTTCTCGGAGAGGTGCCGGTGTTTGCGAAACCGGGTGCGGTGATCCCCGGCGAACGGGATCGCCGCCGGCTCGACGAGAAGAGCTATTCCAATCTGGTGGTCACGGTCTATCCGGGGAAGAACGGCAGTTATGATCTCTACGAGGATGACGGTCAGACCACCGATTATATCCGGGGAGGGTACGCCAGAATCGCACTTTCCCACCGCAGGGAAGGACGAACCCGCGTGGTGGAGATTTCTCACCGCGAGGGAAAATTCTCCGGGTTCCGGAAAAAGCGGGAAGTGGAAGTGCGGCTCGTCGGAACGGTTCCTCCGGCACGGGTGCTGGTCGGCAACCGCACCGCGGCGTTCTGTTACCGGTTTGAAGATGCAGCGCTGCCGGCCTGGCGGTATGACGGCATGACCGCCACGGTGATCATCCGGACCGGAAAGGCTGATCTCGGCCGCGGCGTCGAAGTGCGTGCCGAATACGGTTGTGACGACGAATTTGCGGCGGCAACCGGTTTGAAGGGGGTGTTTGCACGGCTCAAGCAGGTTGCGATCCTGCACAATTCCCTCGGCGGGGCCCGGGTGACCGACTACAATGAACGGCTGGGGCAGGAGCTTGCCCATACCGCTCACCGGATCTCTCACTGGCCGGCGACATTCGATGCGGAGGTCTCCGCGCTTTTTGAGAAACTTCCCCAGCTGCCCGACCAGATCAACGGTCTGGCAGAGGCGATCGGGGAGGGGGAATGGCTGGAGGTTCGTCGCCGGAGCGCGGCGACCGCAACGGCGTTGCTGGAAGATTGCTCCCGGCGGGCGTAAGAACTCCGGGGGTTACATGAGAGCGGACCGGCGGATCATTGCCGCCGGTCCGTTTTTCGTTGGATGTTCCCGCTTGTCCCGCACAACGCTGCAGGAGGATGGAATTTTTATTTCCGGAAGAGATTCTTGAGTCCTTCCACGCCTTTCTTGAGTTCCTCACCCACGTTGTCGCCGCCTTCGGAGAGCGCCTTCAGAACATCGTTGCCGCTCTGGGAGAGAGAATCCCCAAGCGCCTTGAAGTTTTCCCCGGAGAGGCCGATTGATCCGAGTCCCCGGACGATTGCGGACAACAGCTCGGCATAGAGCGCGTTAAGTGTCTCCCCGAGGCTTTTGCCGTCGCCGATATCGGTCAGTGTGATATCCGGCAACGGCATCTCTGCCGACGACTGAAGCAGCTTCGACGAGATCGTTACGTTGCTGTCGATGACCTCGAAGAGGCGGATGACCAGTTGCTTTTTCGCCGCTTCCTGTTTTTCCTCCTCCGCCGGTTCCTCAACCTCCTCTTCCGACTCCGCGGACTCATCTTTGCCGAGACCGGCGAACTGCTCCACATTCTTCTGAATGTCGGTCAGGTTGTTGGATCCATCCAGTCGCTGTTCGAAATCGACGTGCATGCCGGAGATCAGGATCTCTTCGATTTCGATCTTATTCGTCAGAAGCGTCGCGAGTTTCAGCTGTACGTGAACCTCTCCCAGATTGAAGGCGTCGGGATTCTGATATCCTTCCGGATTGGCGACGCGGAGATCCTTCAAGGTCACGCTGCCGCCCATCAGCGAACTGGAGAACGATCCGACTTCAACTTTCGTTCCCGTCGCCATTGTTCCGATGTCGACGATAGCTCTCCGGATCAGCATGTCACGCAGCAGAATTGCTCCGACGATGACCACCAGCAGGATAATTCCAATCCATTTTGCCACCCGGAGCCACCGTTTCCGGCGGGAAGGTTTCGGTGCGGCGATTTCCGGTTCCGCGGCGTTCAACTCTTCTTCTTTCCTGTCAACGTCTTTTCCCTCGGTCATTTTTCAACTCCGTACTTTGCGGCCATCTTCGCCAGAGCAGCCTTTTGCCGTTCACTTAAAACCTTGCCCGAAGCATGCTGCTTCGCCAATGACTCATAAAACGCCTTGTCGTCGTAGGTGAACCGTCCCTTCTTCACCGGTTCGGCCCACGCCGTAACCTTCGACAATCCCTCAAGCATACGGCCGACTTCAGGCGACGGTGCCGGAGCCGGGGCGGACGTTGCTGCTTCTCCGGAAACCATTGCTCCGGCAGCGGCAGCTTCGTGTGTGGCGATTCCCAGAATGGAGTCGACCAGTTCCGGACTCTTCAGCTGCCCGTGGTATTTCTGCGCCATCCGGCGCAACGCGGCCATCTGTTTTTCTGAAAGAGACCGCCCCGCGAGCGCCTGTTCCTTCAGAGAAGTGAAGAATTTCCGGTCGTCGTAGGTGAAACGCCCCTTTTTCGCCGGCGGTTCGAATGTCACAGCATCGAATGCGGCGAACAACCCGGCATAATCGATCGTCGTGGCCGCAGCCGCGGATTGTTCGCGTTTCTCGTTCCGTTCCGCCCGCTCGGCTACCGCCTGCGAGATTGCCGCGGAGAGCTTTTCGGAGACATCTGCCAGACGGTTGCCGATCTGATCGCGATATTTCGCGGCCAGCCCGACCAGCGCCTGATATTGTCGTGCCGAAAAACGGCCGTCCTCGTCGAATTTCCGGCGCACCGAACGGTAGAAACGCTCATCGTCATACGTGCGACGGGCACTTTTCTCCGGCGCATCGAATTTTACATGGCTGAACAACCCGAGCAGTTCCTCCGCCTCTCCACGCGGCAGCATATCACTGTTTTTCGCCTCCGCAAGCCATGGCGCGAACTTGGAGTAGAAGTCGGCCATCATTTCTGTCCACCTGACCTTGCCCTCCTCGATCTCGTCAAGCTCTTTTTCCATCCTGGCGGTGAACCCCACGTCGAACAGCGCCGGCAACCGCTCCACCAGATAGTCATTGACCGAGAAGCCCAGTTCAGTCGGAACCAGTTTGCCGTGGTCGCGCGAAACGTAATCACGATCCTGGATCGTCCGCAGGATCGTCGCATAGGTCGAAGGCCTGCCGATGCCGTTCTCCTCCAGCTCCTTGATCAGTGCCGCCTCGGAATAACGCGGCGGCGGTTCAGTGAACTTCTGTTCCTTTTCGAAGTCGCGGATCGTCAGGGGAGCTCCTTCTTTCAGACGGCCGAGCACGGCGGCTTCGGCAAGCTCATCCTTCTTTTTGGCAACCTCTTCGTAGACCCGGGAGAATCCCGGAAAGACCGGTACCGTCGCCGTCGCACGGAATGTGTAGGTATGCGAGTCCGCCCCATGGATCCCCACATCCACCGTGGTCAGATTCTGAACCGCCGGCGTCATCTGGCTGGCGACGAACCGCCGCCAGATCAGGGAATAGAGCTTCAGCTGCATCGGATCGAGAAACGGCGCCATCGCTTCGGGAGTTCGTCGTACATCGGTCGGTCGGATCGCCTCATGCGCCTCCTGTGCCGTTCCCTTGTTCTTATAGAAATTCGGTCTGGGGGGCGCATAGGCGTCTCCGTAATTGGTGCGGATGAACTCCGCTGCGGCCTGTTGTGCTTCGGCTGCGATGGTGACCGAGTCGGTACGCATGTAGGTGATCAGACCGACCGCTCCGCCTTCCCCGATGTCCATGCCCTCATAGAGTTGTTGCGCATAACGCATCGTGTTGGTGGCGGTATAGTGCAGTGAGACGTTCGCCGCCTGTTGCAGCGTGCTGGTCGTGAAAGGCGGCGGCGCATAACGGCGGCGTTCGCTCGAGGTGACGGAGGCAACCGCCGGAGTGTTGCCGGAGCGAACCGCTTCGAGCAGCTTTTCCGCCTCGACTCCGGACCCGATTTTAAAATCTTTACCGTCAATCTTGAAGAGGCGTGAGGTGAACACTTCCCCGGCAGCCGTCCGGAACACGATCGAGAACACCCAGTACTCTTCAGGCTGGAAAGCGTTGATTGCCCGTTCGCGCTCGACAACCAGTCGCAGCGCGACCGATTGGACCCGGCCGGCGCTGGAACCTTTCTCGATCCGTGACCACAGCAGCGGACTGACCTGATAGCCGACGATACGGTCGAGCACCCGGCGCGCCTGCTGCGCATCGACCAGATTCAGATTGATCTCTCCCTTTTCCCGCATGGCCCGCTCAATAGCCCCCCGGGTAATCTCGTGGAAGGTCACCCGGTAGAACGGCGATTTCGTGGCGTTCCTGAGTACTTCGGCCAGGTGCCAGGCGATGGCTTCTCCCTCCCGGTCAGGGTCGGGGGCAAGATAGATTTCGTCGGCTTTCTTCGCTGCGGCGCGGAGTTCCTTCACCACGCCTCTGCTGCGGGGAGTATCGACGTAGACCGGCTTGAAGCCGTGTTCGATATCGACTCCAAGCTCCCGCTCGGGCAAATCACGAATGTGGCCCATCGAAGCGAAAATATTGTAATCCCGGCCCAGCATCCGCCCGATGGTACGTGCCTTGGTCGGCGATTCGACGATCAACAGTTTGGACATGACAGCTTTCTCCTCCGACGGCCCGCCGCAGACAATCACCGGCTTCCTTTCGCGCGTGCGCGGGCGCATGTTTTACTATACAGTATCGCCGTCTCCGGTGAATTGTCAAGCGATTTCGATCGATTTTACCGAAAACCCCTCCGGTGTGCCGCCGGAGAACCCGGAAACGGGGAACCGGGTCACCGTTCTCACCGCCGTAACAGAGAGTCCTTCGAAACGGAAAAAATGGTTTTTCCCTTGCCGGAAAGCATTTCCCATGTATATTAGCAGAACGGGAATCTCCTGCCGGGACTCAAGGGCGTGTAAGGTGTACTTTTTCAAAGGAGGATCTGTCATGACGAACCGGGCGGAATGGATGTCGGGGAAACGCGGCCTGATGGTTCACTATCTTCCCCCGCTGCTTGAGATGCGGGACGGGCGCAGGTTTGATACGGTCGACGAGATCACTTCACATTTCGATCTGGAGCGCTTCCTCGCGGACTTTGACGCGACCGGTTCGGAGTATCTGATCTTCACCTTCGGCCAGAACACCGGTCTCTACAACGCCCCGAATCCGGTGATCGATCATTATGCGGGCCCCGGACATTGTTCGACCCGGGATCTCTTCGGGGAAATCGCCGACGCTCTCACTGCGCGTGGAAAACGGTTGATCGGCTATCTCCCCTGTGAACTCAACGCAAATCGGACCTTGCATGCCGGTTTCGGCTGGTGTACCGAACCGGGCGGAGGGCAGGAGGTGTTTCAGAAACGCTGGCTGGAGGTGATTCGTTTCTGGGCGGAACGGTATGCCGGAAAACTTTCCGGATGGTGGTTCGACGGCTGTTATCCCTGGGAGGTCTTTCACTCGGACCGGCTGCACTGGCGTGCCTGGTACACCGCGGCCCGCGCCGGCAATCCGGATGCGGCCGTGACTTTCAACAACGGCGCCTACTGCGCTGACCGGATCGAGCCGGTCAATGCCGGGATCGATTATCACCCCGGGGAAACGACCATGCTGCTTGACGGTCTGCCGCGTATCGCCGGAACCTCCCGCGTCTATACTCCGACCGGGAAATATTTCCCCGGGTCGGAAATTCTGCAGCACGCGCTCCTGCCGGTTGATGCCTTCTGGGCCCACGGTTCCGCGATCGACTGGTTGAATGAGACTCTCGATCATCACCCCTTCGTTGAACCGGAGACGCTGAAACAGGGCGAAATGGAGATGCCGCTCTATTCCGTTGCTGAGCTCCGTCGCGTTTCAGACGCGTTCCGACGGGCGGGAGGCGCTGTGACCTTCAATGTCGGAATCTATCTTGACGGTGCTCTCGGAGAAGCCTCCGTGGCACAGCTGGCACAGCTCGGATAAGGATATTTTTCCTCCTTTTTTTTCAGCCGCCTATTGCATTTTCGGGAGTTTTGCATCATAATAATAGAAAGGCTGCATCGTTATAGATTGGGTTCCCGGTTTAACGGATCGATTCTTTATGCAAAGGAGGCAGTTCGGATGAGAGGAAAAATTCATTTCACACTGATCGAGTTGCTCGTGGTAATTGCAATCATTGCCATTCTCGCCTCGATGCTGTTGCCGGCATTGAACAAGGCGCGTGAGAAGGCCCGCCAGACCACTTGTGTGAACAATCTGAGATCGGTTGGAACCGCGACGCTCTCTTATTCGATGGACAATCGGGATGTCTGGCCGCAGAGCGTTTACGGCGGAAACCATGCGAAGTTCATCACGGCATGTCTCGCCCCTTATCTCGGGAAAACGTTGACGGATGCCGCTGACACCACATCGGCTTCCCAGTTCTTCACCTGTCCCTCCGAAGATTTTTCGCGTCTGCAGTCCGATCGGGAGAAAGTCGGGAAACTGAAGGTTCTGACCAATTACATCGGCAGCGTCTGTTCGTGGGAGACCACCAGGATTCCCGATACGACGATCAACGGCCGCTGGGGAGGGCTGCAATTCGGGGTCAACAGCGAGGTTTACAAGAAAGTGAACCAGACATTGCCGGGAAGTGTGCTTTACGTGGAACTCGCGGTGAAAGAAGCCAGGGATTACTCTCCGGAGGGAGAGGTGTTTGCCTGTGAGACCTGGCCGGTGCCGGATTATACCAACAACTCCATTCTCTCGCCGAGTCCGGTGGGAGTTCCCTATCGGCATGGGGGGACAAGTCCGTTCCTGTTCTTTGACGGACACGTCTCCAGTTATTCTTCCACGACCAGATTTGACAGCCAGTGGCGAAAATATTAACAGGAAGGTGTTTTCATCATGAATCTTCTCTTGCCCACATGTTGTTTTGCCGCGAGTCTCTTGATCGCGGCAGCCGGTGCCGCCGAAATCGGAGAGGTGATCTTCCGGGATGATTTTTCCCAACCCGGTCACTGGAGTCGATCTGAAGCTGCTCGATTTTCCGACAATACGTTGATTGTCACCGCCGGTGACGGCGGTGACCGGGCCGCGGTCGGACGAGATGTGTTCGGTAAGCAGATCAAAAGTGAAAAGAAGGCTCATATCGTCACCCGGGGCATTGCCGGCGCTTTGACGCCATACCCGGGATACGAAGTCGAACTCTCTGTCGAGATTGAAGCGGATGGAGTGCCGCGCGAAAAGGCCCCGTGGGAATCGATCCGGCTTGCTCTCAATTACAATACCGGAACCGGCGCCTACTCGTATTCCACCAACGGCATACACGGGACTTTCGCCGATCGGCGCTTCACGTTGCGGAGCCGGGTCCCGTTCAACATGAAGGATGCCAGCGTGACGCTCGGAATCATCAGCGATGCCGGAACGGCCCGATTCCGCAATCTCGAGATCAAACTTGCCGCTCCGCCGCGCGCCGCTGCGGCGGCCGCGGAGCGCGGTGCGGTCTACAAAGGGCATGAACTTGGTCGGCTGCGCGGTTTCAACACCTGTAACAACGCACTTCGTGACGGTCACGTCGGTCGTCTTGTCTCCGACTGGAACGTCAATGTGCTCAAGGCCTCCATCACGATGCCGGATCCCGCTTTGCCCGAACCGGAACTGATGGCCGAACTGGAAAAACAGCTCCTGCAGTGGGATGAGTGGGTCAGACAGATCAAGCCGACCGGAGCTTATGTGATTTTTCAGTTTGTTCCCGGTCAGAAGTGGCGCGATCCGGAACAGGGCAACACCGAATTGTACTATCTTCGCCCGGGGTATGCCGACAAATTCGTGAAACTCTGGGAGACGGTTGCAACGCGTTACCGGGGAGAAAAAAGCATCTGGGCTTTTGAATTGCTCAATGAGTCGGTATTGCGCGTTCCCGTGGCCGAAGGGTGTCCTGATTACGAGGAGTTGATGGGGATGGCGGCAAGGGCGATCAACCGGATCGATCCGGAACGTACCATCATTGTTCAACCGGAGGAGTGGTGGGGATCGCGCGCATTTGACCGGCTTCGTCCGATCGAAGCGAAGAACGTGGTTTACGCGGTGCATTTTTATGCGCCGTTCGGGGTGACTCATCAGAACCTCTTTGAAGTCACCGGTGACCCCGTCGCCTATCCCGGCACAGTCGAGGGCAGGGAGTGGAATCGCGAACGGCTGCTGGAGGATCTCCGCCCCGCGATCGAATTTCAGAAGGCCTACAACGTGCATATGTTTGTCAGTGAGTTCAGCTGCATCCGCTGGGCGCCCGGCGCCGAGAAGTGGCTCGATGATGCGATCAGCATCTTCGAGGAACTCGGCTGGGACTGGCTCTATCACGCCGTATTGGAGTGGCCCGGCTGGAGCCCGGAGCTTGGAAGCGACCGCGACAATCTGAATGGTGTTCCCGGCAATCCCCGTGAGATGGTGCTTCGCAAATATCTTCGGGAAAACCGGAAACTTCCGTCGGCCTCCGCCGCGGAGACGGCCACGCCGCCCGAAATCAATCTCGACGGCCGTCACAGTTCCAACGTGATGGTTACCGGTGCCGACGGCCTCAAACTGATCCCCGGAGATTCCTGCGGACGGCCGGATTGGGCGAAAGGGAAGGAGGACCTGATCTGGGCCGCGACTCCGGCACTGCCGAATGATGAATGGGTACCATTCACTTTCAGCTTTACGCCTGAAAGTGACGGTGTCATCACGTTGACGTTGATCGCCTCAGGGTGCAGCAGCAGAAAAGACGGTTCCCGGAACGAATGCATGACCGCCTGGGACGATATCACCCTGGATGGGGCGAAGATCATCAACGGTGACTTCGAACTGCGCGACGCCGAGGGGAAGTTTGTTCTCTGGCCGTGGCTGACCAACCATCAAAAGCTGCCGGACAATGCGCCTGCGCCGCACTCCGGCACCCATATGCAGCCGGTCGTCGGCAATCTGCAGGCGGCGCAGAGTAACATTGCCGTCAAAGGGGGGCAGCCGGTCACGTTCCACGGATACGTCAGAGTTGTCCGCTGCGTGCCGGAACCGTGATGAGGAAAGGCGGAGGCCCGGGAAAGAGGAGCACGGTAACCATACTCAACTGCCCGACTCCCGTGAAGGGAACCGGGAACGGGGCCTCCGCCTGCACCCGGCCGGGGAATCCGGAAGTATCTCTTCCTTGTCGGAACCGCCGTTTTTCAGAGGTTTTCATGGAAGGGGAAGGGAGATGTTTGACTCTGCGCATTGACGGTGTATCTTACGGGAATGGAAAGATGCAGGTGTGTTATGAGTGAAATTGTCGTACTGGATTCCATTCCGTTCCATCTGGATGCCGCCGAGCTGGAAGCCCGGATCCATCTGCCCGGCGGGGATGCGGAATTGCGTCGGGCCTGGGAGTCGCTTCTGGCAAAGGTGACGGAGCTCGGTCGTCCGAAGGCGATCTATCGCGATTGTACGGTGGATGCCGTCACCGGAGACTCCGTCATTGTCGAAGGGGTGCCGTTGAAAAGCCGGGTGATGGTCCGGCAGCTGGGGGAGCGTCGTCGTCTTTTTGCCTACTGTGCGACCTGCGGAGTCGAAACCGCCGTGCTGGAGGGATCTCCGGACCCACTGGAAGGATTCTGGCTTGAAGAGTTGCGCCTGGTTCTGCTGCGTCAGGCAATCGCTCATCTGCATCGTGAGATCAGCCGTCGGTACCGCATTCCGAAGCTGGCCGGAATGGCTCCCGGTTCGGGTGACGCTGACGTCTGGCCGCTGAGTGAACAGACCAGACTTTTTGACCAGCTGTTCAACGGCCGGGTGACGGATCTGATCGGAGTGGTTTTGACGGATTCATTGCTGATGCTTCCTCACAAGAGTTCGTCCGGCGTTCTGTTTGCTGTGGAGCATGACTTCGCCACCTGCCAGTTATGCCATCGGGAAAACTGTCCCAACCGCCGTGCGCCGTTCGACTCCGGATTGTGGCGAAAGAACCGGATGGATGGGCACGAGAGGTAATTCCTTCTTCCGGATGCCGGGATATCCGTTTCAATGGGGCGGATATCCCCGGGCGGTTCCGGGAAGCGCGACGTCGTGAACGAACCTTGTTCCCGGTAGTGTCCGCGGTTCTGCGCACACATTCGTTTCTGATCGAATGCCGGTTGCAAACGTGTCCCGGCGCAACCGGAGCATTCCGGCCGACCTGAGGACTCCGGAGAAACGGGGCGGTTGCGCGGGTGAAGCCTTTCCCTTTTTCCTTGGGGATGTTTGAAGTGCGGAACCTCTTCTCACGGGAATGGCTGGGCAACCATCCAGATCAGGCGACGGAAAAAGTCTACCGCATAGTTCCCGAACAGACCGAAATTGTCGCTTTCGGTAACGGAGACACCCGCCATCTCGATGAGAGTTGTCCCTGTTTCCCCCAGGGCGAGCGACCCACCCAGAAGAAGAATCAGAACCAGAATCACATACTCCATCAGCATGGAACCTTGTTCATTCACCTTCATCGTGCAACGACCTCAATCTCTTATTCAAACGCCTGCTCAAATTCCCGCCGGAAATCAGGGTGCGCCTTGAGTTCTCTTTCCTCCAGCTGCAATGCGATGTCCTCGAACGAAAGGGATTCGAGTTTTTTCACACATTCGGCAAGTCCCCCGGCGTTCGGAGCGGCGCGATAGCGCAGAATCGTTTCATTGGCCTGCGTAAGACGGGAAAGGAAACGGCGGCTGATCGGGATGGTTTTGTACTTTTGATTGTCTCTTTCCAGATAGATGTCCAGATAGCGCGAATCAATGCGTTGAGCGTTTTCGGGATCGGCGGAAAGCAGAACGATGTTCGCTTCTCCGCGCTGGTTGGTTTTCACGCGCCAGACATCATCCCCCGCACGAATGACAAGCATTTCGTCTTTCAACGGGGTACGCTTGCTTTCCGTATAGGAGTCAATCTGCGTACGTTCAACGTTGAGTGGAATCTCCTGGGTCCTGCTGTGAGTTTCGAAGTTCATGAAGGGATTCATCCCGTCGAAGGCGTATTTGGTCAATTCATTTGACCATGAGAATGGGAATATCCCGAACGTGAAGACGCTGAACACGTTGGAAAACACGGCGACAGGGAACAGACCGAGTCCCGCCAGAAACTCATAAGATTCCCGCCATCCCTCATACGGCGTGTAGACCGCGGAAACCTTGCGCACCTGATAAGTTGTGACCCGGATGTTTTCCACCTGCTCCAGCGTAACCTTGAATGTCGAGGATTTCGGGGTGTCCTCTTCAGGGGTCAGGATATACTGTCTCTCCACGACCTCACGCATGTTTTCCGGTATTTCCTTTGTAATGTCCTCCAGATGGTTCGCGCATCCGGAGAAGAAGAGCAGAACGGCGGTTGCCATTCCCGATGTGATCAGATGTCTGAGTTTCATGTTTCCCTCGCTTTCATTTTTGATATTCTGGATTACAGTTTCGTTTTTTTAAATTCGCCGATGAATTTCCCGGAATCGTCCACGCCGGTCTGGACCCATTCCCACTCGGATTCCAGACGATATTCCCCGTGGTCCAGCGGCAACATGCGGCTGATTCCGAGCACTTTGCGGCTGCCGTCCTCCAGGCGTCCTGTGTGGATGATGTAGTTCAGCGCGGAAACGATCTGATTCCGGATCGCGTTGAGGGGAAGATCAAAGCCGGCGAACATCACACATGTTTCGAGTCGCAACAGACTGTCGGCGGCATTGTTCGCATGGATGGTCGACATGGAGCCGGAGTGCCCGGTGTTCATCGCCTGAAGCAGATCAAGCGCTTCCCCGCCGCGGATCTCGCCGAGGATGATCCGGTCGGGGCGCAGACGCAGGGCGGAATGCAGAAGATCGCGGAAGGTGATCTCCCCCTTGCCGTCCTTGTCCGGGCGACGAGTCTCGAAGGGAACCAGATGCGGCTGGCGCAGCTGAAGTTCGCAGGAGTCTTCGATCGTAAGGATGCGATCGGCAGGGTCGATGAATGAACTCAGAACATTGAGGATGGAGGTCTTGCCCGACGAGGTTGCTCCGCAGACAAGGATGTTCATTCTCTTCCGCACAAGCTCCCGCAGACGGTCGAGCATCTCCTCTGAGATACTTTTCCATTCAATCAGGTTTTCGGGCTGAAGAGAATCCGTTCGGAATTTCCGGATCGCAACCACCGTCCCGCAGCGCGAAAGCGGCGGGATCACCACGTGAACGCGGGAACCGTCCGGAAGTCTTGCGTCGAGGCGCGGATATTCCTCATTGAGTAATCGCCCGACCGATTTTGCGATGTTGTTGGCCGCAGCGAAGAGTGCCGGTTCACTCGGAAACGCTGAATCCACCTTGACGAGCCTGCCCGACTTCTCGATGTAAATCTCCTTCGGACCATTGATCATGATCTCACTTACTGCGGGATCGTCCAGCCACGGCTTGACGGGTTCCAGAAACATCGTCAAATAAG
>CALXOA010000012.1 GCA_944389895.1 uncultured Victivallis sp. | reverse complement strand
TCTCGACGTGTGTTTCCTCCAAAAAATGCTCTCCAGACCAAAAGACCGGTCTTTTACTCCCCCGGAGAATTTACCGGGAGAAGGTCTGAAACACACCTTCATAAGAGAAAAGTGGAGATTCTCCGCTGTCAGGAAAATGGGGCGTTGAGCTCAAATTTACCCCCAAAACGAAAAAACCGACCGGAAGACCGGTCGGCGGAGAATCAAAAAAATGGTCGGGGTGAGAGGATTTGAACCTCCGGCCTCTGCGTCCCGAACGCAGCGCTCTAGCCAGACTGAGCCACACCCCGACTTTAAAAGATCATACATTGCCGCCTTCCGGTGACAACAGCTTTTAATATATACTCCGTCACCGGAAAAGCAAGCTCAGAATCAATCTTTTTTCAGAGAAATTACAACTTTCTTGAAGGCACCTTCCCCTTCAGATTCCGTTACAATTTCCGGATCATTCTGTAACGTAACGTGAATAATCCGCCGATCGTGCGCATTCATTTCCGGCATCCGGATCGGTTCACCCCAACGCTTGACCTCCTTGGCCGCATCAATCGCCTTCTGTTCCAGTTCCTCGGTGCTGCTGTGCTGACGGCCTTCAGCTCCGTTACGCCGGCGGCGTTCACGGTGTTCCCGTTGCGGCCGTTCGCCACGAGGCTGAGCCTCATCCTCGTCCTCATCACGCGAGGGTCGCGCCTCACGCTCACCTTTCGCGTAACCATCGATATCCAGCAGGATGTGGGGACACTCCTCATCTTCCTTGAACATGATCCGGTTCAGCACCAGCTGGAGACTGTCAAGAGTCTGACCTTTACGACCGATGATACGCCCCGCATCCTCCGAGGAGATCTTGACCGCGATTTTACCGTTCTTGTCCTCGATCCGGAACGTTCCCTCGAGCCCGAGGTAATCGAACATGGTAGCCAGGTGCTTGACGATCTTCGACTTCTGCTCTCCGAGCTTTTCATTTTCCGACATGGTTTCTTCCTTTGCTTTTTTGGGCCGACCGCAGCTCACGCCTGCCGTTTCACTTCGCGTCTTTCCCGACCGGAGCCGACCCCTGAACAATTTGACTGTTGCGCTGCTGCAAGCGCAATTGTATGATACTGAATAAGTTACTCACCGTCCAGTAAAGCGTCAATCCGGAGGGCAAATCATAAAGTATTACAAGCATCACCACCGGCATCAGAGTCATCATCTTCTTCTGAATCGGATCCAGCGACATCGGCGTCATATGCTGCTGAATCACCATCAGCACCGTCATCGCAATCACCAGCGGATTGATCGGCAGCGACCAGCCGAACAGAAACAACGGAATGCGCGCTACGGTATCCGCCGCAGCAAGGTCGTGCGCCCACAGGAACGGAACCTGCCGCAACTCCACCGCACCATCAAGCGTTGCGTAGAGCGCAAAAAACACCGGAATCTGCAACAGAATCGGCAGACATCCCCCAAATGGATTGACCCCTTCGGCCCGATAGAGCTCCATCGTTTTGGTATTCAGGAGCTGCGGATTATCCTTGTACTTGTCACGCAACTCCTTGAGTTTCGGCCCGACTGCCTGCATCTTCTTCATGGAGGCGTTGGCCTTGGCCGTGACCGGATAGAAAAGCAGCCGCACCAACAGCGTCAGAATGATGATGCTGATACCGTACGACCCACAGACCGCCTGCAGTTTGACCAGAATCCACAACAACAGCCGGGCAAGATAATCGAGCGGCCCCCAGGCAAGATGCATCACCCGTGCCGTCGAAGGATCGAAGGAATCCAGCAACGCAATCACCTTCGGACCGGAATAGTAACGGAACTCCTGTGATTTCTTCTCGCCGGGATTCAGCAGAAATGCCGGGAAAGCGGCACCAACACTCATCGTCTCCTCACGTACCTTTCCCGCAAAGTGGATCTGCCGTTTCTGATAGAGTGTGAAGGGTTCCGCAGCCGTCAGAAGGACACTGAAATATTTGTTGCTGATACCGGCCCAGGTGACCAGCGGCGGCGGATTCCGGAAATAATCGGAATCCTCCTTCCCCTCCTTGATGTCAACGAACTTTCCATTGACAGTCATGAAATCCATCCGGAAGGAGGGAATGCGCACCTTGTCTCCCGAAACTTTCGCCCACGGCGCAAGATCTCCGCCGTTGAGCACCAGGCGGGAGAAAGAAACGGGACGATCCGAATCATTCAGAATCGTGAAAGTGTATTTCGTCTCGTAACCGGCGGCTTCGATCTGCCAGCTCTCCGAGACACGGAATTTTCCCCCGTTCGAAGTCCGGATCTCACGCGTCAGAAAATAACGTTCTTTTTCCAGCCTGCTTTCCGTAATTCCCGTGGTGACCCACGGCGTCGCCAGATCCGAAAGCGAAAGAGCACCGGTCCCGGAATAGGTCTGATCCAGCACGATGTTGGCATTCCGGGCGGCATTCAGGTAACGATCAAGCTCCACCGCACGGAGAGAACCGGTCAGAGGCTCGATGGTCAGCTCCATATCCGTATTGGCAAGGGTGACGGGGGGAAGCGGAGGCGCAGACTTGATTTCAACAACCGGAACCGGTTCTGGCACGGGTACCGGTGCTGAGACTGAGGACGTTTCCGGCCCTTTCGGTACGGTGCCGGCCGCCGGTTGCTGTATCACGGCAGCCGGCGGTGACGCTGGGAGCCAGCCCATCCACTTTGCAAAAGGTTCCCAGCCGAACAATACCACCAGGCAGATCGCTATACCGATCAGCGTCTCTCGATCGAATTTCACGTTGTTTCCTTCTCGCTTTTCTGACTCAATTCCGCCTCACTGCCGCTTGTTTTCTCCCGGATTTTCCGGAGCATCCGCCACGGCGGGGCATCGGGAGCCGGCGGGCGGCGGCACCGGATCGAAGCCGCCTCGACAAAACGGCTGGCAACGCAGCAGCCGCCGGCAGGTCAACCAGCTTCCCCGCCAGAAGCCGTGAAGCCGCAAAGCTTCCACTGCGTAACGCGAACAGGTCGGTTCAAACCGACAGCAGTTCGGCAACAGCGGGGAGAGCGTCCACTGATAAACTCTGATGATTGCAATCAACATTCGGGCGGCGATGCCGCCACGTCCGCCGGGAGCAACCCGGCTTTCATCAACAACCCGGCCAGTTCCCGAGTCGCCTCCATCCGACTGTATTTCTCCATGCGGCGCCGCGGAATCAGAACCAGACGGCACTCCGGCAGATTCCCCCGGAGCAGCCGGAAACTCTCCCACAACAGCCGCCGGGCCCGGTTGCGCTTTACAGCAAGCAGACTGTACTTCCTGCCGCATATCACTCCGCACCGAACCTTTCGATCCGGGGCCGGAGCACAAACTACCAGCATTCCGGGCCCCACCATCTTTTTTCCATCGAGCCTGACCTGGTCGAATTCCGATTTGAACCGCAGTTTATCCGGTTTTCGCAGCCGTTTCTTCAAGGTGAAACCCAATTGGAAAATCCGGCCCCGGCCTCTTCTGGAAAATGCCGACTCCGGATCACAAAGTTCCAGTAAATCTCATGAAAAAGCGTTACGCGGTCAACTTCGCCCGCCCCTTCTGGCGACGGCGCTTGAGAACCAGACGCCCGGCCTTGGTGGCCATGCGGGCAAAGAAACCGATACGACGCTTGCGACGGCGGTTGGAGGGCTGAAACGTTCTTTTCATTTTCTTTTTCCTTCTTTTTATCCTGAACTCAAAACAGAATTGTTCAAATTACGGAAATCCTAAAATACATCCAAAATCAGACATATTCAAGCTGCGGAACAGGGAAAGACACGAAAAACCTTATTTGAGCAATTTAGCCCGCTCCACTTTCAGGACCGGAGTTTTCCAGCCGGGAACCGTATAAGCGACACCGGTCAGCTCGACGTTCTCATTGGCGAGCCTGGCCAGCGAAGCGGCATCCTCGGCACAGACAAAATAGGTGTTCACATACTTTTCGGGCTGCTCTTCCTTCAGAAGCGCATAGCGGACTGTCGGGGTGGTGGTACCGGTCAACGGAGCAAAATATCCCGCTGCTGTTACAGCCTTACCTGCAGAAAGATCAATGCCAAGCTCCTTCAGCGCTGCATCGAGCTGCGAAGGAGCCGCCTCCTTCTGCTCTTTTCCATCTGAAGCACTCTTTTCTTCAGCGTCACCCTTCTGCTCCGCTTCAGCCGCAACGCCAGACACTTCAGTTTTTTTCACGGCAGGATCAACTGTTTGATCCGCAGGAACTTCAACTGGATTCTGCGACGGAACAGCAGTTTTCTGGACCGGCTGTTCCGCAGGTTTCTGGACCGGCTGTTCCGCGGGTTTCTGGACCGGCTGTTCCGCGGGTTTCCGGACCGGTTGCTCCGCAGGTTTCCGGACCGGTTGCTCCGCAGGTTTCTGGACCGGCTGAACCGCGGGCGCGGAAGAGGGAATCGGCCCGGCAGCGGTAATGTAAGTTTTTGCAGCGTAGAGCCGAAGTGTTTCCGGCGGCGTTATCCGGGCCCAGTCATAGCGCGAAACACTCTCGACATTCACCCTGGTTCCCCGTTTCAGCATACCGTAGGATTCCGCTTTCTGCGCCATCGCAATACGCATCACCACCGGAGAGAGAGTCACGCCGTCACGCAGGTAAATCGCCGACACATAAACCGGGGTGGATGCGGGAGCAACAATCTCGTAAAACCCCCCCTTTTCGCCGGTGATGGCCACTTTGGTTCCGCGCCGCAATTTGGTGACGGCGGGAGCCGCAAGTTCCGGCTTCAGGCGGACATTGAGTAAACTGGCGGTAACCGTGCCTTCGACGGTGACAGCCGTATTTTCCGCGGCAGCCTGCACCGGAGCGGTTTCTGCAACAGCTGCGGCTGGAACCGTTTCCGCTGCGGAAAGAAGGCCGGCGGCGCACAGCGCCGCGCCGGACAGCAACGAATGCAGCATTTTTTTCATCTTCCTCGTCCTCCTGATTTTATTTGACAACACAGGGATTGCATGTTAGATTTCACCGGGTTCAAAGTTTAATATACATAAGAGTTCCTGCCGGTACAAATCAAAATGAAAAAAAATCTGCTTTTGCTCCTTTTCGCAATCTTTGCCGGAGCCGGATGTTCGTTTTTCACTTTTCCGGCTCCCGAACCGCTGCCGTTATCGGGCACGCTCTGGTCACCGGAGTCGGCTCCTCCCGAAAGCGGTTCCGCACGACTGAGTTTTCTGCCGGACGGACGGGCCGGAGGCCGGGTCGGAGACAACTTTTTCTTCGGCTCGGTGACGATCGGCAACGGCGATGAAATGCGGTTCGGCGTACTCTCGGTAACCTCCCGGCCGGGACGGGCAGGCAGGTACGAAAAACATTTTCTGTCGATGCTGGAGCTGACGGCGCGCTATTCGATCAACGGCGACCGGTTGACCCTGTTCGATGCCGAAGGCAGAGAACTGTTGCGTTTCCACGGCTCCGGATCGCGTGGATGATAGACGGGAAAACTTATGGAGGAGGAAACATGGCAGGAAGATTTGCTCTTCAGCTCACAGCGGCACTGGCAATGATGGGGCTTGTCGGATGCAGCATGAATATGCCGCTGGAAGGTACGAACTGGAAACCGATTTCCCTGAATGACGGAGATGGGGTTACGGAAACCGATGGAGCTTCACGCGCGAGGCTGCAGATTGACCGCGCCGGGAAGGTATCAGGCTGCGGCGGGGTCAATTATTTCTTCGGAAAGGCCAGCATTGCTGACGAAAAACTGAATTTCGGCGCGCTGGGAATGACGATGATGGCCGGACCGGGCCTGCCGTATGAGAATGCTTTCATGAAAGCATTGAAGGAGACCGCCTCCTATTCGATTACGGGCGACAAGCTTTCGCTGTTTGACGCAGACGGGAAGTTGCTGGCGACATTTCAGGCGGAACCGGAGACAGAAGCAAACGGCGACACAAAATGAGTTCGGCCCTCGACGATTTCCTCCAATATCTGCGGCTTGAACGCAACGCCTCCGACCATACCATCGATGCTTACCGCCGCGACATCATCGAATTTGCGGAACGAGTACGCGGCGATGCGGCATTCAACGACTGGGCAACGGTCGACCGGGAACAGGCGCGCAGCTTTGTGATGGCGCTTCATGAGGCGGGCGACGGAAAGCGTTCCACGCAGCGCAAACTTTCAGCGTTGCGTTCGTTCTTCCGTTTTCTGGCGAAAATGGAACGTATCTCCGATAATCCGTTTTTGAAACTGCCCCCGATGAAAACGGATCATCCGCTGCCCAAGATTATGAGCGTCAACCAGGTTGATCTTCTGACCCGCGCAGTCGGGGCATACTGGAGCCAGGCACAGCAGGCGGGAATCGTCAGATCGGAGGAATCCGCCGAATTTTCCTCCGCCCGCGATCTGGCTCTGGTCGAAGTGATCTATTCCGGCGGACTGCGGATCAGCGAGGCAGTCGGCCTGAATATGGGCGACCTCGATCTGATCGGTGGCGTCGCGCTGGTTCGCGGGAAAGGCAAGAAGGAGCGGCTGGCGGCTCTGGGCCGACCGGCAGTCCGGGCACTGCGCGCCTACTGCAGGTTGCGCGGCAGCGTCGGGGGGGGGCGTTCCCCGGGTTCTCCCCTGTTTCTGAATCAGGCGGGAGAACGCCTGACCCCACGCTCCTTTCAGCGCAATCTGAAAAACTACCTGATGGCAGCCAACCTGCCGCCGGATCTGACACCGCACAAGTTGCGCCACTCCTTCGCCACCCACCTGCTCGATGCCGGCGCCGATCTGCGCAGCGTTCAGGAGATGCTCGGGCACGAAAATCTGAGCACCACACAGATCTATACGCACGTCAGCGCGGAGCGGATGAAGGAGGTCTATCGCGAGGCCCATCCGCGCGCGAAGTAACCGTTTCCCGCCCCGTGCGGTGTCGGGCAGGCTCCGGAGGCGTTGCGGGGGGACCATTTACTCCTTCTGGACGGCATCTTTTCCGCGGGCAAAAAGATTTTCCGCAACCAGATAGACCGCAGGAACAAAGAAGAGGGTAATCAGCGTCGAACTGGTCAACCCGCCGATCACCGCCCGTGCCATCGGCGCCTGCGTTTCACCGCCGTCTCCCAGCCCGAGGGCCAGCGGCAGCAATCCGAGTACGGTGGTCAGCGTAGTCATCAGGATCGGGCGCAACCGCCGGGTCCCCGCTTCGCGGACCGCCTCGCCCAGCGGCAGGCCGTCCCGCCGATGGAGCAAATTGGCCGTATCAACAAGCAGAATCGCATTGTTCACCACGATACCGGCCAGCATGATGCAGCCGATGAAAGACTGCATGTTGAACGTGGTGTAGGTCAGGAACAGTGCCAGAATCACCCCGATCCCGGCCAATGGAACCGAAAACATCACCACAAACGGGTCGCGCAGCGATTCGAACTGACACGCCATCACCATGTAGACCAGCACAAGCGCCAGAGAGAAGGCGAAGAGCAGTTCCCGGAACGACTCCTGCTGATCCTCGTAATCCCCGGAAAACAGCCAGGAAAATGATGCCGGTCGAGGAATCTCAGCTAGCTTCTCCTTGATGTCGTTGACCACCGACCCGAGGTCGCGATTCAGAATATTGCCCCCCACGGTCAGCACACGTTCCTGATTCTTACGCTCAATATTCACCGGTCCGGTAACCCGGTTGTAGGAGATCAGGTTCCGCAGCACCACCAGATCGCCGTTGTCGTTGGGAATCGAAAGGTCGAGAATCTGGTCCAGAGTCAACAGATCGGCATCCTTGACCTTGACCAGAATCGTGTACTCGTCGCCGTCCTCGCGGAACTCTCCGGCCTCGGAACCGGCCAGAATCGTCCGCAACGCCTCGGCGATCCGCCGGACCGGAACCCCGAGATCATTCGCCTTGTCGCGATCGATATAGAGACGATCCTCCGGGACCCCGAGGTCCCGCGACAATTTCACGTCGGTGATTCCCTTGACCGAAGCCATCGCCTCACTGATCCGGGCGGCCAGCGCCGCCGCGACGTCGAAGTCGAAACCGCGGATTTCAACGGCGACCCCCTCGCCGGTTCCGGCCCCCATCATCCGGGAGAACAGCCCCTGACCGGCACGAACCCGGAAAACCGCACCCGGCCATCCCTTCAGCCGCCGGTCGAGCTCCTCGGCGATCTGCTGATCGGAACGTTCCCGCCGGGTACGTGACTTCAACCGGATGTTGTAGTTCGCCTTATGGCCTCCGGAGGCACGCCAGTCAGAGGCGCCGGCGAACGTCACCCAGCCGTTCATGTCGTCGCCGCACACCTCACGGATCACCTGTTCGGAGGCGATCACCACATCGTTGACCACCTCGGGGCTGGTTCCGACCTCCATTTCAAGAAAGATACGCACTTCGCCTTCATCAGCCTTCGGCATCAACTCGGTGCCGATCCGCCCGACCAGCAGCGCCGAAGCGCCGCAGAGTGCAATCAGCGCCAGAATGAAGGTCCAGCGATAACGCAGGACCACGTCGAGCGCCGCCCCGTAGGAGCGTTCCAGCCAGCGCTGGAAGTATTCGGTGGAGGCGAGAATCCTCTGAATGAAAGAGACATTCCGGTCATCGACACTGAAACTCGGGGAGAGGCATTTCGCCGCCATCATCGGCACCAGCGTGATCGCGGTGAAGAGCGAACAGGTCAGAGAGAACGTCACCACAGCGGAGAACTGCTTGAACATCACCCCCGCCATCCCCTCCATGAAGAGCAGCGGCAGAAACACCGCCAGCGTGGTCAGCGTGCTGGCGGTGAGCGCGATCGCCACTTCACCGGTTCCCTGGATCGCCGCATCATGGGGTGACAATCCCTTGTCGCGCAGTCGGGTGATGTTCTCAAGCACAACAATCGAATTATCCACCAGCATGCCGACGCCGAGGGCGAGGCCGCCGAGGGTCATGATGTTCAAAGTGTAACCGCAGAAGTAGACCAGGGCGAACGTCGCGATGATCGACATCGGAATGCTGATGCCGATCACCACCGTGCTGCCGAAGTTGCGCAGAAACAGGAAAAGTACCACCACGGCGAGAATACCGCCCGAGACCGCGGAATCGGCGACACCGGCGATCGACCGCTCAATGTAGTCCGCGGAATTGATGATCGCATTGAGCCGGACCTGCGATCCATACTCCGCATTGAGTTCGTCAAGCACCTTGAGCACCTCGTTGGCCACCCGTACGGTGTTCGCGCCGGACTGCTTGTACACCTGAATCATGATTCCGGGCCTGCCGTTCACCCGGACGAACCGGGTAACCTTCGTATGTGTATCGATCACCTCAGCCACATCACCGAGCTTGATCTTCTCGCCGTTGGCCCCGGTGGCAATCACCGTGTCACGGATCTGGTCGAGCGAAGTGAAGGTCCCGGGAGTCCGCACCCGGATTTCAAGCCGATCCTCGCGCAGATTACCGGCAGGAGTGGTCACATTCGCATTCTGCAGCACGGTGAGTACATTTTCAAGGGATGTATTGAGTTTGCGCGCTTTATCCACGTCGAAGAGGACCTGAATTTCGCGCTCGAGACCGCCTCCGATGCTGATCGATGCGACCCCGTCAACACGCTCGAGACGGTACTGCATCTGATCCTCTATCAACTGGCGTGCGTCCAGGAGATCGATCTCGGTGGAGACTCCGATCCGCAGAATCGGAGAACTGGCCGAGTCGAATTTGTACAGAATCGGCCGGTCGGCGTCATCCGGCAGCCGCGGCACCACGCGGTCAAGACGATCGCGGACATCGGCAACCGCCGCCTCGAGATCGGTTCCCCAGTTGAAGGAAACGGTCACGTTGCTCGACTCCTCGCCGGAGGTTGAGGTGATCTCCTTTACCCCGGAAACCGCCGACAACGCCGCTTCAATCTTCTTTGAGATGAGCTCCTCCACCTCCTCGGGGCTGGCGTCCTCATAAGTGGTCACGATCGTGACACCGGGATAAGTGATGTCGGGCATCAGATCGACCGGCAGATAGGTCAGAGCCACACCGCCCAGGATCATCACAATACAGCTGACCATCGAAATGAAGATCGGTCGCCTGACGCAGAATTCCGGGATGTTCATGCTACGGGATACTCCCCTCTTCCGGCTGCGCCTCTTCCGCCGCCGTATTCCGGAACTCCGCGGGCACAATCACCGGCACATTGTGAGTCAGCAGATGGTTGCCGAGCGTGATCACCGGACGCTCCAGCTTCGGAGAGAGAATTTCGACCCGTTCTCCGGCGGCGATCCCGATTTCAACCGGAGTGAAAACCGCCCGGGCATTTTCCACGTCGAGAGTGAACACCCCCTCTTTGCCGTCCCGCTTGACAATCGCGTTGCGAGGCACCACGACCGCTTCGCTCTTCGAAGCGAACTCGAGTTCCACCCGGACGAACATTCCCGGCTTCAGCCGAAGATCCTCATTGGGAATCTCAAGCTGAACCGCGGCCTGCCGCGTATTGTCCTGCAGCAGCTGAGCGATACGGACGATCCGCCCGCGGAACGTCCGGCCGGGATAGGCATCGGTGGTCAGCAGGGCGGTCTGTTCGTGGCGCAGATACGGGTAGTCACGTTCGATCACATGGATGACGGCCCGCAGCCGGTCCAGTTCGGCGACACTCAGAATGGCCTGATTCGACGCCAACAGCGTCCCCTGGTCGACGTAACGCTCTCCGACGAAACGCGGCTGTGCATCGCCACTCCACTCCGCAGTGATCACGCAATCCGCAAGCTTGAGTTTCGCGTTGTCGAGAATCGCCTCGCGCCGCTTGACTTCGGCGAGGTTCCGGCGGGTTGCGGCCTCCTGCGCCTGGAAATTGGTCTGCGCCGACTCCAGCTGAGCAAGAGTCCCGACGTTCTTTTCAAACAGATTCTTCTGCCGGTCAAGCTCACTCTTGCGCAGGTCGAGCATCACCTGCGCCTCGGCCAGCTGGGCACGGGCCACATCGAGATCGGCGGCATTCTGGTCGACCACCTGCTGATACTCGGTGGGATCGATCCGGGCAATCAGTTCACCGCCCCGGATCCGGTCGCCGATGTCGAACCGGATCTCCTCCAGCCGTCCTCCCACCTTCGGCGCCACTTCATACAGAGACCATGGTTTCAGGGTACCGGTAAACACCCTGCGGTCCTGAATCGCCGCGATTTCGGGGCGTACCGCCTCAACGGCGACCGCAGCGATCCCCCGCTTTCTGTTCCCCTCCTCCGCCTGTTCCTCTTCCATCAGGCGATAGCCGATCAGCCCTGCCAGCGCCGCCACCGGCAGAAGCCAGAACACAGCCTTTTTCATATTTCCGACAAACTCCCCGTGTTTCAGTCACGATTCCCGCGATGCTCTTTTCGGCCGACCCGGCAGAAAAAGGGCCCCGCCCACGCCCGGCTGGCCGGACGGACCGGAACCCCCATTCCGGTCGGTTCAGATAAGCTAGCGCGCCGGAAGCCGGATTGCAAATTTTTCAGCCTGATTTCGACAATCATCGCTGTAAAAAAGGGAGAAATGGGGTTATTGTATGAAAATTACCGCTTTGGATTCGGAGAAGGGAATGAAAACAGACAACCGGAAGAACACCAGCGTGGAACTTGATGCACACAAATTCCGTTCGCAGATGAAATCCGCAAATACGGCGGCACGATATACGTTCGCCGCGGTATTCGGGGAAGGCCGGCCGGCCGACCGGGTACTCGCAGGCTGGCTCCGGGAGAACCGCCATTGCGGTTCCCGTGACCGCCGGTTCATCGGGGAGGCGATCTACGCGATGTTCCGTTTCTGGGGGATCCTGCGCAAATTTCTGCCCGCGGAGCGCCTTGCCGAGATCGAGCGGGGAGAAATCCATCTCGGCCGAGTCGAACTTGACGCCCTGATGTTTGCGGCCTTCTATCTCGACCGCCGGAATCTTGCCGCCGCGGATCTGCTGGCAAAGGAGCTCAATTTCCCGTGGCCCCGGAGCAGCCGTGACGCCGCCGACCAGTTGGCGGCACGTGCGGGGGCGCTGGCGGAACTCTTCGGAGTTAAAGCGACATTCTCAGGGCGCGATCTGCTTCCCTCTTGGGTGTGGGATCATCTGCCGGACCAACTTGATCTCGAACAATTCCGCGACACACTCGAGCGGCGTCCGCCGATGTGGCTGCGGCTTCAGACCGCCGACCCCGACCGGGTACTCGCCGAACTGACCGCCGCCGGACTCGAGTTGCAACGCCATCCACGTCTGCAGGAGGCGGTCGCCGTCATCGCACCGCACATCAATCTCTTTACGCTGGACGCCTACCGCAACGGGGAGTTCGAAGTGCAGGACATCGCCAGCCAATGTATCGCCCGGGCCGCAGCTCCGGCGGCGGGGGAACGCTGGCTCGACGCCTGTGCCGGAGCGGGAGGAAAATCACTCGCCCTCGCACAGCTGATGCAACGTACCGGAACCGTGGTCGCAAGTGATGTCCGGGCCTACAAGCTCGACGATCTGCGCACCCGGGCCCGTCGGGCCGGTTTCCCGAACATCGTCACCCGGGAGTGGGACGGGAAACCGCTCAAGGGGAAACAGCGGGAGCGTTACGACGGGGTGCTGGTCGATGCGCCGTGCAGCTGCTCGGGCGTCTGGCGACGCAACCCGGACGGGCGCTGGACGCTGAAACCGGAGGAACTGCCGGAGATCGTACGTATTCAGAATCAGGTGCTTG
>CALXOA010000011.1 GCA_944389895.1 uncultured Victivallis sp. | reverse complement strand
TGAAGAACATGCAAAATCCCATATGCGAAGCATTCAAAAACAACCGGAGAAGATCAAAGCTCTTTTTCACAAGGAGTCTGTCAAATACGCCAGCTGAACTACAAGTATTAAACTGTGGGAGCAATAGATTATTGAACTACTTCAATATCACTTGAGTACCGGGTAAGGGAATATGAAAAAGTCCATCGTACTGTTCATGTCCGGCATCGCACTGCTGCTGTCCAATATGGGGTGTATAAGCGGCAACCGGATCCTTCGCAACACTCCGGCCGGTGAAGATCTTGAAATTCATTTCAACCAAGAGACGGTCAACCTCTGGCCGCTCTACTATCGCAATGGAAATTTCACTTCGATCCTCTGGCCGTTGTTCGATCGGGATAACCGCGGTTTCGCGATACGCCCATTCTACCATCAGGACGGTGACGCCGCGGCAATTCTCTGGCCGCTCTCCGGCTGGGATCAGGCTGCCGGATGGGCCCTCAACGCCTACTGGGGAAACGGATATTGCGGAATGTTCCCCCTGTTTCACACCGGACGCTTCCACCATATCGGCCCATTGATCTGGAAAAATCATCCGGAAGGCTCCGGTTATTTCGTCATTCTCCCGGTACTCTATTACAAAGCGGCGGACCGCTGGATCGCCGGGCCGGCATGGCGGTGGAACAACAGTGGTGGAGTTTTCCCCGTATTCCTGCTTTCGCCGGGATTCCGTCAATTCGGACCTCTCTGGTGGAACTCGGCAAATGGGAACTACGGACTCTTTCCGGCGGTATGGAAGATCGACTGCTTCCACATGTTCGGACCGGTATGGTGGAAGAATGACGGGGAAAGCCGGCGACACGGGTTCTTTCCTCTCTACGGTCATACCGTAACCCCGCAGGGATTTCGACTCTTCTTCGGTCCACTCGCAATGTTTGAGCGCTCCGGAGTAGAATTGAACTGGTGGGTTGCGCTGGGAATGATCCGGTATGAAAGCCTTGGCGGCAAAGTCAAACAGTATCAAGTCTGGCCGCTGGTTAGCTTCAACAGAGACATTCTGTTTCCGCCTTCACCGCTTCTGTACATGAACCGTTCGGAATGTCAGGATCTCTCAACCGCGTTGCCCGACAGATCCTACACGCCCTTCGGCAGGAGTTTCAGCGACGGCAGAATGGTGCGGAACGTGACGCTGGGCAAACGGCAGAGTTATCTCGGAATGTTTCTCGCCTTTCATGAGAGCGGTACTTCACGGATCTGGCGTTCCGACGCCGCCCCGGAAAAGCTCGAGCGCCTGCGGCAGAGCCTTATCCAGCTGCAAACCGCCATGAAAGGAATCCAATCGACCGGCAGGCATGTGAAAAATGATCCTGAAAAACTCCGGCAGCGGATTGCAGATACGCAACAGAACATTGCGAAATACGCAGAGGAATTCGGAATCGAACTGTCGCCCCCGGAAACGGTGGAGGATATCGCAATCTGGCGCAAGCATCTGGTGGAAAACTTCTGCGTCGAAGTCGACTTCTTCGAGCACAGGACATTGTTCGGACTGACCTCCTGGTTTGAACGCTTCAATCAGGACTACTGGGGGCAGTTCGGCCTCGGCAGCGTCATCATCCGGAAGAACGGCGACAAAAGCGACCTCCGGGTTTTCGGATTCCTCTATCGCGAAAAACACGACGGCGATTCAAGTGAATATCTGTGTCCCCCCTTTCTCTTCCTCCAGAAAACCCCGGAACGCCGCTACTGGAGTTTTCTCTACCGGGTATTTGATTATGAGGTGATCGACGGCAGGACCTCCGGCCACATTCTGTTCATTCCGTGGGGAAAATAACTTCGCACGTTTCGGGTTCCAGCAGGAAACCGGGATCCCGCAGAAAGTGTGATTTTTCTTCCGATCCGCGCTTGACAGAGGCAAGGCGAAGCGGCATGTTTTCTCCCGGACAAAACGAAGGGAATCGACGATGAAAAGCCGTTATACGGTGAGCCGCTTCATGCCGGAAAATGCACCTCTGGCGGTGATACGCCTCAACCGTCACACCACCACGGGGATGCACTGCCACGACTTTCACGAGCTGGTTCTGGTCACCGACGGGGAGTGCATTCACCACACGGAGAATGAAAGTTACCCGATTTCGGCCGGCGATTTGTTTCTGATCAAGCCGGGCGTCTACCACAGTTACCAGACGGAACACGACTTCGCCCTGATCAACCTGCTTTACCGCCCCAGGCTGCTGAAACTGCCGCTCTTCGATCTGGCTTCCGAACCGGGCTATCAGGCCTTTTTCGAACTGGAGCCGGAGCTGCGGCCGCTCCGCGGTTTCCGGCGCCATTTCAAAATCGGGAAACTGCTTCAGGATGAGCTTGTGGCCATCATCGACCGCATGGAGGACGAGTTGCGCTCCGGTTCCCCCGGCCACCTTTTCCGCGCCGTCTGCTGTCTGATGCGCCTGATCGGCAGTATCTCGCACAATGTGGAACATTTCCGGCGGGAGAGCATCCACGACGAACTGTTCCGGCTCGGAGAAGTCATCAGTTTCATGCGTGAACAGTGCAACCGCTCCATCACGCTTTCCGAACTCGCGGAACGGGCGGCGATGTCGCAATCCACTCTGAACCGGCGCTTTCGTCAGGCGCTCGGGCGCTCTCCGATGCAATACCTCACCGAACTGCGGATCGCCGAGGCGAAGCGTCTTCTCTCCTTTCCGGGGCGTCCTTCCGTCGGAGAAGTTGCCGAACGAACCGGTTTCGAAGACAGCAACTACTTCATCCGGATCTTCAAACGCCATACGGGAATGACTCCGAACCGGTACCGTGCGTCACTGCCGCAGTCGGCGGGAGCCGTTCCCCGCTGAGAAAACCTCTCCCCGGGAACTCCGGGAGGCGGAACATTTTCCGTTTCCGGTTGCAAAACAAAATTGCCGCCGGTATATTAAGGAAAGGGGCGATCCGCCCGCAACATGTTCCGAGGAATCCCCATGATGCACATTCTGAAAAAGTTCATCCGTTACTACCGCCCCTACCGGCGGCTTTTCTACATCGACATGATCTGCGCGCTGACGCTCTGCGCGATCGACCTGGCATTCCCGCAGATTCTGAATCTGCTGGTCAAGGATCTTTTTCCCCGGGGGCCGGAGACGATCCTGCGCGTGATCTGGTTTGTCGGCGCAGGCTTGCTGGCGATGTACGCACTGCGTTACTGCTGCCAGTACTACATCACCACCTGGGGGCATGTCATGGGCGCCAGGATGGAGAGCGACATGCGGCAGGATCTCTTCAACCACTACCAGCGGCTCAGCTTCTCCTACTACGACCGCAACAACACCGGTGAAATGATGTCCAAGCTGGTGTCGGATCTCTTCGATATCTCGGAACTCGCCCACCACGGGCCTGAAAACATCGTGATCTCGACTCTGAAGATCGTCGGAGCCTTCGTCATTTTGATGTTCATCAATGTCCAGATGACGCTGATTCTGCTCGCGGTCACGATTCTGATGACGGTATTCAGCATCCGCAAGAACCGCAGGATGCATGCGATCTTTCTCGACAACCGGCGCAAGATCGCCGGAGTGAACGCGCGCCTTCAAGACAGCCTCTCCGGCATCCGCATCGTCAAATCCTTCGCAAACGAGGAGCTGGAACGGCGCAAATTCAGCCGCAGCAACCTGCAGTTTCTCGATTCCAAAGTCAGCAGTTACCGTGTGATGGGCAGCTTCCACGCCGGGAACGGTTTTTTTCAGGGATTGCTCTACGTCGCGATCCTGACCAGCGGCGGCTGGGCTGTGGCACACGGCTCTCTCGATCCCGCCGAGCTGGCGATCTATGCACTTTATATCGGGATTTTCATCAACCCGGTCGACGTATTGATCAACTTCACGGAACAGTTTCAGCGCGGCTATTCCGGGTTCAAGCGTTTCCTCGAAGTGGTCGAGACCGTACCGGAAATCGTCGACCGCCCGGATGCACACCCGCTGGAGAACGTCAGGGGCGACATCACCTTCGACCATGTCTCGTTCCGTTATGATGAATCAACGCCGGTGCTTCGCGACATCACGTTCACCGTTCCGGCCGGACGCACACTCGCGCTGGTCGGCCCCTCCGGCGGCGGAAAAACCACGCTCTGTTCGCTGCTGCCGCGCTTCTACGATGTGACCGACGGCCGGATCCTGATCGACCATACCGACGTCAGGGAGGCCACGCTCGACTCGTTGCGCAGCACAATCGGCATCGTACAGCAGGATATCTATCTGTTCTCCGGGACCCTCCGGGAAAACATCGCCTACGGCAAGCCCGGCGCCACCGAGGAGGAGATCATCGAAGCGGCGAAAAAGGCGAACATTCACGATTTCATCCTCTCCCTGCCCGACGGCTACGATACCGATGCCGGAGAGCGCGGCGTCCGTCTCTCCGGCGGTCAGAAACAGCGGATTTCCATCGCCCGGGTATTTCTCAAAAATCCCCGCATTCTGATCCTTGACGAAGCGACCAGCGCGCTCGACAACGAGAGTGAACGGCACATCCAGGCGGCTCTGGAGAAACTCTCCGAAGGGCGCACCACCATCGTGATCGCCCACCGGTTGAGTACGATCCGCAACGCGGACGAGATTGCGGTGATCGATCGCGGCGCAATCACCGAGCGCGGCGCCCATGCGGAACTTCTGGAGCGTGAAGGCATCTATGCCCGCTATTACCGGATGCAGTTCGAGGGTCTTGACGAACTGGGCTATTGAACCATCCCACTTTTTTGACGGGGGTCCCGGAGACGGCCCCGGACAAGAGGGAGTCCGGCGTTTGGAGCATTCCCCGTCCGCTTCGCTTTCGGGGAATCATGAACTTCCCGGAAGAAGAAATTTGTAAATTTTCCCGTCCACCTTATATTACATTCCAAACGGGAGCAGGAAAGAATGGCAACAGTCTACAATCTCGGAATCTGCGGCGCAACTTCGGCTCAGGTGCTGCGCGAAGAGGTACCGCAGGCTCTGACGCTCAAGCCGGAGTGGGCGGTCGTAATGGCCGGTACCAATGACCGGATCAACTCTTACGCACTGGTTCCGGCCGCGGAATATCAGGTGAATCTGCGACGGATCACGGCGGAACTCTCATCCGCGGGGATCCGGGTGATGATGCTGACTCCACCACCGTGCCTGGAAGAACTTCTCTATACCCGCCATGACCGGGCCGCTTACGGCGATCAGCCCCCCGCGGACCGGCTTCGCGAGGCCGGTGAGATCGTAAAAAAACTGGCGCGGGAAATCGGCGTACCATACGTTGACGTACACTCACTGGTCAGCATGGCTCCAGCCGATCTGATCCGCACCGTCGCAAACTGCGGCCAGCCGGACGGGGTCCATCTGCGTCCCGCCGGGTACCGGGCGGTCGCCGTCGCGGTGGCGGCGAAATTCCGGGAGCTGCAGGAGAGTCCCGCCACGGTGGCGTGCCTCGGCGACAGCCTGACCTTCGGTTACCCGCGCGGAGAAGGTGGGACCCCGGAAAACGAAACCTATCCGGCAGTTCTGGGAAACGAGCTTATCTGAGGTGGTCGAAAGTACGAATTTCCCGTTTCGCCCATCTCTGTTTTACCACAGGGAAAAACGAGTCGGTTGCGACGGCAGAGTATTTCAAGCAGAGAAATCCGGAGGAAACATGAAACTGACAGACATCGTGATCCGCGACCCGTTTGTTCTGCGGGTGGAAGAAGAACATTGTTATTATCTTTTCGGCTCCACAGTCACGACACCGGGAACCCCGCTTGCGGAACCGGGCTTCCACTGTTACCGCAGTACCGACCTGGAAAACTGGGAAGGTCCGATTCCGGCCTTCCAGCCGGACCGGAATTTCTGGGCGACACAGGATTTCTGGGCCCCCGAGGTGCACCGCTATCAGGGGGCATATTACATGTTCGCCTCCTTCAAATCACCGGAACGGCGCCGGGGAACGCAGATCCTTCGGGCAGAACATCCCGCAGGACCTTACCGGCCGATCTCCGAATATCCGGTCACGCCGGCCGCGTGGGAGTGCCTTGACGGCACACTGTTCGTCGATGAGAGCGGCAAACCATGGATCGTATTCTGTCACGAGTGGGTGCAGATCAAGGATGGTACCATCTGCGCAATGCCGTTGACCACCGACCTGACGGCGGCGGCGGGCGAACCGGTCATGCTTTTCCACGCCTCCGACGCACCGTGGGTAAGAGAACTTCAGGGGCACAGCAAATGTTTCGTGACCGACGGCCCGTTTCTGTATCCGGTGCGGGGAGAGCTGCGGATGCTCTGGTCGAGCATGGGAGAGAAGGGATATGCGATGGGCTTCGCCGTCTCGGAATCCGGTCGGATCACCGGCCCGTGGCGTCAGGCGCCCATGCCGATTTTCCGGGAGGACGGTGGTCACGGAATGCGTTTCGTCACTTTCGAAGGCGCGCCGATGCTGACGGTCCATCAGCCCAACACGCGATTCTGCGAACACCCGGTATTCTTTCCCCAGCCGGAGTCCTGCTGCTGAGCCTCCCCCCGGACAGGATGTCGCCGTTGAGAGGATCTACATTCCACAGAACCGCCGCCGGTAGGCTGAAGGCGGCACACCGTAGCGTTTGCGAAATTCGGTGGAAAAATTCAGTGCGTTGTCATATCCGACCCGGGCGGCAATCTCCTTGACCGAGAGTTCGCGTTCCACCAGCAGCCGTACCGCACGTTGCATCCGCAGCCGGGTCAGAACCCGGTAGGGGCTGCTGTCGAGAGAAGTGCGGAAAAGGCGGATCAGTGCCGGAACCGAACAGCCGCAGCGACGGGCAAGAAGTTCACGCGAAAGTTTTTCCTCCAGATGACTTTCCATGTAGTCGAGCAGTTTCCGCAACTCCGCCGGAACCGCCCGGACCGTCCTGCGATGAGTCAGAAGCTGAAGGACCTCGAAGCTCAGGCATCCGAGCCGTTCGGCGGCATTCCAGCCGACATCGGCTGAAAGTTCCCGGAAGAGATCCAGAATCGCTTCGAATTTTCCACCATCCACTCCGGAGAGGACATCGCTTCCGGCCAGACCGGTACGTTCCAGCATATCTCCGAGCAATGGACCGACCATCAGCAACGATGATTTCACACAGCTGCCGGTGTCGATGATAAATTCATGGCAATGCCCGGGCAGCATCAGGCAGACATCTCCCGGTTCAACCAGATACATCCGGCCGTCCTGGCGAAAGAGCAACTGCCCTTCGCGCACATGCTCAATGGCCAGAAAATCCGATTTTTCCCGTCGCTGGCAGGTCCCGGCAAACGCACGGGAGCGGTAGAACACCGTCCCCCAGAGCATCGCCCACTGCGGGGGATCCGGCATCACAACAAGTTCCTGACTCCGGACATTTTCGATGGAATAGTAACGCATATCCCCCCGTTCATGAAAAAGACGGGGATGAAACCGGTCGAATACTGCGGAGTCGTTCCAGATTTTCATGATAAATCATTTTTCCAAATATTTTTTGTTTTCCGGCAAATGCAACAATAACCTGATTTCGTTGCTTTTCAAGGAAGGATAGGGTATAATTTTATGGAAAAACGCCACTAACGGACAATACAAAAGCAAATAACAAGGGAGTACCGGAAGATGCAGCTCCGTCGAAAATCCACCGTTTCACCGGCAACCGGATCGTTTGAAGTACGCAGAACCGGCAATTTCCCTCCGCCCTGCCATCCCCAAAATTCTCCTCTGCGGTTCTTCACATTGATCGAGTTGTTGATCGTCATTGCGATCATCGCCATTCTGGCCTCCATACTGCTGCCCGCCCTGAACAAGGCGCGCGAGAGTGCCAACAAAGCGATCTGTACCGCCAACCTGAAACAATATGGAGCCGCCGGCAATCTCTATGCCGGTGACAGTGACGGCTGGTGGGTACCGAGCGCTTACGGCGGCTACGCGGCGAACCGGACCTTCCGGCTGCTGCTCGGCGACGCGATGCAGAACTCCGTGAACCGGCTCAATCGCAGACTGCTCTGTCCTGTTTCGGACGGAGCACGCAGTCTCAGTGCTTACGTGAAAAGCAACAATCTGCTCACCGCGACCGATGGTGCCCCAAAACGCAGTTACGGCTACACCTACACGGATGTCACAACCGCGACCGGCGGCGTCGATGCAACTCATCCCGGCATTTTCAAACTCAACCGGTTGAAGCGCCCTTCAAAGTCACTCTTCTGGATGGATGCGCTGGATTATTTCTGCTTCACCCCCAATCCGAATGCCGCAAGTGGATATTTCAACGTGGGAGAAACTCCGGCGGACGGCAAAGGAACTCTCGCCTATCGTCACGCCGGGCAACTCAACGGCCACTTCTTTGACGGTCATGTCGAATCGCTCCACTGGCAGAAGGTGAACGCGGACTTCTGGAACGGTCAGCCGGCTCTCGCCCAGGGATTCTACAAGTAACGCCGTGTTACGAATAAGAAAACGCGCGCCCGTGCGCGGGGGAGCAATGAGGATATTTCCCTCATTGCTTCTCCTTTTTCCGCCGCAATGTGGATTCGGATGATCCTTCACGTCTTGCACAGAAAGGCTGGAGGCGAAGCCGGCAGCCCCACGCCCTCATCCTCTTCCTGACATCTGCCGTTTCCTCATCCGGGGAAATCTTCCTGTTTTTTTTCATTTCCGCCATTGATTTTTTCAGCCACCGCATTATTCTATATTTAGAATTATTTTTTAAATATAAAACAATCGATTTCATCATGCAGGCAAAGAAATATGAAGCTCCCGCAGCGGCGGCGGCGCTGGAGATTCTCGAATTTATGGCCGGTAATCCGGGTGTATGGGGCCCGACCGAGCTGGCACGCCGGCTCAACCTGAGTCCGAATCTGGTTTTCCGGGTTCTTGCCGAACTTCAGGAGAGAGGATACGTCGGACGAACCTCGTCCGGTCAGTATGAATTGACTGCCGGTCTTTTTTCCCTCGGCATGAAGTTGCAGAACAACTTCGATCTGCGCAAACAGGCGCGGCCGTTTCTGGAGGAACTTTCCGCAGAGCTTCGTGAGACCAGCCAGATTCAAATTCCCGCAGGCCCACGGATGCTGCAGCTCGACAGCGTGCCCCCTACGGCGGAATACTATCTGAGCGTGACCCCGGGGATCAGGCTTTACTGGCACGGGAACGCCTTCGGGAAAGCGGTGCTCGCATTCCTCGAAGAATCCGAGATCGACGCGATCCTCTCGGTTCCCCTGCCCCGCCTGACGCCGCACACCATCGTCGATCCGGAAGTGATCCGCTCCGAACTTGCAGAGATCCGATCCTCACACTGCAGCGAGGAATTTGATGAATACGTGCTGGGAAGCTACTGCGTCGGCTCACCGGTTTTCGACGCTGCAGGGCATCCGGTCGCCGGAATCGGCATCACCGGGCTCTCCAGCCGCCTCAACCGGGAAGAGCTGCCCCGGATCCGTGACCACGTCAAGGCCTGTGCCCGCCGGATTTCCGCATCCATCGGCTTCAAACAATCTTTCGAAGGGAAACAGTCATGAATTACCGGGAACAGATTCTGAACCATCAGCGGGAACGGAAAAACTGTGAATGGGATCTGGATTCCCATCTTGTGCCATGGGCCCGCACCTGGCGCGAAACGGCCGGTCAACCCCTGGCGGAACGCTGGGCCGCGGTCGGAGCCGCCCGGCTGGCCGACCTGCGTTTCCTTCATGATCCTTCGGAACCGTTGATCGGTCGAGTCCAAGCGCTGCCCCATGATGCCGCCGAAATCGCCTCTGCCCGCGCCTATCTCGAAAAAGAGGGCCTCTGGACTCCCGGTCAGACCGGCCACGCCGAACCATTCTACGACGAACTCTTCCATCTCGGGCTGGAAAAACTCCGGGAGAGAGCGGCCTCCATGCCGGCATGCGCGAAGGCGGCCGCGGGAATCAGTGCGATGATTGAACTGGCTGCGGAGTGTGCCGTCACACAGGAGATCGCCGATCTCTGTCGCCGGATCGCCCGCCGACCGCCGGAAACCTTTCAGGAGGCGATTCAGCTGATCTGGTTCGTGATGCTGGCAATCCAGAGCGGAGACCGCGCGGTACTGGTCGGCCCCGGACGACTTGACCGCCGTCTGATCCGGTTCTATGAAGCGGATCTCGCGGCCGGAAGGCTCAGTCGGCAGCAGGCGCTGGAATTGATCGAAACACTCTATTTCTTCATCAATGACTACTGCGGTCGCGGTCTCGCCTACGCCGTGATGATCGGCGGTCGCACGCCGGAAGGAAACGATGCGACCAATGAGCTCTCCTTTCTCTGCCTGGAAGCGCTCCGGCGGACCCGTCTGGTCTATCCCAGCGTCGGTCTCTGTCAGCACGCAGATACACCAGATTCTCTGAAACGCCTCGCGGTGGAGTTGATCTGCGACGGCTTTTCCAATGTCGCTGTGTTCAATGACGAGCTGATCCGCGGCAGCCTGATTGCCCGTGGAGTTCCTCCGGCGGAAGCGGTTGAGTACATCAATTCGACCTGCGTGGAAATCACTCCGTGCGGCTCGAGCAATGTCTACGTGGCCAGCCCCTACTTCCCGCTGGGGACGATTCTACTGGAGTATCTGGCGACGTCGAAGGATGATTCCTACGAGGCGTTTCGAAGCGGTTGTCTCGATCTGATCGACCGCCGTATCGCAACGGCGGCCGGGGAACAGAATGCGGTCCGCAGGGAACGGTTCCGGAAGCAGCGCCGGCCGATCCAGAGTCTCTTCACCCGCGACTGTCTCTCCCGCGGACTGGATATCGAAGAGGGTGGCGCCCGTTACAACTGGGTGGAGTGCTCCTTCGTCGGACTGGCCAACTTCGTTGACTCCCTGACGGTGATCCGCCGGGAAGTATTCGAAGAAAAGAATCTGACGCTTGAACAGTTGCGCGAAATTCTCGGCCGGGACTTCGCCGGTGACGAACCGTTGTGCCAGCGCTTTCTGAACGCCCACCCGAAGTACGGCAACGGCGATCAGGAAGTTGACCGGGAACTGCCGCAGGTCACTGAATTTCTCGCCGCAAGCTGTGCCAAACATCGAATGTTTCCGGATGATTCCCCTTTTATCCCCGGTACTTTCTGCTGGGAGATGCACCAGCGGCTCGGAGCCGAATGCGGTGCGACTCCGGATGGCCGCCGGGCGGGAATGCCGTTCGCCGACGGTGCCGGACCGGCGCAGGGGCGGGAAAAACACGGCCCCACCGCGGCGATCAATTCCGTCTGCAGCTGGAACCACGCTCCGATGCTGGGCGGAAGCGCATTCAACCAGCGTTACACCGCCGCCACCGTCGCAACGCCGGAAGCACGACAGAGGCTCGGGCAGTTGATCGACACCTTCATTCAGTTCGGCGGATTCGAAACACAGATCAACATTCTTGACGGAGCCACCCTGGAAGCGGCACGGCAGCGGCCGGATGACTATCGCGATCTGGTCGTGCGGATCGGCGGGGATACCGATTACTTCACCGGAGTGCCGGACGCGGTGCAGCAGGAACTCCTCATGCGGACCATCTACAACAACTTGTGATATACCTCATTGCAGTCACGCCAAGGACTGAA
>CALXOA010000010.1 GCA_944389895.1 uncultured Victivallis sp. | reverse complement strand
CGATGAACAGCCCCCGGGCGGGAAGGCAGCGGTAGGCGTCCTGATTCTCTGTACGCTTCAGGCCGCAGTCCGTGTCTGCGCCCGCGCGGAAGTATTTTTTCGAAAACAGCAGGAAGGGCATGACGCTACCTCGAATATTTTTTAAATCCCCACATCCTGCGTACGACCGGATCGCCGGGGATGCCTTGTTTCAGGATGGTATCACGAATCCGGATCTTCTCCTCCGGTGCGGCGGAGTTGTAATCCCGGACAAGCTGGATGATTGGATTACGCAGATTCTTCACGTCGCGCGAGAACGCCTCAAGTTTCTCTTCTGAACTCTTCCCTTCCGAGAGAAAAATCACAATCGCATTCGCAAGAATCTTCTCGCGCATTTCGGAGTATTGTGCGCCGAGATACTCCCCTGCAATCCGGTCGCGTGCCGCAAGGATTTCCCCCGTCTTATCATACAACCGCTGGAACGAACCCGCGTGCAGCCATTCATTCTCCTTCTGGTCGGAGAACATCCGGAAGGTCTGGATTGCCGAGAGCAAAGTGCGGAACTTCACGACTTCCGGCTGGAACTGGAATTCGGCGTAGATCGACTGATCGTAAGGCGCAGGCAGCGCATAAATGAATTCGAAGAATCCTTCGATTCCAAGTACGCGGTCATATTCGCCGGAAGGTTCCGAACGGAGGCGCGAGGGCATGGCCCGATCCAGCGCATCACAGGCAAACACCTTCGCCATGACTTCGGGATCGAGAAACACCGTCACGCATTCGGGAAGCGCGGCGTTTTCGTCGAGTCCCGCCCTGCGCAGCGTGTCGATGAGCGGACGCAGACTGGCCGCGGTGTCGAGAATCTGATTGAACACCCGTTCCTGTCGTTTCCGAAGCGTTGCGATTTTCTCGTTGACGACGCATTGTTCGAGAGTCGGCAGGTCGAGCCGCATTTTTTCAAGAAGGGAAAAATCGAGCTGCTGGACCGCAATCATCGCGTTCCGGAGTTGCTTGCCTGCGCGCTGAAGCATCGCCAGTGGAACCATACAGTTTTCGATTCGAACACGAATACCCGGCTCCGCCTGAGTTTTGAGTTCCTCAAGATCTCCCAGGACCAGCGTAAGATTGTCCGCCTCCGACTCGATTCTGGCGAGAATCGCCTCAAGACGTTCGAGATACTGCAGATTCCGATTGATCTGCGAATGGATGTTTCGCGCCTCGGAAAGAAGTTTTTCCAGATAGGCGGGGGAATTTTTCCGGAATTGCTTTTCAATCCGGGCGATCACGGAAGCCGTCTGTTTCAGCTCGGCGAGATTCTTTCCGCTTCGGTCATCACGCATCGAAGCCCCCGCGCGGAGACAGGCGTCCAGGAGCTGCTTTACCGTGAAGGCCTCCTTGCGCATTTCAAGCGCAGTGGTATCGTTCCAGCCCCAGACGTTCGGATCGGCGTCAGTGATTCGCCCGAGAATGCGGGAGGCTTCCACCCAGTTCCCGAACGAGAGTGCCGAACGTGCTTTTTCCCAGCCGTCGAAAATATTCTCCCAGATCGCAACCGAACGCTCCAGCTCCTGATAAACGATCTGGTTGACATCCGCTCCGCGACGGGTACGGGACTCCTTCAGCGCTTCCCGGGCTTCGGCGAATCGTCCTGCCGCCGCTTCCCGTCTTGCCAGATCCAGGCAGGAATCGGACGAGGCCTTCATTCCCATCCAGAGCCAGTTCAGCGCAAGCACAACGAAGATCGTGACGGCTACCACGCCGAGGCTGTACCAGATCCGGACCTTTGAGTGTTCCACCTTGCCGTCCACGAATTTGAAGTCGACAAAGGAGATGCTCACCACGTCGTCGTCAACCAGAAGGCGCTCCGTGTTGGACGACAATTTCGTTCCGTTCACGAACGTCCCGTTTTTGCTGCAGAGATCCTTGAGCCAGCAACCGTCCGCCTTCGTTGCGAATTCCGTGTGCCGCTGGGAGACCAGTTGCTCGTCGATCACCAGATCGCATGACGGCGCGGAACCGACAACAAAACGCGGACGATCAAGGACCACGCTTTTTCCCTTCTGGTCGGTATTCAGGTAGACCAGTTCATGTCGGGCGTTCCTCATCGGCTTGACCCGCTCCACGTAAAGCGTACAGTTTCCGATCGAGAACTGGTCGTCGGGGGCGAGGTTCTTCTCCTGAATCTTACGTCCCCTGTAGAAAATACCGTTCCGGCTGCCGGTGTCACGCAGGCAGAGACGTCCCTTGCGCATCAGAATCACCGCATGGTGTCCGCTGGCGACATTGTCCTCCCGGGGAATTACCCAGACACAGTCGGAGCTCCGCCCGATCGTGATCGTATCCGATGGCGACGGGTCGTTGATCTCATACAGGATGCGGCGGTTGAGTTCCAGGCGCAGGCTCAAGTGTTCGGGAGTTCCCGATTTCCACGGCAGATGTTTTTTCAGCATCGCCGGAACCACGCCGGCCCGCCGCAGGAAACTGAAGCACTTTTTCCCCGTATTCTGATACTGTTTCAATCCCATATGTTTCTCCTCAGAGTGAAGTAGCGGAGATCATCCGGTGAAGAGAACACGGTTTTGCTGAGTTCCAGAATCGCGTTTTCCTGCCGTTTGTCGTTGTAGAGTTTCGCTGTGTCATACTGAATCTTCTGGGCGTTGTACCAGACCGTCTGCATCGCACGCAGCCGCCGCAGTTGCATCAGCGCATCCGTTTCGAGAGTCGTGTTCCGCGTACGGGTGCTTTCCATCAGAACATTCTGCAGAAGCAGATAGGTTCGCGCCCACTCGAACGGCGCCTGTTTGGAGAGATGGCGCGATACTTCATCCATCATCACGTCGGCGTTGCCGTCAAAATTGTAATCCCCATTCCCCTCCCAGTGCCCGTGCAGATACACAATGGAGAATTTCAGAAACGGTGTGTTGGAGATGAAGTTCTGCGCACGGGCGCGCTCCTCTGCGGGCACTTCGGCGAGGCGCAGAAACGCGCGGTCGCCCGTCCGGAAGAAGAGAGCCTCTCCATACCACGACTTCCCCTCCGTCTCGCGCCGGTATTCGACGCTCAGGCAGGGAAGGCCGTTCTCCGAACCGATGAAGAACACGTCCGAAATCTGCGCCAGATTCCAATGGCGGTTTTTCTGCTGGAGTTCGCCGAGCATGCCGGCGAAAACGGCCTTGCGGTCCATGGTAAGAAAATCATTGGCCTGTTTCTGCGCGAAAAAGATACGGAGCGGAACCGAGGCATCCCTTCCGCACCAGGTATTGACAACAATCAGATCCTTCTGCTTTTCGATGGTTGTCTTCCCTTTGATGCTGGGGAACGCCAGGGAGAAGCCGCCGGAATTATGGCCGCCGTTGCCCGGATCGGCGAATGCGCCGAGTGCGTTGCCGGCAGAGTCGGCCGGCCAGGTCAGGTTCTCCTCTTCCGGAGACGCTTTGAGGGAATACAGAACGACAAGCAGAACAAGTGCACAGACACAGCCGAGAACGGTTTTGAACAGCTTCCCGGTGGAGCGTTTCCGGTCGGCATGGCGTAGGAGATTCATCTCTTCGAGACTGGCAAGACGCGTGTGCATCACATCCGTCTGGAGCACATTTTCGTCCTGCGGCGGATTCTCCGGCGACGCACTGTTTTCGGCTTCCGGCTTTGCCTTTTCCGTACCGGAGGGGATTTCCGTTTTCCCGTTATCGGGAGCAGGGGCACATTCCGGGGATTTCCCCGGGATCACGGTTTTCATCTCTCCATCTGCGTCGGGCGGCACAGGAGTTTCCGGAATTTCGATCCGAAATTCCGTATGCTTTCCCATCGTCAGCACGTCGCCGTCATGGAGTTTTCTGCGCACGGCAAGCGCTGCACCCTGGAGAAGCGTTCCGTGAGAACTCAAATTTTCAACATACACCCCGTCGGAGGCAACTTCCAGTTTCAAGTGCTTCCCTGAGATATCCGGCTCGGCAAGGCGCACGTCTGCCGAACGCGAACGTCCAGCGACGTGTTCTCCGGGCGAGAGCTCGCCTTCCTGCGTTTTTTCTCCGTTTACGAATATCGCATACCGGATCATCCAATTCTCCTCCTTAAAACATTCCGGCCATCCCTGAGGCCTGTACCCGCAGATAAATCGGAACAAAAATGATGATGAACACCGACGGCATGATGAACAGCGCCATCGGAATCATCATCAGGGACGGTGCGCGCTGTGCCTTGCGTTCGGCGGCGGCAACGCGAACACGCCGCATTTCCTCGGCGTTGATCCGCAGCGTGTCCGTGATCGAGGCACCCATTTCAGTCCCCTGCACAATGGCGTTGACCAGACTGCGAAATTCGTCAATGCCAAGGCGCTCCGCCATTGCTTTCAACGCATCATTGCGGTTTTTCCCCAGTTCCAGCATTTTCAGCGTGACCCCGAACTCCTGCGTCAGAGGGCAGGCGGCGGAGTGTTCGACATAATAACGGACGGCGGCGGAAAAATCCAGTCCGCCCACCATCGCAGAAGTAATCAGGTCGATGGAAAAGGGCAATGCCCGGCGGATGGAATTCTGGCGTTCCTCGGCAAGATTCTGAATCTGCACAATCGGGATCAGCCAGCCGATGAACCCCGCGATCAGAAACGCGGTCACCACATAACTCCCATCCATGTTGAGCAGCAGCATGAAAACAATGCCGCAAATTCCCAGAATGAGGCTCCAGAGCAGTTGCGTACCGAACACGTCCCCCGCATCCATCGGCAGCGCGGCGAGCTTGAGATCGCGTTCGATTTTCGCGCTTTTCGCCGGGAAGCGTTGCCGCAGCCCCGTCCCGACGGTATCCTTGAATAGTTTGATCTCGTTGGGGAAACCACGGAAAGTGAACGGCAGACGAGGATCGGACCAGGGGCCATCCTTCTTCCGATTTGCCAGAAAGAATTTAATCCCGAGCACAAACAGAAATCCGGCAAGAAAGCTCAGAAGGCGTGCGCTGAAAAGATAGATGGTTTCGTCCATTCCCCAGATTCCTCCAAGCTCAGATTTCCACCGTGATGATTTTCTTGATGAACAGATACCCGATCATCTCCAGAATCAGCACGACGCAGATTGCCCCCCATCCGAAAACGGTCGTGACCAGCGGAAGCATCAGCTGGCGGTCAAGGAAGTAGAGAATCCCGAACGCCATCAGTGGCGCGCACGCCATCACGATCGACTCGAATCTCCCCTGTGCCGTCAGTGTGTTGATCTTGTCCTCCATGATCGAGCGCTGCCGGATCGTTTCGATGATCTTGTCGAGAATGTCGGCCAGACTTCCCCCGGTCTGCATGGAGATGCCCACCGCAGTTACAAACAATTTGAGATTTTCATCGGGCATCCTCTTTTCCAGCCTCACCAGCGCCTCCGTAAAATCGATGCCGAGGCGGTATTCATACAGCGTCATGGAAATCTCCTCCTGCATGACACCGCCGATGTCGCGCCCCACCACCTCCAGAGCCTGCGGGAGTGCCACGCCTGAACGCATTCCGTTGTTCAGCCCGAGTACCACGTCCAGAAGCTTGCCCTTGAATTCGGCGTTGCGTTTCGCCACCTTGTTGCGGAAGTAGAGAAGCGGCAGCGCGAAGGCGGCCCCTCCGGCAAGTGCCATCAGGAACGGTACCGCCCAGAAGGAAACCCCCGCGACCAGAAGCAGACAGAGCATGATCAGTGCGCCGACCACCGCAAAACAGATCTGGATCTTCCGGAGTTTCGGACGCGAAATGAAGTATTCAATCTGGCTCCGCCCGTCCCAGGGGCCGGTTCGTGCCGTTTTGCCGTGCTCCAGATCAGAGAACAGCGTTCGGCAGAGAATGAAACAGATTCCCGAAACCGAACTGAAAACCATCAGAAGAACAAACCAGTGCATCGAAAAAAAACCTCCCTAAACGCGCGGCACGAACACGGACATATCCAGCTGAAGATCTCCCTTCTGGCGCAGTTTCTCCACAAAAGCCGGAACGTTCCCCGTCGGATAATATTCTCCGACGATCTTCCCGTTCTCATCATATCCGGTCTGTTTGAAAACGAAAATATCATGCATCAGCACCACGTCCTTCTCCCGCCCGGTGATTTCGGAAATCTGCACTATTTTGCGCGACCCGTCCGGCAGGCGGTTCTGCTGGATGATGAGATTGATCGCCGAGGCGATCTGCTCGCGGATCGCCGTGACGGGGAAATCGATTCCTGACATGAGCACCATGTTTTCGAGGCGGGAAATCGCATCGCGCGGCGCATTGGCGTGGCAGGTCGTGAGCGAGCCGTCGTGTCCGGTATTCATCGCCTGAAGCATGTCGAGCGCCTCTGCGCCGCGACACTCCCCGACGATGATCCGGTCCGGTCGCATACGCAACGCGTTGATGACCAGATCGCGAATTTGAATCCGTCCCTTCCCCTCAATGTTGGCTGGACGGGATTCCAGCGAAACCAGATTCCGGTGCGAGAGCTTGAGTTCCGCAGAGTCCTCGATCGTGATGACACGCTCGTCCGCGGGGATATACTGGGAAAGCACGTTGAGCAATGTCGTCTTGCCGGAGCCCGTGCCGCCGGAGACCAGAATGTTCTGCGCGGCGCGAACCGCCTCCCTCAGAAAGAGATCAATTCCCGGGGTCATGCTCCCGAAGGCGATCAAATCCTCGGCAGTCAGCTTGCGCTTTGCGAATTTTCGGATCGTGACGGAGGCGCCACGCAGCGAAAGCGGTGGAATGATCGCGTTCACGCGTGACCCGTCCGGAAGGCGCGCATCCACCATCGGACTGGCCTCGTCGATGTGCCGCCCCAGAGGCTCCACGATCCGCTGGATGATGGTGTTCAGATGTTTTTCATTGAAAAAGCGCGCACCGGTTTCATAGATTCTGCCGCGGCTTTCCACGAAGATCAGGTCCGGGCCGTTCACCATGATTTCGTCCACCTTGTCCGAACGAAGCAGCGGGGAGATCGGCCCGTATCCGGTCAATTCATCGAGCAGCGATTCGCGCAATGCCTCCAGCGGGATCGTGTGCGGCAGTTCATGCCGGAGCTCCTTGAGCGACTGACCGAGCGCGGCAAGAAGCTTTTCGCGCATCTCGTCGCTGGCGATCTGCTTGGTCGCGATCTCCTGCAGATTCAGTTTGCCGAGCACGTAATTGTGAATGCGGCTCTTCAATGCCATGAGTTCATCGGTGTAAAGGAGGTTTACTCCATCGAAATCAAAGGTACGCGATACGTTCTTCTCGTCCGACCCGGGAGCCGGCGGACGGGCAGCGGGCGGCATCGCGGATTGCACCAGACGCAATTGGAACGGCCCGATGGACACCGTGTCGCCCTGCGCAAACTCAGTCGGGGCAAGGATCGGACCATTCTGATTCTTCGTCCCGATGCCGCTTCCGAGGTCGGTGATGAAAAATGTCTCCGGTCCCCCGAAAACTTTCGCGTGTTTCCGGGAGACGGAACTTTCGGGCAGGCAGACGTCACAGCTGTCGGAGCGTCCGAGCAACCATTCCCCCTCACTCGTTCCGAGATCAATGTGGCGTACTGTTCCAGCCGGATCCGTAATCTGCAGAAACATCTTTCATCCCCTTGTCGAGTCTCAGAACCAGCGTTCCCAGAAGCTCTTTTTCTCGTTGGCTTCCTCTGTCCGCTGCTGATTGGTCTTTCCCGATTCCTCCAACGTGTTCGCCGTTTCGGCCGACGGCGGCATTTTCAGCGGCGGCGTCCGACCCGCGACCTGCGGATACACCAGAAGCAGAACCTGATTGTCGTTGAAGGAATCCGTGCTCTCCGCACAGATCCAGTTCAATACGGGAACTTTGCGCAGGAAGGGAATACCGGAGGGCCCGGAACTCTCCTCGATCATGTCCTTCATTCCGCCGAGCGCGACCGTCTCTCCCAGCTTCGCCACGATGGTGGTGGATACCTTGGTTTGCTTGAGATCGTAGTCGTTGTTCTCCTGAAGAGCCGGCGTGGAAACCTCGATCTGAATGTCCAGTTTCACCTGATCATTTCCGACGAGCCCGCCACGGACGCGCATGATGAAGCCGTAGGGAACATCGTTGAGCGTTCCCGTTCCGCCTGCTCCCCCGTAGACGCGTACCTTGAGCGTTCCTCCCTCGTGCAGAACCTTGTACTCTTTCGACTCGTTGCTCATGAAGCTCAGATGTCCGGCGCGATGGAAGCGTTTGCAGCCGCTCTCGGCCATCAGGTTCAGAATCGTGCTGAGATCGGCGCCGAGATTGTAGCTCTGGTTGGTCGCACCCTCGAAAATGGTCGAGAAGTTGAAGCCCTGCGCAATGTTGATTCCGTTTTTCAGAAGATTTGTGCCGATTGCGCTCGTATCCGCCTGCTTCACGCCAACGAACACAGCACCAACATCCAGCAGCGTCGGCTTGATGACGACCTTGTTGATGAACTTGACCGGCTTGGTTTTGTCCTTCCCGTCGATGGAGAGCCAGTCCTGCGTGGAAATCAACTGGTTGATCGTGGTCAGATCCTCGTCACAGTAGACGGACCCGCGCAGAATGAGCGTATCTCTTTCATTCTGAAGCGAAAGAGTGCCGGGAGAAAAGTCGGTGATATCCTGCACGACCTTGAATCCCGCATTCTCGAAAAGTTTCTTCAAAGAAAGCATGATCTCGGGCGCAGGTTGGAAGGTCGTCAGATTGACGACGTTCGCGCCATAGGCGGGCAATACCTTGAGGAGTGTCTCCCACCCTCCGATGCTGGAAACCTCCCCCTTGAGTACGACTTTGTTGCCGTTAATGCTGATTTCCACCTCCGGCACACTGTCCAGGTCGCGCCGCAGTGAATTGAAAACCTCACGCACGTTGTCCGTCACGGTGACGGTGTAGAGTTTGGCAACGGTACCAGCCGTGACGTGCAGGTCTGATTTCCCCACGGCAAGCCCTGTCACACGGATCTGATCGTTGGCAAACATCTCCGCGGAAATGACGTTTCTGTCGGTGATGCTGATGTCCGTGGCACGGAATCCCGGAGTCAGGATCAAAATGCCTTTCAACGGAACAACCACATTTTCACTTTCCGCCGCCATCGCACCGAGGGGCAGAATCACCAACGCCGCAATCGTAATGAATCTTTTGAACATGACTACCTCCTTGGGCTCCTGTTATTTTTTGGGGGTTTCCGGAATTGTGACAAGTTCCAAATCGTTAAGCATTGCGCTGAAGGTCTCCTGCGTGACCATTCCGGCGTCCATGCGGTTCAACGCGGTCGGGTCGTTGCTGCGGCGCAGTACGGGAGTCAGTTCCGCGATCCGCGATGCTGCGATCAACGCCTGAGCCTGCTGCGGCGGAAGCAATACGATAATGACCCCTTCCAGATTCTGGTCGCGCTTTCCGGACGGAATTTCCAGAACGCGTACTTTCGGAAAGAGCACCATGGTCACATCCTTCTGCCCCGGTGGGACGCCGGCGCCACCCTTATGGTCGATCTTGAAGGTCCCGACAATCGCGACCTCGTCGCCGCTCTGGAGGAGCGATGCCATCGCCTTGTCTGCAATCTGAATTGCGACCGCCCATTCCCCTTCTCCTACGACATTGCTCATTCCCTGTGAAAGTCCAACGTCCTGAATGAAGATATAATTCCCCTTCTGCACCGGCTGCTTCAATCTCTGTCCGAGAATCATCGAGGCGCGGTTCCAGGGAATCGCCTGTGTGGGCACGGCGGAAACCGGTACCTCGCGCGGCATGAAGAAACCTTCGGCGATTACCTCTCCCGCCATAAGGTCACGGGTTGCCGCGACGATTTTCACCTTTTCTTCGATCTTTGCCGTATTGGTCGAAATGATCTTGCTGACGGCGAATACCGCTGCAAGTCCCAGCAGAACAGCAAGGATCAGGGGGATGGAGTTTTTCATCAGATTTTGTTCCTTCTATTGAACTGTTTGGGTAGTCATTTCATTCCTTCCAATGCCTGGAAACGGCGCACTGCGTCACGATGATTCTGTTTCGCAGCCTTCCCGTACCAATGGCGCGCCTGGATGATACTGAGCGGAACACCGATTCCGTTTTCATAACAATATCCGAGCTGATACTGCGCTTCGGCCAGACCGCTCTGTGCCGCTTCCGTGAAATAACGGATCATTTTCTCATAATCGACAGGTTCGTTACCGTCACCGTTCTTCAACGCCATGCCGACACGAAACAGTCCGTCCGGATTCTTCTGGAGCGCCGCCTTTTTATACCATTCCAGCGCCTTGACGATATCACGGTCGAGCCCCCCGCGCCCCTCTTCGTAAAACACCCCCATCTTGTATTGAGCCTTCGCGTTGTTGAACGGAGGAGACGCGGCTTTCCGGTAACCGGAGAGGGCGTCCGAATCGCTGGCGAACCAACGCCCCTTACCCTGTTCGTTCAGCAGGCCGATTACATACATTGCCTCGGGATGACCTTTGCCGTCGGCGATCTTCAATTTTTCGATTGCCGCTCCGTATTCGCGCTCTTTCAACAGTTGTTCCGCTTCGGCAAATTCCGTCGCGCCCCCGACAGCGGCAATTTGCTTTGGTACGATCTCCACTTTGCAAATGCTTTCCGGCGCCAATTCAGGAATCTCGATCACTCCTTCTTCTCCATGAGAATCACGCCATTTCAGCGTAAAGGCGTGGAAAGGTACAATGGAAACCGTTTCCCTCAGAGGTTCCCAGACTCCCTGCAGATTGATCGAAATCTCACCTGAAACTCTGGATGTGATTTCCAGGAGAGCGTCCTTCTGCCTCAGGAAGAACTCCACCTTTTCTTCTTCCCCTCCGGGAGCGACATCCAGAGAGCGGTTCATCGGGAAGATTCCTTTGCCGCGCAACTGGATCGTGTGCGTCGCAGCGGAGAGATCCAGTGTGTATGGAAACTCCTTCACTCGCTTCCATTCCCCATTGTCAATACGCAGCTCCGGCGCGTTTTCCTTCAGGAACTCAAGCAGTTTCGCATTGCCGTAGAGGTAGATTACGCATTTACTGAGCTTTTGCTCCAAATCAATTTTGACACAGGAGATGGTCCGGTTGCGGGAGACAGAGAAAGGACGCTCCACCGTACGAAATCCCGGGGCAGAAACCTGAACTTTATACTGTCCCTCCGGAATGGAAAGCTGAATCCGTTCTGTGGACGAAACTTTCTGAGTCACGATGTTTTTTCCTGCATCGTTCCGGAGAATGAATTCGGCGCCGACAGGAGTAATTTCAAGATAAACAGGAATTTCCGATGTCGATGCAGTTGCCGCAGGGGACTTCCCCTGAGCCACCGGAGGTTTCTGCTGCTGTCTGCGACGTTCAGCCTCCTGCGCGGCCCGGCGGGCTGCTGCGGCCTCTTCCTGTTTTCTTGATTCTTCCGAGGCACGAATGCGCGCCTGACGGAGTTCTTCTTCCGCTCGTTTCGCTTTTTCCTCCGCTTCGCGTTGAGTATTTTCCCCGGCCTTTTGTCCGGCTGTTGCCTCAGTCCCCGGAATCGATTTTACGGAGGGCATGGGGGGGGCAGGTTCATCTGGAAAAAGATCCTGCTGTTTTTCGACCTGTTCCGACGCGGATGATTCAGAAGGCAGTATCTCTCCGGGGGCCACTCCGGACGGGACTTCCGTTCCGGAAATTTCATAAGACGACACTCCTGCGTCCTCACTCCGTCCTGCACCGAAGAACAGCGTCAACGGCACACCGATTACCAGCAGAGTCAGGAGGGCAACGACCGTATAGAAAACCAGCGCGTTGTTTCGTATTCTGTCAAACAGAGAGGCGAACATTGGGACACGCCGCAGCATGGTCTCCATTTTCAGCCAGACATGACGCATCAGCCATGTAGAGACCGGATTCCCGAGTGTCGGCGCCAGGGAGGCTGCGGAATAGTTCCCTTTGCCCGACTGTTCCAACAGTTCCCGAATGCTTTTTTCCTTGTCGCAGTCGGGGGAAATGATGTTGAGCGCACGGATATCTTTGAGGAGTTCCGTCGCGTTGCGGTGACGTTGTTTCGGCTGTTTCGCGAGCATCTTCATGACCAGACGGGCGGTCTGGGGCGAGATGCTCTCCACGATGGAACGTGGATCGGGTACGGGATCGGAGGCCAGTTTGGAAAGAATGTCGTAAGTGTTTTTTCCCGGATAAGGAATCTGCCCGGTCAGCATTTCATAAAACGTCGCACCGAGGCTGTAGATGTCGGCACGGGCATCTACGTTGTGTGCGTCTTTCGCCTGTTCCGGCGCAAGATACGCGGGCGTTCCCATCATGATATGAGTCCGCGTGAGCTTGACATTGTCTTCCGTGTTTTTGGCGATTCCGAGATCGGCGAGCTTGACCACACCGCGCCGCGTCAGCATGATGTTGTCAGGCTTGATGTCGCGATGAACGATTTTCTGTTCCGAAGCGGCCTGCAGTGCTTCCGCGACAGCTTCAACAACCATCACCGCATGAATCTCGCTGAAACGCGAGACCTCATGCAGTACGTCGCGGACGGTCCCCCCATCCACATATTCCATGATGATATAACAGCATGCTTTTTCCGGATCGTCGCAGACATCCAGAACATTGACGATGTTCGGATTGCTGATGGAACACGCCAGCTTCGCTTCCTGCACAAAACGCCTTATGAACTCGCCGCCCCGCGCGTAAAGCTCACTGGAGAGAACTTTCGCCGCGCGAAAAACCCCGAGCGTTTCATGCCTTACCAGATAGACGCTGCCCATCCCCCCCTGGCCCAGCTTCTTGACGATCACATAACGGTCGAGGCGGTCTCCCGGCTGAAGCCTGTCTCCGTTTCCCTGCGAAGAGGAGGATTCGGGAAAAGACTCATGCTGAAGTATGGTTATATCGGTATCACGCCGTTCCCTGTGCTGCACGCTTTCTGAAGTCAGCGCAGAATCCGAAGCGGTACCCTCTTCCGGAACGGGTTCCGCCGAGTAATCTTCCTGCACAATGGTCACGTCGGTGGTATAAGCATTATCGACAGAACTCTTCTCCTCTGAAGCGGATGCAGGCAACACGTTTTCCGGCACCATTGTCAGCGCCGTCTTTTCTGCAAAATTATTTTCAGAATTTTCCGTCTTGTGTCCGTTCATCGGTCTGTTTCATCCTTCAGAACGCCCCAGGCAAATCCGGTTCTGGAGATGTCTTCACGCCAGAACTGTACCAGAATCCGTTCCTTCCCCCGTTCCCAGATTTCCAGGGACTTCCAGTGAATACGGTCATAATCAAACGATTTTTGTCTGAACCAGCCCTGTTTCCGCAGGGAAAAACCAAAACTTTTTTTCGCTGCAGCATAGGTCAGCTCCATTGTGCCGTACTGATGCCAGGTTTTTCCGTCCTCCGTCGAAGCGTTGACAAGAGCTTCCCTGGGCAACCGGATTTCCACCGCAGTCGCGTACACCGCAGAAAATGCAGCAAAGAGTGTCCAAAAAATTCTCATCTCATTTGCTCCACAACTCGTATTGCCCCAGCCGGAGATACTCCGCGCCTCCGCAGACTGTTCGCTCGGAAGGGGTGTCGTTCGGAACTCCCTCCCGGTCAATATATGCTGTCCGGTATTCCCGATACCAGTTGGGAGTCCCCTGTGCAAGTTCACGCGCGGTTTTTTCCCGTTCCTCATATTTTGCGCGCATCAGAACCGTGTGCGTATCGTTCTGGTCAACCTCCCGCGCCTTGAAAGAGATGTCATCCCACATCTCCTTTTCGGGGGAAGTTCCGATGTCGGCAAGAATCCGGAGCACTCCCTTCCGGCATCCGACCGCCCATTGCGGCAGAACCATTTTCAGCTTCGTGCCGCCGCGGACGATACGGTACCACTCCACGTCCTCCGGATTCATGCGCAGAGATTCCACTTCTGTCCCCTCTGCGAACTGCTCATCTGAAAAAAAAACTTCCGACATCTCTTTCTTCACCTCGTCGGATTCCTGTTCCGCGTGACGCGTTCCGGACAGCCAGACTCCGAAGCGATCCGCAACGATCAGATGGTTGCGTCCGAGTTCCAGATCCCCCAGCAGGAAAATACCGCTCAAAAACGCGATGAACAACGGAATCACAAGGATCGTCTCCATCAGAACCGACCCCTGTGCGCAGGATATGCTTTCGTTCCGCTGCTCTTCCGTTCTCATTGGGTTACACGCTCCCCGTGCATGTAGTCGGAATAGACACTCCCTACGACGGCATCGTCTTCCACGTCCTCCCGAAACCTCTCCTGTGTTTCCTGAAGTTCCTCCTCGGAGTACCCCGTCATCGCGTAGGAAACCAGAGCGATCTGCCGGGTTACCGCACGGGAAAAGGTGATCACCATCATCATGGAAGCAGCCGCAATCAACACGCACAGCAGGACATATTCCATGGTGACGGCTCCGGAATTTTCGCGCAACAGCGCAGGGATACGCTTCCATATCCGGATTCTCCTTTTTCCGCACGGAACCATATGAACCCCTTTATTTATAAGTATTGATCATCTTCTTGTACTGGCGCCCCGTCGATCCGCCGATACCGATCATCAAAGCACCCAGATTCTGAATGTTTTCTCCGGCCTGCTGGGCCTTCTGCTTTTCCGTTCCGCTCATCTTGGTGATCGCCTGGTAGGTGTTCTTCCCCAGCTCATACAACGCGGTTCTGTAATCGGCTTCTGTGGGAATGCGACGCCAGCCGACACGTTCCAACCCGGGATTCAGAAGATCCGCTCCTATCGTCGCCTTCTTCGGGATATATTTGCTGAAAGCCTTCACGAATTCGGTTGCGAATTTACGTTCGTCATTCGCGAGCCCGAGCTGAATCAGCTCCCAGCAGAGTGAGGAGGCGAGATTGGCCTTGTCCAGGGTCTTTTTCACCTCATCGATCGTCTTCATGGTTTTCGGCGCCACTTTCGAGGCTCCCTCCTCGATCTTCTCCTTCACGAGATCCCGAAGAAACGATTCCGCCTCCTTTTTGGTCATCTCGCCGGCATCGGCATAAACCGCAACCGGAGAAACGGCAATGATTCCGAACAGAAGAATGATGGATGCAAGTTTCATGATTTCATATCCTTTCTGTTACAAACTATTTCAAAAGAGCGCTCGTCTCCGCAACGAACGACTCGCTCAGAGGAAGGGCGACAAACAGCGGTTTGCTCTTGCCGTCCACGGCGACTTTGACCAGCACAAGCAGCTCCGGTTGAAGCCTGGAGGAAAAGCCGAAAACCGTTTCCTGTTTATTCTGAAAATAAAGCACAGGAAACATGCTTGTCCGGACATTCGGGGAAAGTGCAGAATATTTCTCCAGAAGCGAAGCATCTTCGGCAGGACAACGGAAATAGTCTTTGAGCTCGGGCAGTCCGGAATTCCAGAGATGCAACGCAATCTCCGCCGCCGTCTCCGCCGCCGTTTTCGCTTCCGGAAGCGTAAATTTCTTCAGCAGCGCAAGACGGAGTCCGCCATTGAAGGCGATTTTATCGAGGGAATCGTTCCGGGTCCGATATTTCCGGAGGGAAAACGTCTTTGTCGTCGCAGGAAAATCTTTGCGGAAAATCCCCGCGACCGCTGCAGTATTTTTCAGCAGAACCGCGTCGAGCATTTCCTTTGTCGGAGCGATCGCCTGCGGATACTCCCCTTCTTTCAGCGTTTCGCCGCGGAAATCCGAACCCGTCAGAAAGGCGAAGTCCTCAATGCGGGGAACCCGGTCCGCATTGTCGGTCTGGATCAGAAGGACGTTATCCTGAAGCGGATTGTAGAATGCGTAAATACCGCTCGAATCCGTCTGCGGGCCTTCAAAAATGAGCGCGTGGGAGAAGAAATCCGCCAGAATGGCGGAGGAACCGTCCGCCTGCGTCAGGTCGGCATATGTCTCGTTCCATTTTTTCAGAGCACCCTGCGTCATCCAGTCTTTCAAGGCGTCTCCCGGCATTGCCGCGGCGATGAGACGAACCGTCTCAATCTTCTGGACTCGATTCATTCCGCTCTGCGGAGTACTTTCCTGGGCGGTTTTCTCTTCCGCTGAAAGAGAAACACAAAGAACTGCCGCGCACAGCATCGGAACCAGCAATGTTCTTTTTTTCATACCAACTCCTTCCTTTTTTAATGGTAAAGGTGTTCTTTTGCCGCAGAGAAATCCAAGCTGGAATACGAGTCCAGATGGCTCTTTCTGACAAACAGATCAGATACGTCGAGTTCTTTTGCCATCCCGGAAAGAATATCCGATGATGCGATCTTCTCTTCCCGAAGCGGAAGAAACATTGCATCCCAGTCCGTCACACAGAGGTTGAATTTTTCTTGAATCGATCCTCTGTTTCGGTATTCTCCCTCTGCCCATTCCGAAAGACGGTAGCCTGCCCGGGCGCCGGAAACACTCCACATCGTCTGATCTCCACCGCCGACCTCAAATGCCGAATAAATACCTGACTGCTCTCTCCCATCGAACACGAACGCAAAAGGATTGTTCAGGGGCCGGGAGACTCCGACTATAATTGCTCCGTCCGCTTCAAAATAATTCTTTTTCAACCCCCACGGAGACGCCTTCTGGCCGGTGAAGTATGCATCACGCGCCATCTCTCCGGTAATCGCCTGCACCGGATTGATGACCACTCCGCCGAAGGTACAGGCCGCAGCATGGAACCAGATCTGATTGTAGGTGAACCAGACGGCAGTCAATGCGTTCGGAGCCTGCACATAATTGCGTTGGAATCCGCTGGAATTGTCAGCAATCAGCCAGTTGTCCGCGCCGGTACCGTAGATCTTCGTTCTGGTTCCGGAGAAATCCCCGAACGAGAGGAAACGCGTTTCATCTTCTTTCAGAAGTTCGAAATAATCAGAAGCGTCCCGGAGATTATAGATCGTCCAGTCAATTTCGCGTTTCTCGCGGACTTTCCGGTCGTTTCCCGTGAGGGAAACATTCGCATTGACGGCAAATTCCACCGCGTTCTCGATGCGTTCTTTCATCCCGTCGATCAACTCTTTCTCCGCCCGGTTCATGGAGTCAATGCACTTCCGGAGCGACTCCAGCAGAGCGACCGGATTTTTTTGCGAATGCACCGTACGGGCAGCCGCAATTGTGGGAATCCAGACGTCCTGAGAGTTGTTCACACGAATCAGCTGATGGACAACCTCTCCCGGGGCTCCTCCCGGGGAGGTCCCCACTCTCCAGTTGACGCCCTCGAAACGTGGATGGCATGCACAGAGGTTTTGAAAGTTGAACGTGGCGATTCTGGAGGTCTCCCACATGTCAAGAACCCGCGCCAGCCAGGCATCCACGATGTGGTCCATCTGGCGTCGGGTCATCATGACGTAGTTCCACGCCATTGCCTTGTTGATGATCGCAACCCGGCTGATCGTGTCCGCTTGAACCAGAGCGGCGGAATAAGCTGCAGAGTCCGCCGCGTTTTGAAGCTCCATCCGCTGCCGGACGGTCTCGCCGCAGGCATAGATTGCAAACCCGAGCAGGAAAATAATCAGCGATACCGTAACCGTGAAGGCACAGGCGACTCCGCTGTCGCCTCCGGCCAGTTCCCGCATTCGCTGTGTCAGAATCCGCTTCATCCTTCCATCACTCTTTTACAATATATGGTTTCGGCAGACTGATCCGCTCGTGAAAAATCAGATGTGGTCCCTCGAAGGCGTCTCCGAATGTGTCCGTGGAAATGTGGCTTCCCGGCTCCGAGCTTGTAAAATCCACCGGATTGAAACGCCGGGCAATGATCTGTGCGGCTAATGGCATGACGAGCGGAAAGGCAAACTTCAACTCGACCTCTCTGTCCCAGTCGTTCTGCGTCACTTTAAATTCGAGAATCCGGTCTTTCACGGCTTTGGAATCGGGATCTGGCATCAACACGCCGTCGTGAGTGGAATCCGGAACGGCCACGAGCCAGCAGAGTATTCTCTGTGCCGCTTTGCGCGCGGCCTCCTCCTCCTCTTTTGCGGCAAGGGGCAGGGTTGCCCGGGCGGCGGCATAAGCAGCATAACTCACGATTTGACGGGCGATATGGATATGTGCCATCTGGAGCGCACCGAAAATCAGTGCCACCAGAAGCGGCAACACCGCTACAGCCTCCATCAGCATGGAACCATTTTCCCATCTTTTGTTCATGTCGAATATTCTCCTGCAATTCGCAAAAGAAGTGTTCCCCATACTCCGAGCGAGATCGCGACACCGAACGGGATCCGGACTTTTTCATTTTCGCGATCCGGCAGCTTCAACCGCCCCCGCTTCCTGTCATAGCGCCAGTCAAACAGACAGCGCGCGATATGTTTCAGGCGCGCCGGGTCGAAGCGTCCGGACAACTGCATGACAATCCCGAGCAGGAGTCCGAATATCGAGATCAGAAACAGCATGGGAAACACGGTTGGATATCCGACGAGAAGTCCGGAAGCGAACAGAAATTTCACATCGCCCGCACCCGCCGCGCGCAACAGAATCGGAATCAGGAGCAATGCCCCCGCAATCAGGCCTCCGGAAAGACTGTTCAGAAGACACGGTAAGCCTCCCCAGGCGAACTGCCAGACAAGAATGACAACACTTCCCCCGAGCGTATAACGATTCGGCAGCGAGCGCGTTTCCCAGTCCTGTCGTAAAAGGGCGGCAAGCCAGGGCGTTGCTGCTACGAACAAATAAACCGTCGGGGTTACTGTCATGTTCGGAAACGGATTCTCACTTGTGCATGCTGTCGTGGAATTCGGAAGCCTCGGCGGCATCGGCACTCTGGGTCTGCTGAGTTTGATCCAGGGCTTCCTTCGCACCGCTATGGTCGCCGGTGGCTCCCTTGGCAGCGACATCGAACATGCCGACGATCGTCTTGCCGAACATCGCTACGGCGACCACACAAGCCGCGGCGATCAGCACGGCGACAATGACATATTCCATCATGACGGCTCCCTGCGTTTCTCCCAGCATCCGGCAGATGAAACGCCCCAGACGAGAATGTTTCATACGCTCCAGTCTTTTTTGCTTCATTTTTCAATCCTCCATGTTTTTGCAAGCTGTTTCCAGCTTGACTGTTTTGTAAGAACAGATGGGCTCTTTTGACGAAATCCGTAATCTGGCATACGGAAAAACTCTCATGAACGCTTCCGTTTTTACCACTTGCGGAAAAGTTTTTCCAAAGCAAAAAAAAAAGCTGCGATAATCCATACATGGAATTCGCAGCATAAAAAGAATGACTTCAAAGAGTTTGGGCGGGGGAACTACTCCTGCTCCTCGTCACCTGCCGGGTTTCCAAATTACGTTGCGAAATCCAGCTTGTTTGAAAACATTCTCAAAAAAAACCGAACGCTTTCAAACACTATACCCTAGGCCCCGCCAAGAGCCTGCCATAATCATGATTGCAAGCGCCCGGTAAGACCTGTGTGTACAGGAGTCCTACCGGTACATTTCACCTGTGACTATGGCAAATAACGCTTTAACTTGGCGGGTTCAGGGTATATTTGCTGAAATATAGCGGTATCAAACAGCCCAGCGTCCATCTTGCTCATGACCGCTATTAGAAATATAATCTGAATAAAGCATCTTTCAAGTGGGTTGACATTTTTTTTCACTAATAGATCTTTTTTTTATGATGCCTCCTTTCAAGAGCGGCCTCTCGGAGAAGGGGGGGGGTAAAGAAGGGCTTCTCGGCAGTACTTGATCGGTTTTTGAGTGAATGCAGAACAAAATCTGGATCATCTTTTGAAGCAATTTTTACACAAAGTGCAGGAGAGGTGCAAATGTGCGCAATTTTCCGGACGTTATCGACGATACGACCTTGCCGATCTCCTGTCTGTAATCAAACGTCTCTGGACATCCCATTCCATGTCACCAGTCGAACAGACAACATCCGTATCACGGTGAACAATTCAGTAGGGAGGATAAGACATCTGGATCAATGGATTCTGAACCAGAGAAAACCTCAATTCTACGCTGAACGGACACCGCATCAGCGGAGCTACGGAGCTTTTCAAATGATATGAGGGAAAATCTTATTTATGCAGATGTATCAAGAATGACAGAACGGTTCTTTATCGCAGATAGGACCTCTCAACGCTCCGGCATAGCTCAGCGGTAGAGTAGGTGGCCCTCCTTCTGATAAAAGCGTCAGCCGGGGAGTGTCGCTGGTCATTTGGAACATACAAGACTGCCGGACTTGAAAAGAAGAGATTCCGGTAGTAACTTATTGGCACCTTATAGTCCACTTATTCGACCTGTTTGAGAGCATCTCATCAAGAGATGCGGCAGGCTTCCAAAAGAGAAGATCAAAGCTGATTTTGAGGCTGAATCACAAGAAAAATGGAAGCAAAAAAAATGGCTCCGGCAGTAGGATTCGAACCTACGACCAAGTGGTTAACAGCCACCTACTCTACCGCTGAGCTATGCCGGAGCAAGATTAATTCATCTGCAATGTCCATAATATAGGATAACAATGGAACAAGTCAAGTTGAAAATTATAAAAAAAAGACTTTTTTAAGAAAAAGCTGTTTGAATAGAACGCCAGAATGCTTGTTGTATTGAATCTGTTGCTGAGAATTTAGGGGGGGGAGGAGAACAACGCAACGGCTGTGGATGCTGTCCTAACGTTATTCTAATGAGTCGCTCAACTTGTTTTGACGTTACTTATGCCAACGAGTGGATGCTGTCCTAACAGTGTTCTAATGAGGTTATAAATTTATTATAGATATAAGAAGGAAGCAGGCAAAACACCGTATCAACTGGATCCGCAATGTGGAGGAAAAGGGATAAATTTATTATAATTTACAGATATGGGAAGCAGGGGGGAAGAATAGAGTATTCGTACAATGGGGCAAATGTGAAATCTGGATGAATCATCTCTGAAGCAAATAGAAGAACATCTTTGAAAATCAGGTTGTCCCTA
>CALXOA010000009.1 GCA_944389895.1 uncultured Victivallis sp. | reverse complement strand
AAGAAGGACCAAGTCCTTCTCCAAAAAGAGAAAACGGAGACGGAGAGACGTTTTCGGTGGATTTTAACGGTTTTTCGAGGGATGCAGAGACTGGCGCAAAACCGCAAAACGTTGCTGTGCAAGGGGAAATCCGGGCAAAAAGAAAGCCGTCACTCGGACGGCTGATATTCTATTGGTAGCGGGGGATGGAATCGAACCATCGGCCTTCAGGTTATGAGCCTGACGAGCTACCACTGCTCCACCCCGCAACGTTGAAAGAGCATCAACAATACCTCTAATATAGCGCAACGAAGACGGATTGTCAAGCTGAAAGTCCGCGAAAAATTACTTTTTCTTGCGGAAAGAGTAACTTGTTGAAGGCGGTCCGGAGTGGCTGAGTCCGATCCCGCCTTCAGCGTCTTACAACGTGAAACCGTGTTGTCCTCCGACGTAACTTCCGGTCCCGCAACGTCCGGTCAGGCCCTGAGGCACATCGAGTTTCACCTCGACTCCCGCGGCCGTACGGCGGCATTCCATGGCAATCTCTCCCGCCGGTGTCGGGACCCGCCCGGACGCAAATTCCAGATCGAAAAGGTGCGGCTCCACCGTGAATTCCCGATAGCCCGGAGTCAGCGGCCGAATCCCCAGGATCACGTTCTGGAAAAAGCGGATCGGCGAGGTCCCGAATCCGTGGCACAGACTGCCGGCCTCTCCGAATGCCTCCCGGCCGAACTTGTGAATGGCTGCTTCGTACAAGGTCGGATAACCGGTTTCCACACACTTTCCCCAATAACGCCGGATCCGGGCAAGGCCGTCGGAGAGAGCGGCCTCTCCCGCCAGCAGCATGGCGTCGAATACGAAGAGATGGAGATAAAGTTCCGGTTGCAAAAGGGTGGAATCTGTCAGGGCCGCGAGGAATCGCGGCTGCGCCGTTTCGCTGACCATACCGGAAAGCAATGCGAAGGCATGGGCCAGCTGGCTGGAGATTTTCGCCGGTTTTCCGTGCAGCAGCACGTTGTCCTCGAGCAGGCCGGTCTGCGGGGAGATGAACTCACGCTCCGCCGCCGCCGCCGTACGTACGGCGCGCCGTTCCAGTGCCCCGGTGTCGCAGGTGCGGCCGCAGGATTCGCAGAGGTTCCGGTAGGTTTTCAGCGCGGTGACGTACAGGAAGTTGATCATCGACTCCCGGGCCGGGGAGAAGCTGTAATCGTTAAGTTCAAAACCCCAGTCGTAGAAATTCCAGATCTTATCGGGTACCGTGATGATGCCCTTCTCGTCGTCCAGCGCTTCAAAGCAGTCGAGGATTCGCTCCACATTCGGCAGGCAGCGGGCGACTGTTTCCGTATCTCCCGACGCCATAAGGTAATCGTGCAACATCGTAACGATCAGCAGATTGGTCGGGAAGAGCACCATGCTGTCCGCAGGCGTTCCGGCCGGTGCCGGACAGACCCCGGGCAGGTACCCGTCCTCGCGCTGCTGCGAAAATGCCAGTTCAAAAGCACGGCGGTGGACCGGGGAGGCGCCGAAGGCGGCGAGTGTGGTTCGATTCTCGACGACGAGATCGTTGACCCAGAAGGCCCGTTCCCGCCACGGGCAGTCGAGAAAAACATCGGTGGTACAGACCTGCAGCGTATCCACGCAGAGGTTCCAGATCCGATTCAGCATCTGGTCACTGCAGTTGAACTCTCCGCGCCGGATGTAGGGGTATTCTCCACCGTGTGCCTTCGCCTCGAGAATCCGCACCGGTTCCGCGAAGTCCCGGATCGTCAGCTGAGCCATCCGGAAGCCGCGTTGCGTCACCCGGGTGCCGATGATGTTTTCTCCCTCTTTCAGGATGTAACGGTCGGCGAAGTTGTAACTCGGATTACACGGGTATTCCGCCCGGAGCCGGTCTCCCTTCTGCTGCCAGATCTCTTCGCTGTAAGTCACATCGACGATCGTTCCGGCCGGTGCCGAGAGGCGGACGGAGAGGTTGCCGATCAGGTCGCGGCCGAAGTCCAGGATGAAACTGACGCCGCGATGGGAGACCGGATCCGGTGCGATTTCGCAGACGGGCGCGGGTTCAAGCGAGTTCAACAGCGACAACCCGGTGATTCGCCCGGCGGGCAGAGGTGTCAAAGTGTCGTTGTTGAGCCGGGCAGCCAGCTTCTCATCCGGATCCGGTGTCACCGGCGCGACCTCATGCGGTTGAAGCACATGAACCGGACGGAGTTCAAATTCGCGCAGCGCCGGGACGTTGCGGGGGGCGAGGCGCTTTGCGCGCAGCGGGCTGGACGCTGCAACACTCCGGGCCGGCCGCCAGTGCCGGTCCAGTTTGCCGTCGAGCCATCCCTCCGGTTCACACCTGAGATCGCAACACTCCATGTATCCGGTCTGAAGAGAATAGAACGGTACGTCGCGCCGCCATTCGGGAGCGCGCTGGACCAGCCACTCCGGATCGCTTGCGACGATTCCCTCGATTTCAAGGATCAGGGCAGCTTCCACCGGGGCGGCGATGAAGGTTTCCGCAATCGGGGAGTGTACGAGAACACCGATCCGGTTTTCCCCGGGCTGCAGGAACTCCGCCACATCCAGCGTATCGAAATAGTTGACCGTCCAGGTACCGCGGACCGGCCCGGAATGAACCCGGCGGCCGTTGAGATAGAGCAGATAGTAGCTGTCGGCTGAGATGCGGAGCAATGCCTGTTCCGGTACCCGGTCAAGTTGGAAGGATTTGAAGGCGCGGAAGTAGACGTTGGGTTGTTCATCCGGTGCGGGCAGAGTGATCCAGTCGGCGGAAAAGCGGAAGGGATCGTCCGGGCGGTAGAGCGGTTTTGTCATTTTCTGGGAGTCCTCGATTCATTTAAAAGTAGTTCCGGTCGGAATCCAGCAGCGCCAGAATGACGCTTGCATAGACCCGGTGGCCGTAGTCGTTCGGATGGTTGACACCGTTGCCGGTCAGGTCGAAGAAATCTTTTCGCGCCAGGAGCTTCTGCCAGACTTTGTAGACATCGGCCAGCGCGATTTCCTCCGGCCCTGCCGCCGTAAATTCCCGCAGGGCGGCGGCGAAGGCGGCATCCGGTCCCGGCCGGGTCAGCTGCCATTGCGGATTGCCGCTCATCGAAGCGACGATGAGGTATTCGGTTCCCGGCGAGGCGGCACGACAACGGTCGATGATCGCAGACAGAGTCCGGATGAACTCCGCCGGAGCGAGATGAGAGAAGTCATTCATTCCGTAAGCGATAATCAACAGATCTGGAGTGTCGGGAAGCCAGCGGTCGGAAATTTCGAGCGCATGTCTGCATCCGGTTCCGCCGACTGCCCGGTTCTGGAGTTCGACGGCGGTTTTGAAACGCTCCTCCAACGTCCGCCGGACCAGTTCCGGATAAGCCGGCGCAAAGGGCGGAATGCCGCTGAAGGCGGTCGCGTTGTTGCCTTCGCTGATGCTGTCGCCGATCACCGTAATCCGCAGCGGCTCCTCCCGTCGCGCAAGACGGGCGCGGCAGCGGGGCAATCGGTTCCGCTGCGGTTGGAGCTCCGGCTGAAAATCGATTCCGGTACTGCGGTAGTCAATTTCAACCTGATGGCAGGCGAAGAAGCCGCCGCTGCCGAACCTGAGGTTGCGGCCGTCAAGACCGTCGGCGATCGCATTTGCACCGGGCGCCGGAAAGAGCCTTGCTTCCGCACCCGCCGGGTGGAGTTCCGCATCGGAAAGGGCCGGAATCCGGGAGCCCTGCACAAGTTCAATCCGGTTTGTTCCCGGTCGATGAAGGAAATCACGTCCCGGCAGGAACTCCATTTCGATGCCGGGGCAGGCAACCCGGAGAATTTCCGTCGCCGGAAAGAGCAGGGAAACTTGATCTTTCCCGGCGAACATGCCGCTCTCCTGCCGGACGACGCCGGTCTCACGGTCCCAGAGGATGGACATAAGGATTTCCTTCCCTCCGATTCAATCGCGCTGCGCGAGCACGGATTTCTCGTAAGCGCGGATTTCCGCCATGAAACCGGCATCGCCGGGAACACCGCGGCTCATGCAGTAATACTCCCACACCGCTCCCCACGGCAGCGCTTTGGCGGCTTCCTGTTCGGCGAGGCGGCCGGAGAAGTCCCATTCCGCCTCGCGGGCCTGAATCGACCGGGTTGGTTCGAGCAGGCCGATCAGCAGTGCCTTCTGCAGGTTGCGGGTACCGATCACCCAGGCCGCGACCCGGTTGATGCTCGCGTCGAAGTAGTCCAGAGCAATATGAATCTGATCCGCAGTGTTGCAGGCGACGGTCTCCCGGGCGATGCCGAGCAGTTCGTCATTCAGAACCAGTACGTGGTCGCTGTCCCAGCGGACGCCGCGACTGACGTGCAGCAGGATCCGGCCCTGTTGACAGCAGATTGCTGAGATTTTGTCCGCAATCGATTCGGTCGGGTGGAAATGGCCGGAATCCAGACAGATCAGTTTGTTGCGGCGGGCCGCATAGGTCAGGTAGAAATCATGCGAGCCGACGGTACAGGATTCGGCACCGATCCCGAAGAGCTTGGATTCCACCGCATCGAGCAGTTCGTTTTCCGGGAATTTCTCGGCAAAGGTGGCGTCGAGGGACTCCAGCAGCCGCTGTCGGGGAGCGAGGCGGTCGGCCGGGGTGTCTTTGAACCCGTCCGGCGCCCATACGTTGCAGACCGCCGGCGTGCCGAGGCGGCGACCGAACGCAGCGCCGATCCGGCGGATGGCCCGCCCGTGGTCAATCCAGAAACGGCGGATTCCTGCATCCGGATGGGAGAGCGACAGCCCGTGGTCGAGCTTCGGGTGCGAATAGTAGGCCGGTGCGATATCCAGACCGAGTTTGCGATCCGCGGCCCAGTCGAGCCAGTCGGAGAAGTTTTCAAGCGTCAGCGAATCGCGATCCTGCCCGGGCAGCATCCGGTCCACTTCGTGCCCCTGCAGGTTGACGCGATGGCGGCCCGGCAGCAGCGTCAGTGCGCGGTCGAGGTCGGCACGCAGTTCGGCGGAAGTGCGGGCACGTCCCGGATAGTTGCCGGTGACCTGGCACCCGCCGGTCAGCGCGTGTTCCACTCCTTCGAAGCCGGCGACGTCGTCACCCTGCCATGCATGAAGCGACAGAGCCGTAGCGTCGAGACGGCGCAAAGCCTGTTCCGTGTCGACGCCGAGCTCGGCATACTGTTCACGGGCGAGATTGTAGAACTGTTCCGTACGATTCATGACGTGTTCTCCTTAATTTATCATGAAACTTGCAATTCCCATTCCAGTACATCGGAACTCCAGAGGCTGCCGCGGTCGTCGCGGATCCGCAGAAACGCGGCACGGACAAGCGGCGGCAGTTCCGCTTCGACCAGGTTTGCCCCGGCCATCGCCGGAACCGCGTGCCATCGCCGGTCCTGCCAGCAGCCGGCGCCCCGGGTGAAACAGAGTTCCGCAGCTTCGATCCGGCGGTCGGCGGGGGTAAATGCGGCTGAAATCGTTCCGCCGGTCTGTTGCGGCGGTTCCCAGCCGGGCAGGGGTGCCCCGGCGATGACCGATTCCGCAAAGTCGAAGATCGTACCGGAACTCCAGCAGCGGGTATGGTCATGTGGGTAATCGATCCGGAGCGAACGGAAGTTCGGTCCTGCCGGGATTCTGCTCGAGCGCAGCCAGGCTGAAAGCGGGAACGGGGCATCTTCCGCGTCGGTGAGCCACAGAAACGGGGTGGTTGCGCCGGGAAGATAGTGGGCCGGATCCCAGAGGCGGAACCATTCCTCACGTTGCGGACCGGTCTCCCCGTGGCCGGTCAGATTCGATTCCGGCATGTTCCACAAACCACACCCGTAGACCGGAATTGCGAATCGGAACTCCGGCACGAGGCCGGCGGCGATACAACCGATCACCGCCCCCCAGGAGATGCCGGTCCACCCGATGTTCGACGCATCGACCTCCGGAAACGAGGCGAGGAGAGTGCGGGCGTTGAGCACCGAGGTGACCGCGTGATACATCCATTGTTCCTGCGGTGGCAGACCGGATTCTTCGAGTCTGCCCCAGCCGGCGGGACCGGAATGCGCGTGGCGCGGCCATTCCGGCCGGGAGTAGGGATTCGGACTCCAGCCGGGAACCCCGCCGCAGTTGTCCATGGCGATCGCGGCAAACCCGCGGGCGTTCCAGAGTCTGACCCAGTCTGCAAGTGCGGTTGCTCCACCGCCGTGTATCAGAACGATTCCGGGAACCGGGTGGGCGGCGGAGGCGTCGGCCGGGTAGCCATACCATGCGAACACCCGGGTGGGACGTCCCTGCCGGGGGGGACCATCATAGAAAAGCGGTTCGACCCCCTCCTGGCGGAAGCCGGGCGCGGGATACCGGCGGGAAAGCCGGTTGAAGTCGGTCGGATTCCAGAGTGTTGAAATCAGATTCTTCATGATCGAGAGAGCCTGCAGTCAAGGTTTTCCGGTTATTTATCCATATTATACTTGAAATCCATCCGGAAAAAATGGATATTAAACACGTTTTTATATCTGTTTGTCACATAAGTCGGTTTTTTTATGCAGGAACAGGAATTTGAATCCGTATTGAAGATACATTGCTGCCGTTTTGAACGGGGGATTTTCCCATGGCGGCAGCAGCGGTTGCTCACCCCCTACTGGCGGTTTTACTGGAATCCGGTCCGCGGCGGTTTTCTGCGTTTCGGGGATGAGATCGTGGCGCTGGAACCGGAACTCTTTTACGTGATTCCGGGCTATCTGGAATTTTCCACCTTTGCGGAGCAGCCGTTTGAACAGTTTTACATCCATTTCAACCTGAGCGACCGGCAGCCGCTGCGCCGGGAACTCTACCGCCTGCCGGCGGATCCGCCGACGCTCGCGCGGATCCGGGCATTCATCGACTGGGAGAACGACAAGGAGTATATGCAGTTGCGGCAACTGGCCGCGATTTCCATCCTGAGTGCCAGTTTACTGCGGCTGCCGCCGGAACTGTTCCGGGTCCCGGCGCGTTTCGACCCGCGGATCGCCGGATTGTGCGACTGGATCCGGCGCCACCCGTCGGAACATGTTTCCAATGATGAATTTGCCGCCCGGCTGCATCTCAACCGCAACAGCTTCATCCGGCTTTTTCACGCTGAGACCGGAGAGTCTCCGCAGCTTTATTGCCGGCGTAAACGGATCGAACTGGCCTGTGAACTGCTTCATTTCAGCGATCGGACGATTGAGGAGATCGCCGAAGCGACCGGGTTTGCCGATCGTTATCATTTCTCCCGGGTTTTCTCCCAGATGTTCCGCATTTCGCCCGCCGTTTTCCGGAGGGCAGCCCGGCGTTCTTGAGAAACCGGATAAGAATCTTCGTTTGCCCGATGCTTCCCGGCCCGGTCTCCGCTCCTGCAATTTCCCATTTCCGTAAGGAGAATCCGGTCCGGGAAATTTTTTCTTTCATCCCTCCCTTCCGGCAGTCGGACGGAATCAAAAATCAAGTACTTGACAAAATAACTTCATGCTCAATAAAAAAAATTGAAAGAAAAAATTTCAAGTACTTGACAAAATGAATTTCCTTTGGTATAATTATAGAGAAATGTGAAAGGAACGAGGTTTCTCATGATTTCCATGAAAGAGATCGGCAGAATCTGCGGTGTGGCGGAATCGACCGTGTCGAAGGCACTGAGCGGGCATTCCGGCATCAAAGCCGCGACCCGCGAACGTATCGCGTCAGTTGCCCGCGAATACGGCTATCAGCCGAATGCGATGGTTCGATGCATGCAGACCGGCCGGAGTCGCAGTATCGGCATCGCCTGCAACAACTTTCAATGTCTCTTCACCGGAGCGGTGATGGATGGGGTTCACCGTACGCTTCACGAATACGGTTACGACTCCTATGTGATCTGCTGGGATCGGCTCGTGCAGGATGGAGTGGATCTTCTCTCCCGTTTCGCGCGTCGCCGGGTGGATGGATTGCTCCTGCTGCCGATGGGGCAACAGCCGACATCGGCGTATATCGCCCAGCTGCACGCATTCCGCAGTCCGGTGGTTCTGGTGGATCAGATCTGGGGGAACTGCGATTTCGACTATGTCGGTACGGACAACCGGACCGCGATGGCGACATTGGTCGGCGAGCTTTACCGGCGTGGTTACCGGCGGATCGGCGCGGTGTTGTTTTCCCAGGTCAGTTCCGGTGAGGAGCGGCGGCTCGGCTTTTTCGAAGCCATGGCCGGGTGTGCTCTGCCGGTGGATGACCGCTTCCTCTGTGAAGTGGAGAATGCCCGCTACGGCAATTACGACCGGATCCGCCGCCTGCTTGAGCTTCCGGAACGTCCTGAAGTTCTGGTCTGTTTCAATGATTATCTGGCGAATGACGTTCTGAATGTGGCTTCGGATCTGGGAATCCGGGTGCCGGAGGAGCTTGCGGTTACCGGGTTCGGTAATCTGCCGCTCTGCGAGAAGCTGCGGCCCGGACTCTCCACGGTTGATCAGCGGGCCGAGAACATCGGCAGCGTCGCCGCCCGGCTTTTGATGGAACGGATTTCCGGGAGTGAAACCGGTCCCCGACGGGAGATCCGGCTTCCTGCCGAGCCGTTGTTCCGAGGTTCTACCGGTTCCCGGCGCGCCGGTATGCCGGAGTCGAGGGGGATTGTCCGCGCCGGGCGGGTGCATGGTGCGGCGTTCCCCGGTTGATGAGATGGTTTCAGAAAGCGGTTTCAGATTGCCGGATGGCAGAGAACTTAAACAGGAGTACGGGAAATGAGAGAGATGCAGATGGTTCGCGGCAGGCTCCATGCGGTACGCCGGTACGGGTGGATGAGGTACTTCACATTGATCGAGTTGCTGGTCGTGATTGCGATCATCGCCATTCTGGCTGCAATGCTGCTGCCGGTGCTCAATCAGGCGCGGGAGAAGGGCAAGGGGATCAAATGCGTCAGTAACATGAAGCAGATCACCTCCGCCTGCCTGATGTATGCCGGTGATTATCGCGGAATCCTGATCAGTGCGCAGCCCCGGGGAAATTATTACTGGTGCAATGCGATGGTGGACTGCGGTTATCTGCCCGAAAGTGATGTATTCATCTGCCCGAGTCAGAAATACAAGCCGAAGTTCGTGAATGATTACAACGCCCGCTACAATGTCTACGGTTTGAGCCGCGACATCGAGCGTGATGGAAGCAAGAGCGCTGTGGAAACCGCCGGTGGATTTTACAACAACATTTTCAAGACCCGGAAGCAGCCTTCCCAGACCTGGATCGTCGGTGACAGCAGCCGGTATGAGGACATCTCTCCGGTGCCCAAACCGGCTCCCCGCACCTGCGCGATTCTCAGCTGGAACAACGGGGGAGAAGGCATCGCCTCTCTGCGGCACGCCAATCGGGGCGGTTTCGGGTTCATCGACGGCAGTGCCCGTCTGCTGGGGCAGAATCAGATGCATGAAGTTCTTCCTCGCCTGCAGGAGTGGTGTCTCGGCGAGGTGACGAAGATTCGTTTGCTGTGATCGGAACAGTTGCAATACCAACCTGTTTTACATGGGAGAGAAAGATATGAGTTACGGGAAATTCATGTTGGGCCTCCTGCTCAGTGTCGGAGCATGGACGGCAGGGGCCGCGGAAGTCGCGTTCCAGAATGGATCATTCGAGCAGGGGACCGGAGGGTTCTGGTTGAACCGGCCCGCCGCGGTCAGAGTGGATACCACCGATTCGACCGAGGGGATGCAGTGCATCACGATCGATCCTGCAACTTCCTCCTCGATCGACATTGTGCAGGGGGTCAAACTGATCCCCGATCAGGTTTACGTGATCGCCTATGATGCCCGGGCCAGCGTTCCCGCCGACGGGCCGAAGCTCACGGTGCGGGCGATGTTGCAGGGGGACAATGGGCCGATCATGTTCTTCCCCGGCGTCGGTGCGCAGAAAAAGGCACTCTCCACTCCGGCTGCGGTCACCGACAAATGGCAGACTTTCACTCAGAAACTGGGGCCGATTCCCGCGGAAGCGCTCGGCAAAGAAGTCAAAAAGGTGATGCTTTACTGGAATGTGAAGCCCGGTGCCGAAGGGGCGAAGCTCTCCATCGACAACATCAAGATCACGACGGAGGCGGCACCGGCCGCACCCGCCGCCAGACCGGCAGTTGATTCCGGACTGCTGAAGAATGGTTCTTTCGAGCAGGGTACCGGTGGTTTCTGGATCAACCGCAGCGCAGCGGTCAAGATCAATGCGGATGAGACGCCCGACGGCAGCCGCTGTCTTGCGGTTGAACCGCCCGCCGGAGCTTCCGTCGATATCGTACAGGGAACGAAGCACCAGTCTGGACAGGTCTATGTGATCTCTTTTGATGCCAAGGCTTCCGTGGCGGAAGGGGGGCCGCAGCTCACGGTGAAGGCGATGCTGCAGGGCGAGAAGGGGCCGATCATGTTCTTCCCCGGTGTCGGGGAACAGAAAAAGTCCCTCTCCACTCCGGCCGCGGTTACCGATCAGTGGCAGACTTTCACGCTGAAGCTGGGACCGGTTCCGGATGAAGCGATGGGAAAAGCGGTCAGAAACGTGCTGTTCTACTGGAACGTGAAACCCGGAACCGAGGGGGTGAAGCTCTTTCTCGACAATCTTCGGGTCACCGTCGAGCTGGCCGCTGCGGCGGAACCGGCACCGGCGGCGGAAGTGAAAAGCGGAGCAATCCGCTTTTTACTTGCCGACCCGGTACGGATTTTCGAGAGTGTGCCTGCATTTGCGGTTGAGGCGGAGGTCGGGCGGGAGCAGCAGCTCCGGGTGACCGGTACCGACGCCTTCGGGCGCCGGACTCTGGCCGTGGAGGCCAGACCCGGTGAGCCGAAACTGGAAGTGCCGCTGCCGGGGCCGGATTATTATGCGATCCGTGCCGAGCTCCTCGAGGGGGGCAAGGCGGTGAAAACGGCGGAAACCTCGCTGATGGTGACGACACCGTTACCGAAAGATTATTACGATACGCCTCAACCGGCCTTCGGGGTCTGGGGCGGGCTGACCCCGGAGCTGCGCCGAGTTGCCGGTGCCAAATGGGACCGGCAACTTTTTTTTACCTTTTTTCAGAAGTCGGATGCTCCCGCCGCGCCGCCGTCGGCCGAGAAGGTGGCTGCCCGGGAACCGATCAAAATCATCCGCTGCATGAACGTCATGCACCCTTTCAAGAAGATGGTTCCCTACTCCTCCGAAGAACTTGAGGAACAGCGCACGAAACTGGCGAAGGAGATTGTTTCCCGGCGCGGTCTCGTCGATGTATGGGAGACACAGAATGAGCCGATGGTCGGTGAAAATTTTCATGGAACCATGGATGATGTGATGGATATCATCCGCATGGAGAGCGAGACGGTCCGGCAGAACGATCCCGGGCGTCCGGTCGCCGGCATCTGTATCAACCCGATGAATGCAAACCAGTACAACCAGTATATCGGTTATTACCGCAAGTACGGAATCGACAAATACATCGACGCTCTGATGCTGCACCCCTACATCCCGGGCGCCCAGAGTCCGGATGCTTCCGGTTATGTCGGTACGCTGAACCGGCTCTCCCGTGAGGTTGCCGCGATTGCCGGGCGGCGTGTTCCGATGTACATCAGCGAAATCGGTTATTCGACCAAACCCGGCGGGGAGGTTTCGGAACTCCAGCAGGCAGCCTATCTCGCCCGCGTCGTACTGCTGAACCGCCAGATGCCCGGATTGGAAGCCTGTGTCTGGCACATCGGCCTCTGGAACGAGGCGACCAGCCGCCGTGAACTTGATTTCGGGCTGTTGAGAGGTTATCCGAAGGGGTCGCCGGTTCGTGAGCCGAAGCCCGGCTTTGCCGCCTGGGCGACCGTATCGCGTATGACCTATGATGCCGACTATGTTCGGGAACTGAATATCAGCCGTCAGGTGCGGGTTCTGCTCTTCAGTAAACGTGGTCGCGCGATGCTGGCCGCCTATTCTCTGACTCCGGAACCCGCCCGGCTTCAATTGCCTCTGAATGTTCCGGAGGCCGTGGTGACCGAGGTGTGCGGCAAACGCAGTACTGTTCCGTTGCAGGATGGGATCCTGTCGCTGACGCTCACCGAGGCGCCGGTTTACATCGAGGGCGGTGAGCTCGACTCATTCGACGCGGACCGTTTTTCGGCAGTGTTCGAGCCGGAAAATCTCTCCGGGTGTGCCGGAACACCGCTGATCGTCAAGGTTACGCTTCCCGAGGCGCTGGCGAAGGGGGATGTGAAGCTATCGGTTCCGGCAGGTGAACTCGGCACTCCGGTTGTCACCGGGGCCGGACGGAACTGGCAGGTCTCCGTCACACCTGCGGTCGGACTCAAACCGGGAAACTACGATCTTTTCTTCCGGCTCCAGGCGGATGGGCGAAGCCGCTACATCTGGCAAAAGTCGGTTGAGATCGTTCCGCCGTTGACGCTCGCAGAGATCCGGAGTTCTCATCGTGAGGGTGTTCCTGCCGTATCGTTCCGCACGATTGCCAACGACGGCCGGAGTGGCGGGGCCGTGCTTGAGATTCTCGAAAACGGCGATCGGGTGCTGGCGATAGCGGGTGTCCGCGCCGGAGAGGAGATGACGCTTCCGTTGCTGCTGACCAGTTCCGGGCGGCCGGTCTCCTATCGGGCGCGCCTCACGTTGCCCGATGGTCGGAAATGGACCCAGGAACTTCCGGGCGATCTGGTGCCGGTTTCGGTGCCGCGAGTTGAAAAGGCGCTCGAGAAACCAGTCGATACGTGGCCTGCAACCGGTCGTTACAGGATCAGCGACGGAGCTCCGAGCCGGCATGGCGTGCGTGGAGAGTTCGACCGTCCGGAGGGGACGATCCGGCTCGCTTACGACGATGAGTTCCTCTATTTCGCGATCGATCAGCAGGACGCGGTTTTCAAGACTGCGGCGGGAGCGTCCCTCTGGAACGGGGATTCTCTTCAGATCGGCGTCAGTGTTCCGCAGAAGTACATGATCCGGCCGAACAACGACGGGATTCAGGAGACAGCTTATGCCGAATTCGGCATCAAGGCGGATGGAGAAAAACCGGAGTCCTGGGTATGGGCCAGCATGAACCTCAATGAGATGCCGTTGAATCAACCGGTTCCCGGGCTGGTTTCGCAAAATCACCGGGAAGGAGACCGCACCGTCTACCGTTTCGCGGTTCCGTGGAAGAGCCTGAACGTCAAGCCGGCGGCGCAGATGCCGCTCGGGATCAGTATCCTCTTCAATGATCGGGATGCGGCTCTCGACCGCCATTGGGTCGAGTGGTACAGCGGAATCGCCGACGGCAAGGATCCGTCCCGCTACGGTTCCGCGGTTCTGTTGCCCTGACATTTCGGCGTTGCGGTTCCGGCCGTTTCCATTGTGTTTCGCGAAGGAAACGGCCGGGGCGGGTCAGAGCAGTTCCGGTTTGCGGGTCAACTCCTCCAGCCGGGCGAGAAATCTGCCGACGTGGAGGCCATCGACAAGTGCGTGATTCAGCTGCAGGGCAATGGGAATCCGGCCGTTCGAATCCATCCTGCCCCAGGCGAGGATCACGATGCTCTGAGAGAGCGACAGCGCCGCCTGCGTCAGCGATGTGAAATGATAGTGCGGCACGCAGCTTGCACAGATGAAATCGGTGCGTTCCCGGACCGACGGATCGAACTCCCCCCGCTTTGCCGCAGCTACCGCCGGTTCCGCCATCCTGCGGAACTCCGCGAAGGTGTCGGCATATTCGGTCAGGGCCATGCAGAACTCCTCCTGTGGAGTCATGATCGGCGTCAGGGCCGCGACGTGTTCATATTCGACCAGGCGCCCGTCCGGCAGGATTCTCTGCCGGAACTGGGGAACCGCATTGACCGCCCGCAGAATCGCGAAAAGGGTCAGTAGAAAAAACGATACTCCGTTCGCATGAGCGAAGCGGCAGACTTCGCCCGCCTCCGCTTCCAGCGTGATGTTGAAGAGCTGGTTTTCAAATGTGCGGTAATACTCGAAGGTCCGGCGTCGCGGCCAGTCGGCAAGATTGATTTCTCTGCAGCGGTTCATTGAAATGTTCTCTTTCGCCTTTGGGGAATGTGGTGCGGCGTTAATATAGACCACATTCCGGCGGAAGACAAATTTTCCGGCCCGGCGGGGATTGACAATGTCGTTGTGTGCTGTATATTAAATGCGGAAGTCTTCAGGGCGGGGTGCAATTCCCCACCGGCGGTAAAAGTCCGCGAACTCCGGAGAGCTCCGGGGCCGATACGGTGCAATTCCGTAACCGACAGTAAAGTCTGGATGGAAGAAGGCGAATCTCGCGGTACGATGCCCGCCGTTTCCGGCCGGGGATCGGCTGCGTGGTTTTTCCGCTGGAATGCGCCCTGGGAATTTTTCGGTTCCCGGGGCTTTTTCTTTCCGGTGGACGCTGTTCTGGAGAGGACGGTTATTACTCTTATTACAGAAGGAGGGTGTTTCATGTTCGATCCGATTGAAGAGGTGATCGCGGCGATCGGCCGCGGGGAGATCATCGTGCTCACCGATGACGAGAATCGCGAGAATGAAGGCGATCTGATCTGCGCCGGGGTTTTTGCCGACGCTGCCGCAATCAACTTCATGGTCACTCACGGCCGGGGGCTGGTCTGTGCTCCGCTGGATTGCAGCTATGCTGCCCGACTGGGGCTTGCCGAACCGGAGGGGAATCATGATCCGCGTCATACGGCATTTACCCAGAGTGTCGATGCGGTTCGGGGAACGACCACCGGAGTTTCGGCCTTCGACCGGGCCCGGACGGTGGCGGCGCTGCTCGATCCGGAGAGCCGTTCGGCTGACTTCTATTCTCCTGGCCATCTGTTTCCACTGATCGCCCGGCCCGGCGGAGTTCTGGAAAGAGCCGGCCATACCGAGGCGACCGTCGAGCTCGCCCGGCTGGCGGGATTGCCTCCGGTCGGGGTTCTCTGTGAAATCCTGAATCCCGACGGGACGATGGCCCGGGTGCCGCAGCTGGTCGCATTCTCTCGGGAACACCGGCTCAGAATGGGATGCGTCGCCGATCTGATCGCTTTTTTGAAACACGATCACCGGTGAAGGGAGGTTCCCCGGGTAGCCGGGAACGGTTCTCGACTGGTATTGTACAGGGGAGGGCGGGGGAAAGGACGGGGGAGATGTGCTCCGGCATACGTCCGGCGCTTGACAAAAGTACGATAACCGGGCATGTTATATGAAATTTGAAAGCGTATATGGAGGCATCGACCATGAAACCGGAACAGGAATCCGGAAATTCTCCCTGCGGACGGGTGATTTTTGAGAGCTACGGCAAGATTCCGCTGCTGGCTGATGATCCGGCGGCCGCCGGGGCCATGCGGATTGCCGACATCCGGCGCTGCAGCATTGTGGAGGTCGGGGAAGAGGGGTTCTACCGTTATCCGGAGCATATTCATGTGCAGTCGGAGATCATGTTCGCTCTTGAGGGAGAATATCGGTGCATCCTCAACGGTGAACCTCTCACGGTGCCGGCGGGCAGTGCGGTCATGATCCAGATGGGGGACCGGCACGAGGACTGCTGCGCCGGGCCCACGGTCTTTCTGAATTTGTTTTTCGGTTTGAGCGACCTCTCCGAAAAGGCCGGAGTCCGGATCTTCGATCCCGGGTGGGAGCGGGAGCGGGTCTTCGATTTTGCGGGGGATCCCCATTTCCAAAAGGTAATTGAGGCGGTTGTGGCGGAAGCGGATGTCCCGGAGAATATTTTCCGGCAGCGGATTTTTTCGGCTTTTGCCGATATTCTGCTCTGGAAGAGTCTTCTGCGGCTGCGGCGACAGCTCTCCCGTCAGTGTCTCGCCATTTTCGAAGGCGGTTTTTTCCGGCGCCGGGTATTGGATCTTTTCGCCGCCCGGTTGAATGGAAAGCTTTCCGTTGACGAAATGGCCGGGGCGTTGGGGATCAGCCGCCGTGCCTTGAGTTACAAATTCCGGGAGCAGTTCGGTTGTGGACCGGCCCGGGGATTCATGGCATACAAGATTCGTTATGCCGCCCAGTTGCGGCGGCAGGGAATGAGTGCCAAGCAGGTTGCCGCAGCGCTCGGGTTCGCCAATCAGTTTCATTTCTCCCGGGTGTTCCGGACGTATTCCAAAGGGAACGGCCCGTTTTTGCCCGGATAGATAAAGTTTTGCGCATACGGATATTCTTTTTCTCTGTTACGGAGACTATAATTAATCCAGACAGAAAGAAAGGGTATTCGTATGAAATCAATTCTTAATTTCCCCTCTCTGCGGCCTGTTATCCGGGAGGAACCGGAAACGGTCTGTCGTCACGGGAAACGAGGCGTATCCGGGTGTGGAGAGATCAACGGCACCTTCTGCCCGTTTCGGATCTTCAAATTTACATTGATTGAATTACTGGTAGTGATTGCGATCATCGCAATCCTTGCCTCGCTTCTGCTGCCGGCGTTGAATAAGGCTCGTGAAAAAGCGAAGAGCATCAAGTGTGTTTCCAACATGAAACAGTTCGGCG
>CALXOA010000008.1 GCA_944389895.1 uncultured Victivallis sp. | reverse complement strand
ATGCCGACTCTGGCCTCGGGCAGGTCAAAGAGTGCCCACCAGTCCCCGATGTTCCGGCCTCCCCTGATTTCAAAATCGTCCGTCGTCCCGTCGACGTAGTGGATCCGGTAGACTCCGGCGGGGTTGTTGTTGCCCCAGGCTGCGGTGTGCAGGAAAAAGAGCCGGGTCAGTTTCGCTCCGACACGGATTCCCCGGATGGCGGCGGGGAAGCGTGGTCGCTCGGTTCCCCGGACGACGAGGCAACTCCTGCCCTGATTGCGTTCCGGATCGAGGATTTCAAACGGCACGCCTGCTGCGGTCTGGCTTCCGAGCGGCATTACCCGGAAATCGTTTTCACCCTGATCGGTCCAGCCCCCCCTGCCGTCGTCGTTTTTCTCATCGGAGAAGGAGCGGTTCGCATAGTCTGCCAGATTGATCGGCAGCGCCGCCGTTTCATCGACGATGAATGCCGGACCTTCGGCATCGACCAGCGGCAGAGCCTCCGGCCAGACCGTCTTCCCCGCGGCATAGCAGAGCAGATTGCGCAGATAGAGTGCCGCCGAACTGTCGACGGGGGCGCAGGTTGAGGCGGTCAGTTGCGACAGGAGCACGCGGCCGCGACCATCGGTTGCCTCGACCAGGGCTCCGCCGTTGTTGGTTCGCGAAAAGGTCGGGCCTTTGGCGAGGATGGCATCCGGAGTCCACGGCATGAAACTCGAGGTGACGACGAAGGCGTGGTCGGGATTGTTCCACGAATCGAAATTACGATGGTCGAGTCCGGCGAATATCGGATGCGTGGGAGTGACCATGTCGACGTAGGTTTTTCCGTCCGGAGTCAATGTTCGACCGCCGGGGAAAACGGAACGGCGGTTCTTCTGTTCAAGCACCAGCAGCGTTCCACCGCGTGTACGCATGAAATCAGTCACTTCCGGGAGCGTGAGGTCGAGTCTCTGCTCCTCGACGAGTTCAGGCGGAACCACGAGGAGACCATTGTTTCCGGCCTCCTTCGCCGACTTTACTCGCCGGAAGGGGATCTGATAGCGATTCAGAATGGCTTCGCCAGCGGCAACGTTGCCAGGCGCGCCGGTATCGAACAGGAAAACCGGTCGTTCCGGCGTGATTTTCTGTTCCAGCGTGGATCGTTTTGCGAGGAAGAGATCATAGAAGTTGCGACCGATGATCCGCCCCTCTTTTTTCAGCGCGAGGCGGAGTTGGCCGTGTCCCGGGGGAAGGGTTGCGGGCAATTCGAGCCGGTACTCCGTCGTGAATCGGCTGTGGGAGGCGAGCTCGGGCACCGCGATTCTGCCGACCGGATGATCTTTCGCGCCGTCAAAGAGGGTGATCTCCAGATCGACTCCGCGGCAGGAGACGGGACCGTCGTTCGTCACGGTGAAACGCCATTCGGTTGCTTCTCCGGTGAAAAGATTGCGTGGAAACAGGTTGTCGCGGTTGTGGAGCGACGGGTAGAGATATTGATTCCACAGAGTCGAAGCCGGAATGAGACCGAACCACGGCGCGAAACCGGCTGCCCCGGGATTGAGTCGGAAGTATTCGAAAATCCGATGGCCGTAAAGGGTTTGCGCCCACTCTCCGAAGCCCGGGGCAACCACTTTGAAGAGCGGACAGGTCCCGATGAATCCGACGCCGTTCGGAGCCGCCCAGCTTGTGGGACGGGCCATGTATTCGGCGTATTGCTTCACATCTCCCCGACGGAACCCCGGTTCGGGAGTCCAGGCTCCCCAGGAGAAGCCGACATTCTCCCAGGCGACCAGCGGACGCGAGAGTTTTTCTTTCTCTCCGTAGATGCGCAGTTCTCCTTCCAGCTGCCGCCGGAAGATTTCCGGCATCTTGGTCCAGGGGTCATAGAGCGAGGTGTAGTTGTGCATGTCGTGGACATCGGTATCGAGCCGGTTTTCCCCGTAATTGTACCAGCCGGCGGCGCCGGAAAAGGTGCTGATCGGCCGTTTCTGACGGTCGAGTCGGCGAACCTGCTGCACCTGCAGATCAAGTTGCCTGGCGACCTTCGGGGCGTTGATGTGGCGCACTTCGTTGCCCATCGACCACATCACCACCGACGGATAGTTGTAGGCGGACTCGACAAATTCGGCGACTTCCCGGAGATTGTTCTTTTCGAACGCCTCAAAATCGAGATTGACGTTGAAACACCAGCCCCATTCGAGGAAGATCATCAGTCCATATTCGTCGGCGACCTTCAGGGCGATCGGCAGAATCGGCATATGCGGTGTACGACTGATCACGTAGCCAAGGCTGCGTTGTCTGGCGATCTGGTCGGCGAGTTTTTCGGCTTCCTCGGCGTCGGAGAGGCCGCGGCCGCCATATTGAACCGAGGAAAGATTCTGGCCGAAAAGGTAGATTTTTTCCCCATTCAGGTAAAAGCCGCCGTCTGCGGCACGGAAATCCCGGAATCCGAACCGTTCCGCCGTTGAGCAGAGGATCTCATTCTCCTTCTTCACATCGGCCGTCAGAAAATAGAGATAGGGATTACCCGGTGACCAGCGCCGGGGTTGATTGAGTTTCAGAGTGAAGCTGCCCCGATTCTCTCCGGGGAGGAGTTGTACCGGGAATGTGTTTTCTCCCGTCGTCTTTCCCGCATCGGCGCGGATTGCCGGTGTGACGCGCACGGCAAGGGTTGCCTGAAGCGGTTTCCCGATGTGATTGAGAATGGTGTAGTCGACTTCGATCGAATCGGATTCCAGGCGGGAGTTGATCAGGAGGCGCCGGATCCGCACTTCCGGTTCCAGTGCCAGCGACACGTTTTGCCAGATCCCGCCTTTGCTCCCCCCCGGAGCCCACTGGGCTCCGTAGGCGTGATCGACGATCCGGCGTCCTCCGGCGGGACCGCGGTCGGCGATCACCCGTACCGCGAGCACATTCTCGCCGGTTTTTGCCGCGGAGGTCGCATCGATCTCAAAGGGGGTGAAATCTCCCCGGTGGCGGCCGACCTCGACGCCGTTCAGAAAGACCCGGGCGTCATATCCGACCACATCGAACTTCAGGATCACCCGGCGGCCGGTCAGATCCGCCGGAGTCAGATTGAATGTGGTCCGGTAGGTTCCCCGCACATAAGGATGGCCGGCGACTCGTGCTTTCGGGTATTTCCGGAACCAGTCCAGCGGTACCGCGATCCGGTCCCAGTTGGAATCGTCGACTCCGGGGGCCGCCATCTTCAGATCTTCGGGGGCATCGGAATCAAATGGTTCCGGTGCCGTTTCCAGGGGGGAGATTTTCCACTCTCCATTCAGAGACCGGAGTTCTCCGGCCGCTCGGCCGTGTTGTGCCGGTCCGCCCGGGATTTCCGAGACGGTGATGACATCGGCCCGTTTCACCGGTTGCGGTTCCGGCAGCCACGGGGGAATCTCCGTAGCGACGGCGGTTGTGCAGCAGAACGCCAGCAGCGCCGCAATGTGGAAAAAGCCCGGAAAGAGACGATGTTCCGCAGGACGATGTTTCATGGTTCCCTCCCTTGTTCCCTAACTGGAATATTTTGTGGAAGATCACTTCTCCGGGGATTTAAGGTATATGACAACTCTCTGAAAATCAATTGAAAGATCGTATACACTTATTTTGAAAAAAGCATTTGATATTTGCTGAAATGACGAATTTTCCCTTGCTCCGGCGGAACAGAAGCCTCCCCCGGCCGGGACCCGGGGGAGGTGCTCTCTTCAGAGTTGCTCGAAAGTGATGGCCAGATCGAAGCAGATGGTTTCACCGGGCAGGATCTGCCGGGCGCGCCCCGCGGCGATGTCTTCGGTCCGGCCGGCCAGACCGGCGTTGGTCGGCTCGAGCCCGAGTACATACAGCCCGGTGCGGCAGTTCTTCCATTGAACCAGCCGGGGTAGTTCGGCCGTGGCATAAGCGATGGTGGCGCGAACTCCGATTTCGCGGTTGACGATGCTCATTCGCGCCATGCCGTCGGCACCGGCGGGAAGCTGATGGAAATAGCACTGCTCGGTAAAGTCGACCGTCGGTTCCGGCAGGCGGTTCCACTCGGCCAGGCCCTCGGCAGCTCGGGCGTTACGCGGTGTGACCGGGTGGTCCGGAGCCTCAAACTCCAGCGCGGGCGAAACCAGCGGCCAGCCGAAGTTGCAATGGTAGAGAATCTGCAGGTAATCCGGGAGCGCATTGCGGTTGGTCACCTCGTCGTGCAGCCGGATCGTGTTGACGCCCCAGGCGGTGGAGATGGTACGGCGCAGTTCGAGGTATTCGCCGAACATCATGCTTTCGCGCAAGGTGCCGACTGCTTCGATCCGGTATTCCCCGTCCGCCTCGAACCGGCGGATTCCCACATCTTCGGCGGAGAGGTTCGAGGCACGGCCATGCAGCCCGAACTCTCCGTTTGGCACAGCGACATTGCGCAATCCGGCGGTGGTCATCAGGCCTGCCGGCCAGTTGCGCAGCCAGCCTTTTCCGGCGGGTTCATACCGGGCCGCGGCGGCGTGACCGACCGGTGAACGGAACGCCATCGGGATCCCCCGGAATGAACACTCCACAATGTCCATACCCCGATCCGGCGTAATCGTGAAATCAATTCCGCCGCCGTTTGTAACCCGGATGATCCGGTTGCCTCGCCCGTTGCCTTCGGAGAGTTCGGACATGCGTGCATCCGCCAATTGTTCCATTGCGCCCGCATAACGTCGGGCGGCTTCCAGATTGAATCGGTTGTGATCCATTGCCGGTACTCCTTTCTCGGTTGGCCTGATTGCGGTTGCTCTTGGGAAATATACATGCCGGGAACGGAAAAAACAGTTCCGAAAGGGGAAAGATCTCTGAAAATCAACTTCTTTCTCCCCTGTTTCCGCTTCCGGAGCCCGTCGCCCCCGGATTTTTTCCGGGAATCCTCCGGATTTTCTGCTGATCAAGTTGACATTGTGGAAATCAGAATTATATTATCGGGTCTGTTTCTATATGGGCAAAAGTTGTTGAAGGCGAATGCAAACCCGCTGAGCCGGGGAGCTTTTCAAGGAAAGGTTTGGTGTTTTGATGGCGAAGAAATTGGTGGATTCCATCCAGATGGAAGTGCGCTCGACGCAGCCGTGCCGCAGGGAGTTTGATATTACCGTTCCGGCCGACGTGGTCAAGAGCGAGACCGAGAAGACGTTGCGCGAATTCGCCGGTGCGATTGCGGTTCCCGGCTTCCGTCAGGGCAAGGCCCCGGTGGCGATGATCCGCAGCAGATATGAGAAGGAGATCCGTGAGGAGCTTCAGCGCCGTATCATGTACGCCGCCTTTGAGCTGGCCGGCAAAGATGAGGCCAACGATATTCTGACCTGCGGAATCGAGGGGAATCCGGAGCTCAAATTCGACAGCGAGTTCAAATTCACGCTCGGCGCCGATGTCGCGCCGGAGTTCGAAGTCGGCGACTACAAGGCGATCAAGGTCGAGATTCCGGTCGACGCCGTGACCGACGAGCAGGTTGAGGAGCGGGTCAAGTTCTACCGTACGATGTACGGCAACTATGCCGACGTCGAGGAACCGGCCAGGGCGGAGGATATGCTCAAGGTCAGCTACAAGGGTGACATGGCCGTGCCCGAGGATGCCACTCCGGCGGTCAAGCGGCAGCTTGAGGCCGACAATACGTTCATCTGGCTCAGCGACCCGGAAAGCATTCCCGGCTGCATCGCCGCGTTGACCGGTGCGGAGAAGGGTAAGGAGGTTGTGTTTGACGCGGTCTACCCGGCCGACTATCGCGAAGCCGCTCTGGCCGGCAAGACGGTCAAATACACGGTTACCGTGCTGGGAATCCAGCGCCGCGCCGCGTTGACCGACGAGGAACTTGCCGAAAAGGCCCGCGTCAAGAATCTCGATGAGTTCCGCGATATGCTTCGCAAGGCGATGGAGCAGGAGAACGCTTCGAAGAACCACAACGAGGTGGTCGAAGCGGTCTACAAGCGGCTCTCCGACGGCGCAGGCGAGTTTGAGCTGCCGCCGAATGTTCTGCAGGCCGAGATCCAGAAGGAGCTTCAGAAGATTGCCCGCGAGACGGTTCGCAGCGAAGAGGACGCCGAGAAATTCAAAACTGAAATCGAAGAACACAAGGCTGCCGCCGAGAAGGCGGCGCGTGCCGCATTGCGCAAGACCTTCATTCTGCGCAAGATCGCCCGGCTGGAGAAGATTTCGCTCAACCAGGGCGAGGTCGATGCTCAGCTCCGCGATATGAGCCGCTATTACGGATATCGCGAGAAGGAGTTCCGCGCCATGCTCGAGAAGAACGGCGGGATGGACGATCTTCAGCTTGATATTCTCAACGCCAAGGTGTTGAATCAGCTTGCGGAAAACGCGAAGAAGTAATCGTACGCCTCCGGTTTGATTCCGGTATTTTTACGGGACCGGGCCGGTTCGGTCCGGTCCCTGATTGTTTTGCGGGAGAAGAGATTGCCAAATGAGAGAGGAGCGCAATATCATGAAAACCAAATCATTTCTGGTTCCGATGGTGGTCGAGCAGACCGGGCAGGGGGAGCGCGCTTTCGATATCTACAGCCGGTTGTTGAAGGATCGGATCATTCTGCTGGGGACGCCGATCGACGATGATGTTGCAAACCTGGTGGTTGCCCAGCTGCTTTTTCTGCAGGCGGAGGATCCCAAGAAGGATATCGACCTCTATATCAACAGTCCCGGCGGCTCGGTCACGGCCGGTCTGGCGATTTACGATACCATGCAGGTGTTATCCTGTGATGTCAAGACCTACTGTGTCGGTCAGTGTGCATCGATGGGAGCGGTGTTGTTGTGCGCCGGTGCGGCTGGCAAGCGTTTTGCGCTGCCCAACAGCCGGATCATGATCCATCAGCCGTGGGGAGGTGCTCAGGGCACCGCCGCCGACATGGATATTCAGGTCAGGGAGATCCAGCGCCTGAAATCGATGTTGAATGGAATCATCGCCTCGCATTCCGGGCAGTCGATCAAAAAGATCGAGAAGGATACCGAGCGTGATTTCTTCATGGGGGCGGAAGAGGCGGTCAAATACGGATTGGTCGACAAGGTGGTCGGCCGTCCGGCACAGGGGAAATGAGCAATGGCGGGGAGACGTGGTAAGAGCAAACTGATCTGCGCATTCTGCGGTGCCACCGAGGGGGATGAGCCCGGCGTGATCTTCGCCCCGAGCGGTTACGAGGGGCTGGCGATCTGTTCCAACTGCCTCCGCCAGGGGTACCAGGCAATCTGTGCCGCGGGTGCCGCCTCGCCTTCGGGCGAAGGCGGGGAGAGCCCGGTCGCGAAACTCAAGGTGCCGAATCCGGCTGCGATCAAGGCGGAACTCGACCAGTTCGTGATCGGTCAGGAACGTGCCAAACGGGTGCTTGCAGTTGCGGTGCACAACCACTATAAACGTCTTCAGACCCAGGCCGGTGTGCATCAGTCGGCCGGCCGGGACCATTTTGACGATGTTGAGCTCGACAAGAGCAACGTGTTGCTGCTCGGCCCGACCGGCAGCGGCAAGACGTTGCTGGCCAGAACCCTGGCACGTCTGCTTGACGTGCCGTTCGCAATCTGCGATGCGACGACATTGACCGAGGCCGGTTATGTCGGGGAAGATGTCGAGAATATCATTCTGCGGCTCTATCAGGCTGCGGGCGGCGATGTCGCACGTACCCAGATCGGAATCATCTATGTCGACGAGATCGACAAAATCGCCCGGAAAACGGAAAACGTTTCGATCACCCGCGATGTTTCCGGCGAAGGTGTGCAGCAGGCGCTGTTGAAGATTCTGGAGGGAACGGTCGCCAATGTGCCGCCGCAGGGCGGTCGAAAGCATCCGCAGCAGGAGTTTGTCCGGATCGACACTTCCAATATTCTCTTTATTTGCGGCGGCGCTTTTGTCGGGCTTGACAAGATCATTCAGCGACGTTGCGGCAAACAGGTGCTCGGGTTCAAGCGTCTCGTGGATGATGAAGCGGAACAGGCGGAGGATACCGCGGCGAAGCTGGCAAAGAATCCCTACGCAAAATGCGAGCCGGAGGATCTGATCCGCTTCGGGTTGATTCCGGAGTTCGTCGGTCGGTTGCCGGTGGTCACCTCTCTTGAACCGTTGGAAAAAGGCGACCTGATCCGGATTCTGACGGAGCCGAAGAATGCATTGATCCGCCAATATCAGCGACTGCTCGACATGGAAGGTGTCACGCTTGAATTTACCGAAGATGCGCTCGATGCGCTGGCTGAGAAGGCGGTTGCGCGCGGTACCGGGGCGCGTGGTCTGCGGGCGATTCTGGAGGAGTTGATGCTTGATGTGATGTATGAAGCTCCCTCGCGGGGGGGCGTCTCGCGCTGTGTGATCGACGCCGCAGTGGTCCGTAACGAGGCCGAACCGAGAATGATCAGCGACGGAGCGGGCAGGTAGGGGCGCGTTCCGGAAGCTCAGCCGCCCGGGGGAAAGTGGTTCTCCGGCGGTTTTCAGACGGAGTTTTTTCTGATGGCCGATGACTTTGAAACCAAGACCCAGTTGATTGTGACGGAGCCGGAAATCCCGGTGCGGGAAAACGGCGAGCCGGACATTCTCTCCACTCTGCCGGTCAAGCCGCAGGATCGTTACAAGTTCATCCGCAGCATCGGTTTCGGGGGGATGAAGGGGGTTCTGCTGGTTTACGATCGCGACACCTCACGCGAGGTGGCGATGGCGATCATGCCCGACTTCCGGGAGCGTCCGCAGTCGGATCTCGAGCGGTTCGTCCGCGAAGCGAAACTGACTGCCGGGTTGGAACACCCCAACATCGTTCCGGTTCACGATATCGGGATCGATACGACCGGTTCACCCTATTTCACGATGAAGTTTCTGCACGGTCAGTCGCTGGCGTCGGCGTTGCGCAAAGTTCAGAAGGGGGATCCGGAGGCGGTGACCCGGTTCGGCCTGGTACGGCTTCTTCAGATCTTCATCCGGATCTGCAATGCGATTGAATTTGCCCATTCTCAGGGGGTCTGCCATCTCGACCTGAAGCCGGAGAATGTCAACCTCGGCGATTTCGGCGAGGTACTGGTTCTCGACTGGGGACTGGCGCGTTCCCTGCGGTCGCCCGCCGAAGGGGGGGCCGTGTCGCCCGACCGGGCCGCACCGGTGACTCCGGGGCAGGTCAAGGGAACCCCGGGATACATGTCGCCGGAACAGATTCGGGCGTCGGAGGATTTCCCGGTGGATATCCGCGCCGACGTCTACGCTCTCGGGGCGATTCTCTACGCGATGCTGGCGCTGGCCAACCCGCTGGTGCGGCTGCCGGTGGAAGAGGTGTTGCGGCGTACGGTCACCGGAGAAGTGCCGCCGCCGTCCGAAGTCGCTCCGGAAGGCCGCTATGTGCCGGCCGCGCTTGAGGCGATCTGCCAGAAGGCGATGGCGCCGCTGGCCGGGAATCGTTATGCGAATGTCGCGGAGCTGCGGGAGGACATCGTCGCGTTCCAGACCGGTTACGTTCCCAAGGCGGAGAACGCCTCTCCCTTGAAGCACGCCGGGCTCTTCATCGGTCGCAACGTACTGATCCTGCTGATCCTGCTCTCCCTTTCGCTTGGAATTGCGCTGGCGATGGTTGCCTACAACTACTACCAGCTGATCAACTGAGCAGTCGTTCGAGCTCCTGCCGTTCATGACGCGAATAGATGCGGCGGTGTTGCGTCAGCTCGCGGCGGATCGCCTGTCTCACCGCTTCCGGATCCCCGTCGCCGCGCAGCGCCAACGCATGCCAGAGACGGAGCATCCGGTAATATTCCGGAGAGAGTTCGCGTTCTTCGCCGTCGAAACAATCCTGTGCGACCCGGATTGCGGCTGCCGGATCATGGCATTCCTCCAGTTCCATCCGCAGCCACTCTGAATAGATCAGCGCACAGCCGGGCTCCTCCGCTGCAAGAGCGGCGAAACGGCGGCGCGCTTCGTCGAATCGACCCATGCTGATCATCCCCTGGACCGGAGAGAGGAGCGGTGCGGGCCTTTTTCTGTACTTGCGCGGCAGCAGAAGTTCCCCCACCAGTTTGTCGGCGAGATCGGGCAGGAATGCGACCACAAAGATCAGTGCGGCACAAAACCCCCAGAGGATACACTCCCCGAGAGCGGCGACCACGGTGATCGCGTCACCGGTCAGCCCGCTGCTCCTGTTCATGTTGATGGAAGCCAGGGCGGTGATGGCGCGCCAGGAGCAGAAGAGGACGAGCGCGAGTGCGATCCATTTTGCCAGACGGTTCCAGAACATATCAGAATATCCACTATGTTTCTTACCGTTCCGGGCGACGGGGATGACTCGAGACCCCGTCGCCCGCGCGGTTCAGCCGACCTCGGCGCCGGAGTCGATTTCCCCGTCGGTTGTAATCAGGCGCAACTCCTTTCCCGCCTTGGCGGCGAGAAGCATGCCGTTCGATTCGACACCGCGGATGACGGCCGGCTTCAAGTTGGCGACGATCACGATCGTCTTGCCGATCAACGACTCCGGCGTGTACCAGCCGGCGATGCCGGAGACGATCTGTCGCCGTTCTCCGCCCGCATCGAGTTGCAGCTTGAGCAGCTTGTCGGCCCCTTGGACCTTTTCCGCTTCCAGCACCCGGGCGGTCATCAACCGGACTCGGGCGAAATCCCCGATCGCGATTGTTTCGACGACATTGACCGGTTTTGAAGATTTCTCCGGCGCCGGAGCGGCTGCCGGAACAGCGGGTTTTTCCGCATCTTCAAGCTGGATACGCGGGAAGAGCCCGGGGGTATCCTTCATCACGCGGCCGGCGAGATCACATTGACCGGTTTTGAGTCCGGCGATGGTGGCGTTGAAGAGATCGTCTCCGGAATACCCCAGCGCGGCGCGCAGTTCCGCCATCTTTCCCGGCATCACCGGGGCCAGCAGCACGGAGACACGCCTCAGCGCGTCGGCGGCGGTATGGAGTACGGTATTGAGCCGGGCGACCTCTCCCTTTTTCGCGAGTGTCCACGGCGCGGTTTTTTCGAGGTAACGGTTGGCGGCGCGGACGGCGTTCATCACCGCTGCGAGTCCCTGATCGCACTTCATTGCCCTGAGGCTCTCCTCCATCGCCCCGACGGCGCGATCGACTTCGGCATTGAGTTCGAGATCATCGGCTTCGAGTTCAGCCGGCGGCTGGATGACGCCTTCGTTGGCGCGGAGCGTCATCTTGAGCACCCGGCTGAGCAGATTGCCGAGATCGTTGGCCAGATCGCTGTTGTAACGGCTGACGAAGGCGGCCTCCGTGAAGTTTGCGTCGTTTCCGGGGAACATTTCGGCCAGCAGAAAGTAACGGAAGGCATCCACTCCGCATTTGTCGATCATATCCATCGGATTGATCACGTTGCCGAGGGATTTGCTCATCTTGGTGTTGCCGGTCAGCCACCAGCCGTGGGCGAAGATGGTTTTCGGCATCGGCAGGCCGATCGCCTTGAGCATGGTCGGCCAGTAGACGCTGTGGGTAGTCAGGATGTCCTTGCCGATCAGATGGTAGCTGGCGGGCCACCATTTTTCGAATTCGGCGTCGTTGCGCCGGTAACCGACGCCGGAAATGTAGTTGATCAGCGCATCAAACCAGACGTAGCAGACATACTCCGGATCGAACGGCAGTTCAATTCCCCAGGCCAGCCGGGATTTCGGACGGCTGATGCAGAGGTCCCCAAGCTCTTTTTTGAGAAATCCGAGCGTCTCATTGGCCCGGAACGCGGGCTGGATGAAATCCGGATGCGTCTGGATGTAGTCGATCAGCCATTCGCGATACTTTCCCATCCGGAAGAAATAGTTCCACTCCTTGATCTCGGAGACCTCCCGCCCGCACTCGGGACATTTTCCGTCGACCAGATCTTTTTCCGTGTAGAAACGTTCATCCCCGACGCAGTACCAGCCGGAATACTCTTTTTTATAGATTTCGCCGCGGTCATAGAGGTCCTGAAGTACTTCGCGCACCACCTGCTTGTGAAATTCATCTGTGGTCCGGATGAAGCGGTCGTTGGTGACGCCGAGCCTTTTCCAGAGCTCCTGAAAACGTACGACCGTTTCGTCGCAGTGCTGTTTCGGGGGCATGTTGCGCCGTGCCGCAGCTTTTTCGACCTTCTGGCCGTGCTCATCGGTTCCGGTCAGGAAAAAGGTATCCACTCCGAGAGAACGGTAGTACCGGGCGAGCACGTCGGCAAGTACGGTAGTATAGGCGTGACCGATATGCGGCTTGTCGTTGACATAATAGATCGGAGTCGTGACGTAAAAGTTGTCGGTATTCATGGCGCACCTCGCAATCAGAATTTTTTGCGCGCGGGAACAGAACGGTTTCCCCCGGCGGCGTATTCACACAATCTCTCTAATATAACGCCGGACCCGGAAAAAAGCGAACTTTCCGGCAGTGTCGGCGAAGAAAATCGCGGATTCCCCCTTCGGAAAACGTCGTTCAGAGTGCGGTTGGAAATTCGGCGAAAACGGTTTCGATGCCGAACTCTTTCTCCACCCGCGCCATCAGAGCCTTCGGACCGACGGTTTCCGTGGCGTAGTGCCCTAGGGCAATCACGTTGACTCCCAGTTCGAGTGCGGGATGATACATCACGTGAGTGAGTTCCCCGGTCACCAGCGTGTCGCAGCCGGTTGCGGCGGCGTCCTCGAGCGCATCAAGCCCCCCGCCGCCTGAAACGATCGCGACCCGGCGCACCCGGCGCTCCGGTTGCCCGCAGAACCGCATCCGGCAGCCGAGTGCGGTTTCCAGGCGGCGGCTGAGTTCATCGGCTGTCTCGAGCCGTTCCGGCGTTCCGGAGAAGCCGATCTGTATGCCATCGTAGAGACAGCAGGGTTCTGCTTCGGTCAGCCCGACCAGTTTCGCCAGTTCTGCGTTGTTGCCGAAACACGGATTCGCATCGAGCGGCAGATGGGCGGCGTAAAGTGAGATGTTGTGTGCGAAGAGCGGGCGCAGCCTTCCGGCGGTGATTCCGGTCAGGCGGCGCGGTTCCGCACCCCAGCTGATTCCGTGGTGTACGAAGATGAAATCGGCATTGCATGCCGCGGCGTGTTCAAACACTGCGAGACAGCCGTCGACTGCGAAAAGCGCTTTTTTCACTTCCGCTCCGCCTTCGACCTGAAGGCCGTTGTTGGAGTGGTCGTCATGGAAGGCGGCCAGGTTGAGCTCCTGATCAAGATAGTTCACCAGACGGGTCAGTTTCATGATCTTCCTCCTCTTCCTGTGGTTTCCGGATGAAACGGCTGCGGATCACCCGCCATCGCAGTTCCGCTGCGGCCCGTTCCTCCACAAAGCGGTCGAATAAAGCACGATCCGTCAGCCCACCGATTTCACGGATCTCCGGAGTGGTCAGACGGAAAAGCAGTGCTCCGGGGTTGTCGATACCGAAGACGGCAAGGCGTCGTTCCGCCCGGAATACGAGCCGCCGTGACAGTGCGTTGCGCACCAGCAGAAAGGCCGGGTAAGCCAGAGCGAGCGGCCAGAAGGGCCAGACCGGCAGCCCCGGAAGCCAGAAACTCTGCGTAAGCTGCGCTCCGAACAGAAGCAGCGCCGGAATCACGAACCAGACCGCATCGTATTCGCGGATGAAACAGTTCCCGAGATAACGCCGCAGGCGGCTCGGACTGGTCTGGTAGGCGAAAAATTCCTCGAGCGGAACATCGCGGAGCGACTGCCGCATGGAATGGCAGAGCTCATGTGCAAGCAGTTCTTGACGGTTGTAGAAAAGCCACTTCCGCCGGGTGCGGAACGCCCCCCGGATCAGAAAGATCGACAGAAACTCATCGGGATCGGAGATCATGCACCCTCCCCAGAGCAGACCGACGTCGCGTGAGAGAAAAAAACCGGGCACATGCTCGATGCCGAAATCGTACAGACGCCGGGTGACCTCCTCCGCTTCGGCGGTGATTTCTGCCGGAATGCGGTCGGTTTCCGACACCCGGACCTCTCCGAACACCAGCAGTTCCCGTTCGCTCTCGAGCTTCTCAAGAAACGACTTATGCGCTTCCAGAGTCGCGGCGACCCGGGCGAAGAACTCCGTCTCGTTCTCCGCCACGCCGGGCAGAAAACCGGCCCGGTCAAGTTCGACGGCCCGTTTTAAAGTGTCGTTTTCGGAGTTCATTCCTGGTTCCCGCCAGATTCCGCCGGAGCCGCGGCAGGCGATGCATCCCCGGAGGACGCGGGCGCCGCTTCCGGCCGGGATTCCTGCTGCTGCCGGCCATCGTTGCCGTTGTCGCGCCCACGATTGCGGGGCGGCCGACGGTCGCGTTTTTCGTTTCCGCCTTCCCGCCGTTCACGGTTGTTGTCGGAATTGTTCCGTTTCGGGGCGGAGCTGCTGCGCGCTCCTCCTTTTTCCATTGCCTGTATGGTGATGTCGGAGATCGGGCATTGGATGACGTTGCCGCTCTCGAGTGACACGAGCACTTTCCGGGTCAGCAGATTGCGGTCGACGATCCGTCCTCTCCCTTGAGGAGTGTCGCACCACTCGCCGCGGCGCGGCATGCCCTTCTCCATCTCCTGATAGCCTTCATGTTCGTATTTGAGGCAACACTTCAGCCGGCCGCAGGCTCCGGAAATCGTCGCCGGAGTCAGCGAAAGGTCCTGCTCCTTGGCCATCTTGACGTTGATCGAGTTGAACTCCTTCAGAAAGCGGCTGCAGCAGAGCTGTTGCCCGCAGACCGCGATACCGCCGTAGATGCCGGTTTCGTCCCGGACGCCGATCTGGCGCAGTTCGATCCGGGAACAGAGTGCCCGGGAGAGTTCCTTGACCAGCTCCCGGAAATCGACCCGCCCTTCGGCACTGAACTGGATCACCACCAGTTTGCCGTCGAGAGAATAGTGGGCGTTGAGCAGTTTCATCGCCAGCCCGAGATTCTCGACCAGCCGGTGCGCCGTCCGCATCGCCGAGCGTGCCCGTGAGTCGTTGTTGTTGACGGTTGTGAAATCGGCGGTGGTCGCCTTGCGCTGGGCAACCGGAAGATCGCCGGTAACGGCTTCCGCGGGAATTTCGCGGGTGATCTCCCCGAGATCGGTGTAGAAATCCCGTCGATAGACACAGAAATCGTGTACCTGAAGCCCGAGTTCCGCGTCGGCTTTGATCTCGAGCGAGCTGCCGTTGTCGAGTTTGACGGCAAAGAATTGATCCATGAGACTTTTCTCCAGTGTATCTTCTGCCCGGAAGGGCGGAACATTTTCATACTTATCTCTTTGAATATAGCAGTTTTTACGGATGATTGCCAACGTCACCGTCAAAAAACGGCGCTTTTTCCTCTCTCTTCGCCGTTCCGGCATGAAAACGAGAGGCACTGCGGGGATCGGATTGCGGAAGATTCCGGCAGACGGGGCCGAAGCTCGAAAGGGGGAAACCGTTTTTTTTTTTTTTTTTTTTAGTTCCGGGTGCGCAAAATCAAAAAAACGGGCTAAATTACATATGCAATGTGTGTTGAGTAAAACCAACCTTGTTTCGAAAAGAGAGTGAAAGATGGGAAACCTCAAGAAAAAGCGGCGGAAGAAGATCGCCAAACACAAGCGGAAAAAGCAGCTGAAGCTGTTGCGGCACAAGAAGAAGTAAGTCGCAGTTTTTTCCGTGCGGCGCCCGCTTCCGGCTGTTTTTCCGCTCTCTTGCGGAATGGAACGCTGGAATCGGGCGCATGTTTTTTGTGAACCGGCCGGTTTCCCGGGAAGAACCGGGAGGAGGGAAAAAGAGTGAAATCCACGATACGTTTTGTGGCTGTCTGCCTGTGCGGGGTGGTGGCTTCCGGAGTCCGGGCCGGAGCCGACATCGCTTCGGACAGCCTTCCGCCGATGCCTGCGGAACACTCTTCCGAACAGGTGTTCTCAAGCGCGTCGGATCTGCGGATCCGGGCGCTGGAAAATTTCATCGAGGCGTTGCAATTCCCCGCAGGACGGGAGCGCGCATTGCGGCTGCTGGCTGCCCTCGAGGCCGATCCCGGGGCGGAAGCACCGCTTCATTATCTGCTTGACTGTGTGAAAAATTCCGATGATGCCTCCGAATTTTCCTCGAGGCTCAACGCTCTGCTCGACCGGAGCCCCGGAGAGGTGGCACTGGCGCTGGCGGCAGCGGAGATCGGAGCCGGAGTGGAGCCGGGTGCCCAGGCAGCCCGGCTGCGTCGCACCCTTGACAATTCGCCGTCACCGGCTGAATTGCCGATTCTGCATCGGACGCCGCGCCTCCGGCTCAACGTTCTCTATCTGCAGGCGCTTCGCCGTTCCGGGAACTGGGGAGAAGGGATGGCGTGGCTTGAACGCGAACTTGCGGCCGGTGACGCGATCTGGCGGGCACGGTTGCTGCCCGAGGCTGCGGAGTTCTATGGACTTGCTGCCCGAAACGGTTCCGTTTCCGTCCCCTGGTGGCGGGTATTCGGCGACAGTGAGCGGGAGCGCGCACGGGAGCGGTTCGATGCGGCGCTCGATGAGCTTGCCGGGGAAGATGAGACGTTGCTGCCGGGAGAGATGGAATCCCGTATCGGATATTATCTCCGCCTCGCTTCTCCGGAACGGGCGCAGAAGCTGGCCGGGCATCTTTACCGCAGGAGAAACACCATCGATACTCTGGTGCTTTACGCGGATGCGGCGATCGCCGCGAAAGATTTCAGGACTGCGGATGAACTCGGGCAGGAGCTCTGCCGGCGGTTTCCGGAATTTGCCGGCGTCGGCAACGTGATCCGTTTCAACGCACAGAGTCTGGCCGGCGATTTCGGGGAGGCGGAAAAGCGGATCGCCGAATGTACGGATCCGGCAATCCGGGATGATCTGACTTTGAAACTTCTGCTCCAGAAGAAGGCCTATCCGGAGATGTTGCAGCATATTGCCGGAATCCGGAAACTTCACCCGCAGACTCTTCCCGAGAGCAAGCTGCTGCTGGCGGAGCTGGTCGCCGCGGAAAAATTGCGCGATCCCGGATTGTTGAAGAGGATCCGCGACGATCTCGAACGGCTCAAGTTGATCGAAATGCCTGAGGTTTCCAATGGAGTCGGCTATATTCAGACGGAGTTGAACATCGACCTTGCCGATGCCGAGAGGCTGATCCGCAATGCCCTCTCGACCGACGCCGAGAACTACGCCTATCTCGACAGTCTCGCCTGGGTGCAATTCCGTCAGGGGCGTCTGGATGAGGCGCAGGAGACGATTCAACGCGCTTTCCGCATGGCTCCGCTGGCTTCGGATCTCGGCGAACTCTGGCTGCATGCCGGCGAGATCGCGGCGGCCCGGGGGGAGCGTGATCAGGCGGCCGCGTGTTTCCGAGAAGCTCTCGGCTGTGTCGATGACCCCAATCTCAACTTTGAGGCGGTGCGTCGCAGGCTGGATGAAGTGACGAAATGAGTTGCCGGGCAACCAGACCATTCCTGGCCGGTATGGGCAGGAACGCATTGCGGCAGTGGGCGCTCGCAGCCGGGGAGCCCGCATTTCGCGGCGGGCAGGTGGGCGACTGGATTTTCCGGCGCGGGGTGGTCGATCCCATCGGCATGACCACTCTGCCTGCCGGTCTGCGGGAGCGGCTCAGACGCGATTTTCATGCGCCCGGCAGCCGGGTTGCCGAGTATGTGGACGCTCCGGACGGCACCGAAAAGCTGCTGCTTACTCTTCACGACGGTGAATCGATTGAGATGGTGCTGATTCCGGGAGAGGAGCGGTTGACCTTCTGCCTGAGCACACAGGTCGGTTGTCCGGTCCGCTGCCGTTTCTGTGCGAGCGGTCGAGACGGATTGGTGCGGAATCTCGAAACCGGCGAGATCATCGAGGAGTTTCTGCTTGGGGCGGCGCGGGCCGGGCGTCGTCCGGACAATCTTGTATTCATGGGAATCGGAGAAGGGTTGCTGAATTTCGATCGGCTTGTCGCGGCGCTGGAACTGCTGACTTCGCCGGAAGGATTCGGGATGTCTCCGCGCCGTATCACGGTTTCGACCAGCGGTTATGTCCCCGGTATGCTCCGCTTTGCCGAACTCGGGCGCGAGTACAATCTGGCGATTTCGCTGCATGCGCCTGACGATGAAATCCGTGCCCGGTTGATTCCCGACGGCTTGCGTTATCCTGTCGCTGAAATCATGGCTGCCGCAGATCGTTACCTCGAGTGCGCGGGGCGGATGGTGACATTGGAATACACGCTGCTCGACGGGATCAACGACTCTCCGGAGACGGCGCGCCGGTTGGCTGTGCTGGCGAAGCGTCATCATGCCAAGGTGAACTTGATCCCCTACAACGCCACGGGAAGCGGTTTCCGCCGTCCTCCCCGGTCGGCAATCGATATGTTTGAGCGTATTCTTGCGGACGCCGGTGCCCATGTGACCGTGCGGGTCGAACGCGGCGCGAAAGGGGTTGCCGCGTGCGGTCAACTGCGCAGTGCCCGCTGCAACATGAAAAAACAGGAAAGTCAATCCTCATGAAAACCATTCTGCTTTCTCTTCTGGCTGTGCCGCTTGTGGCGGTCGCAGGATGCAGCTCCTTCCGTGCCATGTTCGATGAGTCTCCCGCAGAGGCGGAAGCCCGTCGTGTCCGGGCTGAAAAGCGTGCACAGGAGCGCCGGAACGGTGAAGCGCCTCGGGATCCGGTGGCTGATATGCTCCAGATCCGGCGCAGTGAACCGGCTCCATTGATCGTTGGTTCGGAATTGAGCGATGTGGAGCGTGAGCATGTCAACAGCCTGCTCCGCAGCCAGGATGACCGGATGGTCTCTCCTGAAACCGAGGAGATCCACCGGCGGCTGCGGCAGAGCAGCGATGCCGCCGATACCTGGGTTTTCGGAGAGAATCCGTTCAAGAATTGACAGGACTTCCGGGGGCGGAAGCGCCACTGTTCTGCAGGGAAACCGTGGCGGAGAACCCGGAAGTCCCTCAGGCGGGCAGGATGTGGTTGAGCATCTTTTCGGTTGCCAGCACCGCCGCAACCATCTGGTCGGAGTCGATGCCGGTAGTCACCAGCGGCTTCCCCGGCATCGCCCAGGTGATGGTCGCCTCAACCAGCGCATCGGTTTTCCCCCCCGGCGGGATCCGCACCTCGTAATCCAGCAGCCGCGGCAGCGTCAGGTTGAATTTGCGCAACGACTTGCGCAACGCCTTCACAAAAGCGTCGTAACCACCGTCGCCCGAGGCGGAGGCTTCGACCTTCTCGCCGTCAAATTCCACCGTGACCCGGGCTTTGGGGGTGGCGTTGCTCCGGGTTATGAGTTCAAAGTCGACCACCTTGAGCCGGGAAGCCAGCGGGGTGCGCAACACCCCGGCAATGATGAACGGCAGGTCCGACGGGGAGACGCTCTTCTTCTTGTCGCCGAGTCGGACCACCTCCTGCAACACCTTCTGGCGAACCTCGGGATCGAGATCGAGACCGAGCGATTCGAGGTTCTGGTCGATTGAAGCTTTGCCGCTGAGCTTTCCGAGTGCGTAATTACGGCGGCGGCCGAAGCGTTCCGGAAGCAGCCGGTTTGCGTAGAGATTCCCCTTTTTGTCCCCGTCGGCGTGAACGCCGCAGGTCTGGGTGAATACGTCGGCCCCGACTACCGGCATGTTCCAGGCACAGCGTTTGCCGGAGATGCTCTGGATCATCTCCGAGGCATGTTGCAGCTCTCTTTCCACCACCCTGACCCGGCGGGAGGTCATATCATTGACCGCAACGGCGAGCTGGGCGAGCGGCTGATTGCCGGTACGTTCCCCGAGGCCGTTGATCGTGGTGTGGATCCCGTTGACGCCGGCACGCACTGCGGCGAGGCTGTTGGCTGTCACCATCCCGTAGTCGTTGTGGCCGTGGAAATCGAGCCGCAGATCCGGGAACGCCCGATAGATCCACTCAAGGTAGGTCGTCAGTTCAGACGGCTCAAGCACTCCGAGCGTATCCGGGAGCATCACCCGTTCGACCGGCAACCCCTGAAGCCGGGTCAGAAACTCATAGACGTAGGCGAAACTGTTGCGCATCCCGTTGGACCAGTCTTCCAGATAGAGATTGACCAGCAGCCCCTGCTCATGTGCGTATTCGATTTCTGCGGCGACCTCGTCGAAGTGCCTGGCCGGGGTCTTGCGCAACTGCACCCGGCAGTGCGCCTCGGAACCTTTGGCCAGCAGATTGATCACCCGTCCTCCGACGCTTCCGATCCAGTCCACCGATTTGCCGCCGTCGACAAAACCGAGGATTTCAATCGCCTCGGGCGTGTTGCGGTGGGCGGCCCATCGTACGATCGCCTCGACCGCGGCTTTTTCTCCCTCGGAAACCCGGGCGGACCCGACTTCGAGACGATCCACCTTGACCCGCGACAGCAGCAGCCGGGCAACCTCGAGTTTTTCCGCGGGGGTGAATGCGACGCCCGGGGTCTGCTCCCCGTCGCGCAGCGTGGTATCCATGACTTCGACGAATTGTTCGAGTTTTTTCGACTTCATTTTCCTGATCCTGAATCATCCGTTTCGATAAAAAAAGCCGTGCTGCAACTTCCGGTTTCTTGTCCGGGAGGGCGCACGGCCTATTTTATGAGCGAAAAATCGGATTCTCGGAACAACCCCCGAACAGTCAGTTACGGGCCATCCCGGCGAGAGCGCCGGCATGACCCCTGCTAATGCCGATCACGATCATCAGCACGTGCTTTTTCGGGATGTGTCTGGCCACTCTCATATCTCTTGCTCCGGAATCGAGTTTCATTTCAACGACTTCTTTAAAATACACCGCCGGAATTTTTTTTTCAAGTCCGCCGCCGTTTCTTTCTTGCGACACGAAAAGTAACAGCCGTCCCCGGATCTCTTCCGGGAACGGCCGTTTCAGACGAAACCGGGCTGGTGATTACTTCACTGCCAGCATCGATTCAATCGCCTGCTTGACGACTTTGAACATCGCCTCGACGGAATCGCTGCGCGGGATCACCACGTCACCGACCGTGACCGCGATCGTGCCGTCGCTTTCGGGCCGCGAACTGAATGCCGCATCGATGTTGACTTTCTCCGTCAGGCCGTTTGCCTTGACAAATTCGACGATCATGCCGAGCAGTTTCTGGCCCGGGCAGTTCTGCTGACGGGTGCAGAGCGTCACGCAGATCGTCGGGGCATCGTCGCTGGTCGCATGCATGATCGGCGCTTTGGCGTCGAAGATCTGGTTGCGGTTCTTGTAGGTCGTGTGGAGCCGGGTGTGCGCCTCGTGCGAACCCGGACGGCCACCGAAGCTTTCGGCGTAGCACTGATCGACCCAGTAGTTGTCCTGCGGCTTCTGGACCTGGCGATCCTTGTCGGTATCGTAAAGACCCGCGGCGCGCTTGCTGCGGAACCCTTCCTCATGGGTGATCGGCTGACCGCCGCCGGCGACACAGCCGCCCGGACACGCCATCACTTCGACGAAGTCGTATTGTGCCTTGCCGCTCTTGATATCTTCGATCAGTCTGCGGGCGTTGGCGAGGCCGTGAACCACTGCAATCCGCAGCATCTTGCCGGCGACTTCGAGCGTTGCTTCCTTGCGCGGAGACAGGCCGCGAACCTCCTTGAAGTCGATCTGTGTCAGCGATGTTCCCTGAACCTTTTCCACCGCGAACCGCAGCGCCGCCTCCATCACACAGCCGGTGGCGCCGAAGATCACGCCGCCGCCGGTCGAGAACCCGAGCGGCATATCGAAGGCTTCCGGCTCCAGTTCCGCAAGTTCGATTCCCATGGACTGAATCATCGAGGCGAGTTCCACCGTAGTCAACACGTAATCGACATCGCGACGGCCGTCAACGGAGAATTTCGGCAGCTGCGCTTCGAATTTTTTGGCGGTACACGGCATCACCGAGACGACGACCAGGTTTTCCGGTTTAATGCCGAGTTTTGCCGGCAGCGTTTTGCGGGCGACGGCACCGAAGATCGCCTGCGGGCTGCGGGTGGTCGACACGTTCGGCAGCATCTCCGGATAGTAGGTCTCGACGAACTTGACCCATGCCGGGCAGCAACTGGTGAACATCGGCAGCGAATCGTTGGAGGAAAGCCGCTCGATAAACTCCGTCGCTTCTTCGAAGATCGTCATGTCCGCCGCAAAGCAGGTGTCGTAGACCTGGTCAAATCCCATCATCTTCATTGCGGTGACCATCTTGCGGGCGACGTTCTTGCCGGTCGGGAACCCGAACCGTTCGCCGAGGGCGACCCGGACCGCGGGCGCGACCTGCACCACGACGGTTTTTTCGGGATCATAGATCGCTTCCCAGACCTTGTCAGCATCGCTTTTTGCGACGATCGCACCGGTCGGGCAGACCTGCGCGCACTGGCCGCAGTTCACACACTCGCCGTCGGCGAGGTTGATGTCGAAGGCCGGCACGACACGGGCGTTGGCGCCGCGGCTGGCGAAGTCGAGAGCACCGACGCTCTGAACCTCGGCGCAGACACGCACGCAGTCGCCGCAGAGTACGCACTTGTTCGGGTCACGCACCAGTGACGGGCTGGAGGTATCCAGCGGCAGTCCTTTGATGGACTGCTTGTAACGGACGGTTTTGACACCGAGTTTGCGGGCGAGATCCTGCAGGGTGCAGTTCGCACTGCGCTGGCAGGTCGGGCACTCCCGGTTGTGGCTGGCGAGCAGAAGCTCGACGTTGATCTTGCGCATGTTGCGGATCGCCTTGGTATCGGTCTGCACGACCATGCCCGGCTCCGGCTTGGTTGAGCAGGAGGCCATGATGCCTTTGCCTTTGACCTCGACCAGGCAGAGACGGCAGGCTCCGTAGATCGACAGCTCAGAATGGTAGCAGAAGGTCGGGATGTCGATGCCGGCCTTGCGGATCAGCTCGAGCAGATTGCGCTCACCCGCGATTTCGATCTCGCGGTTGTTGACGGTCAGCGTATTCTTGACTTCACTCATTTTATTTTCCAACTCCAGAACAGATGTTTTTCTTTAGAGGCCGACGATGGCGCCGAATCTGCACGCCGCCTTGCAGGCGCCGCACTTGATGCACTTGTCCGCATCGATCACATGGACTTCCTTGACCTTGCCGGAGATGGCTCCGACCGGGCACTTCCGGGCGCATGCGGTGCACCCTTTGCACTTGTCGGCGAGGATTTCCGGACGCGCGAGCGCCTTGCATTCGCCGGCCGGGCAGGTCTTCCGGAACACGTGCGCCTCGTATTCGTCGCGGAAATAACGCAACGTCGAAAGCACCGGGTTCGGCGCGGTTTTCCCGAGACCGCAGAGGGAGCCCATCTGAACCGCCTTGGCGGTTTCCTCAAGCAGCTCGAGCGTATGGCGGTCGGCACGGCCTTCAATGATGTCGTCGAGCATCGCGAGCATCTGCTTTGTGCCTTCGCGGCACGGCACACATTTGCCGCATGATTCGTTCTGAGTGAATTGCATGAAGAAGCGGGCGATCTTGACGATGCAGGTCTGCTTGTTCATCACCACGAGTCCACCGGAGCCGACCATGGCTCCGACCGACTTGAGCGAGTCGAAATCCATCGGCAGGTCGAGCATTTCCGGCGTCAGGCAGCCGCCGGAGGGACCACCGATCTGAACCGCCTTGAAATCCTCATCGGTGACCTCTCCCTTGTTGTTGGTGACCCCGCCGCCGATGTTGTAGACAATCTCGCGCAGCGTAGTGCCGAAAGGTACTTCGATCAAACCGGTATTGGCGACGTGGCCGGTCAGTGCGAAGGTCTTGGTGCCGGGCGACTTCTCGGTCCCGACCGACCTGTACTGCTCCGCCCCCTTGTAGAAGATTCCGGGAACCGAGGCGAGGGTTTCGACATTGTTGATCACGGTCGGGTAGCCCCACAGACCGCTCTGGGCCGGGAACGGCGGCTTCGGTCTCGGCATACCGCGCTTACCTTCGATCGAGGCGATCAGAGCGGTCTCCTCGCCGCACACGAAAGCGCCGGCCCCCTCCATCACATTGACCCGGAAATTGAAATCCGAACCGAAGAGGTTGTCGCCGAGAAGTCCGGCTTCCTCGGCGTCGCGGACCGCGGCGCGCATCCGGGCCACGGCCAGCGGATATTCGGCACGAACGTAGACATAACCCTCGTCCGCTCCGATCGCACGGGCGGCGATCATCATACCCTCGATCACGGCGTGGGGATTGCCCTCCATGACCGAACGGTCCATGAAGGCGCCCGGGTCGCCCTCGTCGCCGTTGCAGATCACATACTTCTTGGCGTTCTTGCTGGCGAGGGTGAACTTCCATTTCAACCCGGTCGGAAATCCACCGCCGCCACGGCCGCGCAGACCGGAGTCGATCGCAGTCTGGCAGACCTCTTCCGGTTTCATTTCGAGCACTGCCCTGCGGGCGCCGAAGTAGCCGCCGCGGGCGATGTATTCACGTACGCACCCCGGCTCGATCCGGCAGTTGGCCAGCACCACGCGCTTCTGCCGGTTGTAGAACGGTATTTCGGCATCGCCTTTGCAGTGGACTCCGGTCTTGGGATGCACGAAAAGCAGCCGGTCGATCACTTCGCCGTTTTTCAGCGTCCTCTCGACGATTTCAGGCACGTCGGAAACCTTGACTTTGGTGTAGAGAATGTCACCCGGTTCGATGTGGAGCAGCGGTCCCATCTGGCAGAACCCCTGGCAGCCGGATTTCGAGATGTAGGTCCCGGTATGCTCCTCTTCCTTCTTGAGCTCGAGCGTCACGTCGACGCCGGCCTCCTTCAGCGCTTCAGCCAGCGCGTCGCGCACGTCGAGCGACCCGTTGGCGACGCAACCGGTTCCGGCGCAGATGATGATGCGGCGCTTGATCTTGGAAGCGGCGGCCTTGTAGTCGTCGCGGATCTGTTCGAGATTGACAACCTTGCTGTTTGCGGTACTCATTTTTCGATGCTCTCCGAAGGTAGATTACTTATTGGCGGCTTTTTCGGCGGCGAGGATCTGCTCGACAATCTCTACCGCATGTTCCGGGGTGCACTGGCCGTGAACCTCCTCGTCGACTACCATCACCGGCGCCAGACCGCAGGCGCCGAGGCAGCTGACGGTCTCGATGGTGAACATCAAATCACTGGTGGTCCGCTTGTCGCCCGAGAGATTCAGTTTCTCGTAGAGCGCATTCAAAAGCCCGTGCGATTTCTTGACGTGACAGGCGGTGCCGTCACACAGTTTGATGATGTGACGCCCCTTGGGCTGGAGCGAGAAGTGGGCGTAGAAGGTCGCCACCCCGTAGACGCGCGACGGCGGGACGCCGATGCTGGTTGCGACATAGCTGATCATGTCCTTGGAGAGGTACTTGTAGACCGCCTGCACATCCTGAAGGATCGGCACCAGCTTCGCTTCGGAGTAGTTGTACTTCTCCAGAATCTTGTTGACTGCGGCGAGATGATCGATCATCGCCTGCGTCGTTTCCATGGTTTCCTGCATTTTCGCTCCTTTTTCCTGGTTCTCTTATGAATCTATCGGGAATTTTTTCTGAAATTCAAGATTTTGAAACGGCCGAAAGGGTTACGGGGGGAGGCGTCTGCTCCTTTTGCTCCTCATCGGCGAACCGCCGGCTCATCTTGACCGACAATACCGCCAGCCCGCCGGCGATCACCTCACGCTGGACGACCACATCATCCGGCACCTTCAAACTGACGTTGGCGAAAGTCCAGATCCCCTTGATTCCGCCGCGCACCATCGCGTCGGCGACCTCCTGCGCGAAGGCCGCCGGGACGCAGATGATTCCCATGCGGACCTGCAGTCGCCGCACCAATTCTTCGAGCCTGGCGACATCGAAGACGCTGCGGCCGTGGATCTCCGTGCCGATCTTATCCGGATTTGCATCGAAGGCGGCGATGATCCGCAACCCGTACTCCTCAAAACCCTCATAGCCGAGCAGTGCGCTTCCGAGCGACCCCGCTCCGACAAGAATCGCCTCGGAGGCATTGTCCCAGTTGAGGTAACTTTTGATCGCCTCGATCAGTTCCTTGACCTTGTAACCGACACCCGGCTGGCCGGTGACGCCGGTGATCGCGAGATCCTTGCGGATGACGATTTCACCGAGGTTCATGTAGCGCGCCAGTTCCGGGGTCGCGACGATCGAGACGCCCGCCTTGCGCATTTCCGAAAGCTTGTAGAGATAGGTCGGCAACCGCCGGATCGTCGGCAGTTTCTGTACCTTTACGCTGGCCATGGGTTTCCGAGTTCTTCCTGTTGTAGTTAGACAACTATAATTCGCCCCGACACGACGCAAGCCGACCCTGCCGTCAACCTGTGGACGACATCGATCAGCTTACCCTATCTGTTTCCAGCCCCCAAACGGCGTGAATCCTCTTCGCCATTCCGGTGACCGGTCTTTTTTCCGACCGGAACTTTTCCGTGACGGTCGTGCACTGCACCACTCTCGCATCCGGCTCCGGCTTCCCGGCGGACGCCCTTTCGGCGCCTTCCGTAATTCGGTAGTTTTTTACCGAACTACAGCTAAGATACACCGGGAACCGTAAAAAATCAAGCCATTTATCGATATAATTTTATCGAACTGCGTTTTTTTTGAATTTTTTCCGACCGGCAAATCCAGACGGCTTTCCGGCTGTGTCGGATCCTGTCAGGAATATCCGAGCAGATCGCGCAGGGCGACGGATGCGCAGACACAGCCGAAGGCGGCAGGCATGTAGGAGATGGTCCCGACGGTGGAGTGGTTGTGCCCCTCCGGATCCTGCCAGCATCGGACAGCCTGTTTCGGAACCTCTTCCGGCGAAAAAACCGTCCGGATTCCGTGGGAGACGCCGAGATTGCGCAACCTGGTCCGCACCGCCCGGGCGAGGGCACAGCCGAATGTCTTTGAGATATCCGCCACCCGGATCTGTGTCGGGTCGCTTTTCCCCCCGGATCCCATTGAACTGATCACCGGAAGGCGGCGTTTCCGGCAGCCGAGCAGGAAAAACACCTTGGGCGACAACTGATCGATCGCGTCGATCGCGTAATCGAACCCGGTTTCCAGCAACCGGTCGATCTTCTCATCGCGGATGAAATCGACCACCGGAATTGTTTCGGCATCCGGATTGATTTCCAGGATCCGCTCGGCGACGACTTCTGCCTTGGGGCGGCCGAGGGTTGAAGTCAGCGCCGGCAACTGACGGTTACAGTTCGAGCGTTCGATCCGGTCGCCGTCGACCAGCGTCAGACGGCCGATTCCGGCGCGGGCGAGCTGTTCGGCGGCATAGGCCCCGACTCCTCCGACTCCGAGCACCAGCACATGGGCGGTACGGAGACGGGTGATTCCGGCGTCGCCGACCAGCAATCGGGTCCGCTGTTGCCGTTCCTCAAGTTCGGAAAACTCAGCCATGGTTCAGAAACTCCCTGAAATTGTCATCCGTGGCGCGGATCAGCTGCTCCGGTTCCAGTTCGAGTTGCCGGGCGGCGCGGGCGAGTACGCATTCGATCGTTTCGGCTGTGTCGTCGGTTTCAAAACCGAGCCGCCGGAGCCCCCGTCTTTTCACGAAAGCGGCGAGGTCGGGTCGCTCAAGCGCGTCGGGCATGAACGAGACGAAGAAATCGTGGCGCAACAGTTCGGTCAGCAACTCCGGGCGGCCGCGGAATCCGTGAAACAGTTTGTGCGGGCGGAATCCCCGCGTCGCCGCCAGCAGCTCCGGCACTGCGTGTACACAGTGAAATACCGCCGGCTTCTGATATCGTTCAGCCAGTTCGAGCAGTCGGTCGAGATAACGGCGTTGCATTTCGAGGGACGGGCCGCGGTGCCGGTCGAGACCGATTTCCCCGAGTGCCGCCGCTCCCGCCAATGCCGCCTCAAATTCCGTTGGAATCCCCCCATCTGTTCCGGGCAGACTCCAGGGATGGCATTCCAGTGAAACACATGGATACGCGGCAACCTGTTCCGGAGGTACGGAAACCAGCGCCGCCGCTTCTGATTTCGGTCGGTGAGTGTGAAAGTCGGCCGCCATCGTCAGAGCGGTTTGCCCAGTTTGACGGCCAGGCCCGGATAAAGCGCCAGTTGCGCATGGCAGACCGCCAGCGCCAGTGCGTCGGTGGAGTCCAGTGGAATCTGCTCGATCCGGATGCCGAGTTCCGCGGCGATCAACACCGCGACCTGTTCCTTGGTCGCCGAACCGCTGCCGAAAGCTGAACGTTTGGCCGTCCGCGGCGAATAGGCGTAGGTCGGAACCGCTTTTTCCGCCAGTGCGGTCAGGATTCCCCCGCGTGCCATGCCGAGGATGATCGCTGTGGAGGCGTTCCGTCCCATGAACGGCTCTTCGATGGAAGCGCAGTCGGGATGGAACGTCTCTACCAGTTCACGGACTCCCCCCGCCAGCCGCCGCAGACACTCGGTATGCGGCAATTTCGCCGCATTGGCGATCACGCCGCAGTCGAGAATCTCGAACTTCCCGGGGGCGTTACAGCGAATCACACCGTAACCGGTGGTGCGGATCGCCGGGTCGATGCCGAGGACGATCACGATTGTTCTCCCCGCCGGAGAAACGGTTCGGCGAATTTCGCGATGACCGCTTCCAGGTCCGGATAGAGTTTGTGGGGCGAACTGTCGGGAATCCAGATACAGTGGCTGATGCCGGGTTCCCTGCGGTCGTAACGATAAAATTCCACCGGAGCGCCGACTTCGCGGCATCGAGCGGCGAAATTTTCCGCCGCAAGACATGAAACCACCGTGTCGTGAATCGAATGGGTCAGCAGCACCGGCGGCTGGCCATGCCGGATCAAACTCATCGGATTGGCTGCCGCGATCTCTCCGGCGTCGGGCACTTTACCGAAAAACGGTTTCTGGTGAGTTCCGTTTACGGCGGGTGGCCAGGCGGTGAGGTCGTCGACTCCCGCGATCGAGACGATTCCCGACACCGCTTCGCGCGGCATCCTCAACCCGGTCATCAATGCTAGATGGCCGCCGGCCGATGCTCCTGTGATGAAAAGCCGGGAACGATCGAACCCGGCAAGTTCCGGAATCTCGCCGTGGAGCAGAAACCCCGCTGCCGCGAGGCAATCGTCGCCGCAGAGCGGCCACGGGCCGGCGGTCAGCAGCCGGTAATTGATGTTGAATGCGGCGAACCCCAATTCACACAGAAAGGCCGCGACTCCCGCGAAGCTGGCTTTGTCCTGGGTGGTCCAGCCGCCGCCGTGGATGGTCAATGCGAGCGGAGTGCCGCAGGCGGGAGCGTCGGGCAGGTAAAGATCGCCGACGCCGCGTTCCTGCGCGGCCGGAAGGTATGTAATGGTCACAACACGCATGACATGCTCCTGGAGTATTTCCCCCCTCTTCCAGCCGGAATCCGGAAGAGGGGATCATGAAAAAAATGCCCCGGAAAACCGGGGCGGAACGAAAAACTTACTCTTCTTCGAGCTGATCGGCGATTTCGTCGGCGATCTCGTAGTTCGCGGTGACGAGCTGGACATCGTCGAGCTCCTCCATGCGATCCACAAGCCGCAACACCTGGCGCGCGATGGCCGGGTCGGTGATCTCGGTGACCATTTCCGGGCGGCGGATCACTTCCGCCTCGTCGGTCTTGATCCCCTTCTCCTCAAATACCTTCAGCAACGGCTCAAAGTACTCCGGATCGGCCCAGATTTCGGCGACGCCGTCCTCGACGGAGAGGTCGTTCGCTCCGGCATCGAGGACGAGATCCATCAATTTTTCCTCATCGGCCCATTCTCCGGAGATCACGAAGTGCGCCTGGCGCTTGAACATCCGCGCCACCGCTCCGGAGCCGGCCATGTTGCCGTTGTTGCGGTCGAAGACCATCCGGACATCGCTGATGGAGCGGTTCTTGTTGTCGGTCAGACACTCGACCATCACCGCGACGCCGCCGGCGGCATACCCTTCGTAGACGATCTCTTCGTAGACCACGTCGCCGAGTTCCCCGGCGCCTTTCTTGATCGCCCGCTCGATGTTGACGTTCGGCATATTGACGGCCTTGGCGGCGGTCAGGGCTGAACGAAGTCTGGGATTCGCGTCAGGATCGGAACCTCCCATCTTGGCCGCTACCATGATCTCCTTGGCGATACGGGAAAAGGCCTTGCCCTTGACTTTGTCGGCGGCCTCTTTCTTATGCTTGATGTTTGCCCATTTGCTGTGCCCGGACATGTGTGTTCTCCAGTAGTTTGGTTGACAGGTCAAAACAATTGTATATAAAGTAATCCCGGAACCCGAAAAAAGCAAGTCCCGTCACGGGTTTTGCGCGATGGTTTCGGCGAGCGACGCCTGCCCCGGCTGCCGTTCGATCAGTTTGATTCTGCGCCATTTCCCGGAACTGAACCGCCACAGGAAGAGCATCGCGTCGAGGAACCCGACTCCGGCTACGAATCCCCACACCCCGTAGATCGATACCGGCCACACCTGGGTCAGCAGCACCGTCCCCGGCACCAGGATGCACCACGCGGTCACCGAGTTGATCAGAAAGATCGCAATCGTATCGCCGGCGCCGCGCATTGCACCCATGAAGATGAACTTCACCGTATCGCAGGAGTTGAACAGGGTTGCCGCCGCCAGCACTCCGGCACAGATTCTCGTCACTTCCGCGAAGTCGACGCCGGATTCATTCTGCGGATAGAAGATGTTGGCCAGCATCGTCGGAAATCCGAGGTAGAAAATCGCCCCGACGCACATGTAGAGTGCCGCCATCCGCCATGCGCGATAGGCGGCGTTCTGCGCGATTCCGTGACGATTGCGCCCGATGTACTGTCCGACCACGATCGCGGTCGAGTCGGCCAGTCCCATCAGCGGCACGAAGAAGATGTTGTTGATCGAGAGCGCGATCACGCTCGCGGCCAGGGCCGCCTCCCCGATGTGCCCGATCAGGAAGGTTACCATCGTAAAGGCTCCGACATCGCAGAAGGCCTGAAACCCGGCGGGGGCGCCGTAGCGGATCAGCCGCACCAGAAGTTCCGGACGGAACTCCCACCGCTTCCGGGTTCGGAGCCGGCGCTGGTTCTGACAGTAGAAGTAGATCATGATCGCCGCCATCAGAGAGAAACAGCAGATGCTGGTCGCGATTCCGGCACCGAAAATCCCGAATGCCGGCAACCCCCACTTGCCGAAGATGAAGGCGTAGTCGAGAAAGATGTTGAGGATACATGCGGCGATGTTGATCACCGCGACCGGAATCGTCCGGCCCTGCCCGGAGAAGAAGGCGAAGTAGGGTGCCGCCATGCAGATGAATACGCCGCTGGGCAGCAGACCTGAGAAGTACTCGAGTTCACGCGAAATCAGTTCCCCGGAGTGGCCGCTGTTCTCGATGCAGTAGACCCCGATTGGAGGAATTACGAAGGTGATGATCAGCCCTGCGATCACCGCGAGCGTCTGACCGGCCCATACCGCCCGCAGCAGGTTGACCCGGTCGCGGGCTCCGTGGTATTGTGCAACCAGGGCCGAGGTGAAATTGCAGGTTGCCATGAAGAAGGAGAACATCGTGAAATAGAGGATGCCCGCGGGCATGGAGGCGGCAACATCCAGCGTGGAGTTTTCGGCCAGAAATTTCCGGTCGACGAACTGCATCACGCTGTTGCTTGCGCTCATGATGACCAGCGGATAAGCGATTTTTACGATTTCCAGGTAGCCGCCGTGCCCGATGAAATTGCGACGGTTGAACGACTTCCTGATTCCGAACAGCTGCATGGAAAACCTCCGGGAGCCAGGGATGAATTAATACCATATCATGCTCCGGGAAGGAATGCAACCCCGGCGGGCTTGTCGGAAGCCCTCTTTCCCCGAAAAAATTCTCACTGATCTCCGCAGGGGGAGAGCGCTTCAGAAGTTATTCCGCAGGTGTGAGTCTCATGACCGCAAGTTCCATCGGCGGCAGAATACTCCCCGGGAGGAGACCGTGCAGGTTCCGTTCTCCCTCTGCCGCGGTCAGGCAGGAGACCGTCCGGAATGCCGGTTCCACCAGGAGCGTGTCAAGCCGGAAGGGGTCGAGTGAGAGATTCTGTACCGTCGCTGCGAAACTTCCATCGTCCGGTGAACGTCGCAGGTGGAGCCTGAGATCGGCCCGCGCCTCAACCCGTACCGGAAGCGGTCGGCTGGAAAGGAATGCGAACGCATCGCACCACTGTTTCTGACGGGCGAAGCTGAAATTGATTCTGCCGCCCCGTTCGAGGCTCCACGGCAGCAGAACGAGCCTCCGCCGGGAGGAGGTGGTGATCCGGAGCACGCCGGGAATCCCGTTCCCGAAGGTGCTGGTCTGTTGGACCTCTGCGTCCGCGGCCGGAACGGCACGCCATAGAACGTTCCGGCCCGCGGTACGCAGCAGCATGGTGACGCCGTCCTGAAAACACTCGCTTTCCGGCACCTGGTCCAACCGCTCCATTCGCTCAATGCCGATAGCAAAACCGCGTGCCAGCAGCACCTCTGCGGCAGGGGCGTCAATGACCGCACCGCGCGCCAGGAGAGCGTCGAGTTCGGTGTCGGTGAATGCCGCGCTCTCCTCGCCCGCCAGCACTGCCGGCATTGCCGGATTGCCGAAGGCGCACGGAATCCCCAGCCGGGGCAGTACCCGCAACGCCGGAATCCCTTCGGAAAAGCTTTGCCAGGGCGTCAGCTCCGGATCCCGCTTCAGAAATCCGGCCGGAGAGGCTGCCGGTTCGAACCCGATCTCCTCCCACTCCGGCGGGGAGTGGCGCCGAAGCTCGTGGTGAAACGCACTCCGGGCTGCGGTGAGCGTCTCGTAGGCCGGATCGTTCGTCCGGGGATCCCCATAGCTGAACTGGTAGCTCAGGAGTCCCGGGAACCCGGAGGTGGCCAGCCCTTCGTCGAACGCCTCCAGCGAGGCGGCCGCCGTGGAAAAGGTATTGTGCGGCCAGGTGTCGCCTTCCGCAAACACCTCGATTCCGCTGCCGCGTAACCATTCCCGCTGCAGCCGGGAATACTCGATCGCCCAGCCGATGTGCTCCGGTGTGCGTTGCCAGTAGGGGGCTCCGCCGGTGCGGAGGAAGGGACGGGTGCGGTTGCCGTTGAGAATCCGGGCCAGTTCCCGGAGGTCGACGCCATCCCCGCAGCGGAGCATGGCCGCGGAAGCCAGACCGATCCGGGTCTCCGGCGAGACGGTGTGAATCGCCTTTTCGATGACTGCGGCGAGTTCGTAGAGCGATTCCGCATTGTTCCGGCACCAGAGGCGGCGCAGTTCAAGATCCGTGCGGACTCGGCGCGCAAGTTCTTCCGCCGGAAGATCCAGACCTGTTTCTCTCCGGAACCGGGAGAGGTGCAGCTCGCAGAAACAGCCGAACTCCGCACCGTGGTTACCGAGCCGGAAGTCGTCGTCCAGCATCAGCAGCGGCAGCCGGGATTCCGCCAGAATGGCGAGTACGGTGGCCAGATAATCCTGAAACGGGTGGTCGAGCGGGCAGAAACAGCCGGATTCCGAATGGAGACGTCCATTCCGGTCCGCAGCGACGAGCGATGAAAAACGCGCTTCGCTGCCGCTGAAATCCGCAGAGTGGCCGATCGTATGTCCCATCCAGACCGCGGGCTCGATTCCTCCCGCGCGGAAACATGCCCCTGCGCGGGCAAGCTCTTTCACCAGCGGCCGGAAGTAGTCGATCGGTGCGGCCGAACCCTGACCGAGTATCGCCAGAAATACCCGCCGGCACCCCATCCGACTGAGTTTGTCGCGCATTGTCTCCCAGTATTCGGGGGTACGTCCCGCGGCATCGATGCTCAACGGGACCGCCATCAGCCACTCATTCATGGTTCTGTTTCCTTCCCGGGTATGTGTTTTCCGTGTTCGTTCCCGACGATCCCGCAGGGGAGAGTTTTCCGGCAGACGCCTCTCTCCGAACGGAACCAGCCGGCAGTTGTGCTACAATAAGCTGTGATCTGGTTTCCTGCAAGCGGAGAGAGGCGAAATATCTCCGGAAAACCGTTTTTTGCGGGAGTGCTGCCGGTTTTTCCGTGTCCCGGCTGGAAAAATATGCCGGGGTGGATATAGTAAGTAGGGAAAAACATTGTGAAACACCGGAAACAGAAGGAAGATCAGGAGGACGCATGGGCAGGGAGTTCAGTCGTTCGCTGCTCGCTCAGGCCGCGGCGCTGTCGGTCGTCAACGCTGCGAAAGAAGGAGGGTGGATCGACGGCCCGCTCGCTGTTGATCCGGTGCTGGCCGAATCGGAAAAGGCTTTGTTTCTGAAAATGTTCGACCGGCTCGCCACCCGCCGTCGCCAGGGCGAGGCGCTCTCTGCGGACGAAGTTTCCTCTCTTTTCACCTTTGTTTTCGCACGAGCTGCCGAGGCGGTGACCAATCTGGTGAACCGTCAACCGGATGATTTCGATATGATGGGCATGTTTGACGGCAAGGTGCCGATCTATGCCGATGACAAGCTGACCGGTTACTTCAAGACGCTCTCCTTTCCGACCGATTGTGCCCGCGCTTACTGGGAGTGGTTTCATCGGGAGGCGGAGGGGGGAGCGATGTGCGGAGTTGATCCGGCGCTGCCGCTCTTCGAGGCGTTGAAATGGTGTTTCCGGATCTCCTCTCATCTCGCGGTGCGGAAGCTCGAGTCTCTGGGCATTCATTTCTGACCGGCGGGAACTCTTTTCTTTCGTGCCGGAAAAATCCAGGGGAAATCGCATTTCTCCGGCGCGGGAAAATTGCAAAACTCCCGATCGTGTTGTATATTACGCCGTTTCATTCTATGGACGGCAGCGATGGGATTGCAGAAAGATGGCGAAGATCGGCTATGAATTTGATACCGAGCCTCTGCCGCCGGAACCCGGCGACTGGGGGCGGCGGCTCCGTTTTGTCGCGATCTTTCTGCTCATTTCGGCGCTGACCTGCGGGGTGATCTACTGGCTGGTTCCCGAGAGTTCCAGAACTCCCGCAACTCCGCCGGTGGAGGCGGTCGAAGCGGGGGCCGCACCGGGGGAGCCGGTCGAAGAGGATCTGCCGGATTCGGAGCCGGTGAACGTATCCGTCCCCGGCGGGGAAGGTGCGGTGACTCCGCTGCCGATCGAAGTGTCCGGCGGTGCTGAACCGGAGGCTGCGGAAGAGCTTCCCGTGGAAGAGCCGACCGGAGAGCCCGGCGGGGAGTCCGAAGGTGACGAGGTTCCGGTCCCCTCCGGTGATGAAGTGCGGGAGGAGCCGACCGCGACTCCGCAGAAGGGGAAGCCGTGGGTCGGTGATCCGGTGGTCGATCTGCCGATCCGTCCTGAGGCGCGGCAGCAGTTCGACCCGGCTTCGGTGGTGAGCAGGATCCGGGAGCTCCTGGAGCGCGGTGCCTATCGTGAGGCCTACCTTGCCGCGGAGCAGCTGGCGGCTGAAACGCGTCTGACCGAAAATTCCGAAGCGTGGCTCGAGGCGTTCTCCGCCGTCACCGCCGCGAATCTGGCCGTGCTGCGGCACGGTGTCCCCCTGGAGAAGGCGACGGTTTCCGTGGTGACACAGGCCGGCGACAGCTTCAGCCGGCTCGCATCGAAATATCATACCACGATGCAGACGATCAAGACCGCCAACCGGATGCCTCCGGCAAGTGATGTGCTTCCGGTCAATCGGAGGCTGGTGATCTATCCCGGACCGTGGCGGATCCGGGTTGAAAAGGGGGCACGGCTGCTGAAGCTCTACAATCTCAATCCGGCGTTTCCATCAGAACGGCTCTTTGCGGTATTCGACGTGGGGGTGGGGCGGCTCGGGCGCACGCCGAGCGCCGAGTTCGTGATCTCCGCGAAAATCGCGAAGCCGGACTGGTATACCCCGGAGGGGCGTCTGATCAAATACGGCGATCCGGAGAACATGCTCGGGGAGTATTTTCTCAAGCTCGCTCCCGCCGGTACGCCGGATCGGCCGCTGCTCGGCTACGGCATTCACGGCACCCCGGATGAGTCAACGGTGACGAAGTCACTCAGCAACGGCTGTATCCGGATGCGTGCCGGAGATATCGAAACACTTTACCAGATGATCCCGCACCGTACTCCGGTGGAGATCGTCGATTGATACGGGGCCGAAAAATCAAATATCAGGAATACAAGGGGGTTTCAATACACCATGGCGGAATATCATCTCGAATTTGAAAAGCCGCTCGTCGAATTGACACGGAAGATCGGGGAACTGAAGAAGTTTTCCGAAAACAACCAGATCGACGTTTCGGAGCAGCTTGCTGCCCTGACCCTTCGACTGGAGGAGACGCGGCGGGAGATCTACAGCAACCTGACGCCCTGGCAGCGGGTTCAGCTCGCACGTCACCCCGAGCGACCCTATACGCTCGATTATATCGAACGGATCTTCACCAATTTCATTGAACTCTCCGGGGACCGCCGGTTTCGCGACGACAAGGCGATCGTCGGCGGCTTTGCGAAATTCCGCGGCCGGCCGGTGATGGTGATCGGAACCCAGAAGGGGCGCGACATGAAATCCAACGTGTATCGCAATTTCGGCTGGCCGAGTCCCGAAGGCTACCGCAAGGCGATGCGGCTGATGGAACTTGCCGACAAGGCTGATGTGCCGATCATCACGCTGATCGACACTCCCGGAGCGTTTCCGGGAGTGTCCAGCGAGGAGCGGCATATCGCCGAGGCGATTGCGGTGAATCTGCGTGACATGTTCCGGCTGCGGGTGCCGGTCATCGCGGTGATCATCGGCGAAGGCGGTTCGGGCGGTGCGATCGGCATCGGTGTCGGCAATCGCGTACTGATCATGGAAAATGCCTATTATTCGGTGATTACGCCGGAAGGATGTGCCGCGATTCTCTGGAAGGACCGGAAGTTCGCGCCCCAGGCGGCCGAAGCGTTGCAGCTGACTGCGGAGAAACTTCTGCAGCTCGGTATTGCTGATGAGATCATTCCGGAACCGGAAGGCGGCGCACAGCGCGACTACGCGAAAGCCGCCGAGTTGTTGGGGGAAGTGCTCGATCGTCATCTTTCCGAGCTGCGCAAGCTCTCCGCCACCAGATTGCGCGAGCAGCGTTATGCCAAGTTCCGGGCCATGGGTGAGTTTACCGACGCTCCGCCGGTGAAGGTCGCCGCAGCCGAAGAGAAGGAGTCGGCCGGAGAGGCGGAGAAGTGAAAAATCTGCTGACGGTCCGCGAAGCGGGAGAAGAGGACGTCAAAGCGATTTTCCGGCTGCTCGAGCTTTATGCGGCCAAAGGGATCGTTCTGCGTCGCAGCGAGGAGGACATCCGGTTCTACCTCGGCAACTTTGTGGTTGCGGAAATCGACGGCACCGTACGTGGGTGCGCTGCGGTGCGCGATTTCGGCAACGATCTGCTCGAGGTTCGCTCTCTTGTGGTTGAGCCGGGATTTCAGGGCAAGGGAATCGGGCGGGCGATGATTGAGGCGATCATTGCCGGGTTGAGGATCCGGCGGCCGCGGTGGCGGCTCTTCTCTTTGACTTATCAGGTCGATTTCTTTGAAAAACTCGGTTTCAGGGTCGTGGACCGGTCGCTCTTTCCCGAGAAGATCTGGAGCGATTGTGCCCGGTGTCCGAAGCAGGCCTGCTGCGATGAAACGGCGATGTTGATCGAATACGGAACCACACAGGCGTGAGAAGAGAGGCGGCGGAATGCCGACGGAAGGGGGGAACGAGTTCGTGAGGAAGTATTCACCGTGGCTCTGGGTTCCGACCGCTTTCTTTGCCGAAGGCGGTCCTTTTGCGATCCTGTCCACGGTTACGGTGATTCTCTTCAAGACGCTCGGTATGAACAACGAGCAGATGGCGTTCTGGACCAGTCTGCTGATGCTGCCCTGGGCGATCAAACCGTTGTGGGCTCCGGTGCTTGATCTTTTCGGCTCCAAAAGGCTGTGGATGATCGTCTGTCAGCTTGCAATGGCGGCGCTCTTTCTGTTCGCCGCCGGTTTGATGCTGAAAAATTCGCTCTCGCTTTTTCTGGTCGGAGTCTTTCTGCTGCTTGCCATTCTCTCCGCCACCCATGATATTGCCGTGGACGGGTTCTATCTGATCGCGCTTGATGAGCATGCCCAGGCGTTCTTCGCCGGTATCCGCGGTACCTTTTACCGGATTGCGACCGTCGTGATGCAGGGGGGACTGGTGATTCTTGCAGGGGCCATTGAAATGCGGAGCGGTTCGATCCGGGCCGGCTGGGCCGGCGCTCTGGCCGTTGCTGCGTTGGCGCTGGCGCTGATCGGATTCTGGCATCTCGCTGTCGTGCCCCGGGCTGCGGGGGATCTGCCCGGTGTCGGGGGGAGAAATGGGTTCTGCGAATTTTTTAACGGATTTCTCTCTTTTTTCCGGAAGAGAGGGGTGATCCGGCTGCTGTTGTTTCTGCTGTTCTTCCGGATCGCCGAGTCTCAGCTCGGGCGGATTGCCGCCGCATTCATGAAGGATCCCCGTTCGGAAGGCGGACTCGGGTTGTCGCTCGGCGAGTTCGGGCAGCTGTACGGCACGTGGGGAGTGATTGCTCTGCTGACCGGCGGGGTGGTCGGCGGCGTGATCGTATCGCGTCGCGGTTTCGGTTCCACGGTCTGGCCGCTGGTCTGTGCGTTGAACCTGCCCGACCTGGTCTATGTCTATCTGGCTCATGCCCTGCCCGAGTCGCGCTGGATCATCGGCGGCTGCATCGTGGTCGAACAATTCGGTTATGGGCTCGGTTATACCGCGTTCATGCTGATTACGCTGGCGGCGGCGGAGGATTCCGGGCGGTTCAAGACCAGCCATTACGCGATCATGACCGGGCTGGCGATTCTCGGGTTGAGCCTGGCCGGGATGATTTCCGGGCGGATTCAGATGTATCTCGGCTACGTTGATTTCTTCTGGTATGTGATTCTCTGCACGATTCCGAGTTTTCTGGTGACGATTCCGGTGGTGCGTGACGTTCCGCGCGACTTCGGTCTGCGGCGGGGGGAGGCGGCATGAGGTTTACGCGGGCTCAGCTGGGGTGGATTCTCTACGACATTGCGAATGCGGCTTTCGCATTGATCGTGCGGACGGTGTTTGCGCCGATGTTCTACAAGAGTTCGGCGGCCACCGGGCTTGATCCGGCGGATGCGACCAGCTACTGGGGGCTTGTCAGTTCCGTTGCCGGACTGGTTGCCGGGGTACTGGCGCCGTGGCTCGGGGCGATAGCCGACGCCAATTCCGGGCGGAAGCGCTGCCTTGCGTACTTCCTGGCCGTCGGTCTGCTTGCGACCGTGGGGCTCTGTTTTGCCGGAACCGGCGATGCCGCGCTGGTGTTGACGCTCTACTTCGTCAGTCTGGTCGCGTACATGGGAAGCAACTCCTTCTATGATTCGCTGCTGGTCGACGTGAGTTCGCGCGGCGGGGTCCATCGGCTGTCGAGCATCGCATACGCCTGGGGATATATCGGCGGGATGATTCCCTTCCTCGGTTGTCTGGCTCTGATGTTCCTTCTCGGAAACGGTTCGATTGCGGGGATGAAACTTTCGTTTGTGATTGCCGCGGTCTGGTGGGGAGCGCTTGCGTTGCCGCTTTTCCGCTATGTCCGGGAAAGGCCGCGCCCGGCCGGTGCGGTCCGGCTGAATGCTTTCGACGGTTTCCGACGCCTCGTTGCCACCGCGCGGGAGATCGGGCGTTACCGCAATGTGGTGCTTTTTCTGATCGCCTATTTCCTTTACATCGACGGAGTCGGCACGATCTACATGATGGCGACACCGATCAGCAAGGATATCGGTATCAGCGACACCTGGCTTCTCGGCACGATTCTGGGGTTGCAGCTTCTCGCGTTTCCCTTCACGATTCTCTATGGAAGGCTGGCGCGGCTCTTTTCCGCCCGGCGGCTGGTCTGTGCGGCGATTGTCGTCTACGTCGTAATCTGTGTCCTGGTCGGAATCATCCCGAGTCTTGAGACGGTGAATGAGAAACTGGTGGTGTTTCTGGCGGCGGCGTTTCTGATCGGCAGTTCGCAGGGGGGGATTCAGTCCTTGAGCCGTTCGCTGTTCAGCCGGTTGATCCCGAGGGAACATGCTTCGGAATTTTTTGGTTTTTACAATATTTTCGGCAAGTTTACAACCGTTCTCGGACCGGTGCTGATCTATCTGGCGGTGCAGCTTTTCGGCCGTTCCGAATACGGTATTGCACTGCTGGCGGTTCCGTTCCTGCTCGGTGGAGTGCTGTTGTGCCGGGTGAATTTCAGTGCATCCGCAGGAGAGGAGGCGAACCGGTGATAGAGTATCTGATCAAGCGTCTGGTTCTCGCCTGTTTCACGTTGCTGGTGATTCTGCTGGTCAGTTACGTTCTGCTGCGACTGGCCCCCGGGGATCCGACCAGAAGCAGCATGTTCGGCAGTGATTCGGCCGGAACTTCACTTGATGCCTCGAAAGGGGCGTTGATGCGCAACAACGCATTGCGTGAAAAACTTCATCTCGACCGGCCGGTACTGGTCGGATTCGGGATCTGGCTCCGCGACGTGGTGCTGCACGGAGATTTCGGCACTTCGGCTTCGGTCGATCCCGGAAAACCGGTGACGGAGTTGATTCTGGAGCGGCTGCCGGTGACGGTGAGCCTGAATTTCTGGGCGGTGCTGCTGACCTATCTTCTGGCTATCCCGATCGGCGTTTACGGTGCGACGAAGGCCGGCAGTTTCGGGGATCAGGCCTCGGCGTTTCTGCTTTTCGTGCTCTATTCGCTGCCGGTGATGTGGGTCGGGTTGCTGCTTCAGGCGATGTTGTGTGAGGGGGGACGCTGGGAAATTTTTCCGCTGAAAGGGCTGATCCCGGATAATGTCGACGAGCTGTCGATCTGGCGACTGCAGCTTGAGGTGGTGCGCCATTATGCGTTGCCGGTTTTCTGCCTGGCCTACGGCGGTTTTGCCGGATTGTCGCGTTATGCGCGCAGCGGTATGCTGGAGGTGATTCACTCCGATTACATCCGCACTGCGCGGGCGAAGGGGTTGCCGGAGGGGGTGGTGGTCTGGAAACATGCGTTCCGCAACGCACTGATCACACTGATCACGCTGTTCGGCGGGTTGCTTCCTTCACTGGTGGCCGGAAGTGTTCTGGTCGAGTACATCTTCAACATTCCGGGAATGGGGTCGCTGTCGCTTCTGGCGTTGTCGAGCCGGGATTATCCGTTGCAGATGGCACTTTTCGCTTTTGCGGGAAGTCTGACGCTTGCGGGGGTGTTGATTTCGGATCTGCTCTATCTGGCCGCCGATCCGCGGATCAAATTTTCGCGTTGAGAGGAGGCTCTCCGGGGAGTGGTTTTCTCTCGCGGCGGCAGGCGGAAGAGCCGGAAAGCAACTATTTTAAGGGAAGTTTTCAATCGGGACCCGTCGTGGGTCCGGAACAGAAAGGGCGCCGCTTTGAACTACGATTCGATCAGCCGGATGCCGACCGGCCGCCGGAAGGGCTTCGGCGGGGCAATTGCCGCGGTAACGCGGGTTCTCGCCTGCTTCCGGAAGCGGGAGCTGGTGATTCTGGATTCACACGGGGAGCGGGTATTCGAGCACTACGGGGAGACGAGTTCCGGCCGGGCAATTCAATTCATCAGAGAAATGATTCATGAGGCGCTGGACCGGCGGGTGGAGGAGATTCTTCTGGTTCCCAGGCCCTGTGGAACGCTCGCGGTTCGTTTCCGTGCCGGAGACCGGCTGCGGGTGGAACGGGAAGTCGATTTGGTTCTCGGCGGCGACATCATCGGCATGATCAAGATTGCGGCGGGAATGGACACCACCGAGAGACGCCGTCGCCAGAGTGGTGTATTCAGTGCGGAGAGTTCCAGGGGGCCGGTGTGGTTCCGGGTCACCGGGATCGGCATGTTCGGTGGAGAGAAGCTCTCGATCCGGGTACTTGCCGCATCGGAGGAGCCGATGAGTCTGCGTGAGATCGGCCTGACGGGAGCGGAACTGGAGGTGGTTCGGGGAGTGCTTCGTTCGCCCTCCGGTCTGATTCTGGTGTGCGGTCCATCCGGCAGCGGAAAGGCGACGACCCTGTATGCGATGCTGCGGGAGTTGGAACGTTCTTCGAGGCGGGTGATTTCGATTGAGGATCCGATTGAGCGTGTGATGCCCGGAATCAGCCAATGGGAGGTGGATTCCCGTTCCGGAATCACCGGCGGGAAACTGTTGCGTAACGCGCTGGGGCAGAATCCGGGGGCGGTTTTTCTCAATGCGATCCACGATGCGGAGACTGCGGAGGCCGTGGTGCGTGCCGCACAGGCAGGTTGTTTGATTGTCGCTGTGGTTCCCGATGTTGACGGTCCCGGGGCTCTCGACCGGTTGACCGGCTTCGGCGTTCCGGGCGGTGATCTCGCGGCGGTGTTGCGTCTGGTGGTGTCGCAGCGGCTGATACGCAGGCTCTGCGGCTGTCGGAAGCGTGTTGAGCTTCCGGGGGAATACCGGGAGTATTTTCGTCAGGCGGGGTTGGATTCCGGCGGGCTCTGCGGTTCGGTCGGGTGCCGTGAATGCGGAGATACCGGATATGCGGGGCGGCGGGCGGTGTTTGATCTGCTGGAGCCCGATGAGGCGCTGCGTTCCGTTCTCGCGGCGGGGAAGAGCGTCGAAGAGGCGTTCGGGAGTGAACACGGGCGTGCGACTCTGGTCTACGAGGGATTCAAACTGGCGGCTCAGGGCGTCACTTCGATTCCGGAAGTCGAACGTGTGACGATGAAGGCGCGGTGAGATGGCAACTTCGGAACAGAGAGGCACCGTAAAGGTGCTTGTGAGAAATTTTCCAGTTGACGCCCTTGCTGCGCCGGGGGATATCGATGCCCGGATCGGCGGGGTCGTCGCTGATTCCTTTCGACTGGCTCCGGCGGAGGTGCGGGAGTGGCGGATTCTGTCGCGCAGCATCGACTCTCGCCGCGGCCGGCCGCAATTGATTTATTCGTTGCTGTTCGAAGCTGACGCCGCGGCGGCGGAACGGGCCGGTCTGGCGGTGGCGACCGCCGATGAGTTGGCGGCGCTGGCGGGGCCGGAGCTGGAACTTCCTGCGGATTCGACGTTGCGTCATCCGCTGGTGGTGGGAACCGGTCCGGCCGGAATCTTCGCGGCGCTGGCGCTGGCGCTGGCCGGAACGCGGCCGGTGATTCTCGATCGCGGTTCCGATGTGGAGCGCCGGTATGCCGACTATATGGCCTTTCTGCGTTCTCGGGAACTCGACGAGGAGAGCAACCTGTTGATCGGAGAGGGGGGCGCGGGAACTTTTTCAGACGGGAAACTCTATACCGGGACCCGAGATCCCCGCGCCGCTTTCGTGCTCGATGCCTTCATCGAAGCCGGGGCGCCGGAGGAGATCCGGTATCAGAAGCGTCCTCACATCGGGTCGGATTACCTGCGCGTCGTCGCGGGGAATCTGCGCCGCCGGATCGAGGCGCTCGGCGGGGAGTTCCGTTTCGGCAGCCATGTCGTTGCTCCGCTGATCCGGAATGGGTGCTGCCGTGGTGTCGTGATCTCCGGCGGAGAGAGGATCGAGGCGCCGGTGACGGTGATTGCTCCCGGCCTCGGCGGGCGCTCCCTGACAGCGGCGCTGGAGAAGGCCGGCGTCGGTTGTGTGTTCAAATCCTTTCAGATCGGTTGCCGGATTGAACACCCGCAGGAGTTTATCGATCGGAAGCAGTACCATCTGACGGGATCGCGGCCCGCAGCGCTCGGTGCGGCCGAATACCACATGGTTTCCCGCCGTCTTGCCGGGGTGCCGCAGGTGAGTTCGTTCTGCATGTGCCCGGGAGGGGAGATTTTGAATGCGACGGCGTGGCGCGGTTGTTCGATCACCAACGGGATGAGTTGTTTTGCCCGTTCCGGAGAGTTTGCCAACGGCTGCCTGATCGTGACCGTTCCGCCGGAGAGATTCGGGTCGCTGCAGGCGGCACGTGAAGCGATCGGGGATCTGGAGAGGCGGATTTTTTGTGCGGGAGGGGGCGATTACACGCTTCCTGCACAGGATGCTGCGGCATTTCTGGCCGGCAGGGCCGGACTGGCGCAGAAGCGCAGTTCCGCCGCGGTCGGCATTGTCCCCGGGCGTCTCGACCGGCTGGTTCCGGAATTTCTCGCTTCCGGGCTGCGGGCCGCTCTGATGCAGTTCGACCGGAACGTGCCCGGTTTCATCCGGTATGGCAAACTGGTTGGAGTGGAGACTTGCGTGTCCAGCCCGATCCGTTTCCTGCGCGATCCGGAGACGCTCGCTTCGACGGTTCCGGGGCTTTACCTCGGCGGGGAGGGGGTCGGTTGTGCGGGCGGCATCATGTCCGCCGCCGTCGACGGCCTGAAGCTGGCCCGGGCGATTCTGGGGAGGCATTCCGGCGTGTGAACGCTCTTCAGATCAGTTCTCCGAAGAGCGAAACACTTCCGGCGCGGGTAATTCTGACTTGCCGCAACATTCCGGGTTGCAGCCCGTCGACCGGCTCGAAATGGATCAGCCGGTTGGTTCCGGTGCGGCCGCACCAGCGTTCCGGATTGCGCGGGCTGACGCCTTCCACCAGCACCTCGACTGTGGTTCCGAGTTGCTGTTTCAGTGTTTTTTCCACCCGAGCCCTGAGATCTTCGAGCAGAATCCGGTTCCGCTCCTCCTTGACTTCGCGGGGAACCGAATCGACACGTTCCGCCGATTTTGCTCCCGGCCGGGGGGAGTATTTGAAGATGAAGGAGTTGTCGAATCCGACCCGGTTCATCACCTCCCGCGTCTGTTCGAAATCCTCATCGGTCTCACCGGGAAAACCGACGATCACGTCGGTTGAAAATGTGACGTCCGGCATTGCGGAGCGGATCGCGTCAACCACACCGAGATAGGAGTCGCGCGTGTATTGCCGGTTCATCTCGCGGAGCACCCGGTCCGAACCGGACTGAAGGGGCAGATGGATGTTGTGGCAGACCGTCCGGCTCGCGGCGATGGCTCCGATCAGACGGTCGTTGAAATAGGTCGGGTACGGTGAGGTGAAGCGTATCCGCAGAAGCTCCGGGATCCGGTCGAGCTCTTCGAGGAGTTCTGCGAACGGAGAGTGGCCGGGGGGCGGCGGATTGATGTTGCCTCCGAGTCCGTAGGCTGCGACGTTCTGCCCGAGCAGCATGATCTCTCGCGCCCCCGATGCGACAAGTTCTTTCGCCTCGGCGACGATATCGGAACGCTCCCGGCTGATTTCGCGTCCCCTGACATAGGGGACGATGCAGTAGCTGCAGAAGCGGTTGCACCCTCTGGTGATTGCAATCTGGGCATGCCAGTTTCCGGGGTCGGCGGCGGGGCGGAAGTGACTGCCCATGCCGGTCAGAACCGCTTCGGATTCCAGGATGCTTGCGACCTGTCTCCGGTCGGCGCGGATCGACTCGACCAGCGGCACCAGCGTATGAAGCTGCCCGGTTCCCAGCACGAAGTCAAGATGCGGCAGCTCCTCCAGCAGCCGGTTGCCGAGCCGCTGCGCCATGCACCCGGTTGCTCCGATGATCAGGTCGGGACGGCGGTTCTTCAACTTGCGCATATAACCGATTTTGCCGATCGCCTTGCGCTCGGCCTGCTCCCGGACGCTGCAGGTATTGAAGAGGAGCACGTCGGCTTCTTCTTCACTGGAGACCATCGTGTGTCCCGCCTTGACCAGCATGCCTGCGAACGCCTCGGAATCGCGTTCGTTCATCTGGCAGCCGTAGGTTTTGATGTAGATCTTCATTCGTTCAGAGCAGCGTCAGGTTGTCGCGATGGATCAACTCGTCGTCGACGTTGGGGCCGAGGATCTCGTGGATCTCATCGGAGTGGCGGCCGCAGATCTTCAGACAGTCGGCGGCCTGGAGATTGACCACTCCGCGGGCGAAGGCAACCCCGTCCGGTCCGGCGATTTCGACGGTGTCGCCGCGTCGGAAATCACCGCTGACGAAACGGACCCCCGAAGGCAGCAGACTCTTGCCCTGGCGGCGGAGCGCCTGTTCCGCACCGGCGTCGACCAGCAATGTACCGGAAACCCGGCTGAAGAAAGTGATCCAGCGCTTCCGCCCCGGAATCCGGCGGCTGCGCGGGAGGAACACGGTACCGACATCCTCCGCGTTCAGAATCGAACGCAGGATGCCTTTGACCCGGCCGTCGGCGATCCAGAGATACTCCCCGGCGGCGGTTACGATTTCCGCGGCCCGGAGCTTGGAACTCATGCCGCCGATTGAAAATTCGGAGTTGTCGGTCCCTCCGGCCATGGCCCGGATCGTGTTGTCGAGCGTTTTCACCACGGAGATACGCTCCCCGAGCTTCCCGTCCACCCGTTCACGCAGCCCCTGTTCGGTGGTCAGGATCACGGTGAGCTGGGAGTCGGTGATCGACGCGAGCATGCCGGCGAGTGTGTCGTTGTCGCCGAACTTGAGTTCATCGACCGATACCGAGTCGTTCTCGTTGACAATCGGCAGAATGTCGTTCTCCCACAGTGCATTGATGCAGTTCATCACGTTGAGATAGCGTTCGCGGTTGCGCAGATCGGCGGCGGTCAGCAGCAGCTGTGCGGTCTTGAAGCCGCGCCGCCGGCACTCCTCGTCGTAGATCGCCATCAGCCGGGATTGACCGATCGCCGCGAGAGCCTGAATCCGGGCAAGCTCCTTCGGTCTTCTGGAGAGCCCGAGCACCCGCATTCCCATGCCCACCGCACCGGAGGTGACCAGCAGCGCCCGGCAGCCGTGCCGGCGCACCGCGTCGATGCCGTCGACCAGTTCGGCGACCGCCTCCTGACTGGCCAGAAGTCGGGTTCCGGCTTTGAGGATGACCTGCCGGGTGTTCCGGATCAGTTCGCGCCGGATTTCCATATTTTCGTTTGCCATTACGCACCTGTAAGTTGAGAAAATGGTTCGCAGTTACTATACACCCGGATCAGCGGACTTTCAACAGCGTGTAGTCGCCGCCGCCGGGAACCGTGACCAGCGCAAGGTCGCCGCTACGGAGCAGGTCGCGGATATGAAGCCCGAGCCGCCGGTTGTCCTCGTCGAACTCCGTCAGATAGTCCGGATCCCTCTCGGTTGCCCCGAGCATCAGGTAGTCGATCTTTTCTCTGCGCAGGACTTCGAGCACGTTGTCTGCGGTTTCGGGAACCGGCGTGAAGTTGCGTTGTTGAAAATTCGGTGTTCCGTTCCGGGCGGGGCGCGGCAGGTAGAGCATGCGCCGCTCGAAAAGCAGCATCACCCGGCTGCCGGGCGGCGTCTGCTGCGCAAGATGGTCGAGCATCGCGTAGTAGGCCGGATCATGGGTGGCGACAGCGAGGAACTCTCCGGGCGCGGCGACGGCCTGCCTGGACAGTTTCCAGGCCAGCGGATAGTGGCGCAGCATCGGCAGGTTGATCGACAGGAGCGTCGCGACGGCAATCAATCCCAACGCTCCGGTGCGGATCGGCCGCGGCAGCCGGGCGAGGCCGAAGCCGGCACCCCAGGCCGTCATCAGGTAGAGGGGAAAAAGAAAACGGGTCTGTTGCGAGGTCAGAACCCAGAAGAGATAGAGCGCCGCGGCCGCGACGGCGGGAATCGCGAAGATGGAGAAACGGCTGCGATGGCGGCGGCGGAGGGTTGCAAGCCCCCAGACCGCGGCCGCGATGAGCAGCAGAAATTGAGCTCCGAAGACGATGCCGTCGAAGAGTTCGCCGTCGACGGCGGCGAACGCCCATGCGAAGAGCAGTCCGACTGGTCCGGTTACGCCATAGCGGGCGGTTCCAAGCAGGGTCTGGAAACGCTCGACCAGCGCTGCCGGTGACCCCGGTGCGAGGAGCGAACTGCCGAAGGGGTAGAGGAAGTTTCCGGTTCCTGCGAAGGCACGCCAGTAGAAGGGGACCATTGCCGCCAGCGCCGCGACTGCAAAGGCGAACGGCGCTCTCCAGTCGCGCCGATCCGTCGACAGGAAGAGGAAAAGCCAGAATAGCCCGATCGCCAGCGCGACTCCGCCCCCGGTCGCCTTGACCGCTGCCGCCATTCCCGCGGTGAATCCCGCGACAACCGCCGCCGGAAGCGCCCTGTGCCGCAGGGCTCCGGTCAGAGCGACTCCCGCGAGCAGGTTGAGTGCGATGAAACACTCCAGATAACAGCTGCGGTTCAGCGCCGCCGTGACCGGCGCAAAGAGAACGGCCAGGGTGAGGATTGCGGCAATCGCCCGGCCGAAACGGCGGAGCGTAAAGTAAAGCCACAGCAGGAGCAACGGCCAGACCGCCCAGACCAGAAGGCGGGGAAAGCAGAGCCCGCCGAGCCGGATTCCGGCGAGCATCACGAAATGGGGCATTGACGGAAAACCGGAATAGGAGTTGTCGAGCCGCAGGGCGGTGGTGCCGTCGGCGATGTAGCTGACGGGAAGTGCGATCTGGTAGACCTGTTCATCCCAGGCATAAGGGGGCAGCAGTGCCGACCCGAGCGTCAGCAGGGCCCCTGAGGCCGCGATCAGGGCCAACCGCGGATTGTGTCTGATCCCGGAGGCAAAGCGCGGCAGCAGGGCTGCCAGACCGTACAGAGCCGGCGGCAGAAGAAGGAGGGCGATCCCCCAGACCGGAAGCGCGAGGATGAACCGGTCGCCGATTCGGCAGCAGAGTGCCAGCAGGTCGAATCCGATCACAAATTCGGGAAACTCCGGCGGCACCCGGCGGCGCGATACCCGGAGCGGTGCGAGAGCGAGTCTCCCGAGGCCCAGCGCCGCCGGAAGAAGCAGCAGAAGTGCGGCAAGCGCCAGTGGCACCGGGGCGATCTGAGCGCGGATAAAGGTGTCGAGCGTCATGGCTGCTGTTTCCGCTGTTCATTCCGGTAGGCCTCCAGCTCCGCCGGCGTATCGTCGAGGATCTGGCGCCGGAGCAGCAGCGGCAGTTCGGCAGCGGAGACCCTCTTGAGCTTCATCAGCCTTTCGAGTCGTTCTTCCGCCGTTTTCAATTCGTCCGGATGTCCCTGGCGGGCCAGGAACTGGCAGGTCAGGAGCGCATTGTGGATGCTGAGCGGATAGTGTTCCTGTTCTTTGCGGAAACTCTCCCGGGCAGCCTCCCGGTTCCCGAGGACGGCATGGGCCCGCGCCGCTCTGCCGAGGCTGTGGGAATAAAACGGCTGCCGCAGATTCTCCGGATAGAGCTTCAGAAGTTCGAGTGTCCGTTCCGGATCCTTACGGTCGAAGAGAGCGAGCCCTGAGGCGAAATAGATCTTTTCCGCAGTCAGACGGTGCTGGAAGGCGTTGACCAGATGGTGTTCCGCTCCGGCCAGATCGCCGTCGGCGCGGGCGGCGCGGGCGGCACGCAGCTCCATCCCGCCATAAAACTGGTCGAGCCCTGCTATCGCGGCGAAAAGCGCGAGAAAGGCTGCGGCTCCAAGTCGCCAGCCGCCGATCGCAGAGAGCGGTTTTTCGATTCGGCGATGGGGGGTTCCGTTGCGCCAGCAGAACCCGGCGAGCAGCAGAAAGATTCCTCCGGTCAGCGGTTCGGAAAGCAATACATCGAATTGGCCGTGGAACAACAACATCAGAAAAATCCCGGCGGGAATCAGGATCCCCGTGTCGGAGAGCCGGAGGCGGCCGATTCCGCGCAACGCGAGGGCGAACAGCAGCAGTGCCGCCAGAAAGCCCGGCAACCCGAACTGGGCCCAGAGGAATAGAAGTTCATTGTGCGGGTGCGGCTGGCGGTCGGCGGCGAAACGGGTCAGGTAGTATCCGGTGTCGGCCAGCGGCCCCGGAATCGCAAATTCAAACTCCCCCGGACCGACGCCGGTCAGGGGGGACCGGCGGATCAACTCCAGAGTGGCGCGCCACAACTCGAGCCGGGTGTCGCCCTGAAAATTCAGAACGGCCAGCAGAAACACCCCTCCCGCTGCCACCAGCAGGAGCAATGCCGCGGCACTTCGGAAGCGGGCCGGGCAGCGACGCCAGAGCGGTAGCCCGAGACAACTTCCGGCGAAAGCGAGCAACGTGGCGAATGAGGTGTAGCCGGGGAGAAACTGGCTCCACAACAGAACCACGATTCCCGCGGCCGCAATTGCGAATGCGACCGCTTTACGGCCGTGGGAAAACAGCAGCACGCTTCCCGCTGCGGAAATCGCCAGAAGTGTGTTGTTCCAGTTCCAGTTCCCGACGATTCCGGTCGGCGGGAGGCCGAGAGAGAGTTCACGCCAGAGTGTCAACAGCGTCAATACTCCGGAAAGGGCGAAGAAACCGGGCAACAGTCGGCGCAATTCCGGCGCCGCGGCGGCGCCGGCCAACGGCAGCAGGAGGTAGAATCCCGCTTCGGAGAGCCGCAACAATGAGGTATCGAAGAGCAACCAGCGGCCGATGGCCATCACGCAGGCGATACCGGCAGCCAGTGCCCACCAGCGGCTCATCCGGTCGGCCGCAAAGAGCCGCTTCAACCGGTCGAGGTAGAACAGACATACCGCCGCCGCAAGCAGAGCGAGTTCCAGTTTTCCACAGAAGGGCGCCTCCCCCCAGAACGGCAGTTGCCCGATCGCCCAGCGGCCGAGCGCAAGCGGATAGGCGAACAGCAGTCCGGCGAGCAACAACCCCGCCGGAATCAGTTGACATGCTGCACGGATCCGCATGGACATCACGTTTCAATCTTTTTTGAAAGAAAAACGGAGAGGCTTTGAAAGTCTCTCCGTTCTTTTTACCTGGCAACCCGGAAGAATTACTCTTCGAAGGTCGAGGTGTAACCGAGGTTCGCCGCACCGTACCAGTACTTGGTTCCGGCATCGGTTCCCTGGAATTTGGCAAGTTCACCTTCCTCTGAATCTGGATCGGACTCGGTGCTGGTCTTGCTCAGCACATGGCCGCCCTGATAGAGGATGTTACCGAACTTGGAGTGGTTCGAAGAGCCTCCATTACTTTCGGTTGCGTGAGTGGATTTGTCGCAGGCCAGACCGGAATCGGAACGACCGTAGGTCTGGGAATCGCCTTCCATCATGTTGCCGGCGAAGTAGTAGTCGGTGAACTTACCAACCGTGGCGGTCAGAGCTAAAGTCCCGGTCTGGGCCGAAGTCGTGGTGGAGGGGCAGAGGTAGACCGCGTAGTCGGTCAGGTAGTCGTTGGCGCGCATCAGCTCCATCGCATACGAACCGCCGCCGAAGGAACCACCATCCGCTTTGGGCAGACGGCTGTCGAAGTCACCGGCATACATCTTGGCGGAGGTGCCGATCTGCTTCAGGTTGCTGGTGCAGGCGATACGCCGGGCCTTTTCACGGGCCTGGTTCAACGCCGGCAGCAGCATACCCGCCAGAATCGCGATGATCGCGATCACGACGAGCAATTCGATGAGGGTGAAACCACGAGTCTTCTTCATTTTTTATCTCCTTTTTCGATAATGCTTGTCCGGACGGCCGGCTATCCAACACTTATAATCCGGTCCAAATCCGCGCTCGTTGCTTATATTTTACCAAAAAAACTTCGATTTTGCAAGGGAAAATCAATAAAAAATTGAAAAAAAATGTTTTTTTCTGAAAGATTCCGGAAAAAACCGGCTCATTTTGTCGTTTCTCCCCTTTCCCCTTCTTCCCTCCAACTCCCGATCGGACCGTTTTCATCGAGCGCACGGAACGCCGCCGCACCGGCGGCTTCGCCGGTCTGATTCAAATTGACCATCACCCGCGCCGCTCCGAACGCGCCTGCTTCAGCGTCGATCATCCGGCCCGCGGCAATGAGGTTGTCGAAGCCCGCCGGAATCAGGCTGCGCAGCGGAATTTCATAGTACTCCGGCGCCGGCAGAGCCGGATCACGCCAGTACCCCGTCTCCGGCGGCCGGTCCGGGCTGTGGAACTCCTCGCGGCCGTCAAGGTAGAGGAACCGGGTTCCGGCCCGCTCCTGGCTGTGGATGTCCACCCGGTAGGTGCCGCGCGCCGCAGTGTCCGGGAAACGGCGCCCGCTGAGCAGATCGTCGGTTTTGAGCCGGTAATGGGAGTGGATGTGCCTGGTCTCGCGGATGCCGATCAGCGACGGCAGCGCCTCCAGCACCGGCCGGGTGTAACCGGCTTCGGCGATCAGGTCCTGGATCGCCCGCAACTGGCGGCGCCCTTCGATCTCTGCTCCGGTCAGAGCTGCCGGTTTCGACAGGTCAAGACCGGGAATCTTGGTCCCCGCCAGCAGGAAGGAACTGCTGTGGGGCAGAAAGGTCCCCCAGATGTGCCCCTCCGGCAGGTGGAATTTTTCCGCCGCTTCGTGGACGAGTTCGCCCAGCGGCCGTTTGAACTGCGGCCAGCTGCTCAGTCGGGCGCAGGCGGTCGGGGGCTGGAGTTCGGCATTGTGCCACATTCGGACTCCGGCGGCGGCGCAGAGATCGCCGTCTCCGGTCGCATCCACCAGGAACTTCGCCCGGATGGCGCCGAGCCCCCCTTTGCCCGCCGTGACAACGCCGTTCAACCGCCCGTCGCCGTCGCGCAACACATCCACTGCCCGGGTGTGGAGAAACGGCAGCACACCGGTTTCTTTCACCAGTTCGTCGAGATCGATTGCCAGCTCCTCGGTGTTCAGCCGGGCGTACCACGACGGATTGTTGTCGGTGGCCAGTTCCACTGCTTCGCGCCGGGCCAGCCGGTCGATGACCTCCTGAGTCAGGCCCGCGATGATCTGACGGGAACCGTCGAGTGTGAAGAGGCTGTGCCAGTAGCAGACCAGCGAGGCGACGGCCGTACCTCCGAAACGGTTTTGCGGCTCGACGATCGCAACCCGGGCACCGCGCCGGGCGGCGGTGACCGCCGCGAAGACTCCGGTGCAGCTGCCGCCGGCCACGCAGATGTCCACATCGGCAAGAACGGGTACCGATGATGAAGGCAGGATCAGTTTTTCCATCATAATTACTCTTTTTTCTTATACTATATATAATAAGATAAAATATAATAAGGAAAAATCTTCCTTCCCGTCAGTGCGACGGAGGCGGTGCCGTCTTCAGATCCGAGAGGATTTGCCGGAATTTCCGGTTCTCCGGCTCGAGGCGGACCGCACTCTCCCAGGCTGCGATTTGTCCGGCGTAATCGCCGGTGAGTTGCGCTTTCATCGCCAGGGCAACGAAATATTGTGGATCATCCTGCCCGCGGGCGCGCAGTTCCAGGTCGAGCAGTGTGATTGCCTGCTGTGGTCGTTTCTCCATCGCCGCGGCGACTGCGAGATCGCGATAGAGCAGCGGAAAAGTGAGGTCGGGCCAGAGAAAACCGGTTCGTCCGCTGCGTTCGAGAATCTCCGAAAGCTGCCGGGCGAATCCGAGAGCGGCAGGATAGTTTCCCGCAACCAGCGCGGTGTGTTCCCGGAAGAAGAGCTCCATGTTGGCAGCCTGCTCCTTCGTCACGCCGTACTCCCGATGGAATTGCATCAGCCGGTCGGCGACTTCCGTCAACAGCGCGGTGTTGTTGGTCCGAAAGGAGGAGTAGACCACGTTTTCCAGCGTTTTGATGTTTGCGAGCCGGTCCTGCTGCAGCGAACAGGCGTAGAGTTTTTCACAGCTCTCCCAGTACGGGATGTAACTCCAGGTCAGATAGAAGAAGCAGTAGGCAATCGCGGCGGCCGCGATTTTCAGGCCGCGGTCCCGGTTCCGGAAACTTCCCGCCCATCGTTCCGCCAGAATCGCCACGCTCCCCCAGACCGCCGCGGAAACCAGATAGTTGTAACGGTCGCAGTGATGGAAGTTGGTGTAGCGCAGCAATCCAAGCACCGGCACGGTGCAGCCGGCGATGATCAGGAGCAGCGAAAGAATCCTGCGCCATTCAAGTCCCGTCCGGCGGCCGACGAAGAGGAATCCTGCCGCCAGTACGATTCCGGCAATGGCCATCACCGCCGCCGGGGCGTAACCGCGCAACGGAGGATAAACAGGATTGGTCTCATAGGGGATCAACGCCGTGACCGGATACCGGAAGAGGTTGAACAGCGGTACCGCAAGGTTGGTTTCCGGTACTCCGGGGTTGGTTTTCGCCGTGATCAGTGTCGCCCAGAACAGTGCCGCGAGGCTCGCCGCGACCGGGAAACACAACAACCGCCGTGCCCGGCGCCACGGCAACCGCCTGCCGAACAGGCAGAACGTCGCCACGATCATGACGCCCGGCAGTGGTGCGGCGGCCGGTTTTGCGAAGATCGCCAGCGCCGCCAGCACTCCGGCCGCATATGAGGTACGCCCCCGCAACAGAGCGCGCACAAAGAAGTAGACCGCGGCCAGGGCAAGGGCGCCGCAGAGCACATCTTTGCGTTCGGTGATCCAGATCACAGACTCCACCTTCTGCGGATTGGCCGCCCAGAGAAAGGCTGCGGCGAAGGCGATCCAGAGCCGGATCCCGAGGAGGCGGAGCGTCAGCAGCAGGAACCCCGCCGCGGCGAAGTGGAGCAGCAGATTGTGCAGCCGGAAGCAGAGCGGTTGCAGTCCGAACAGCGCGTGGTCCGCCATCAGTGAATAGAGCGGCAACGGCGTATAGAGGTCATGGAACGGGTTGAGGGCGTAGTAGAGCAGATTCTCCGCGGTGAACGCCAGCCGGGAATTATACAGTACGAAGTTTCCGTCATCCCAATCCCGAAGGAACGGATAGTCCAGCCCCGGGAAATAAAGCAAAAACAGCAGGAGCAGCAGGATTCCGCCTGCGATTGCTCCGTGCCGGAACTCGGCGGATGACACTTTTTTGAATGCGACATGCATGATTTTTCCCGCCGTCCTTTCCGGAAGAGGTTACAGATTGGTGCGGAGCGCCTTCGAATAGTCGTCACCCGCGTCTTTGACGTAAAGATTGGCCTTCCGTCGCGCCTTCAGCTCCGCGAAACTCTCGCCGTCGCGACAGGCGAGGTAACCGAGCTCGTAGAGAAGCTGATCGGAAAAACCGTTCAGCAGCAGCCGGATGTCTCCTTCGAAGGAGGGGTTGATGATCCGCAGCAGCGGCGCGAGGCTGGTCGTGCAGTTGCGGGTGACGCTGTTGTAGAATTGCGGCTTCTCCTTCAGCAGATTCACGCCGTGCAGCAGTGGTTCGAGCATGGCGCGCGCCTGTTCCGGAGTCGCGTTGGTTCGATAGAAATAGAGTTCCTCCCCCCGGAAATCCGTTCGCAGCCTGAACAGATCCTCTTCGGTTGCCAGCACCATCAGCAGTTCGTATTGTTTGTAGATTCCGGGCAGAAACCCCTGAACTGCGCCTTCCGGCAGCCGTGTTTCCATCGATACCGCCAGATATTGGCCATCGGCAAACCCGAAGGAGAGCATCGTATGGGCGATTCTCTGAAGACCGTCCCAATGCGACACCGCCAGATCGACCGTCCGTACCAGATCGAGGTCCAGCCTGAGCGTGGTGTAGTCGGGCGTGTACTCCTCGGCGGTGTGGTAGTGGAAATCACGGACGTTGCGGATCGTCACCCGCGAACCGTCAAATTCGACGGTCGGATTTCGTCTCCACGGCTGCTGCCAGACCGTGTCGCGAAAGCACATCCCCGGCGTGAGAACCAGAAAGTAGATCAGTACCGCAAACTCCACCGCGGCCAGAATGCCGCGACAGGGACGGAGGCGGAACGAGCACCCCCACAATCCGGCGAGAAGCACCGCGTAACCCACGGTTCCGGCGTTCCTGGGAAAGCCACTCCAGCCGAACGTGTAATAGACCGCGCCGATACTCCAGACGCCGAGCAGGGCGGTGAAAATGAAAAAGAGCGGTTTCAAAATCCGGCGCCGGAGTCGCCTCCACAGCTCTCTACGGTCCATCAACGGCCTCCGCATCGGGCAGTTCCGGCCTTTCCAGCTTGATGTCGGGGTAGGACTCAAGATGCTCAAGCAGGATCCGCCTGATCTCCTGAATCGCCAGCGGATTCTGCTGCGCGCTGTGACCGGATTTCACCACCAGTTCGCTCCTGGCTCCGTCGAGATGGCTGCTCGCGTAAGGTACGATACCATCGGATCCCCCGGGAATCCCGGCCTGGCGCCTGTTGCCGATGATCGAGTGGTATGGCACATCGGGTATGAAGGGGATCTGGTCGAGCGCCTGCAGCGTCCGGTCATCAGGATCGAGGTTGTCGATGCCGGTGCGCAGTTTCGAGTCGTCGGGGAAAAACCACCCCTGCTCCATCAGGTCGCCGATGATTCCCCGGCCATTCTGCACCAGATTGCGCGGCAGTTCGATCAGCGAACTGCCCAGGCGGGCGATCAGGTTCTGTGCCATCGTCGAACCGCGGTGAGGCACCGCGATGAAGACAACCCGCTTCACGAACGGCAGATGTTCAAAGTCGAGCATCTCCTCGACGAATTGACGTTGTTCCGGCTTCAGCGTTTCGAGAGTGGCGTTGTAGGCGACGCCGAACAGGGGTTCGATCAGTTTTTCCTGAGAATCCATGATCGCGGTTTTGCTGAGCAATCCACCCATCGAGTGGCCGATCAAAACCATGCGGTCAAACATTGCCGTCGATTTCCCGGCTTCGACGATTTTCCGGCGTTCCGCCTCGAGCGCCTCCCGCAGCAACTTGGCCGAGTAGAGAATCGGATTTCCGCTTGAATAGGAGAACCCCCAGAACTGATAGTATTTCCGCAGATCCGGATCGTTCTGCAACGTATTCAGCATCTGCGCCCAGGTGCGGGTGTTGGACATCAAGCCGTGAACCAGCACCACCGGAATGCGACCTTCGTTGTACGGTTCGATCATGTAGAGGCCCTGCATCTCGGTGCTCCTGTCGGGATGCAGCATATAACCGAGGTAGCCGAAGGGCAACGGCTGGCGCGCCATGAAGGCCAGCGGCGTCGAGAAGTCCAGCTCCAGCGGAACCATGTATTTGCCGATTCTGGCCTCCTCCACATCGCGTGAATTGAGAAAAACGAGGCGCGCATTGATCCGGTGATCTTCGGCGGCAGACCTTCCGAACCGGATCAGCAGCGTGGCGGGCAACGTCTGCCCCTTGGCGAATTTTGCCTTCAGTTCATCGTGGAAGGGGGCCAGCTGACAGATCAACGGTGCTCCGATGCCGAAACGGCGGCTGGTGTGGGTCAGATTTTCCGGTTCATAATTCGCACAGAGCTGGAAGTCAAGATAACACTCCGGCGCCAGCGGCAGGTCGTAGCGCGGGGCTGTGAAAGTGACCCGCTCTCCCCCCGCTGCAGTGATCGCATATCCTTCATGGCGTGCGAGGTCGCGGCTGCGCAGATAGTCGAAGATTTCGCTGATCGCCATGTTGTAGATCCGGATCATCTGAACCCGATCGGCGCTGTAGGGATGTCGCCCCGGATCATCGAGGGCGAGCAGATAGCCGTAACTGTAGAGTGCCGCCGACAGGAAATATCCGATCGCCCGGTTGGGATGCGAGGCGAAGCGCACCCCGAGATTCAGCGAGACATCGGCCATTGCGGACAGCGACTCCGGCCGCGGTTCGCTGCGGAACATGGTCTGGAGTCGCCGGATCAGTTCTTCGGGATCATCTTCGTAGAGATCCATCAGCAGATGGTTGGCCAGCAGATTTCCTGTTTCCCGCATCAGGCCGCGCCCGGCATCCACGCTTCCGTAATTGAGCCGTTCGCTGCGATCCACCCGCCGCACTGAAATTTCACTCGAACAACCGGCCAGCAGAAGCAGCATCGCCGGCAGAAGCAAGATTGCGAAAGTCCGTTTCATGGTGTCTGTCCTTCCTGTCGCTTCGGCTGCTCTTCCCATACCTTGTAGATCTGGGGGACCAGAAACTTCATGACTGCGGCTGCCGGAATGGCCAGGATCATGCCGGCGATTCCAGCGAAGATCGCCCCGAGCAGCACGACGATAATCGTTTCCAGTGTCGTCAGCCCCATCGATTCCCCGATCACCGCCGGGTAGAGAATGAACTGCTCGATCACGCCGTTGTAAATCAGATAGACCGCGATGATTCCGGCAAGCTGGACGCCGCTGACGGAACTGCCCCCCACCGCCAGCGTCACCAGCACCGTGATCAGCCCGGACAGGATCGGGCCGATGTAGGGCAGCAGAATCCCGCAGCCGGCCAGAAGTCCGAGCAGCGGGAAGTACGGTACTCCGAGAAAGTAGAATGCCGTGGAGTAAACCGTCGCATCGACCGCCATCAGCGTCAGATAGCCGCGGACCCAGATACGCAGTTTCAACACCACTCCGCCGATGATGCGCTGTGCTTCTGCGACGGTTTCCTCATTGGTGCCGGGCAGCCAGCTGCCGTTGAATACGGTCCGCACAAGGTATTCATTCTGCTTGTTGGCGCTCTCGCCGGTCCGGCAGAATTCGGCGATTTTCGTCAGAAAGAGCAGGAAAAAGAACACCGTCATCAGCAGGTCGGCCAGGAGCGCCCCGATCATCCCGAGAACGCCGGCGGTGAAGGAGAAGATCCCCCCGGTCCGGCGCAGCAACATGGCGGCGAGTTCGCGTTGGGCGGATTCATCATTCAGAATCAGACTGATCTGGTCAAGCCCGAACTTGACCAGTGGGAGGTTGGCGAAGCGTTCCCGCAGGTGCTCGAGACAGAGTCTGCCTCGCTCCAGCAGTTTTTCGGCACTGGAGAGCGCCAGATTGCTTTGCCCCGGCGGCGCGGACGCCGCGGGCATTGCAACACCCGCAGCCTCCGGATCGGTTCCGGTTGCAACTTCCGGCGCGGGTGTTTCCGTCGTCAGGGCCCGGGTGCTCCAGTTCCGGACGGAATTGGTCAGATTGTGCATGTAATGGGTGGTCAGCGAGGAGAGCAGCAGCACGACGCAGAATATGAGCAACGCCAACAGTGCGCAGGTGACCGCCACTGCGCGGGTGATGATCCGCCGGTCGGCGCATTTACGCTTCTCCTCCTCATCGAGCACAAGCTCGGTGTTGTTGCGGCGGCGGATTCGCCCCGCGAGACTGCTGAGCGGCGATATCAACCAGTCGGTGAAACGGAAGAAATGGTAACTGAAGCCCTGTTTTGCGCGCAACCGTCGTTCGAAGTATTTCTCCACCGGCAACAGGATGTAGGCCGCAATCAGACCGAAGATTACCGAACGCAACAGCGTTGCGGTCAGGATGAATACGGCGATCACGATCAGAGCGACCAGGATTCCCGCTCCGGAACGGATGATCCGTTTCCGTCGCATCTGCTCCAGTTCAACCTCCTCGCGCATTGCCCGATATTCGAGGGTGGAGAGATCGAGCCGGGCGGCCAGTTCGCCGAGCAGTTCAAACGCTTCCGATCCCGCGCCGCGTTCCGCCGCCAGCCCGAGCAGCGAACGCAGCAGCCGTTCCCGGTCCGGCTTCGGCAGCGCGCGGAACACCGGGGCGGCCTCTTCGGCATTGATGCGGCCGGCGGTTCGCAGTTCCGCGATCAGCCGGTCGGTTTCGAAGGGTGAGAACTCATCCGAGAGCATCCGCCGGACCGCTTCCAGATCCGCTTCGTCGAGTTCTCGGACGTTGGCGAGGATGGTCCGGATCAGCGCAAGAACCGTATGGCGGGCCCGCTGCGCCTCTCCTCCGTCGGTGTGGAACAGCGAAAGCGCCGTCAGCACCGTGTGGCGGATGCTTCGCCCCATCCGGTTGCCGAAGCGGTGCGGACCGGCCAGTTTTGAAAGATTCAGCATGGCGTCTCTCCTCCTCTCCGCCTCGGCATCCTCGAGTTTCCCGCTTCAGCGGATTCGGACTTCGCGGTGGCCGGCAATCACCTCGCCGATCACTTCGGCGGTAAAACCGTTGCCGCGGGCGATTTCAAGCCCCCGTGCCGTTTTCTCCCTGGGCACGAACCAGACCATCCCGACCCCCATGTTGAACACCCGGTACGCCTCAATCGGGTCGACGTGCCCCTTTTCCACCAGAACCTTGAAGATCGGCGGAATCGGCAGTGCCCCGGTGTCGAAGACCACCGAAACGTCTTCCGGCAGGATCCGTGGCACGTTGTCGTACAGTCCGCCGCCGGTGATGTGCGCGATGCCGTCGAGCGGAAATCCCTCCTGCTGCGCCTCCCGGATCGCCGGGTAGTAACAGGTGTGCGGCTTCAACAGCGCTTCGCCGATGGTTTCCCCGAGTTCATCGAGGTAGGTGTGGACATTGTAGCTGCACTGCGAGAAGAGAATCTTGCGGGCAAGACTGAACCCGTTGGTGTGCAGGCCATTCGACCCGAGCCCGATCGCGACGTGGCCGGCCCGGATCTTCTCGCCGGTGATCATTCTGGATTTCTCGACGATGCCGGTGATCACCCCGACCAGGTCAAAGTCGTTGCCGTACATGCCGGGCATTTCGGCGGTTTCGCCGCCGAGGATCGCGCAGTTCGCCGCTTTACAGGCGTCCGCGATGCCGGTCAGCACCTCCTCGTACAGCGGGCTGCGCAGCTTGCCGATGCCGATGTAATCCATGAAATAGACCGGTTCCGCCCCCTGAACCGAGATGTCGTCGATGCAGTGGTTCACGATATCGTGGCCCACGGTGTCATATTTCTCCATCATCATCGCGATCATCAGTTTTGTACCGACCCCGTCGATGCTCGAGACCAGTACCGGCTCCCGGTATCTGGAGAGATCGATCTGAAACAGCCCCCCGAAGCCGCCGACCGGTGCGAGCATTTCGGGCCGGCGGGTCTGGGCGAACTTGCGTTTCACCTGATCAAGCAGTTCGGTGGCCAGATCGATGTCAACTCCGGCGGCCTTGTACAAATCGCTCTTCACTTTCGGACTCATGGAAATTCCTCTGAACTGTATCTATGAATAAATGTTTCTCTTTTGAATTTTCAGGCGCCGTGCCCACCACAATATACATTCGCGTCGAAGCGATTACAAGTTCCAGAACCGTTTCGGCCCCGAATAGCACATGCGCAACGCAAGTTCATTCGCGAGCGGTTCCGGCATCTGGCCGCGCTCGACCATGTCTCCGAGTACGTCGGAAAGCACCCGGCGGAACATTTCGAAGCGGGAACCGTAGCTCAGGAGTTTGCGCGAATCCGAAACCATCCCGGCGAAGTTCGACAGCACATCGATCGAACCGATGTATTCCAGCTGGCGGCGCATCCCGATCGGGTTGTCGTTGAGCCACCAGGCGGATCCGAGCGCGACCGTGTCGCCGAAAGCGCGCGCCAGCGTGGCCAGAGTCATCTGATGGACCGCGTCCATGCAGTAGAGCACCACCTTGAGCCTGCCGTCAAACCGGTTCAGGAAACTTGCCAGCGCCGGCGTATAGTCGATGAAGAGGCTCGACACGTCGCCGCCCACATCCGGCCCGAGCCGGTCGAAAAGCGTTTTCCGGACGTCGCGCACCGCACCGATGTGGAGCTGGGTCACCCAGTTGGTCTGCGCATTCAGCGCCGCCGCTTCGGCTAGGAAAGTTCCCATGTAGCAGTCGGTTTCCTCGCGGGAAAGGGTTTCGCCGGCCAGTGCCTTCCGGAAGGCGGCGTCCGCCGCCTCAAACGGATAGTCGGCCCGCACCGGATATTCGAGACCGTGGTCGGAGGCGCGGCAGTCATGTTCGGCGAAGTAGTCGTGCGACCGCTTCATCGCCTCCAGCATATCGGAAAGAGTAGCGATCTTCATTTCGAAACGCTCCGCGACTTTCGCGATATAGTCGCGCCAGCCGGGGGCGAAGATCTTCATCGCCTTGTCCGGACGCCAGGTCGGGCGGATCATCACCCGCCCCATTGCGGCGTTGGCCCTGGCATGGTCTTCAAGGGTGTCGATCAGATCGTCGGTGGAGCTCATCGCCTCGACGTTCAGCGGTCCGGTCAGCAGCGCCTGGGGCCGGAAGGCGTCGGTGGCGAGTTTCGCATTGACCTCGTTCCAGATTTTTTCGCCGCTCTTTTCCGACAACTGCTCATCAATGCCGAAGTAGCGGGCCAGATCGAGGTGGATCCACTCGTAGACCGGATTGCCCACCAGCTCGGGGAAGATCTTCGCCATGGCGAGGAACTTCGCCCTTGGATCGGCCTTCCCGGTGATCAACTCCTCGGGTACGCTGCGTTTCCGCAGCATCTCCCAGACATAGTGGTCGGTTGCGGCGAAGAGCTGCCATGCGTCGGAATAACAGTTGTTGTCGGCGATTTCCCGCACATTTGCGTGATTGTGGGGATCGATGACCGGCAGATTCCTGACCGTATCGAAGATGCGTTTCCCGGTCGCGTTGACGATCAGGTAGTTTTCATCGAGAAAAGCCATTTTTCTTCTCCTCCAGAATAGGGTGAAACGCTAGACATTGACATCGTCGCCGGCCGCGAGTTCCGCACGGTGCGCCGCCAGAAGCGGCCGGATCCGTTCGGCGAGGAACTCCGCAACCTGTTCCGGCGCGCGGCCGATGAAGGTTGCCGGGTCGAGCAGGGAGTCGAATTCGTCACGGATGCATTCGAAGGCAGGGTCGTTCCGGAGCCGGTCGAGCAGATCGTTGTCGGCGCCCTCCTCCTTGACCCGGCGGGCCGCCGCCATCGAATGGCTCCGGATCACCTCGTGCAGCGCCTGCCGGTCGCCACCTTTCTTGACCGCCGCCATCAGCAGGTTTTCAGTCGCCATGAACGGCAGTTCCGCCTGGATCCGCCGCCGGATCACATTGGGCCAGAGCTGGATTCCGTCGGTGATGTTGATCAGCAGAGACAGAATGATGTCGGTGGCGAGAAACGCCTCCGGAAGCACGATCCGCCGGTTTGCCGAATCGTCGAGCGTGCGTTCGAACCACTGAGTCGCCTCGGTCATCGCGGCGTTGCCGGGAAGATTCATTACGTAACGCGCCAGTGAACAGACACGCTCGCTGCGCATCGGATTGCGTTTATAGGCCATCGCCGAGGAGCCGATCTGTTTTTTCCCGAAAGGTTCCTCCACCTCCTTGAGGTTCGCCAGCAGTCGGATGTCGGTCGCCATTTTTGCCGCCGACTGAGCGATTCCGGAGAGGATCGACAGCACGAAATAGTCGATTTTGCGGGTGTAGGTCTGACCCGAGACGGCGACCACCCGGTCGAATCCCATCGCTGCGGCGACGCTGCGCTCCAGTTCACGGCATTTTGCGTGATCGCCGTCGAAAAGCTCAAGAAAACTCGCCTGTGTTCCGGTGGTTCCCTTGACACTGCGGAAGGGTATGCGCCCGATCTCCTCATCCACCCGCTCGAAATCGAGCATGAAATCCTGCAGATAGAGACTGAACCGCTTGCCGACCGTGGTCAGCTGGGCCGGCTGGAAATGGGTGAAGCCGAGGGTCGGCAGCGCCTTGTTGCGATCGCAGAAATCGGCCAGTTGCTCCATCAGTTTGAGCAGTTTCCCGCGGATGATCCGCAACCCTTCCCGCATCTGGATAAGCTCGGTGTTGTCGGTTACGAAGCAGCTGGTCGCACCGAGGTGGATGATCGGCATCGCCTCCGGGCAGAGGCTGCCGAACACGTGGATATGGCTCATCACATCGTGGCGGAGCTCCTTCTCCTTCTCGGCAACCTTGTCGAAATCGATGTCATCGAGATGGGCGGCCATCGCCTGAATCTGGGAATCGGTGATCGCCAGACCGAGCTTCTGTTCACACCGGGCCAGCTCAAGCCAGAGTCGCCGCCAGGTGGAGTGCTTGTACTGCGGACTCCAGAGATAGCTCATCTCCTTGCCCGCATAGCGGTCGGTCAACGGATTCTGATAGACGTCATTGCTCACCGGAGGATCCCCCAAAATAAAAATGATCACTGTTTTTTTCGATAAACTCCGCGGGAACCGGTTTGCATTTCACCGGAAAGCGGATTATGTATAATTTAAGGCACAAAACGTGTTTTGGCAAGATGGATTGGTGAAAATATCTCTATGGAAGCGCACAGTTTCGGAATCATCGTCAAAGTCAACGATCTGGATGGTTGCCGGCTTTTCTACCGGGAACAGCTCGGCTTCGGAGAACCGGTTGCCGACAGCACCTACCGGGCGGTTTTTGACCTCGGCGGCGGCCTGACGCTGACGCTGGAGAAATCGGCGGCTCCTTATCTTGAGCGTGCTTCCGCCGCCACCGGGTGGTGTTTCCGGGTTCCCGATCTCAAGGCGTTCCGGGACCGGCTCGAGGCGGCCGGATATGAATATCCCATTGAGCGCAGTTCCCTCGGGGATGGCGACTGTCTGCGGGGAAGCGACCCGGAAGGCAATCTCTTTCTGGTTCGCGAGGGTTGACCATGGGACTCCCGCCGGGCGGGTGTTCTGAGAAAAAGACCTATCCTCTCCGTCTTTTTCAACTTGCTTTTTCCCGGGGCGGCGTTAACTTAACCGGAAACACTCTGCAATGCTGAAAGAGAGGAGCTTTGAAGATGATTTCCGGAAATCAGACCTGGGATCTCGCGGCGCTCTATGCCGATCTTGCCGACTGGGAGGCCGATTTCAACCGTATCCGACCGCTGGCCGAGGCGTTCCTCGCCTACCGCGGCCGCCTTGCGGAATCGCCGGCGGTGCTGCGTGATGCGATCGCCGCCGGCGATGCCTATGAGCGGCTCGGGGAAAAAGTTTACGTCTTCGCCCATCTGCGTTCCGACGAGAACACTGCCGACAACGCCAATCGGGCGCGCGTCGACCGGGTTGAAGCGCTCTTCGCATCTCTGGCGGAGACCAGCGCCTGGTTTGATCCCGAGGTGATGGCGATTCCGGAGGAGACCATGAAGGCCTTTCTGGAAGCGCCGGAACTTGCCTTCTACCGCCGCAGCCTGCTTGAACTCCTGCGGGAAAAGCCGCATACGCTCTCCGAGCCCGAGGAGCGGCTGCTCGGTACCCTCGGCGATGTGCTCGGTTATCCGGATAAGACTTTCGAGATTCTGAATGACGCCGACCTCGACTTCGGCCGGATCCGGGGGGAGGCCGGGCGGAGTGAACCTCTGACTCACGGAAGTTACCGCCGCTTCCTCGAGAGTCCGGATCGGGAGGTGCGTCGGCGTGCCTTCCGGCGGATGTTCGGTACCTACCACAAATTCCGCAACACCTTTGCGACCACCCTGGATGGTGCGGTGAAACGGCATGTGGTCGGAGCGAAGATCCGCCACTATCCTTCGGCGCTTGTGAAATCGCTTGCCGGAGACAACGTTCCCGAAGCGGTCTACCGCAACCTGATCGCGACGGTCCACGACAATCTCGAAGGGTTCTACGACTATATGAAGCTGCGTCGTGAAGTGCTGAAACTCGATCGGCTCGACATGTTCGACATGTACAACCCGCTGGTACCGGGGTGCCGTCGGGAGTATGACTTTCCGGAGGCGGTGACTCTGGTCAAGAGAGCCCTTGCTCCGCTCGGGGAAGAGTATGCCGGCAAACTCGAGCTTGCTTTCTCTCAGCGCTGGATCGATGTTCCGGAACGCCGAGGGAAACGTTCCGGAGCCTACTCCGGCGGCTGTTACGACAGTTATCCCTACCTCCTGCTCAATTACAATCGGACGCTGAACGATGTCTTCACGCTCGCGCATGAACTCGGCCACTCGATGCACAGCTACTACTCCAATTCGACCCAGGAGTATCATTATGCCGATTACAGCATCTTCGTTGCCGAGGTCGCCAGCACGACCAACGAGATCCTGTTGTTTGAGCACCTGCTCGAAAACAGTTCCGATCGCGCTTTCCGCGCTTTCCTCTACGGGCACCTCGCCGACGAAATCCGCGGCACGATCTACAGGCAGACCATGTTCGCGGAATTTGAGCTTCTGATTCACGAACTGGTCGAAGCCGGGACGCCCCTCTCCGCCGATCTGCTCAATGAAAAGTATTTCGAACTGAACAAGCTCTATTACGGTCCCGAGGTCGAAGCGGATCCGTTGATTGCGGTGGAGTGGGCGCGGATTCCGCACTTCTACTACAACTTCTATGTCTACAAATACGCCACCGGCATGTCGGCGGCAATCCGCCTGGCGGAGAATCTGCGATCCGGCGATCCGGCGAAACGGGAAGCCTATTTCGGCTTCCTGAAAGCGGGAGACTCCAAGGATGTTCTCGACATCATGAAGGATGCAGGGGTCGATCTTTCCACTCCCGCACCGGTTGCTGCGGCTCTCGGCCGTTTCCGGAGTACGGTTGCGAGCCTGCGCGCGGAACTCGGGCTGTAACCAGCTGCCGGGAGGATCCTTTTCAGCGGAAGCCGGACTTTTTTGCCGGGAATTGCCGGGACGGGCTGGAATCCGGCAGGGCCCGATGGTACATTATTCGGCCAGTGTTGAAAAAAAAAGCTTTTCATCGGGGAAATATCGATAGATGGAACATCTGATTGCAACCGGGGCCGTCGACATCGTTTTCGAAAGCGAGCTCGACGGTTGGCAGCCTGTTTTTGAGACCTCTTCGGGCGGAGAGGGTGTCTGTTTCGTGACGGTCCGGCTCTCTCGCCCGGCCGCGGCGGTGCGACCGCGTTTTTCCTTGAAATGGCGTTTCCCTGCGGTCGATGTTCAGGCGCGCTGGACGCCGCTTTCCAACCGGGCCAAGCAGCTGCCGCCGAACTGGGCGTCACGGGAGGACGCTCAACTCGCGCTGGGGGCGCCGGTCATGGCGCTCTTCAATCAGGCGGGGATGAACCGGTTGACTTTCGCCTTTTCCGACGCCTTGAATCCGTCGGAGCTTTTCTGCGGTATCCGTGAGGAGGAGGCGGTGCTGGATTGCCGGATCGACTGTTTCACCACACCGGCCGCTCCCGCTGAGCGCTACGAGTGCACCCTCCGGATTGACCTTCGACCTCTGCGTTATGAGGAAACGCTCCGGGCCGTTGCCGACTGGTGGGCTGCGATGCCGGCCTACCGGCCCAGCCCGGTGCCGTCGGCCGCCCGGGAGGTGGTTTATTCAAGCTGGTACAGTTATCATCAGGATCTGTTCGCGCCGGAACTGGAGGAGGAGTGCCGTCTGGCGCGCGACTACGGAATGCGCAGCATCATTGTTGACGACGGCTGGCAGACCGCCGACAACAACCGCGGTTACGCTTATTGCGGAGACTGGGAGATCTGTCCGAAGCGTTTCCCGGATATGGCGGCGCATGTCAGGGAGGTTCATCGAACCGGCCTCAAATATATCCTCTGGTACTCGATGCCGTGGGTGGGGATTCACAGCCGGGCGTACGAGATGTTCCGGGGGAAATTTCTGTTTCTCGACAGGGGGATGGGTGCGGCAGCGTTCGATCCGCGTTTCCCCGAGGTGCGTGAATACCTGATCCGGACTTATGAGAGGGCGTTGCGGGAGTGGGATCTCGACGGTTTCAAGCTCGATTTCATTGACAGTTTCCGTTTCTCTCCCCCCGGGGAAGATCCTGCGGTTGCCGAAGAGTATGCCGGGCGCGACTTCAAATCGCTTCCCGAGGCGGTGGATCGGTTGCTCTCAGACGTGATGGCGCGTCTGCGCTCGATCAAGCCGGAGATCATGATCGAATTTCGTCAGAATTACGTCGGTCCGGCGATGCGCAAATATGGAAATATGTTCCGTGCCGCCGATTGTCCCGCCGATGCGCTGACCAACCGGGTGCGCACCATTGACGTGCGGCTGCTGGCCGGAAACACCGCGGTTCATGCCGATATGTTGATGTGGAACCATGAGGAACCGGTTGAGGCGGCGGCTCTGCAGCTGTTGAATGTTTTTTTCAGCGTTCCCCAGATTTCGGTCCGGCTCGGAGAGATCCCCGCCGACCATCGTGCGATGTTGAAATTCTATCTCGGCGTCTGGCGGGAATACCGCGATGTGCTGCTTGACGGAACTTTGCGTGCGGAGAGCCCGGAACTGCTCTATCCGCTGGTGGGCGCGAAATCGGACCGGCGGCAGTTCGTGGTGGTATTCGCTCCCGGTCGTGTGGCCGATCTTGTCGCGAAACCGGGAGATGAGGCGGTTGTGGTCAACGCGGCGATGACTGATACGATCTGCCTCAATCTGCCGCTTCCGGCGGAAATGGTCTGCTTCGACGTGGTCGGCACACAGTTGGAGACTGGATCGCTCGGATCCGGAGTGTGCCGGATCGCGGTTCCGAAATCCGGGATATTGAAACTCCGTTTCTGAATGATGCCGGAGCAGGAGGATTTTCCATGCCGCCCCGGTTGCGGTGCCTGTTGCATCGCGCCGTCGATCAGTTCGGCGATCCCCGGAATGCCGCACGGGAAGCCGGCCGGCGTTCCGTGCGTGAATCTTGATGAGAACTTCCGGTGCCGTCTCTTCGGGCTGCCGGAGCGCCCGCGGGTCTGCGGATCACTCCGGCCATCGGAGGAGATGTGCGGCGGCAGCCGTGAGGAGGCGCTCCGCTATCTTGCCGAACTCGAAGCTGCAACGAAATAGTGCCTCATACCGTGGTGCAGCGATATGCGGCCACCTGCCCGTCAAAGCGGAGGCAGTGTCTGACCTCACCGATGTCATACTCTCCGGTCGGCGTGATCACATGGTCGCCGACCCGGATTTCGAAGGAGGCTCTGATCAGGAGTACGATCTGTTCCGGGGTGGTGTTCCAATCTCCCGCCAGGTCGTTCCGGCTCAGGAGCAGTGCCTGCGCGGGGCGTTCGACGGCAGTTCCGGATTCGTCGGTATGGCGGATTGTGACCGGTGTGTTGAAGTGCCGTTCAAACATTTTCCGTCTCCAGCCGTGAGAGTTGCCAGTTTTCGATTTCGTCGAGAATCGCCCGGCGGCGTTCCGGATCGATCTTCCGGACTTTCTCGAGCAGAAACAGTGCGGTGCGGGCCACTTCGCGTCGATAGGCGGAGCCGCCGGAGAATCGTTTGAGTTCCGCCAGGGATTCGATCGAGGTTTTCAGGTCGGCGACGGCGAACTCCCGATTGTAGGAGATCGACGGGACCGGGATCGAACCGTCGAAACGGTGCATCAGTTGCCAGCATTTGAGTTCCGCCTGTTCAAGCATATCGGCCCGGCACGACAGAAACTGCTTGACCTGATGATAGTCCCAGGCTTTCGATTCTGCGGTCTGCGCCTCCCTGCACGGGGTGATCAGCGCCATTCCGACCACGTCGAAAAGTTCGCGTTTTAGGGCGTCGTTCTCTTCACGGATTCTGGCGGTGTCGGCGCCGGAAGGCGAAATGTAGCGACTGGTTCCTCGCTCCTCCGGAGTCTCCCAGATTGCTGCGGAACGGGCGAGAATCCGGCTGAATTTCTCCTTCCCCGGGGCATCGGTTCCGGTTCCGGAGAAGCGGGCGCCCCGGGCGAAACTGTCTGAAATCACCAGCAGGCCGAACATCTGTTTGATGACGTTCATCTGTGCTTCTGATTCGTTGTTCAGGATCGCATCACTGATCCGCACCACGTCTTCGAACCAGTGATTTGAATTGAGGCCGAAACCATCCGGCTCCACCAGGTAGACGGCGGGAACGACTCCGAGACCATGGCGGGCCCGACTGAGCAGCACGACATCGCCGTTCGAACGGTTCCGCTCAAACAATAACGTTTCCTCGCGAGTGAAGAGCCGTCGTCGCACTACCGGGAGCGCCGGCAGGAACGGGCCCCGGTTGACCGTCTGCCGTTCTTCGAAGACGATCCAGTCGAGTTCCCCGTCGGTGCCATAACCCCAGTCGGGAATCTCGAGTGGAGAGAGTGCGCGTACTGCGGGGCGGAGCCGTTCGTTTTTCCGTCGTTCGCAATCGGCCTCCCCCTTGAAGAAAGGCATCTCCAGAGCCAGCGCCGCGCCGCCGTAGACATTGAGCAGCGTGGAAAACTGGCGCATCACTTCGCTGGCGCGCAGGCCGGTACGGGAAAAATCTTCGACCAGTGCCGGTTCCGCGCCATCGCGCGCCGGCTCGGAGGAGAGCACGAACTGGGTGATCAGTCGGGCGAGTTTGCGCGGATAATTGAAGTAATAGGCTCGGGCGAGCCGTTCGGCGAATTCCAGTTCGATTTCGGAGACGTGTCGGATCAGTGCCCGACGAATGTACTCCGTCCCTCCGGCATAGGCGGCGGCACTGCGTTCCCAGATTTCCCGGTTGGCTCGATAACGCTCATGGCTGCGCCGGAAAAGATAGTCATAGTCATCATTCATCTCTGTTTTTCTCCTTGTTTTTGCCGGATCCGGTGGTGTGCAGGAACGCTTTTTGTCAACCTCCCATGCGGCGAAGGTGGAAAAAAACATAAAAAATACCAAAATAGTAGAGATTTTTTGCTTGCATTTATTCCGGTTTGTTGTATAGTTATTGTGAAGAGGAGAGGAGGATAATGCCATGTTGTGTGATGTCTGCAAGAAGAATGAGGCGACGATTCATATCAAGGAGGTTCACAACGGCAAGGTTGTAGCGTCGAACCTCTGCGGGGAGTGTGCCAGGGAGAAAGAGGCGAAGGGTGAGTTCGGCACGCTCGGGTTCAACCTGGCGGAAGTTTTGTTCAATCTCGGAAAACTCTCGGCGTCGATGGGACAGGCCGATTCGCAACAGGAGGAGACGCGGGGGGAGGAGCTGCCCGCCTGCCCCGTCTGCGGCTGGACGGTGGGCAAGGTGCGTGAATCCGGAGGAAGGCTCGGCTGTCCCGAGTGTTACCGGACATTTGAGCCGATGATCTCCGAGGCGCTGGGAAGATTCCAGCGCGGTACGATTCATCTGGGCAAACGGCCGAAGTCGGCCGGGCAGGGATGTGCTTCCACTCTCCGTTTCGAGCTGGAACGCCGCCGGCGCGAACTTGAGGAGCTGATTCGTCGCGAAGAGTATGAGGAGGCCGCAGTCTGCCGCGACCGCATCAACCAGTTGAAGAAGGAGCTTGAAAAGTGTGACCACCCGGCGCCGCCTGCCGCGGAGCCGGAGAAGGAGACGGGCGATGGATCCGCAGATTGAACGGTTGCTCGGGAATCCGGTCAGTTTTCTGGCTGATTCAGGTCCCGATGAGGATATCGCCATTTCGAGCCGGATCCGGCTGGCGCGCAATCTTGCGGGTCGGCCTTTCCCCTCCGCCGCTTCCGACGAGGCGCTTTGCGAGGTATGCGGGCTGGTTTCCGACGCGGCTTCAGCTTCCGGAGCGCTCGGCTGCCCGGAGTGTTTCGCATTTGAGCCGGAAACGTTGACTCCGCTGGAGCGGGAGATTTTGTTCGAGCGGCGGTTGGCCAGCCGGGATTTCCTTGCCAGGAACGGTGGAACCCGGCTGCTGGTCAGCAATGATGAATCCTGTTCGATCATGATCAACGAGGAGGATCAGTTGCGGATTCAGGCATTGCGTCCCGGTTTTCAGCTTGAGGCGGTCTGGGAGGAGATCGACAAACTTGATGATGAACTTGGAAGCCGGCTGGACTATGCCTTTGACGAGCGGCTCGGCTTTCTGACCAGCTGCCCGACCAACGTCGGTACCGGAATGCGGGCTTCCGTGATGCTTCATCTGCCCGGTCTGGTGCTCTCCGGTCGGATCGGACCGACGATTCAGGGGGTCAACAAGCTCAATCTTGCGGTGCGCGGCATCTTCGGCGAGGGCACCGACAACCGTGGAAATCTGTTTCAGGTCTCCAATCAGAGTACACTGGGCGAGAGCGAGATGCAGATTCTCGAGCGGTTGAGTAACGTGATCGGTCAGCTGATCGCCTACGAGAAAAATGCCCGGGAGCAGTTGATTGCGCAGGATCAGTTTTCGATTCTCGATCATGTCGGTCGCTCCTACGGGTTGCTGCGTCACGCCTACAAATTGTCGAGCGAAGAGGCGCTCAACTCCCTCTCCGGAGTACGGATCGGGGTCGACCTCGGGATGTTCAATTCGATCGACATCAAAAAGGTCAACGAGTTGTTCATCGCAATCAACCCCGCCCATCTGCAGCTCTCCGCCGGGCGGGAGCTCTCCGCGGCCGAACGGAACGTCTGCCGGGCGGCGCTCTGTCGTGAAAAGCTCAAACAGGCCTGATTTTTTCCTTCGGCTCTGATTTGGAACCGGGCTTTGCCGGGGACGGAACTTTTTTTCCACTTCCGTGTCCGGATTTTTCCTGCGTGGCATTGACTTTCCATGGACTTTGTGGTATAATTAAAGTGCCATGATGAATCTGTCTTGAGTTTCAGCCGGGAGGAGCCGTCGCCATGCGGAAGGTCTGCGGGAAAAATGATGTGTTTCGGGAGCATATTCTTTCTGAGATTGCCATCGGCGTCTATCGGGAAGGGGAACGATTGCCCGGTGAACGTGAGCTGGGGGAACGCTATCAGGTCAGCCGCAATACGATCCGCCGCGGGCTGGCGGAACTGGAGGCGGCCGGTATCGTCTGTCGCCGTCCGCCGGTCGGCACTTTCGTTTCGGAGTCGGCGTTGCGGCGGATCGCCGCCCCGGTTCCGGCCTCCCCGGTGCTCCGGGTCGCGTTTGTGATGGAAACCGACCAACTGGGCAATCCGGAGCTTCAGCAGATTTTCCTCTCGCTGCGAGGCCGTCTGTCGGAAGAGGTGGAGCTGACTGTTTTTCTGAGTGATACCTGCGATCGACTTTTCGACGGAGGGGCTCGGATGGATGTCGCTCTGTTGTTCGGTGATTACTCCGACGATGAGATCCGGGCGACGGGGAGGCTGGTGGATCACCTGGTCATCTGCGGGCGGGAGAGTTCCGAATTTAATTTCATCAGCTGTGACAACTATGCAGGCGGCCGGTTGATGGCGGAGGCACTTCTCCGGGCCGGCCATCGGCACATTGCCGCGCTCGGTCCGCGCGGGCGCGCCGACTACTGTGATTTCTCACGCCGCCTGACCGGCATCCGGGATGTCTGCCGGGAGCATGGCGTAGCATTTCTCGAGTACCGCATGAAGCTTGAGGAGTCCATGAATCTGACGGCCAGCACCTATTTCACACTGGACCATTTTCTGCGTCTCGACCCGGAACTGACTGCGGTTGCCGCATTGTATGACCGCGGTGCACTGGCGGTGATCGACTGCTGCCGCCGCCGGAATCTCCGGGTACCGGAGGATATCAGCGTGATCGGCTTTGACGACCAGTGCTACGTCGAATTTATCCGTCCACCGCTGACCACCGTGCGCAGTGTCGGCGAGGAGGTCGGCGCACGTCTGGCCGGATATATTGATGCGGTATTGGAGGGGCGCCGGGAGCCGTTTCGAGAGACGATCAAGCCGTTGCTGATTGAGCGCGGCACTGTCCGCAGACTGAATTGACGACCGTTCCGCGGCCGGAATGCCGCGTCCCCGGGGCCGCGGCGCCGGTTCGTCAGAAATCGAACGGGGATTTCCGGCGGGCCTCGACCATCTCCCGAAGCCGGAGTTTGAGTTCCCCGGTTTCCCCGGTCGCAGCGGAGACCGGGATGATCTCCGTCGTTTCGCTGGCCAGTTCCTCCCGCAGCCGCTCGAGGTTTTCCGTCGCGCCGGGCAGATCCATTTTGTTTGCGATGATCAGCGCCGGTCTCCGGGAGAGCCCCTTCATATAGAGTTCGAGTTCGTCCCGCAGATGGCGGAGATCGTCCCACGGCAACCTGCCGTCGATACCGGCCATGTCAAGAACGAATGCAAGCACCACCGTTCGCTCGATGTGCTTCAAAAAGGCGTGGCCGAGCCCGACATTTTCATGGGCTCCGTCGATCAGGCCCGGAATATCCGCCACGGTTACCCGGGCGAAGTCGGGGTACTCGATCACGCCGACCACCGGGTGCAGTGTCGTGAAGGGATAGGGAGCCACTTTCGGGCGTGCGGCGGAAACCGCCCGCAGCAGCGTCGACTTCCCCGCGTTGGGATATCCCACCAGGCCGACATCGGCAATGGTTTTCAGCTCGAGATCGATCTCTCTGTGTTCCCCGGGCTGACCGGGTTCCCATTCGCGTGGTGCGCGGTTGGTTTGAGTGGCGAAACGCGGGTTTCCGCGGCCGCCCCGGCCGCCCCGGGCGATGACGATGCTCATGCCCGGAACATCCATGTCGGCGATCAACTCACCGGAGTTCCGGTCGGTTACAATGGTGCCGACCGGGACCTTCAGTGTGATGTCCGGAGCTTTGCGCCCGTGCATGTTCGATCCTCTGCCGCCGGGACCGTTCTGGGCCTGATAGTGACGGTTGTAGATCAACGCGACGAGGCTCTGTTCACTGTCGGTTGCCTCGAGGATCACATTTCCGCCGGCACCGCCGTCGCCGCCGTCCGGACCGCCACGCGGCACGAATTTCTCCCGGTGAAAACTGCAGCAGCCGTTGCCGCCGTCTCCGGCTTTGACAGTGATGGTTGCTTTGTCGACAAACATGATTCTTCTCCTCTTGCCCGGTTACGAAGCTGTTCCGGTTCCGGTAATGTGGTTTTCTTTTTCCGGATTTCAACCCCGACCGGCCGGATCCGGTCCTGAAAATACAAAAAAGCCCCGGAGCAGAAAAAATCCGGGGCTTTCTGTGATCGCAGTGACATCCGCCTCAGTTGGCGGCAGTCGGAACGATATTCACCTTGCGCTGCGACTTGACGAACTCGACCGTGCCGTCACAGAGCGCAAAAAGGGTGAAGTCGCGACCGAGACCGACATTGACGCCGGGCCGGAAACGGGTCCCGCGCTGACGCACGATAATCGAACCGGCGGAGACGCTTTCGCCACCGAACGCCTTGATCCCCAGAAATTTCGGCTGGCTGTCACGCCCGTTGCGGCTGCTTGACTGACCTTTTTTATGTGCCATGATTGGTTCCCTCGTTTTATCGGTAAATATTGTAATAAATTCAAAATCCATTCATCGACGAATTATTAAAATAACCGCTTTTACGGAAAATGCAAGCCGGGGCGGTCGAATAATTTCCAAAAACTCTTCGCGTCCCGGCTTTCCGGCAGCGGCTTCCGCCGGCTTCGGGCGTGAGAAAAGATTCAGCCGAGCAGTTCCTTGAGCACTTCGCGGTCGTCGAAGTGGTGTCGGACGCCCTTGATCTCCTGCGTATTCTCATGACCCTTTCCCGCGACCAGCACGATATCACCGGGGGCCGCGAGTTCAACAGCCCGCGCAATCGCCTTGTGGCGGTCCGGTTCGATTTCGAAATTGCTTCCCGCCGGGATGCCTGCGACGATTTCGGAGATGATCGCCTCGGGCTCCTCGTTGCGCGGATTGTCGCTGGTGACGATTGTGAAATCGGCGGTCCGGGCGGCGACCTTGCCCATTCGCGGCCGCTTGGTCCGATCACGGTCTCCTCCCGCTCCGAACACGGCGATCAGCCGCCCTGTGGTCAGGTTCCGCAACGTGCCGAGCACGTTGGCCAGCGCGTCATCGGTGTGGGCGTAATCCACGTAGAACACCGCTCCGCCGGGCGCGTTGAAACGCTCGAGCCGCCCCGGCACCCGGATGGAAAACGACAGCGCACGGTCGAGTGCTGCCGCAGGGATTCCATAGTCAAGTGCTGCGACCAGCGCTCCGGCGAGATTGTGAATGTTGTACTCGCCGATCAGATTGGTGGCCGCCTCATAGGCGATCTCTTCGCCGATCAGACGGAAACTCGAACCATCGGCGCGAAGCTTGATGTCATCGATCCGCCAGTCAGCTCCGGCAGAGGTCCCGAAGGTGATCACATTGCGTCCGGCGATCTCCCGGGCGATCCGGCGGCCGTAACTGTCGTCGATGTTGAGGACCGCGGTTCCATCCAGCCCGAGCAGCGTGGTGAAGAAGAGTTTCTTGGCCCGGTAGTAGTGCTCCATATCGCCGTGATAGTCGAGGTGTTCGCCGGTCAGGTTGGTGAAGATCGCGGTACGGAATTTCGCCCCGTCCACTCTGCCCTGGAAGAGCGCATGGCTCGACAGTTCCACCGCCGCGGCTCTCATTCCGTTCCGCCGCATGGATTGCAACAGAGGAAAGAACACACCCGCCTCCGGTGTCGTCCACGCCGATGGACGGACGATTTTTCCATCCCGCTGCTCCACCGTCGAGATTAATCCGCAAGGCACCCCCGCATGCTGGAACAAGTGTTCCACCAGAAACGCGGTGGTGGTTTTCCCATTGGTTCCGGTGACGCCGATCAACGCGACGGTTTCGTCCGGGCGGTTGCAGTATTCGCGCTCCAGCCGGGAGTAGGCGCGTCCCGAGTCGCTGACCCGGATGTAGGTGGTCTTGCTGTTGTAACCCGGCAGGTCTCGGTCGTGAATCACCACCTGGGCCCCGGAACGGATCGCCTGATCGACAAATTCATGTCCATCCTGTCTGAGCCCCGTGATGGCGACGAAGGTGTCGCCCGGCAATACCTTGCGCGAATCGTTGACGACCCGGCCGCGATTCGGGCTGTCGAGCCCGCGACTGTCGAGGAACAGTTCCCCGAGTGTTTTTTTGAATGACGAGATCATGATTCCCTCTTCTTTTCTCTGACCTGTTCCTATCTGGCCGCTTCGGGCAACGCCTGTTCGACCGCGATTCCCCGCGACCCCTTGGCGAAGACGAGATCGCCGGGGCGGACGGCTTTCGCGAGCGGACCGGCGGCGTCGCCGGCAGCGTCGAACCGGCGGATCCCCGCCGCCGGTGGAAATGCTGCACCAATGGTGAAGATCCGCGCACCGGGAAACCGGCACCGGGCCTGTCGGAGCAGTTCGGCATGCTCCTGCTGTTCCACCTCCCCGAGTTCGCGCATTTCGCCGAGCACCAGCACCAGCCGGAGCGGATCGGCAAATTCAGCCAGCCAGTCGAAGGAGGCCCGCATACTGCCGGGGTTGGCATTATAGGCATCGTTGACGAAAGTGATTCCGTCGATACGTGTCAATTTGGACCGCATTCCCGGGAGAACGGTTCCGGCAAGCCCGGCGGCGATCACCGCCGGGCTGATCCCGCAGGCAAGAGCGACGGAGGCTGCCGCCGCCGCGTTGATTGCCTGGTGACGGCCGGTCAATGCCCAGCTGATTTCCATGCGCTCTCCCCCGGGGAAAGTCAGTTCGAAACGGCTTCCCTCCAGCTGCCCGCCGAGATAGTGCGCCGTGACGCCTCCCGGGACCGCATTCACGCCGAATCGGAACCGCCGGAAAGCCGCCGTCCGTTTTTCCAGGAGTTCCACTGCCGGACATTCCGCCGGAATCACTGCGGCTCCGGAGTCGGACAATCCGTCGAAAATATGGGATTTCTCTTCTGCGATTCCCTCCAGCGAACCGAGAAACTCCAGATGGCAGGGGGCGATGGAGTTGATCAGCGCCACGGCGGGCTCCGCCATGCGGCTCAGGGGTTCGATTTCCCCGAATCGATTGGTTCCCATCTCAATGACCGCGTAACGGTGGCCGGCATTCAGCCGCAGCAGATTCTGCGGGACGCCGATCTGATTGTTGGTGTTGCCGACGGTGTAGAGCACCCGCTCGGCTCCCGCCTCCTCGGTGAAAATTGCGCGGATCATCTCCTTGACGCTGGTTTTTCCGACACTTCCGGTCACCGCTGCAAGCTTGAGCTCCGGAAAACGGCGGCGATGGAGCCGGGCGATCGCCTGGTAGGCGCGAAGGGGATCATCGACCATCAGTACCGGCAGAGTACAATTCTCCGGTAATTTCCCCTGGGCATCCCGGCGGATGCAGAGCGCTCCGGCCCCCGCCGTCATCGCACGGTCAAGGAAGTCGTGAGCGTCGAACCGTTCGCCGTTGAGCGCGACGAATAAAGCTCCGGGAGAGGGCGTTCGGGTGTCGGTGAATACTCCATTGAGCCGCCCGGGCAGCCGCCCGTCGAGCCATTCCCCACCGGAGGCTCCGACAAGTTCATTTCCGGAAAATTCCGGTCCGGGCATAACTCCTCCGGTCACTGGTTGTTTATGTTGAATATGTTACGTACAATGTCCCCCCGGAACACCACCCGGACCGTTTCCGTCTGCGTCAACCAGTAGATCCAGCTCTCGTTGCGCAGGTCCGGTGTGCGGCAGAGCGGCGGCGGACCATAGGCGAACGTAACCTCGCGACGGTTCATGCCGGGGACGACCTCCCCCCGGGAGATCCGGAGCCGGTTCTGCTCCGGAACATCCTTCAACAGCTCCTCGGGCGGCGTGGTGGTGAAGGTGTACCCGATGTAATCCCGCATCGAAGTGAGCCGGTAGCCGGAATCGAAACGGATCGTGTACTCCCGGCCCGCGGTATCTCTGAAACGGATCCGTTCATAGAATCCGAGGCCGAAGGGGGCGCTGGTAGTCTCTTCCGGGATGATCTCCGTTCCGATCGGAATGAACGACCCCTGCTGAATGTTCAGGCAGCTGATCGCATCCGGATCGGTGTACCAGATGTTGTAGGCGGTATAGATCTTCTGACCTTCCTGCTGCTGGAAGATCTCCGAGAAGACCACAGGATCGGCGCAGCCGGCGGCCAGCAGGAAAATTCCGGCCAGCAGGGGCAGAAGCGAACGACGCGGCATGAGGTGAACTCCAATCTTTTCCAAGTGATGTTTTCCGACAAAGTCCTAATGTTATAATCTATAATCATGACGGCGATTTGGCAAGTGTGCGGAAAGAAAAAGCGGCCGGTTTTTCCCGGCCGCAGTCATGGCGTCACTCTCCGGATGCCTTACTGGCCCCCGAGATAGAACTGTTCCAGATCGAGTTTGGAATAGGAGTTGAGCGCAACGAGCGTCTTGGTATGGATAATGCCGTTGATGTCGTGCGTCATACGTGAAGCGATGATTTCCGCCAGCTCAGTGTTGCTCTTGACCCGGATCATCACGACGAGGTCGTATTCACCGGCGACGGCGCATACTTCGGAGACTCCGTCGATCTTCATCAGATCTTCGATCACTGTGCGGATCATCGCCCGCTCCACATTGACCAAAACGATGCCTGTCACCATATGCAATGTCCTCCTTCTGGTTGCTGGTGTCTTACGGTTTCCCGAGAGCGGAGATGCTCCCCCCTCACACCTCTAACTATACCCAGCCGGAACCGGAATGCAAATGAAATCCGAAGAATATTTTGAAAATATTTCCCGAGGGGAGAAATCCTCCGGTTGCCGGGGATTTCCTCCCCGGAAAACACGGCTCCGTGGGAGTGCACCCCTCCTCATTTCTCGTCGGGGCCGGAGACGACCGGAACCGGAAGATACTTCTTCAGGTAACGCCCGGTATGGGACTTTGCAACCTGTGCCACTTCCTCGGGCGTTCCCCTGGCGATGATCCGGCCGCCGTTGTCTCCTCCTTCCGGGCCGAGGTCGAGAAGGTAGTCGGCGGTTTTGATCACGTCGAGGTTGTGTTCGATCACGATCACGGTGTTGCCCATGTCGCGGAGCTTGAACAGAACCTTGAGCAACTGATCGATATCGGCCAGATGGAGGCCGGTGGTCGGCTCGTCGAGGATGTAGACCGTGTGACCGCGCGGCACCCGGGCGAGTTCGGCGGCGAGCTTGACACGTTGGGCCTCCCCGCCGGAGAGAGTGGTTGCGGGCTGCCCGAGCGTCACGTAACCGAGTCCCACCTCCTGCAGCGTCCTGAATTTGCGGGCCAGCGAAGGGATCGCACTGAAAAATTCAACCGCCTGGTTTACGGTGAGATCGAGCACGTCTGCGATGCTCTTCTTCCGGTAATGGACACTGAGCGTCTCCTTGTTGAATCGCCGTCCGCCGCAGGCGGAACACTCCACGTAGACGTCGGAGAGGAACTGCATCTCAATTTTTTTGATTCCGTCGCCCTTGCACTCCTCACAGCGGCCGCCCTTGACATTGAAACTGAAGCGGCCCGGCCCGTAGCCGCGCATTCTGGATTCCGGCAGTTCGCTGAAAAGTTTGCGGATGCCGCCGAACGCATCGGTGTAGGTGGCCGGGTTGGAGCGGGGGGTCCGTCCGATCGGGCTCTGGTCGATCACGATCGCCTTATCGACAAATTCCAATCCTTCGATCTTCGCATATCGGCCGGGAGGCAGGTCCTGAATGCCCTGATGCCGGTTCAGTGCCCGCACGAGGATGCCGTTGATCAGCGAACTTTTGCCGGAACCGGAGACTCCGGTGATACAGGTGAAGGTCCCGAGAGGAATTTCAGCGGTGATTTTCCGCAGGTTGTTGTGTTCCGCTCCTCGAATCACCAGCTTGTGCCCGTTACCCTTATGCCGTTCGGCGGGAACTGCGATCTGTCGCCGCCCCGCGAGGAAGTCGGCCGTCAGGGAGTTCGGGAAGTTGCGGATCTCCGCCGGGGTTCCCCAGGCGACGAGTTCGCCGCCGTGAACCCCGGCGCCGGGACCGAGATCGAGCACATAATCGGCGCGTTCGATGGTGTCGAGGTCGTGTTCGACCACCAGAACCGTGTTGCCGATGTCGCGCAGTTTCCCCAGTGTGTCGAGGAGCCGGTCGTTGTCACGCTGGTGCAGGCCGATCGAGGGTTCGTCGAGAATGTAAAGGACGCCGACCAGGCCGCAGCCGAGCTGTGTTGCGAGCCGGATGCGCTGGGCTTCTCCGCCGGAGAGCGTACTCGAAACCCGGTTCAGCGTCAGATAGTTCAGCCCGACATCGCAGAGGAATGTGAGGCGGTTGCGGATCTCCTTGAGAATATCCGCGGCGATCACGGCATGTTCGGCGTCGAGCTTGAGTTCCGAGACGAACTTCAATGCCGCTTCGACACTCAGCGCGTTGAATCTGTCGATCGCAAGTCCGCCGACGGTCACGGCGAGGCTGACCGGATTCAACCGCGAACCATGGCACGCCGGACACTCGCGGGGACTCAGGTACTCTCCCAGCCTTTCACGAACCGAGTCGGATTCGGTCTCGGTCATCCGGCGGTGCATGTTTTCGAGAACCCCTTCGAACGGCTTGCTCCAGTGATATTTCCGGCCGTGCATGTAGTAATCGAACTCCAGCGGTTCCCTGCCGGAACCGTAGAGGATGATGTTTCGGGTCCGTTCGGAGAGCTTGTTGAACGGCGTCGTCAGCATCTCCGGCTCCCCGAGCCATTCGGCGAGTTTGCGCAGCAGCAGGTTGTAGTAGATGATCAGATGGCGAGGTCCGCGCCGCCAGCCGGGAATCGCACCGTTCCTGATCGACAGCGACGGGTCGGGAATCACCTTGACCGGATCCATCACCTGCTGGACACCGAGTCCGTTGCACTCGGTACAGGCGCCGTAGGGAGAGTTGAAGGAGAAGTTGCGCGGCAGCAGTTCTCCATAGGAGACGCCGCAGTCCGGGCAGGCCAGATTCTCGCTGAATTTCTCCTCGGTAAAATCCGGCTCGAGCCCCTCCGGAGCATCGAGCAGTACCGAAATCGTACCGGAGCCGTGGCGCAGCGCGGTTTCGATCGAATCGGTCAACCGTGAACGGTCGAGTTTCCCGGTGATCAGCCGATCCACAACCGCTTCGATGGTGTGACGCTTGTTTTTTTCGAGTACCGGCAGCTCCTCCTCGTCGATCTGGATGAGTCTGCCGTCGATCCGGGCCCGTATGAAACCTTCGGAACGGATTGTTTCCAGGATGTCGCGGTGCTCCCCTTTCTTCCCGGTGACGAACGGTGCGAGGAGCATCATCTTCTGCCCCGGCTTCAGTCTCAGAAGCTGTTCGGCGATTGCCTGCGCCGACTGTGAGGTCAGTACGCGGCCGCAGTGCGGACAGTGAGGTGTTCCGGTATGGGCGTACAGCAGCCGGAGATAATCGTAGATTTCCGTGACGGTTGCCACGGTGGAACGCGGCGTGCCGCCGGCGGTGCGTTGTTCAATCGCAATCGCCGGGGAGAGCCCCTCGATATGTTCAACCTTGGGTTTCTGCATCCGGTCGAGAAACTGACGTGCGTAGGCCGAAAGACTTTCGACATAGCGCCGCTGTCCTTCGGCGTAGAGGGTGTCAAAGGCGAGCGAACTCTTGCCGGAGCCGGACAACCCGGTGATGACCACCAGTTTGTTGCGTGGGATCGTGACGTCTATCCCCTTCAGGTTGTGCTGAGTTGCGCCTCGAATGAAGATATTTTCAAACATGAGTGGATATCCTTGTTTTTCATTCCGGATAATATACCACAGGCGTCAAGTTTTTGCACGGCTGTCGGCGGAATTTTATTCCGGAAAACTTCCTCCGGGCGGTTTGTTTCCGGGAAGTGCTTTTTCCGTGATTTTTTCCGCGGGCGGAGTTTAAAAACGGCGGGTTTGGTCTATATTACAGACACGGGCTTTCAATTTCAACATCCGACGGGACAAGATGGCGGTTTCGAAAAACAGCACTGTGAAAAAAATTCCGGCCAAGAACATCGCCGGTGTGCGCAGCAACCGGGAGAAGTTTCTGCGCGTTCTGGTCGTGCTGCTGGTGTTGCTGGCGGCCGGCGGCGCGGTGCTGTTCGGCGTATTCGGGCTGAAGCGGTTGCTCTTCACCGGGAATGCACGGTTCAATCTCCGCTCGATCGAAGTGCTTTCCGGCGGATATTGGCAGGAGCGGTCGGGCGAGCTGGCCGGCCGGCTCGGCATCCGGCTCGGAGACAATCTGTTCCGGCTGCGTCCCGGGGAGTTGCGCCGCCGCCTCGAAGCGATTCCGAGTATTGAGAGCGGAGAGGTGATCCGGGTGTTGCCGGATACACTTCAACTGAAGGTGGTTGAGCGTATCCCGCGTGCGGTTCTGGGCAGCGTCTGGTCTCCATGGGTGATCGACGAGACCGCGCTGGTGATGCCGCGTAACGAATCGATGAACGTATCGACGCCGTTGCCGGTGATCTTCTTCCGGACGACGGGGACGCTTGCCGCCGGTATGGAGCTTGAAATGCTGCGGCCGGCGCTGGAGCTGATCATGCTCACGGTGCGCAGCTTTCCGGATATCACGATCAAGGCGGTCAGCATGCGTCATCCGCAGAAGCTCGAATTTTACATGAGTTACCGCGATCAGAAGAGCTGCAAGGTGTTGATGCCGCACGACGGAGATTTCACGTTTCTGCTGGAAGCTTTGCAGAGTGCGATCATTCAGGCCGCCCAGCGCGGCGATTCTCGCGGAAATTTCGATCTGCGATACGACGGTTACGTAATCATCAACTGAAGCCGGTCGCAGTGTCGCGGCTATTTCAGCAGCCGGACCGTCAGATCTCTGTAGTAGACTGTTCCGGTTGCGCTGTCGAGTCCCAGCCCGATCCGGGCGGAAACTTTCTTCCCCAGCGGAACATCGACCTTGAAGGAGACGCGGTGCCACGGCGTGGTTCCGACGGTGGCCGGAGCGCCGGGCCAGGTGTTTTTCCCGTCGATCTGAACCATCGCCTTCCAGACTGCGCCGAACCAGTGGTTGCCGGGCGGATTGCGGGTGACGTTTTCGGTCCGGATCATCACCGAGAAGAGGACGGTTTCCCCCTCCGGAAGATCCAGCCACCTGCTGAGTCCTCCTCCGGTGATCTTGAGTGCCCTGCCGTCTTCCAGATCGACGATTTCAGCCGTCGCGCCCTTCCCGTCAAACTCCCGGAAGGCGGTGTGGAACGGGTTCCGGAACAGAATGTCGGAATCGTCAGCCTCCTCGGCCGCATACGCCTGGACGGTCAGAAACAACAGGGAGAAGGCAATTGTCCTGAAAAACATGTTTCACCTCACTGAAATTGAATATTGATTTCCCGGGTCTCGCCATCCACCGGCAGGTGGATCAACTCCTGCCGGCCGGAGAGCGTGACGGTGCGGTTGTTGATCTGTACCTCCTTCACCGGGAGGTCGGCGGCGATGGCGAGCGAAGCTCCCTGATCCGCCGTCAGCCTCATGTGCAGTGTTCCGGTTCCGGGATCGTAATCTGCGCTCCGGAGATCGATTCCGGAGGCTTCGGCAATGGAGATTCTGCCGTATTGGCGCCACAGGATCGGGCTGAAGAACGCGGCCAGTTCGATTCCCCACACGTCGTGACTGAGTGCGGTTTTGTTCTGAGCGTAGATCGTATCGACCCATTTCCGGAAGGGCCATTCCCCTCCAGCGAAGAAGATCGGTTCCCGCAGCCCGGAGGCTTTCAGCAGAGTTTCTCCGCCGGTGGTGGTTACGACCGGCATCACCTGATGATCCATGTACTTGCGGTATTCCGGCATCACATATTGCCGGTAAAGATCCAGCGTCGGACCGGGAACGCCGCGGGAGAAGTCCAGAAAGTAGTATCCTTTGACGAAGTTCCCGTCTTTGGGGGAGAGTGGTGTCTGGAAGTATTTGATTCCGCTCTCATGGAAGCCGACAACGATGACATCCTGGAGATCGAGATCGGGGCGGGAGCTTTTCAGATAATCGGCCGCCCGAAAGCGCACCAGGGTCGGAATTGCCCGTCGAGCGGCGCGATAGAGACTCTGATCCACCGTTTCGGAATCTCCTGCAATTCGTGCAAGTCCGGCGAAGGCGATCATTCCGGCATATTCGGCATTGAGCATGTCAATCCACGCGCCGCCGCCGTTGTCACTGAGGCTGCCGGAGAGATAACTCCAGTCATTCATGCACCAGCTGAACCGCATCCCTTCACGCAGGGCGCTCCAGTTGGACCGGATGAAACCGGCATGACCATGGAGGTCTCCGAGCTGCCGGGCGATCCAGGCCATGAAGGTCGCCGCCTCGTTGCAGTCTGCGAAGAAGAGGGTCGAACCGTACCCGGGGGTGAAATTGGTGCTCAGCTCGCGGGTGCTCGGGAAGAGAATCGTATAGCGGATTCCGCTGAAGGGCTCCTCCCGGAAACGGCTGAAGGCTTTGTACTGGTAGAGTTCGAACGGCGCGAGATAACGGTTGCCGAGCCTGGCGCCGAGTCTGGCCCGGTTTTCCGGATTGAGGAAGCAGTAGCCCTGCAGGGCGGAACCCAGTCCCAGATGCCAGCCGAAGAAACCGATGTTGGTGTTGTCGGGGTAAGGCTTTTTCCCGTTTGGAAATTCCGGGGTCAACTCATTGACTCCGAGTCCGCCCCAGCTCCAGTGAAATCCCTGAGCTGCGGCGTCATCCATCAGCCGGTGCAGTTCCGGATCGGCCAGAACGTTGACCGGAGTGAACTCACGTTCCCGCGGCAGCGGCAGCAGGTAACCGATGGTGTCGGTTCCCCGTTTCCCCAGCAGGGGGCCGTGGGTTGCGTTGATTGCAAAGTCGGTCGGTTCTCCGGGAACTTCGACGATATTCAGTTTTTCCCGAAGCGCCAGTCCGATCAGGGGGGGCAGGAACACGAAAGGCCGGGTCGGCGTATTCCACCGGGTTGCAAGTGGGCGGAAACGGAAACGATTGCGTACTTCGATCTGTTGTTTCTCCCGATCGATCCGGAAGATCTCATCGCATCCGACCGGGAAATGGAGCGCGAGGTCGAGGCTCTGATGAATCTTTTCAACCGTTTCCGGCGGCAATCCCTTCACCCAGCGGTCGGCACGAACCGGCGTAACGCCCCAGGGCCAACCGGCGGCGATGGTCCCCAGACCGCCTTTGCGATGAAATTCGATTCCGGTGACGTAATTGCCGTTCCGGAGCGCTTCCAGCTTCTCCGGCTGTTTTTCGAAGACCAGCAGAAGAGGTCTGCCACGGCTCCAGTTCTTGCGGAAGAGGAGCAGCCAGGGGGCATTCCACTCTCCGTCACGCTCCCGGTCGAAAAAGTCGCCGGACAACGGAACGATACGGATTCCCCGCGGCGTGGACCACGCGGCGTATTGAGCGGTTCGTTCTTCGAGCGTCATCAGGATGTTCTCGCGACTCAGTTCAAACCGGGTGAACGGTGTCAGCAATGACAGGATGACACGGTCGTCGGATTCGCCGCTCCGGATGCGGTACTCCTTGCCCACCCAGTCGGCTCGGGTGACCGCCAGAGTCGGCAGAGTTTCCTGTTCTTCGCCCACCCGGAGCAGCGGCCGGCTGCCGAAACCGGCGTCGCCGCGCAGGTTGGCAACCTTGACGGAGAGCCGGTTCGGTTCATTCCAGCGGACGATCTCCTCCGGAATTTCATAGCGGCGCGGCGCTACCCAGTAGTTCGGAGTGTCCGTATCGGTACGACCGATCAGAACTCCGTTCAGAGTGACCACATCCGTGTCGTCGATGCCCTTGTCCACTTCGAAGCTCAGTTTCCGTTTCCGCCACGCCGGGTCGAATACGATATCGGCGGTGTATTCGACGCACCCTTCGCCGCTCCAGAGCCGGGTCGGGTCTTCGGCCCCAGTCGGCAGCGTGATCTTTCCCTCCACGACCGAAACCTGCCAGTCCACGATCGGGAACTCCGGCCTTTTTTCAGAAAATTCGAAGCGGAAGAACTGTTCTCCGTTCATCACCGTCAGATCGTTTTCCAGCCGGGCGGTGAGCAGTCCTTCCCCGATCTCCCTGCCGAAACGGCCGAAGTTGTCGCGTGAGACGCCGACATGCCAGTGGTCACCGGTCCGCCCCGGCAGCGAGTTGATCAGTGCGGTTTCCTGTTGTCTTTCCCGGGACCGGCGGGTCTCTCCGGCCTCCCGGAGCCGTTCGCGTTTTGCCGGATCGTTCCCGAGAACGGCCCGCAGCAGGGTGAGGTCGTACCACGGACCGTTATCCAGCAGGGCGGTCCCGACGCCTCCGGCGAAATGCAGAACATTGCCCTTTTCCACCACCGCCGGTTCGCCTCTTTCGTTGGTCGCCAGCACCCGGCCGCCGTCGGTCGCCTCCGCCTTGAAATAGCGGCCGTAATCAGCACCCGGCCGGGGGAGGGCATCGGAGAATAGGTAGTGTTCTTCCGCCAGAATTTTCAATTTGCCGCGTTCCGGGAAATCGGTGTGGGTGAGCGGAGTCAGCCGGATCGGAGCCAGAGCCGCGATTTCCGGATCGGCCGGGAGGCCGTAGAGCACCAGTCGCTTCCCCTTGTTCAGCTCCGTCACTACGGCCGGATTCACTCCGGCCCGGGCGCGGGAATAGACGATTACGTCCGCTTCCTCCGGGGTGTCCACACGGCGGATCACACTCTCGCTCCCTTCCAGAAGCCGATCCCGGAACCCCTGATAGGGAACCGGGTCCGGAGCTCCGTTGAAGTGGGGAACCGCGTCGAGATTGTCAAAATCGAAATAGACCCGGCAGAGATCGGCGTGTTCTGCGGGGAGGGCGCGGTTTTCCGGCGGGATCACCAGGAATTTCGCCGCACCAGACAATTCCGCCTGCGAGGCGACCCGCACTTCGCGGACTTCCGCGGCGCCCTCTTCCACCCGGAACGTGATCTCTTCGATCTCCCAGAAAGCGTCGGCCAGGCGAAAATCGGTGTCCAGTCCGAGAACGACGGTCTGAAACAGCGGATCAGCCGGAATTTTGATCGATTTTATCCGGAGATCGTTTTCTCCCCTGATTCGCATTCCTACGGCGAGAGTGGCTCCATCGGTGCTCCGGCAGGCAAAGGAGAGTTTGTGCTGGGCGTGACTTCGTTTCGGATATGGAAGCGTCCGGTTCGGAATTTCCGGAGTCAATTTCAGATCCGGAGGGGTGTCGGCAGCAACTCCGGAAACTGCGAGCAACAGGACGACGGCCAGGAATCGATTTCTCATTTTCTCGCTCCTCTGCTGAATGGTTATGGATAACGTTATCCGTTCGTTTGTTTAAGTATAAATCAAAATCAGATGATTTTCAAGAGGAAAAAGCGAAAAAATATTTTTTTAACATGGAAGTATTGACATTTGCTCCTTTTTATGGTATAATTAACATGGTTTACGATAACCATAATGAACGCGGAGAAACATGAGAGTCACATTGAAGGATGTTGCCCGTGAGGCCGGTTGCAACTGCATGGCGGTTTCACGTGTGATTAATGGGAAGCAGCTCAACCACGTCAGTCCGGCATTGCAGGCGCGCATTCGCCGGGCCGCCCGGAAGCTGAATTACCAGTCGAATCAGGCGGCCCGGGCGTTGCGGACCGGGCGAACATGGTCGATCGGGCTGGTGATCGGCAAGATCTCAGGGCACACCCAGGCATGCTGCGCCCATGCGTTGCTCAACGAGGTCAAGAAATACAATTACAAGCTGAATATCGAGATCACCAATTATGCTCCCGAAGAGGAGGAGAAGGCTCTGGAAAATCTGGTCAATCTCCAGAACGAGGGGGTCATCTACCACGTCGGACTCAATCCGGAGTCGGCAATTGCCCGCCGACTCCACGAGATGAACTTCCCCCTGCTGTTGACTTCCGGGAGGGGAAATCTTTTCAATACGCTCTCCGTCAACTGGCGGGGCGGGATCCGGGAAGCGTTCCGGGTCTTTCACGAACACGGGCACGACCGGGTCGGCATCATTACCAGCGAATCCAACTACCAACGGCCGTTCTATGAAGAACTGGCTGCGGAATACGGGATCACGGTGACGCCGTTTCTCCATGTGCCGCTGCGTTCCTCCATCCGGGAAAGCATCGTCAAGTTCCTGAAAAGCGGCATCCCGGCGGTGTTCACGCTCTCCAACGACATCATCCAGAATCTGCTGGCCTATCTGCGCGAGCAGTCGATCGCGTTCCGGCCGGATTTCATCTACCCGTATACATTGCCGTTTGATTACATTCTTCCCGATTCCGGGTGTCTCGGCGCCCTGGTCGATCCCTTCCGGGAGAGGATCGAACTTCAGGTTGCCCGGATGATTGAGATGATTGAGAAATCCGACGGCGCCCGGCGGGACATCATTCTCGACGGCTACTTCCTGACTCCGGAAAAGGTTCGTGAATACTATCTTCGTCAATGTGCGGATACCTATTATGATGTCTTCTAACCAGTACAAGGGAGGTTGTCAAATGGTTCGTCATGTTTTTCCCCGCCGCCGTCATTTCACATTGATTGAATTATTGGTCGTTATAGCGATCATCGCGATTCTGGCGGCCATGTTGCTTCCTGCGCTGAACAAAGCGCGTGAGGCCGCCAACAAGATCAACTGCAACAGTCAACTCAACCAGATCATGAAGGGAACACTCTTCTACGCCAATGACAATACGGAGTGGATTGTCACCCACCAGCGGAACACGGACTACATGACCGATATGTGGGGCCGGATTCTCGACGACAACCATTACGCCTCCCAGAACATCATGGTCTGTCCTTCCGTGCCCGGCAAAGTGACGACCGAATGGAGTTACCGGACGTATGGAATCTACCGTTTCGACCTCGACAACACCTATTATGAGATGAAAAAAGAAAAGCACGGCGACTTCGGCAACAAGGGCGGCGGCGTCTCGGCCGATCAGGTGTTCTACACATTGCGCAAAATGCGCGCCCCGACCGAGATCGTTCTGTATGCCGATACCTACATCACCGCCGGCACCAACAAAGGTTGCATGGAGTGGACCTTCAATCCGCGCACGTTTGCCGAACAGGGCGGTGTCAGCACCCATCACAGCGGACAGGCGAACCTCGCATTCGCGGACGGACATACCGGCGGTTTCGGTTCCGCCGAACTGCGGTCGATGGATTTCACAACCATCATTGAAAACGGTGCACAGCGCACCTATTGAGGGCGGGAGCTCCGGGCGGACCGGTGATCCAGAAAGGCGTTGAAAAGCGCCTCCGCATAACAGCGCATTCCGTTGTCGTTGGGGTGCCAGCGCACCGGGGCGACCTTGCCGCTGCCGCTGTTGGCCGGATCGTTCTCAAAACCGGAGACCGGCACAAAGGGAATCCCGGCCGCGGCGGCGGAACATCGCTGGATCTCTTCGATCTGCCGGGCGGAAGCGGCATAGTCGGCGCCGGCGGCCTCGATGAACTCCTCGCGGCACCGGGGATTCCAGACGCCGACGGAAAAAATCCGGGCGCGAGGGTAAAGTTCCTTCAAGGTATTCAAGAGGAGCGGATGGTCCCGGCGGAACTCATCAAGCAGAGGCACATGGGCGCAATGCTCTCCGTTCTGGACGATCACCAGATCCGGGTCCAGACGGCGTTCCGGCTCCAGATGGGAGAGGACCAGTCCCGGTCTGCCGCCCTGGCCGATCAGGATGCGGACGCGCCTTCCCGGCATTGTCTGCTGGACAAGGCCGGAAAAGAGGTGAACGTAATCACGTTCCGCGGAACTTGCCGCCATGCCGGAAAGGTGATCCCAGCCGAGCTTTTCCACGCTCTCCCGGCTGAAGCCGTGGGCGGTAATGCTGTTCCCCTTGAAGAGGATCAGGAAATCGCCGGGTTCTTTCTGAAACTCTTCCGGCCGGTGGGAGGCCTCCAGAAAGGGCAGTTTGTCGACCGGTTCATCGAAGCGGTCCTTCTCTTTTTCCATGGTGAATACTCCCGTTGTTTCAAGGTATGGCGTTGTCGAATCGTTTTCCCCGTTGCATACCGGTGGACTCAGCGCATGTCGATTCGGATGGTGGTGTTCTCTTCGAGCAGATCCCACGGAATGAATCCTGCCGTGATGCGTTGTTTCCCGCAGGTGATCTCCGGAGTCGAACCGTTGCCGGTCCGGATGAATGAAACCCGTTTCCCGCGCAACCGCATGCCGTGGATTGCGAACTCTCCGTTGCCGGGCAGCGGATTGAGACTGAATCCCTCCAGATTCCAGCGGAGACCGAGATTGAGATCGACGGCCGAACTTGTCCACGACTTTGCCGTGAAGAGCTGTTTCATGCCGGGTTCATCCTCATAAAGACCCGGTTCCACATTGGCGACATCCGTCGTCTCCCCCTCCGGATAGGTACAACTGCGCCAGAAGGTTCCCACGATCCTCCGATGATCGGCAGCCGAGGCGGCGTCGCCGGCGAGGTTCATCATATTCCAGTAGGGGCGGTCCACCGCCGGGAAGTACTCCCCGATCTGGCCGCCGTCGGCCATGAAGCCCGGACGGTCCGGGGGGAGCATCCAGATGCCGTAACGCGAGAGGAGGTGCCGTTTCATGAAGTCGGCGATCCGCCCGTGATCGGCTGCGCGCGGGCGCAACGCGAGCGGAGAGACATAGAACATGCCGAATATCGTGTAATAACGGCGTTGTTCGAGCGAGTCGCCGTCGAGTGAATCGACCCACATCCCCTCCTTTTCGTCGAAAAAGCGGTCGATTGCTTTCTCCAGGCGGTCACATGGATCGGCAAATTCGCCGGAGAGTTCGCGCCATGCCCGCAACCCCTGGTAACAGATCGAGTTGTTGATTGCGCTGAAATCGTGGCGGGTCAATCCGATGAACTGCGGATAATCCGGGAAGTAGCCGCGCCCCCGTACCAGATCGACTCCGGGCACCAGTGCGACCGCGATCCTCCGGGCGGTCAGTCGGGCGAAATCCCGCAACTCGTCGAGGATTTCCGTATCGCCGGTCGCTGCGATGTAGTGGTAGATCGTGATCAGGAAAAACGCCTGGACCGGAACCGGTTCCTGACGGTGGGACGGCGCGAGGTCGGTTGCATAACACATCTGTATGCCGAACTCCGGATCGGCGGTCCGGGCGAAGAAGAGAAGCATTCTGCGCACCTGGTCGGGATATCCGGTGAAGATCAACGCATCGCAGTGGACCATCGTGTCCCATCCCCAGACCCAGTAGAACGGTGAGGCACGGAACGCTCCCGGGTGATCCGGCACTTCCAGATAGTGCATCAGCAGCGGCGTGAACATCAACGCCGAGTCATAGGCGTCGTCGCCGCTCTCGATCCGGGCCCCCTGCCGTCGCAGCTCTTCGAACTCGGCGAATTTCCGGTCGACGCGGGCCGGGGAGAGCTCCCGTCCCGGCTCCGGATTGAAGGTCAGATAGAAGAGATGTTCCTCCGCCGGTTCCGAAGAGAGCAGGTAGGCTTTGAACTGGTGGGTGAATGGTTTGAAGATACAGGTCCCCGCCGCGCCGATCTCGATTCGGGTTGTGTGCCCGTCGTCATTGATCACGGTATTGAGGGTTCCCCGGTCGAAATTCCGCCACCAGGGCTCAAAACTTCTCTCCCGGCGCGCTTCCACCGCGTCGTAGGTCTGGCAGATCCGGGCGGTGACCCGTGCTCCATGCGGATTGTCGAGAACCCGGATTCTGTGGAAAATCGTATCGTTGTCGGCGATCAGCTCATGCTGGAGCAACACACCGCCGAGGCGGCATTCCGAACGGTAGCCGAAGGGGTAGTGCGTGGTGTTGTTGTACTCCATCCGGTAGGCGGTTCCGTCGATCAGCACATGGAGCCGGAAGAGCTGCTTGAACACGGAAGCCTCCGGCACCGTCAGCAGGTCGAAGTTGTTCCAGAGCTGGGTTCCGAGATAGCCCAGCCTGAAGATCCCTCCGTTCTCCCCCACGGAAAAATTGATTCTGCCCGACACGTAGACATTGCGCTTGACGCCGAACCCGTGGGCGGAAAAAGGCAGACCGTCGCGAAACTCAGTGATCATGATTCCTGTACTCCTTCTGGCTGAGAGAGATTTTTCCGGATGAACAGGCGCGCCGTGGCGCCTTCGAGAGTGGTCGAACGGTCGAACAGTTCATGCCATTCGCCCGCCGGCAGAGATACCGTCGCCGTGTCCGATCCGGGATTGACCGCGACCAGCATCCGCAGTTCCCCCTGCTCGTCATGGAGCAGGTCGGTGTGGATCGGTGAATCCGGGAGCGGGATTCCCGCCGCATTGCACGCCTGCTGCAACAGCAAATGAAAGAGTTCGTTGTTTTCCCGGGCTGCGGCGTAACCGAGCAGGGTTCCCGCGTAGAAAAGCGTTCCTGATCCGACCCGCTGTTTCACCACGCAGGCGACACCGTGGAAATGCGCCAGCGTCTCCCCTCCGGAAAGCTCCGCGAAATGAATCGCACCGGTACCGGCGGTGCCGTCACAGCCGGTCAGCCGGAAGAGCTCTCCTCCCTGAACCCCGGTCGCCTCAAGCGCCTTGCGCAGGTCGCCGGTCGCTCCGGCAACCTCGTCGGCACTCTCTTCCGCCGGCAGATGATAGGAGGAGGTACTCTCCTCTTCCCGGATCCGCCAGCGTTCCGCCAGTCCGCAACCGGGTGTCTGCTCCGAGTGGCGCCCGATGTCATCATCGTAACCGCCGAGTGAACTTTCGCTGAATACAACGCCGCCGGATTGCAGGAAACGATCGAGCGCTTCGGCTTCGGAGTGACTGAGCAGATACAGCTGCGGCAGAATCAGCAGGGCACACTCCGACGGATCGATGCGGTCGGTGAATCCGAACGGAACATTCATCCGGTAAAGGGTGTCGGCGTACTGTTTGAGGCTGCGCCGGAATGTCTCCAGATTGCCGAAACAACCGAACTGGAAGATATCGTTGCGTCTGCTCCGGTAGATCATCACCCGCGGAGCGGCGGAACGACAACGCAGAAGCAGCGGCAATTCCGGTTCCATGGCGCGGATGAATCTTTCCGCATGTTTCGTCACCGGTCGCGGTGAACCGTCGGGGCGCACCAGTCCCCATGCCGGGGCGTCGCGACCGATGGTTTCCGCACCGTATTGCCAGAAGAGGAATCCTCTGACCCCCCAGCCGATCTGAGGCAGCAGTTCGTAGAGAAATCGTTCTTCCCCGAGAATCCGCTGGTGCATGGTGATGTTGCCGTAGTTCACATGCCACTCGGCATTGTAGAAATACTTTCCCCGCGCCGGGGAGATGGCCTGAGCGCACAGCTGCGGGTCGTTCATCATCGAGGCACCGAAGATCTCACATCGCTCGGCGAGGGCGTAGTCGTCGACGCCGGTCAGTGAGCTGAAACACCAGCAGGTGTTGGGAACCGTGTGCAGATGCGGATGACGTTCCGGATCGATCTCCCGGACCAGGCGCAACCGCCATTCGGCATCGGCGGTGAGTTTGTCCAGATGAAATTCCCGCCAGTCGACGAAATCGATCAGTGTTCCGGTGTCATAGGGCATCTCCACTTCGTCGAAGTCATTGTAGCAGCGCCCCCATACCGCATTGAGCCTTTCGATCGAACCGTACTTTTTCCGCAGCCAGAGCCGGAATGCGCTGCGGCAGCTCGGACAGTAGCAGAGTTCCGGAATGTGGTCGGCCTCGCGCTGGGCGGAGTGGTTTTCGGGTTCGTTCCAGACATCCCAGGCCAGCAGCGCCCGGCAGGGTTTGAAATGGAGCATGGCGGCCCGGGAAAAGCGCTCGCGTTTCTCTCTCATCAGGGCGGAACTGTAACATGGCCCGGGATATCCGCCGAGCTGCCGGGCGAGAAAGGTCTGGGTCGGTGTCGGGCGCCCCGTGCGGTCGGTCATCAAGGTTTCTGGGTAGTCGCGTTCGACCCAGACCGGCATCACGTCGAGGATCAGATTGAGAATCACCTTGAGGCGATATTTCTCGGCCAGCTCCATCAGGCGGTCGAGATCATCCCAGTAATACTCTCCTTCTCTGCGTTCGCTCCACCGCCATTGCACCCAGAATTTGACGGTGTTGCAATGCATGGCTTTGATGTTACGGAGGTCCTCCTCCCAGCGCTCCGGGGCTTGTGACGGTGCGCGATAATACTGTACTCCCCATAAAAAAGGCATCGGCTGCATGGTTGCTGCTCCTTTCCGGAATCCTGTTCGAGTTGAAGCTGTCTGAGAACAGCTTTTTTATTATACCGGCGTGATCCGGAAAAGAAAATGCCGTAACCCGCAAAACATTTATCGTTTTGCGAATCGTGATCTCTCGTGCCGTCTAAGGAATGTTTTCCATTCCGTATGCGGAGGCGTTGATGCCGAAATGCGCCTTGAAAATCCGTGAAAAGTGAAATTGATTGCTGAATCCGAGTTCACGGGTCACCTCTTTGGAACTTTTTCCCCGCTGGAGCAGTTGCGCCGCATGTTCGAGCCGGAAAGCGAGGAATGCTCTGGCCGGAGAGCAGTTGAATAAACGCATCATCTTGTTTTCCAGAGTCTTGCGACTCATTCCGAGCTTCTTTGCCATCTCGGGAACCGGAAGCTCCCGGTGGAGATTTTCCTCGAAAAGCTGATTGACCCGGAGCCGGAAGAGATTGTTTGCGAACGTCTCGAGAAATTCCGGAGCCAGTTGCGATTCCAGTTTCCCGAGCAGGCGCCAGATCAGTATCTGAGCGAAAGCGTGGCTTGCCTGCCGGATGAATGGTTCGGTCGAATCCGCCTGATGTCTGGCCAGTTCCACCAGAGTCTTGAGATCGGAGTCTCCGGTAAGGGAAAAACAGTGTTCCCGGATCGAGTCGGTTTCCCTGAGAATCCGGCCATTCCAGTTTCGCCCGAGAGAATCCACCGGATAAAATGCGAGTCCGAGAAAAAATCCCGGTTTGCAGCAGTGGTCGGCGTGGGCGTCTCCTTTCTGAATCAATACGCCCTCCCATGGCTTGAGGATCAACTCCTGCGCATTGACCGAGCAGGAGTATTCTCCCTCCAGAGCGATCAGAAATTCGTCGTGATAGCGATGGATGTGCAATGGTTCCCGATAGGAGTCGGCCACTTTGAAGAACACAAATTCACTCGGATGGAGCAATCTGGCTCCGAGATTCGGGGAAAACGCATTCGCAAAAAGGTAAAGTCTGGAGTTGTGTTCCCCCTGTTGCACCAGGTCGTAGGCGAGTGCATGTTCGACTTCCAGAGGGGTGTCCGGTTGATGCTGTGATGGTTTCTCCCTGCCGGTCGATCGTTTCCCTCCGGACGGTCGCCGTTGTTTCTGCTGGTCGGAAACGGAATCCATTTTTCGCTCATTACTCCACGGAAAGGCAGCTCTGAAATACGGGTGACGGAAATATAATAATCGTGGCGGCTCCCATTGTCAAATCCGACTCTTCTCTTCGGATGGAGAAATTTCATTTTTCGGGTATTGATAACGCAAAATGATAAATGATTTGCCGATTCCGGCATTGGGGATTTCAAAGGTCTGTGATATAATTATAGAAGTCGTTGAGATGGGACTGGAAAATGATTCCAGACGGGGAATCGATTCCACCTGAAACATGCGGAAGGAGGATCATGATGAGTAATTTTAAACTTGATGGCCGCGGCGACTCCCGCTTCGGTATATCGTGTCGTTCATGCGGGTGGGGTCCAGAGACGAGGCGGCACTCGAGATTCTTTTTCACATTGATAGAGTTGCTGATCGTGATTGCGATCATCGCCATTCTGGCTTCCATGCTGCTTCCGGCATTGAACAAGGCGCGGGAGCGTGGGAAATCGATCAAGTGCGTCAGCAACCTCAAGCAGATCAACTACATCATCCTCAATTACACCGATTCGAACAACGACTTCTTCTCCCGCCCCCTCGATAAGACCTGGAATGGGAGGGGGGTATTTCAGTATATGCTTTGTGACGCAGATGTGGTACTCAACAGCGCTTACTGCAGTGTCAGCGATCTGAAACTTTTCCAGTGCCCGTCTGATACGCTCAAGCGTAACGAGCCGTGTCCGCCGACAAGTTACGAGTTGAACGGAAATCTTCTCGGACCGCTTCCGAATGAATGGTATTTCCAGGCCGGAATGGCCGGGCGGATGCCGAAGATGTCCATGGTGGGCGCTGCAAAATGTTCCCCGTCACGCTTCAATCTGGCAACCGAATTCTGGAATCCCGGTCACTATTACAAGGCCGGGCAGCAGTTTGGGCAGAGCGGGGCGTTTCGCCCGCAATGGTATGACAATACGACTACCGGTTATGAGTTGCACGGCAACGGCGGCAACATGCTGTTCGGCGACGGGCATGTCGGTTTCATGTCCAACGGAGAGGTGATTCGTGCACAGAATGCGCTCAGCGGTTACCCGGTCTATTCGCTCTACTTCAACACCTGGACCAGACCGTGTCCGTAACAGGGGGAGGAGTGTTCATGAAGAAAAGGTATCATAGACTGTATTTGACGATATTGAAGATCGAATTGAGGGGGGAGTGTTCATGAAGAAGGGGATCCTGATTTGCAGTCTGGCAATCGGGTTGGCTGCCGCCATCACCGGTTGGGCCGGACCGGTGAAGGAGCCGGTCTCATTTGATTTTTCCACCCGCCCTGATCCGAAACTGGCCAGTTGCGGCGGCGCGGTGACCTTTGCTGACGGCATAATGAAATTCCCGATGGAGGGGCATGCCGATCTGGTATTGAAGAATCTCGATTGCACGAGGCCGTTTCAGGTTGATTTCACGATGCGTCCGATTCAGGCGAAGGCGACCAAAGGATATTTTCTGATTCGGGTGGCTTCGGCGGAACCGGGAACCGAGTTGTTGTTGCTCTCCCACGAGAAGGGAAATGGTTTCTTTGCGATCTACCGGGAGAAAAAGGTTCAGCGTTTTTACGATTTTCACCGCTGTGACGTTTATGAGACGACCGGCGCGTGGAAGAAGTTTCGTCTGATTGTTTCGGAGACTGGGGTGGAACTCTATCTCGACAGCCGGCAGGTGTTTTCGAAGCGGGTCAAACTGTTGCCGGTCAATTCTCTGCTGCTTACCCGCAACGGCTGCGAGCTGGAGTTTGACGATTTCCGTCTGGAGTCCGCTCCGGAGGAGCGAACCGATATTGCGCAGCAGCCGTTTCCTCTCTCCGGTTCCGGCAGTGGAGTGGAAGGCACGGCGGAACCGGTTCCCGGAGGGGAAGCCGTCAGGCGGGAACTCTCATTCCCGGTTGAAGGGATGTTCCGCAACCAGTCCGGCGGGATCATGTTCTGGATGACCCTGCCGGCTTTTACCGGTTCCCGGCGGCTGCTCAGCTGTGATGACGCGAAAGGTACGGCTCTCTCGATCACGCAGCAGACTCCCTGGGAGACGACCGTATCGATCCGCCGGAAGGATTCTCTGCCGGCGTACCGGTTTGCGCTCGGCTTGAATCCGTGGCGGTACGGCGATGGAAACCGCGGTCATGTCGCTCTGACCTGGGATCGGGAGGCGGTACGGCTCTATGTGAATTCCATGCCTTACTCCACCATTCAATATGATCAATCGAATATCCCGCCTTTGACCAGTCCGGATCTCGAAGGGATTCGAAGGCTGCGGATTCCGGCCGGGGTGACGTTCGACGGATTGCGCTTTTTTCAGCGCCCGGTTTCTCCCCGGGAGGTTTACGAAGAATACCGGAAGGGGATGCCGATCGATCTGGTGATGCAGACCCAGATGTTCCGGGGGGACGAGCCGATACGAATGGTGCTGAATGCCGCTCCCGGCGGCTTTTTCATGCGCCCGATGCCGGTGGAGGCGCCGCTCAACCGGGCGAAGGTGGAAATTTCTGCGATTCTGACTGCCTCCGGGGGCGGGAAGGAACTGCTGCGCCTGGAACCCCGTGAATATGTGGTCGATCAACCGGTCGACATCCCGCTGCCTGTAACGAATCTGGCGCCCGGGAACTACCTGTTGCGCACCTCGGTGCGGGGGAACGGGGGCACCGTGTTTCAGCGCACGTTCGGAATCGATGTCTGCCCGCCGCTTCCGCGACCGGCTTCCGCGACCCGGGAGGATTTCAAACGGGGGCGTGAGCTCTATTCCTGCGATCTGGTGAATGCACCGCCGCCCATGCTGGGAGAGTTCAGGCGGGTGACCGAAGGTTCTCTGCATTATCTGGAAGGAGTACAGGAAAATTTCGGCCGTTTCGGGTTCGAGGTGAAATTTCCGGAAGAGGCGATGGGAAAACCGGTCCTGATCGAGATCGACTGGCCGGATGACAAACCGCGCCTTGCCGCCCATTACATCTATCGCCCTTCACAGGGATATTGCGACCGTGACCGGCTTCAGCAGGGGATTCAATCCGGCATTGAATATCCCCTGTCCGGAAAGATGATCACCACCCGCTATCTCTTCTGGCCGGGATTCCCGGAATATCTGTTTGAGTTCCGCAATCTTGCCGCCGGGCGTCCTGCGGCCGTCTCCGCGTTGCGCATCTACGAGATCGAGGGCGGGGCGTTGCCCGCATTGCAGATAGAGGAGCCCGCCGGACTTCCGGCCCGGACGCTGGGGCACCTTGATGAAGATCAGACCTTCTACATGAACCTGAACCGGGATTACTACGACAGTGTGCTGTGGGAACGCAAACGGAAGTTCCCGAACTTCGACTTCCATGTGTTCGGAGAACTGGGGAAGTATTTCTCCTATGTCGGCATGAACTCGATTCAGTACAATCTGCTGCGTTATTTCTACGTCTACTCCATGATGGACACCGACGTTCCGCCGGGATTTCCGCCGGAGAAGGCGGGCGGGTTGGACTATATGCTCCGGGCGCTGAAGGAGAATGGGATCTCCTTTCTGTGCGGGATCAACATCTCTTCCATTCCCGAAGTGGCGCATTCCACGGTGACGATGCCCGACGCGGAGAAGCGCGGGTGGCTGATGGGGGATCGTACCGGAAGAATCGACGGCGGCATGTTCGGTTCACGGTATCCGAACTTTCCGACCAATCCGGAGATCATGGCGTTTTACCTCGCGCACATCCGGGATCTGGCGACCCAGCTCGGCAGGCACGACAACGTCACCGGTTTTGCCCTCTGGACGGTGCCGTGGAAGGGACTGGCGTGGGGATATGACGACTACAATATCGCGTTGTTCACGAAAGAGACCGGGATCAAGGTTCCGGAAGAGGGGCGTTATGAGTTTCTCACCGGTCCGCAGCGTGAAGCGTGGCTCCGCTGGCGTGCCGACAGGACCACCCGGTTGATCCGTGCGATCGCCGAGACCATTCACGAAGTCAACCCGGAATGGAATCTGTTGATCTTTCCCCAGGATGAGGGGGCCTTCAAGGATCCGGTGACACAGAGCCTCCCGGTTGACGTCGATGCCGCATTGGACCGGAAACGTTACTTTTACGAGAACTTCGGAATGGATATCGATGCTCTGGAAAAACTGGATCGGGTTTTTTTCGCGCCGCAGCTCAGCCCGAGCAAGCAGCCGCAGAAGCTCTACCAGTACAGTCGGCTGGAACCGCTCAACGAGTTGGTCTACTCCGCCGCGGCCGACCGGAATCTTTACCGTCGGGACGGGCGGAGCCGTCAGCTGGCCGGAATCTATCATGACTATTTCGAAAGTATCGCGATCCTGCATCCCTCTCCGACGCTGCTGCCGGAGAAATACTCCTGTTTTTTCCAGGACACCGATGTCAAGCCGTACGGCCGTTATTTTCTGAAGGAGCTCACCTGTCAGGTAGCCGCCTCCGATGCACAACATATCGTGTTCGGCGCCCAGCCGCTCGGCGCGCTGGGTCGTGAGATGGAGACCCGCGAGTTTGCACAGGCCTACCGGGCTCTGCCCGCACTGCCTTTCCGGGATATTCCGTCGGCGGTTGATCCGGTTGCCGCACGGTATCTTCCGACGAAAAACGGAACTTATCTCTATCTGGCCAATACGCTCTGGTCCGGAGTACGGGTCACGGTTCAGGCGGCCGGTCGGGCGGTGGAAGTTCGTGACCTGAGTACCGGGGAAACGGTAAAGCTTGACGAGATCACGCTGGAGGCCTACCAGCTGCGGTCGTTCCTGCTGCCCGGCCGTGCAGAGGAGGAGTTCCGGATTGAAGTTGAAGTTCCGGAGCGGGCGATCCGCTTCTATTCCGATCGGCTCGCTGAACTTCGCACCCGCCTCCGGGAGGTGGAGGCGATTCGCGGGGAAAAAGCGGTCGCCGCGGAGCGGGAAGTGTTCCGTCGTGCGGAAGCGGAGGTCGCCGCGGGGCACTATGCGGAGGCGCACCGGCTGCTTTTCAGTGTTCTGCTTCAGGAATTTCTGCTCTCGACCCGGAACGTCCGCGAGATCGCGGAAATGCAGCGGATGCTCGATGCGAACCACATTGCCGTCAACTGCGGTTCCAATGAGTTCTATTCCACGCCGGATGGACGGCTCTTTTTTCCGGATGCCGAGTTCAGCCGACAGGGGGTCTACGGTTATTTCGGCCAGCATAAGACCTGCCGGCGTGACGTGGATGATGTTCAGGATGGCGGAGCTCCCGGTGTTTTCGAAACCGAGGCGTGGGACATCGACGGCTACCGGTTCCGGGTGCCGAATGGCAGATATACGGTGAAACTCTACATGCGCTACGCTTATGCTCCGAAATTCAAGCCGGATATTCCGCTGATGTTCACACTTGAGGCGCAGGGAAAGGTCCTGTTCCGGAGACTCGATTTCTACCGGGCGATGAAGGGGGATCTCCGCAATCCGGTGATTCTGGAGTTTCCCGGAGTGGAGGTCTCCGATGGAATCCTGACGTTGAAATGCATTGCGGAAGAGGGGGATTCCTCCATCCGTCATTTCAATGCCGTGGAGATCATTCGGGAACAGCAGCCGAAGTAGGGATGCACCACCGGCGAAGCGTCAGTTTCCCGTATCGCGGTAACGGTAGACCGATTGCAGGATGCCGCAGCCGGTGAGCCCCATCAGAACGAAGGAGCCGCCGTAGCTTACAAACGGCAGCGGCACCCCGGTGACCGGCATCAGGCCGATGCTCATGCCGATGTTGATGTAGGTGTGAGTGAAGATGATCCCGACCATGCCGATTGCGATGTAACGCCCGAAGGGATCCGATGTGGTGAAGGCGGTTCGCAGAATCGAATAGAAGAGGGCGAGATAAGCCAGCAGCAACACCAGACAGCCGGCGAATCCGACCTCTTCGGCGATCACCGAGAAGATGAAATCGTTGTTGGAGACGGTCTGCGGCAGAAATCCGAGCGTGTTCTGGGTTCCCTGCCCGATGCCTTTCCCCCAGAGACCGCCGGAGCCGACCGCGAGGCGGGCCTGATACTGGTTGTAACCGCGGTGCATCAGATCGGTTTCCGGCCTCAGAAACACCCGGATGCGGGCGCGCTGATAGTCTTTGAGCAATGGGCGGAACTCCACTGCTTCATTCAGAATTGCCGCACCTCCGACCAGCAGCGCCATGACCACCGTCACGATGATGTAGCGCCATTTCAATCCGGCACAGAAGATGATCAGCAGGAAGGTCGGCAGCAGGATGATTGCGCTGCCGAAGTCCGGTTCCTTCAGGATCAGTCCGAAGGGGATCGCCACGACTATCGCGCCGAGCAGCAGGCAGGGCAGGCGGTTCACATTGAACATCGGCGTCGAGAACATCGCCGACAACAGCACCACAACCGCGAGTTTGCTGAACTCCGAAGGCTGCAGATTCAGGCCGAAAATCCGGATCCAGCTCTGAGCTCCGTACACCCTGGTCCCGATGAAGAAAACCAGCACCAGCAACACCAGCGAGGCGAAATAGAAGAGCAGCGCAAACAAACGGAAGTGAATCTGGCGGTAATCGATCAGAGAGGCTGCGAACCAGAGGATTCCGCCGAGCGTGACCCACTGCACCTGCTTGAAAAAAAAGAGCCGTGCGGACGGCGTTCCGATCTGAATGCCGGTGGAATGGATGAAAAGAAGCCCCGCTCCGCACAACGTGATGAGTGCCATGAACTGGACGAAGTCGAAACCCGCGAAAAAACAGCGGAGGCGCAGCAGCAGCCCGTCGCCGCCGTCACGCCGTACCCGAAAGTCGTTTCTGGTTTCGATCCGCACTATCGATTCAATGCCTTCTGTTTCCGGAACGCCGGTTGAAAAAAAGGGCGACCGTCCGGAAGATGCCGGTCACGGTCGCCGATTACGGTCACGCCTTGTCTTTCACCCGGTCTGAGTGTCAGACCAGGAACGTCTGGTCACGGCGCGGGCCGACCGAGACGATGGCGATGGTGGAATCGACCAGACCGGCGATGCGCTTCAGGTAGTTCTGCGCATTTTCGGGCAGGTCTTCCCAGCGCGTGGCCCTGCTGGTGTCCTGTTTCCAGCCGGGCAGCCATTCGAGCACCGGTTTTGCCGCGGCAAGTTCTTCGATGGAGGCCGGAAACTCCGAAGTGGTCCGCCCGTTGATCTCGTAGGCCACGCATATCCCGATGCGGTCAAGATCGTCGAGAACGTCGAGCTTGGTTACCGCCAGTTTGTTGACCCCGTCAACCATGCAGGCGTAACGCCCGGCCACCGCGTCGAACCAGCCGCAGCGGCGCGGCCGGCCGGTGGTCGCACCGAACTCATGCCCGATCTGCCGGAGTTTTTCACCGCACTCGTCGAAGAGTTCGGTCGGGAACGGTCCTTCGCCGACTCTGGTGGTGTAGGCTTTGATCACTCCCCACACATCGCGGATCTTCTGAGGCGCGATTCCGGCGCCGGTGCAGGCGCCGCCGGAGACGGTGTTGCTGCTGGTCACAAAGGGGTAGGTCCCGTGATCGATGTCGAGCAATGCTGCCTGAGCTCCCTCGCAGAGGATCTTTTTCCCGGCCTTGATTGCCGCATTCACGGCGTAAACGGTGTCGCAGACATGCCCGCGGAGGTATTCGGCCGCTTCGCGGACGCGTTCCCATTCGGCGTCGATATCCAGCTGGGCGATGCCGTATTCGGAAAACAGCTTGTTGTATTTTTCCGCTTCGCGGCGGAACTGCTCCTCCAGCCGTTCCGGGCAGGTCAGGTCGATGCCGCGGATGCCGGTCCGGTTCATCTTGTCGGCATACGCCGGGCCGATTCCGCGTCTGGTCGTTCCGATCTTCCGGGACCCCGCACTCGCTTCCCGGAGGGCGTCGGCCCGCTTGTGGTATTCGAAGATCAGCTGGGCGCGGCTTGAGAGCATCACATTGTCGACAGAGAATCCGGCCGCTGCAATCCCCTTCATTTCCTCAACCAGCCCGAGCACGTCGACCACCAGACCGTTGCCGATCACGTTGACGACGTTTTCGCGGAAGATCCCGGAGGGGACAAGGTGGAGCACGTAGTGCTTGTCACCGATTTCGACGGTGTGCCCGGCATTGTTGCCGCCCTGGAACCGGACCACCATATCCACATCGCGCGTCAGCACGTCGATCAGCTTGCCTTTCCCTTCGTCCCCCCACTGGGTTCCGACCAGAATGTCAACCGGCATCTCAAATTCTCCCGTATTGAAATGGAACAGATTTTCGCAAAAGAAAACAAGGAAAATAACATAGCCCGATTTCGTCAAAATGCAATCTCCCGCGCGTGAAAAATCGTCGAATACGCGCCTTCGCCCGGAAAAAAGCAAGATTGGTCAATTATTTACCGTGTTGAGATTTGCAACTCGGCCGGAATTGTTGTATTTTAAGGGTGTATTTTGTAATTCTGAAACATTCTGACGCAGGGAGGTATTCTGCCGTGAGCACTGCGGTGACAACCGAAACGATGCGGGAAACTCTGCTGGAAATGGGGAAAAAGGCGAAAATCGCCTCCCGTGCGCTGGCTGTGCTCCCCGCCGAACGCAAGAAGCAATGTCTCGAGGCGATGGCCCGCGAACTGGAAGGCGCCGCCGCTTCGGTGATGGAGGCCAATCAGCGTGATCTTGAGGCTGCGCGTGCCGCGGGAATTTCGGCAGCGATGCTCGATCGCCTGACTCTCAATGATCGTCGGGTCCGCGAGATGGCCGAAGGGTTGAGGGTGGTGGCGTCCCAGCGTGATCCTGTGGGGCGTATCCTCTCCGAAACGGTTCGCCCGAACGGGCTGGTGATCACCAAGATCAGTGTGCCGCTCGGGGTGATCGGCATCATCTACGAATCCCGGCCGAATGTGACGGTCGATGCTGCGGGAATCTGCCTCAAGGCGGGGAATGCGGTGATTCTGCGCGGCGGCAGTGAGGCGTTCCACTCCAATCTTGCGCTGGCACGGGTGCTGAACGATGCCGCGATCGGGTGCGGCCTTCCCGACGGGATGGTGCAGCTGGTGCCGTGGACCGATCATGCCGCCGTCAATCTTCTGCTCAAAATGGATCAATACATCGATCTGGTGATTCCGCGCGGCGGCGAACGGTTGATCCGGCTGGTCTGCGCCGAGGCGACCATGCCGGTGTTGAAGCACTACAAGGGCGTCTGCCATCTCTACATCGACGCCGAGTGCGACGTCGAGAAGGCGGTCGCGATCGTTGAAAACGCCAAGTGTCAGCGTCCGAGTGCCTGCAACGCTCTCGAGACGTTGTTGATCGATCGCCGGGTTGCCGGGCGGTTTGTTCCGCCGTTTGCCGCGGCGATGAAGGCGCGTGGAGTGGAGTTGCGTGGTGACGGGGAGTACTGCCGGCTCGATCCTGCCGCCCGGCCGGCGACCGAAGAGGATTATTATGCCGAATACCTCGATCTGATCCTGACCGTCAAAATGGTCGGTTCTGTTGAGGAGGCGGTTGAGCACATCAACCGCTACGGTTCCCGGCACAGTGACGGGATCATCAGCTCGATTCCCGCGGACATCGATTACTTTTTTGCTAACGTGGATTCGTCGACGCTCTATGCCAACGCTTCGACGCGGTTCACCGACGGCGGGGAATTCGGCATGGGCGCCGAGATCGGCATCAGTACCGACAAGCTTCACGCCCGCGGGCCGATGGGGGCCGATGAGTTGACCAGCTACAAGTTTCTGGTCAGGGGCGACGGCCAGATTCGTTCATAATTTCAGCGGGAGGAGTCCGGTTTAAATGATTGTACCGATGAAAAAGGTTACGCTGCTGGCGCTGGCTTCCGAACAGGAACGTGCGCTTGAAGTGCTGCGTGATCTCGGTGTGATGCAGGTGGAGCTGGTCGGCTCGGTGGAGTCCGAAAATTCGCAGCTCCTCGCCGAAAAACTTGACGGCAGTCGCCGGGTGCTTGCCGAACTCGGCAAACTTGCCGGAGATCATGCGGTTGAGGCGGCGGGAGCCCGGGAGGAGCTTTCGGGCGCGGCGGTGCTTGAGCGCGCGGCCGCGTTGATTGAGCGCCGCGACCAGGTGGTCGGCGAACTCGATTCGGTTCGGCAGCGCCTTCGTGCCCTCGAGGTATGGGGGGATTTCCGGCGGGATTCGCTCGAGGAGCTCCGGCGGAAGGGCGTATTTGTGACTTTGTGTGCCGGCAGCCGGGCCCAGTTTGAGGAGGCTGCGAAGCTTGAACAGGCCGAGTGCAGGGAGATCGGCACGGATGGTGTGCGGGTATTCTTCGCGGTTGTCACGCTGACGGAGCCTGAGGCTGGAACGCTTCCGGAGGTACGGCTCGGCCGGGAGGACGATCCCCCGCAGCTGCGTATTCGTGAAGCGGCGTTGGTCAAGGAGTACGATTCGGTTCTTTTCGAGTTGACGAAACTTTCCGGTGCAGCTGCGAAAGCAGCGGAGCGGGTGACGGAACTGGATGCGGAGCTTGAGTATGCGCAGGTTCATGACGCCCTTTCCGCTCACGGCGCGGTGGTTTCATTGCGGGGGTTTGTTCCGGAGCCGGAGATTGAGCGTTTGCGCGCTGCGGCAAAGGCGGAGGGCTGGGGTTTGTTGATCGTCGATCCCGCCGCCGGAGAACAGGTGCCGACGCTGTTGCGGGAATCGAAATTCACGAAATTGATCTCGCCGCTTTTCAGCTTTCTCGGGATTTCGCCCGGATATGATGAGATTGACGTTTCGGGTGGAGTTCTGGTGTTCTTCACGATCTTTTACGCCATGATCGTCGGGGATGCCGGTTACGGGCTGGTTTTCCTGCTCGGAGCACTTTTTGCGAAGTGGAAGTTCCGCGATAATCCGGCGGCGAAGACTCCGGTGCGGCTGCTGACGATTCTCAGTGTGGCGACGATCGTCTGGGGCTTGATGACGAGCAACATCTTCGGGTGCCCGGCTCCGTCCTGGCTGGCCTGGGCGCAGGTCCCGGCGTTGAACGACACCGCCTTCAAGGATCAGAATACGCAATGTTTCTGTTTCATTCTCGCCGTGGCGCAGCTTTCCCTCGGGCGGATCTGGCGGGCGATTCACGACGGCAATCTGCGCAGTATTTTGCGTAATGTCGGCTGGATGCTGGTCATCTGGGCGAATTTCTTCCTGACGATCCGGCTGATTGTCTATCCGGGCGATTTCCCGGGATACATGTACTGGCTGTACGGTGTCGGCCTGTTGCTGGTGATCTGCTGTGATGTGGACTGGAAGAATCCGGCGGATATCTTCCAGTTCCCCTTCAACATCATCGGCAGTTTCGTCGATGTCCTTTCGTACATCCGTCTCTTCGCCGTGGGAATGGCGGGATATTACATCGCGACCAGTTTCAACGACATGGGAACCGACATCTGCCGGATTTCTCCGTTTCTGCTGATCGGCGGTGTGGCGGTGATTCTCTTCGGGCACCTGCTCAATCTGGCGCTCTGCGTGATGAGTGTGATGGTGCATGGCGTACGTCTGAATACGCTGGAATTTTCCAACCATATCGGGTTGCGTTGGGCCGGATCGAGGTTCAAACCGTTTAAAAATATCACCAAATCGGAGGAAAACTGAACATGGAACAGGAAATGATGATGGCGCTGGCCAAGGCCGGCGGTTATGCGGCAGTCGGTCTGGCGGCGGTCGGATCGTCTCTCGGCACCGGAATTGCGGGGTCCGCCGCGATCGGAGCGTGGAAGAAGTGCTACCAGCAGGATAAACCCGCGCCGTTTCTGCTGCTGGCGCTGGCCGGTGCGCCGCTGTCGCAGACGATTTACGGCATGATCATGTTGATCCTGATCAACGGAGCGGCCCAGAGCAATCCGCAGAACTGGCCGGTCTATCTGGCGGTCGGTATTTTCGGTGGCGTGGCGCAGCTGATTTCCGCTGCGTTTCAGGGGCGTGCCGCAGCGGGCGGCTGCAACGCCTTTGCTGAAACCAACCAGGGATTTGCGAACTACCTGATGATTCTCGGTGTGGTTGAGACCTGTGCGATTTTCGCACTGGTGTTTTCGCTGCTGGCGATGCAGTGATCCGGCCGAATCCCGGTCGAAAGGCGGGAGCGCAGAAATGCGGCTCCCGCTTTTTTCTTCTTGAAAAAGCGTTTCCGATCGTTTATTGTATTTCCGGAACTGGCGTTGCAAATCGGCCGCCGGCGGGCCGCTTTTGAGTTTGAGAGAGGAGGAATGAGATGTTGGACAGTAACTACTGGCGCGGAAATTTCTGTATCGAGGTCAATCCCGCTCCCGGTGCGCTGGTGATTTTCGGCGCCTCGGGTGATCTGGCGAAGCGGAAGCTCTACCCGGCGCTCTATCATCTCTTCCGCCGCGGCCTGCTGCATGAGGAGTCCCGGATCGTCGGTTGTGCCCGTACGTTCTACGACGATGACGGCTTCCGGGCTCACATTGCTCCGGAACTTGTCGGCGGAAGTGAGGCGCAGAAGAGTGATTTCCTGAAGCGGGTTCACTACCATGCCGGAGACTACGGTGATCCGGAGTTCTACGCTTCCCTCGGAAAACTTCTCGAGCGCCTCGAGCAGGGAGCCGAACTGCCTGCCAACCGGACGATCTACCTCGCGATGCCGGCCCGGCTCTATCCCCCGATTATAGAACAGCTCTCCGGGGCCGGGTTATTGACCGAGCCGGAGGACGGCAGTTCGTGGCGGCATGTCGTGCTGGAAAAACCTTTCGGCCGCGATCTCGCTTCTGCCGAGGAACTGGATCTTCTGCTGCACCGGTACCTCAAGGAGGACCAGATCTACCGGATCGACCATTACCTGGGCAAGGATACCGTACAGAATATTCTGATGCTTCGTTTCGCGAACCTGATTTTCGAACCGGTCTGGAACGCTCACTATATTGATCATATCCAGTTGACCGTGGCAGAGACGCTCGGGGTCGAGCACCGGGCCGGTTATTACGATCAGTACGGTCTGCTGCGTGACATGTTTCAGAACCACATGCTTGAAATGCTGGCGATGGCGGCGATGGAGATGCCGGCGTCGTTTTCTCCGGACGCGGTGCGTGACGAAAAGGTCAAGTTGATCAAGGCGATCCGGCCCTTTGATCTGAATCGTCTCGGCGATTCGGTGATTCGGGCCCAGTATGACGGTTATCGCGCAGAACCCGGTGTCGCTCCGGATTCCCGGACGGAGACCTTTGTCGCGGCCCGACTGTTGATAGACAACTGGCGGTGGGCCGGTGTTCCCTTCTACCTGCGTTCCGGAAAGCGGCTCGCGGCGCGCAAGAGCGAAATCGCGATCGTCTTCAAGTCTGTTCCCCATTCGATCTTCGAACCGATCCGGGCTGCCGACATGCAGCCGGATACGCTGGTGCTCAAAGTACAGCCCGATGAGGGCATGGAGTTGACCATTCAGGCCAAACAGCCGGGGCCGAAACTCTGCATGGGGGGATTGAGCTTGAATTTTCGTTATTCCGAATTGCCCGGCGGCGAAAGTTTCGAGGCTTATGAACGGTTGTTGCTCGATGCGATGTTGGGGGATCAGACACTGTTCATTCGCAGCGACGTGATCGCCGGGAGCTGGCGCCTTTTCACTCCGGTTCTTGAGAACTGGCAGGAGAAATGCCCGCTGGCGGTTTACGCACCCGGCTCCGAGGGACCGGAGGAAGCTGCCCGGCTGCTCTTCCGCGAAGGGCGCGAGTGGCGACCGCTTTGAACTGTTTCCGGCGTGCGGGGGAGCCGGGATTTGTTTTACAGGAAAAAAAAGGATTTTTTGTGTTGTATTAGGAAAAGCTAATTGATTTTTTGTTTTTCTGCACTATATTGTTAATGAAAATCGGATAAGGTTATGCGCTTCGGCTGAATGTGATCGAAAGAAGCGTTTTTTTATGGTATTTTGATTAGTTGTATCTAATTATTGGATCGTGCAGATGGAAAAAAAGATCAAAGAGGATCGGATGAATTCCAATCTGGAGGACTATCTGGAAGCGATTGCTCTGCTGTTTGAGGAACACGGGCAGACCCATGCCGGTGATGGTGCCAGGCGGCTCAATCTCAGGATGTCTTCGGTGACGAATGCATTGAGGTTGTTGACCGGGCGCGGCTGTCTGGATGATTCCCCAGTCTTCCGGTTCGGTTGACGGTTGGGGGACAGGCGCTGGCTGAGGCGGTGATCCTGAAGCATCGCGGTCTGCGGCGGTTTTTCCGGAGCGTTCTGCTTTTTCCGCCCGGGAGGGCAAATGCTCTCGCCTGTCGGGTCGAACATATGGTGTCGACGGCGCGGCAATGCGGGCCATTGAACTTCAGTGTGACGCGGTTCGACCGGATTGCCGGCGGTTGCGCCTCTATTGGCAGGAAAAGCCGGGACGTGTCGATCAGGAAGAGGAGTCGGATTCCGAATACGGAGGGATATGAAAAAATGAGCAAAGTGCGAAAATGTTCCTGTGGCTGTGGTACGATGCCGGCAAGTTCCCGCAACTACCGCGTCGGTAACCGGGCAATGACGCTGGCCGATCTGCCGGTCGGTACCGCCGGAACCATCATCAAGGTGCTTCCCGGGTGGCGCGGACGGAAAAAATTCGCCGATGTCGGATTGGTGGAAGGGGCGGAATTGCTGATGGAGGCGCATGCGCCGTTCGGAGGTCTGCTGCGCGTCAAGGTGCTTGAGACCAGCGTGGCGATGCATCGCGATGATGCCGCCCATGTCATGATGAAACGCGGGGAAACGACAGAATGAAAAGAGAGTTCACCATTGCGCTGGCGGGGAATCCGAATTGCGGTAAGACCTGCATCTTCAATGCTCTGACCGGCGCGCGGCAGCACGTCGGGAACTACCCCGGCGTCACAGTGGAGAGCAAATCCGGCCGTTTTGTTCTCAATGGGATGGAAATCAGGCTGATCGATTTGCCGGGTGTCTATTCGCTCTCCTCCAATTCGCCGGAGGAAGAGGTGGTATTCCGGGAGTTGACCCGGCCGGGGATCGATCTGATTTTGAACGTGATCGACTCCACCATTCCGCAGCGCAGTCTCTACCTGACGACGCAGCTCGCCGAGCTTCACATTCCGATGCTGCTCGCCTTTAATATGAGTGATGATGCGGCAAAGAAAGGGCTGAAGTTCGACATCCCGAAACTGGAACGGTATTTCGGTTCTCCGATCGTCAGGACGGTCGGTTGTCGGGCCGGAGGGGTTCAGGCGCTGTTGGAAAAGCTTGCCGGGATGTTGACGGAACCCGATCGACATGGTGTGCCGATGCTCTCCTATGGAGCGGATATCGACGAGGCGGTCAGCGCGGTTGCCGCAAAGATCGACACGCTGGATATCGTCGGATACAACCATGTTCCATCGCGTTTTTTCGCAATCAAACTTCTGGAGCACGACAGGAGTGCATGGCACATTGACGCGTTCCGGCCGATACTCGGGGAGGTTGAGGCGCAGATCAAGCATCTGCTGGACAGACATGCCATCGAGACGGATACGTTCATGGCGGACCGTCGCTATGCGATGCTTGCCGGGGCCTGTCGCGATGCGATTACGACTACCCGTGAACGTCGCCGCGAAATCTCCGACCGGATCGATGTGGTCATGACCAACAAATACATCGGGCTTCCGTTGTTTTTCCTGATCATCTACCTCACGTTCTGGTTCACTTTCACTCTGGCGGATCCGTTGATGGGATACATTGAGGATGGTTTCGCATGGTTGTCGGATCTGGTCAAGGGAAGCTGGCCGGAGGCTACCTTGCCTTATCTGCGTTCCCTGTTGACGGACGGTGTGATCGGCGGCGTCGGCGGGGTTCTGGTATTTCTGCCGAATATACTGTTCCTCTTCTTTGCGATTGCGATTCTGGAGGATTCCGGTTACATGGCGCGGGCGGCATTCGTGATGGATGGCGTGATGCGCAGGTTCGGGTTGCAGGGGCGTTCCTTTGTTCCGCTGGTACTCGGCTTCGGCTGTACCGTTCCGGCGATCATGGCGACACGCTGCATCGAGTCGGAACGTGACCGAAAAACCACCATCATGATATTGCCGTTGATGAGTTGCGGCGCACGTCTGCCGATTTACGCGCTGATTATTCCGGCTTTCTTCATTGCGCAATACCAGGCGCTTGTCATGTGGCTGATCTACCTGATCGGTGTCGTGGTCGCGCTGATTGCGGCCCGTATTCTGAAGTCGACGCTGTTCAAAGGCGATGGCGAAATCTATCTGATGGAACTTCCCCCCTACCGGATGCCGACACTCCGGAGCCTGCTGCTGCACATGTGGGATCGCGGTCGGATGTATGTTCAGAAGGCGGGTACGATCATTCTTGCAACCAGCATGATCCTTTACATCTGCAACACCTGGCCGGAAAAAACCGTTTTCGACAAGGACTACGACGCCGGAATCGCCCGGCTGGAGAACGACAAGAGGCTCACTCCTCTTCAGATCGGGGCGCTGGAGCGTTCCGGCCTGGTCAGCGGAGAAGTTCTGGCCGAGGTGAAAGCAACCGGCACACTGCCGGATGAGCTGCTCGATGAGCTTCGGAAAGAAGAACTTCCCTCGGTGCTGTGCAGTGCGGTCGAGGTCGCACAGGAACGGAACGAGGCAATTGCCGAACTGGAGAACGAGAGGCAGTCGGAGTTGATGGAATACACGATTTCCGGCCGGGTCGGACACATGCTGGAACCGTTCTTCCGACCCATCGGTTTCGACTGGAAGTTGACGACGGCGACCATCGGCGCTCTGGCGGCGAAGGAGGTGTTCGTGTCACAGCTCGGGATTCTCTATGCTGCCGGGGAGGCTGACGAGGAGTCCGTACCGCTTCGTCAGCAGTTGATCCAAAACTACACTCCACTGCAGGCGTTCTGCATCATGCTGTTCTGCCTGCTGTCGATTCCGTGCCTCGCGACGCTGGCGATCATCAGGCGCGAGTTGAACTCCTGGACGATGCCGTTGTATGAGGCCGGAGGCCTGTTCCTTCTGGCCTATCTTACGACCATGATCGTCTATCAGGCCGGCTCTCTTCTCCGGATCGGTACGAAATTGATCGGTTGAACAGATTGCCGTTCTCCGGCGGAATTTCCGCCGGAGAACGGTCGATCCCCGGAAGCGGGAGAGTCCGATCAGCGGTTGTTTTTCTTGAAGTACTTCAGAAGGACCGCCTTGCGCGGATTCATCGCATCACTGCGTTTGTTGTCGTTGAAGTCGCTGGAGTGTTCGAAGCTCCAGCCGTCCCACTCGCGGAAGGCGTGGTAGGTCCAGTCCCAGCCGTTCTCCTCGAAGATGGAGATCAGGTCGTCGAAGTACTGCTCCGCACCCGGCGCCCAGCGGGCCGCGCCAAATTCCCCGACATAGACCGGAACCCGGTATTTTTTCTGGAAATCGATCACGGGCTGGACAGCTTTCCTGAGCTCTTCGCGGTTCCACTCCCGCCCGGCGATTACGCCGGGATAGCGGATGCCGCGCGGCCGGTTGTGGACTCCCTGATGGGTAAATTCCCCCGGCGCGTAGAAGTGGAAACTGTAGACGATGTTCGGCAGGTCGATCGGACGCAGGTTCGGAAAATCCGCGGGACTGCCCCATCCGGTCGATTCGACGATGATCCGCTTTTGCGGATCGACTTCGCGGATTGCCCTGGCGATCCGTTCGGCCAGCCCGTTCCAGTCGGAGTTCCCCTCGATGTAGGTGTAGTTGTTTTCACGCGGCTCGTTCAGCAGATCGTAGCCCCAGATGATCGGTTCATCCTTGTATTTTTCGGCGATTTCGCGCCAGACGTCGATCAACAGCTGCTGTTTGGCCGGCTCCCAGCTCAATTCATTGCTGAGCAGTTTTGTGGCGACCGTTCCGGCTCCGAAATGCATGTCGATCAGCATGTTGATGTTGTATTTCCGCGCGAGCGGCAGCACCCGGTCCAACGTCTGAAGCGAACGGTTCACCAGATTGCGGAATCCCTGCTCGGTGACGTTGTCCTCACCGGGGGATTTGGAGATCTGAAAGCGCATCAGATTGACCCCGTAATCGGCGAGAGTGCGGAACGCGTCCTCACTCCAGTCGCCACCGGACATCACACCGCGGAAACGCGGTTCCTTCTGCAGTTCCCTGAGCTGGTTGGCCGGCGAGAGTTTCGCATTGCCCGGCGGATCGAGCCGCAGCAGTTTCACATCGTCGATCCAGAGTGTTCCGGTGGTTCCCTGAAGGCCGATTGCCAGCGACAGCTTGGTTACATCGCGGGGGATCCAGGTGTAGATGTTGAACTTCTTCCAGTCAAAGGAATCATATTGTTTGGTCTGGTCAGGATAGGTCTGTGTGTTTTCGGTTTCGACAATCATCATCAACTTGGGGCCGAGGTAGGAGATTTTCGGAGGAACGAGTTTTTCGCCCCGCATCCATCCTTCGAGGACCACGCCGCAGCCGCGCAGCTCATTAACCGGAATGTCAAGCGTTGAGAGTCCCGAACTCTCCTGCGGCAGAGTGAATTTGACCGCCCCGGAACCATTGCGACCGCCGGTCGCGTCAAAGCTGCGCTCGGGGGTGTTACTCCAGCGATCGTACTCGGCCTTCGAGTTGAAATCGGTCTGGAATACGGTTACCGGATCGGCCCCCCTGACGGTCAGGAAGGTTCCGGCCAGTACGGCGGCGATAAGGATTTTTTTCATGATTACTTCACCTTTTCGTTACGTTCAAATGCTTTCAGCAGAACTTTCTTGCGGTTGGTATCCTCCTTGACGCGCCCGGTGACCAGCGGATCGTCGGAGTGTTCGACACTCCAGCCGCTCCATTCCCGGAACGCATGGTAACTCCAATCCCATCCGTGTTTCTCGAAGATCGCGATGCAGTCCTCAAGATATTTATCGGCTCCGGGAGCCCAGCGGATCGCCGAAAATTCTCCGACGTAAACCCGCACACCGTATTTTTTCTGGAAATCAATGACCGGCTGCAGCACCTCCTCCAGTGCGGCACGGTTCCAGACGCGGTCTCCAATCTTCCCCGGATATTGAATCAACTTGACCGCGTCGGAACGTTCTCCCCAGTTGTTGTTCACCAGCTGGTGGGTGAACCCGCCCGGCTGATACATGTGAACCTGGTAGATGATATTCTTCATCGGTACCGGACCGAGATGACGATAGGTGTCGGGAGCGTCCCACTCATTTGACTCGATGATCACCGGGACCTCGGGATCGATCTCCCGGATCGCTTTCGCCGCACGGATTTGGAGAGAGAGATAGTCGTTCTTGGCCGGAGTCGACTGTACCGGCTCATTCACCAGATCGTATGCCCAGATTGCGGGATGCCCCTTGAACTTCGTGGCGATTTTCCGCCAGACCTCGACGAACTGGTCGGCGTATTTGTCCTCGACGAACATGCGCATGTTCCGGTTGGCCATCCGGCCGCCCGGCGGCGAATGCAGATCGATCACCACCTTGATCCCGAGTCGTTCGGCATCGGCAAGCACTTTTTCGAGCTCGGAGATTTTGCTGTCGATCCACCGGTTGTATTCGGTCTGATCGAGATCGGAATCGAGTTTCCCCCAGTTGCGCACCAGCTGCCAGCGAATCAGATTGGCTCCCCATTTCGCAAGGTCATCGAGATCGCCTTTACGGTAACTGCCGGGAGACATGACGCCGCGCAGCGTCGGCATCGCCGTAACGCGGTCGGTATATTCTGCCCGAAAACCGGCCGGCACCGGCGGGTTGTTGTAGATCTTCGACGTGTCGACTTCGCGGATTTTAAGATTTCGGAACCAGACGGTTCCCGAAGAGTCCTGAAGACCGAGTGAAAGGGTACCTTTCCCCGCATTCGGAGCGATGCGGCATCCGAACTCAATCTCTTTCCAGTCGAAGGATTTCCAGAGATTCATCGGATGGAACCAGCTCATCTTGCCGTTGATTTCATAGTTCAACATGAACTTGATTCCGTTCCAGGCCTGCAGCGGTTTGGAAACCTTTTCCGCTTTCGTTTCAACGGTGAAGATCAGATTCTTTCCCTGGTAGGGGCTCAGGTCGATTTCGCGTCGGACGAAGTTCTGTGTTCCGACCTCCGGCCCCGGCGGAACTTCCACCTTGATCATCCCCGGACCGTCTCCTTTCCCCGGAACGGCGCTCGCGCGTTTGTCAAAACGCCATCCTTCCAGCTGGGAGGGCCGGAAATTACACTCGTAGACGGTTTTGTAACCGTATTCCGCCGCTGAAAGGGCGAGGCAGCCCATCAGGACGGCGGCCAGGCATTGCAGTTTGATCATCGTAAATTGTTTCCTCCCGGTTGCATGCTGTTTTTCGCGAACGTGTATTGAATTGTAAAGATAATATGTTATCTATACAATTATGACAGAACTTCCCGGAAAAAGCAAGCCGATTTCAGAAAAAAAAGGTTTTTTTCTGAAATCGGCTCCGGCGTAACCGGTTCGCTTCGCGCCAAAGGGCGGCTCAATTTCTCTCCGGTTCCGCAACCAGATGGAGGTGGTGTCCTGCGGGCAGCAGATCGAAACCGTCCGCCACGGGAACGATCCGCCCGCTGCGCGCAACGAGGCGGTACGGGAAATTGCGGTGGCGATATTTCAGTTCTCCGTCTCGAAATTCAATTCCGGTACTGTGCCGTTGTGCCGCTGCCGGGTTGAAGCGAAATTCGAGATGAGCGGAATCGTCGTCGAATGCAATCCGGAGACCATCCGGTTTCAACGTGATCTGCGTGACACGCCCGGAGTCGGTACGCCAGCGGATCTCCATCGTTTCGTCGTCGATGCGGTCGATTCCGGAAAACTCTCCCGGGCCGCCGGAGAATCGGATCATTGCCGGATGCCAGAGCATTCCGTCCATGATCGGGAGCGCATCGTAAGTACAGGCGCTGGTGGTACATCTCCGTTTGAGGAAATCTTCCGTGTAATCATCGGAGAAGATCTGCCAGTCCCGGATTGAAAGGGTACGATCGGCTTCACGGAAAAGGTTCTGTCTTCCATTCCGGCAGAGGTACCAGATTCCGGCACGATTTTGTCTCTTCCAGTCATCGAGAGTCACCACCGCGCTGACCGGAGTGGTCGGGAAGGCGGTGCGGAAGCGGTGACCGGTCTCCCCCAGCGTTTCGATCCGGATCCTGCCGTCACGGCGAAATTCATCCAGAATGTCGAATTGCGCAATGAGTCCGTCACGCATGGCCGGCCAGCCGAAGGAGTTCTCCTGTCCCGCCTGGGCGTAGGAGAGTGCGAAGTGAGGCTCCCGGCAGTTCTCCGTGAGGAACCAGCGGCTCCATTGCGGGTTGGAACCGCCGCCGCCGTCCGGAGGTCTGGAGATCGGTTCCAGCGTTGTTACCCACTGCCCGTTTTCGGTCAACCCGGCGCAGTACTGGTAGAGCGGGTCGCTGCCGAGCATCCGGAACACCGGTACCGGGATCTGATCCTGTTCCCGTTGTGCCGGCAGGTAGGCGTTACGGCGGTTCGGGTAGTATGCGTTTGCCCAGTAGCCTCCCCAGAGGGTGTAGCCGTCGGTCCCGTACTGATCCTTGCAGTTGCAGGCGGTTGTGATACCGTGGCGGCGGTGAAGGTAGTCGAGAAGATGCGCATCGAACAGCCAGCTGCCCATGACACCGGGTTTGTGTCCGAAACAGGAGGCAAATTGTTCGACGAAGCAATCGGCGATGCGTTCACGCTCTTCCGGCGTGTAGCCGACGGAGAAACCGACATCGGTGTGCCAGTCCCAGGACCAGCGTCCGCGCCACTCGACGCCGGCGGCTTCGGCGTTCTGCTGGACGACTTCAAACCAGATCCCGATTTCATGTCCTTCCGGCATCTCCCGTTTCAGAAAGTCGACAAAGGGCCCCATGATCAGTGCATCGTACTGGAGCAGCCAGGTCACGGGCATATTGTGCTTTTTGGCGAGTGCCATCTGTTCCCGGACCGGTTCAAAGAGATCAATCCCGGGGTGGTCCGGGCGGGGTTCGACGGCGCGGATGAAGTTGACGATGTTGACGATGTTCTCCATGAGTTTCACAGGCTCCTTTCGATGTCTTGTTTGCTTTTATTGTACCTCGAAAACAGCGCGATTGAAATGGCATAATTGAAGATTTTTTTGTCTGATTTGCGAAACTTCTTCCGGAGTGATATATTCCGGTATGATCATGGACGATAAATTCAAAACACTGCCCCGCCACATTTACCGTTGCGGCGGGGAGTTGCAGGCAGGCACATCGGTTCTGGCCGGTGCCTGTGTGCGGCGCAACATCTGCAACGGTTTTCTGAATCCGAGCTACATTCTTTCCGGAGAGGGCCTCTATATCGACGCGGCGGGCAGGGAGTTGCCGTTCGGGCCCGGTACGCTGTTGATACGGCACCCCTGGATGTTGCACCATCAGCGTCATGAGGAAGGCATTTACATCGACAAATTTTTTGTCTTGCCGGCTTCGTTCGGCCATGTGTTGACCGCCAGAAACCTCCTGCAGACGGAACGGCCTCTGATCGAGCTCGGACTTCACAGCTGGATCCGTGACCGATTCGACGCACTGGCGGATGAACTCGGTACACGACGCGAGGACGAACTGGCACTCTCCATGGGCAATATGTTCCTTTTTCTGACGGAACTATTGTTGCTGGAATCGCGACGACAACCCCATTACGCCGGCGTGATGGCCGGGATGGCGCTGCTGGAACGTGATCCGGAACGGAGGATTACTCCGAAAGAGGTGGCCGAACAGATTGGAATGACCTATGCGAATTTCCGTCGGCTCTTCACACGTTACGTCGGTATTCCTCCGGGGGAGTATCGAATCCGGAAGCGGATGGAAAAAATACAGGCGTTTTTGCGCAACAACGATGTGACGCTCAAAGAGACGGCGGAACGTTTCGGGTACCCCGATCTATACACATTCGCCCGGCAGTTCAAGGCTTATACGGGAATCACGCCGGGCGCATTCCGGCGGGGCGGAAACGGAGAAGTCGCGGCGCGGTGACCCGGCGGGAAAACTTATTTGTCCCACTCAATGCTGCCGGAGGCACGCCAGGTGCCGAATTTGTAGATCGCGTGGTGCCCCGGATGACGCGCCTTCCAGCCGGCCAGTTGATCGGCTGAGATGGTCAGGTTGCCGGAAAGGGTGGTGATTTCGACGACGCGGTCGCCGTCCTTCCTGCCGCTGACCGGAAGCTCGTTCAGATCCGCCTGGTTCAGCAGCGTAATTGGTTCGCTACTCATTTCAATCTCCCTGAATTGCAGATTTTTCCCGCACCCTTTCCCCCTGTCCCCCGGGAAACAATGCGGATTTCCTTATTTTTTTAATCATACCACAAATCGGAGCGGTTGTCAAGCCTCCGGCGGACTTTCCCGCGCTTTTCTCTCGCTTCCGCCTTGACAAAGGGGGGGCGCCGTGGCATACTTTATGCGGAAACAGAATCCGGAAAGCAAATTCGAACCATGGTGACGTTGAAGGATGTGGCCGAGGCGGCCGGCGTCAGTAAGTCGACCGTGTCGGCGGTACTGTGCGGCCAGGATGGAAAACTCGGCATCAAGGAGGAGACCAGTCGGCGGGTCCGGCTGGTTGCCGCCCGCCTGCGCTACCGGCGCAACGGCATTGCCGCGCAGATGAAATCCGGCCGTTCAGCGACGCTGGTGATGCTGATGCGGCGTACCGACGCGACGGAGTTCAGCCTTCAGGCTGCGGTGGCGGCCGGCAGTGAGGCGGAACGTCGCGGTTACTTTCTGAAGATCGTTCTGATCGACAGCGCTGAATCTTTCGGACTGCAGGTGGATCACATTCTCGGGCAGTGTCCGGCGGCAGTGCTCTGCTGGGGGGAGATCGGCGCATGTGAGGCGGAGCTGCTCTGCCGGCTCTGCGGAGAGTGTGCTCTGCCGCTGGTGATGCTCGACCGTTCCTACGGCCCCGGAGTCAACAGCATCTGTACCGATGACGAGGACGGCATCCGGCAGGCGGTGGCGCATCTTGTCGGCCTCGGGCACCGGCGGATCGCCCATTATACGGATGATTTTGCCGCACAATTCGCCGTGGTGCGGTTTGCCGCGTTCCGTGCCGCAATGCGCGAGCACGGTCTTGTGGTTCGCGATGATGAGGTGATCACTTCGAAGGCGACCGGTGAGCATGAGAAGGTACGGGCGGCATTTTCACGCATTTTCAGTGCCCCCGATGCGCCGACGGCGCTCTGTTGCGGATCGGACTGTTTCGCGTTGAACGCCGTGATGATTCTGCAGGCACTCGGCCTCCGGGTACCGGACCGGGTTTCGGTGACCGGTTACGGCAATCTGTCGCTGGCGCATCTCGCTTCCCCGCGGCTGACTACGTTAAGCCAGCCCTTCGAGGAGATGGGGGTGCGCGCAGTGGATTTTGCGCTGGCCGAGCTGGAGAGCGGAACCCGATCCGGCCCGGCCGTGTTGAAGACCCGGCTGCTGCCCGGGGAGAGCACCGCGCCGCCGGCTATTTCGTGACTTTGAGGTTCCTGACCTCGAATTTCGCGTCGGGCTGCTGCCAGAAGAACAGTTGTATCGTTGCGTTGATTCCATTCGGCGGCGCTGTGAACCGGACGTCGAAATTCCGGTACTCTCCGGTGAGCGGAGTCGGCAACACGGGATCGGTGCGCGGAACCCCTTCCCCATAGAGCATCAGCTGCAGCCGTCCCGTCCCGCGTGCCTCGAAGGTGATCCGATAGGAGGCGCCGGGAACCAGTTTCAGCGGTTTTCCCGTTCGCAATCCGGAGTTCACCGCGCCGTCGGCCTGTAGAGAGAGTACGCCGTCGCGGTACTCCCACGAGAAGGGCGTATCCCAACACTTCCGGTTGAAGTCAGCCTCCGTCAGAAAAACTTTGTCCTCCAGTTGCGTGGTCAGCCGTCCATAGACGGTCGGATCCTTGTCGCCGCCGATTCCGGAACCCCACTCGAGGTAGCAGTCACGGCCCTTGCCGTCGTTGTTGTTGACGAGGAAGGAGAAACGCGGGGAACAGCCCGTTGCGCAGGCATAGGGATAGAGTTCCGAATTGGCGATGTGGACCTTGTAGACGGTCTTTCCCTCCCGCCGTTCGGAGAGAGCCTTTGCGTTGCGGACAATGCTGTTCGCGAAGGTATAACCATCCGGCAGGTCTCCCATCGGCATCGGTGCGATCTGCTTGTAAACCACGGTTTCTCCGTCTGGCGCACGCCAGACGGAAAATTCCAGAATGTCGTTTGCAAGACCACGCTCTGCGGTGTCCAGCGCGAACTGCAGGGAATCCCCCTTCCACGCTTCGGAACCCGGGTTCGGAAAATGAGTCGAATCGGTCACTTCTGCGATCAGATCGATCCCTTCCGGTGAGCACCCGACCGCGAAACGGGCCTCCAGGCGATTCGAAGGATCGGTTCGCCGTTCAGCATATGGAATTTCACGATGGGTCCGCTGCCACGAAAGGGTGTCAGGATCAATCACCTCCATCCGGTCATTGAAGAGACGGCCCGGCCGGTATTCGCCACGGACACTTTCGTCGAGGGGGAGAGAACTCTCCTTCGGAAGCAGCACTTCTGCCGTGTTGCGCCACGTTCCGACCACCGCCATGTCGGGATCGGTCACCAGATAGTACTCATCGGGAAGAAGCCGGAAGTCCGCCGGGACGGCGACGCTTCGCCCGTCGCCGGTGAGCACCCGCTTCCCGTCGAGGGCCGCGAAAAGCGCCGGATCGATTCCGGTCGGTTCGTCGCCGCGGTTCCAGACCAGCAGCATCGGACCGGCATCGCTCCGGAATACGACTGCCGCCTGATCCTTCGGAAAAGCATAACCGGAACCAACTTCAAGCGTTCCTTTGATCAGGTCGGTGAACACGTGCCAGGTCGCCGCGACGTAACGGGGCTGCAGATACGGCCTGCTGCGGAAGAGTCCGGCGGTGTGGCCGATCAGCTTGTGCTTGTCGTAGATCGGCAGCTCCTCCTTTTCCTGATTGTTGGTGATGCAGAAGAGATCGACCGCCTGAGCCCCCTGACGGATCAGGTGGAGGAAGTTCAGCAGCTGGGGCCGGGCAAGCTGCCGCTCCGAGGGGTAGGGGGTCATGTGCGGGTTCAGCAGGTTGGCGTGCCATTCGGTGACCCGCCAGGGGCGGACCGGGACTCCCCGGGCGCGGTCGAGGCCGGCGAAAGTGGAACGGATGAATGGTGCGCGAGCTGCGGCATGAACTCCGAAAACATCGTAACTTTCGCCGCCGCCCTTTTCGAGGAACTCCTTGTAGAACGGCAGGTAACGGGTCCCGATTCCACCGAGGATCACGATGTTTTCCGGATTTTCCTCTTTCACCGTCTCGTAACCGGCCTTCAGCAGCCGGATGAAGTTCTCGGTGGTGTCGCTCCAGAAACAGCTGAACCCGACCAGATGGGGTTCATTCCAGAGCTCCCAGTTGCGAACACCGGGGTAGCGGCGCATCAGGGCGCGCAGAAAGTTCCGCCAGTCGTCGAGATCACGTGGCACCACGGCGGCGTATTCGTAGACGCAGATGTTGATCCAATCCGCTTCCGGGCGGCTCGAGGCCCACTGCGGAACCCCGAACACATTGAGCACGATCCGGTCGTCGGTATAGCCGAGCTCATGAGCTTTCCGGAAGAAATCGTCGAGAGGCTCCCAGTTGATTTCTCCCTTCTTCTTCTCCATCCAGTCCCAGTGAACTGCGTGGTAACGGATGGCGCCGAAGCCCACCAGCCGTGACAACGGCAGGATGGTTTTGTAACGGTCGCCGTGCGGCGACATGCCGAACTGGGGAGAGATCTCAGAGACCGGCCGCGTTGCTTCGGTCGCGACCACGAAGTTATGGCGGGCGATCGGCAGTTTCATATCCTCGACCAGCTTGTACCGGCGTTTGTCCTGCGGATCCTGCTTGTGCAGTTTACGGTGCAGCCAGTCGGTGACCGGTTCCCCGTCCTGCTGGAATTGCACATCGTAGAAGCCGGGGCTCACCGCTTTCCACCTCCATCCCTCTTGATTGAAGGCTTCTGCGGAAATCGTCTCTGTCAGAATTGTTTTTTCATTTCCGTCACGCAGAATTACCTGCAGGGGACGGGTGGCTTTTTTTTCGGGTTTGAAACAGACCTCGTCTCCGAGCAGGTACCAGTTCCCGAATGCGGATCCCCGGATCTTCAACTCTTCCGCAGCTGGCAGCAGCAACGCCGCCGCGGTGAAGAGAACGGCAAACAACATCTTCATGGAGTCCTCCCTTGTTCTTCCGGGGGTGATCCCGGGACTGTATAACGGCAGAGGGGCCCCCCGGCGCGGGGGACTGAAATCTCCGGCGGAACCGTTCAGCCGAGCTGCTTCTTCAGCTCGGCGATCACCAGTTGCGGATTCGCCTTTCCCCTGCTCAACTTCATCACCTGCCCGACAAGAAACTGCAATACCTTTGCATTCCCTGCCTTGTACTGTTCCACCTGGGCGGGATTGGCCCGGATCGCCTCGGTGACGACCGCGCTGATCGCACCGGAATCACTGACCTGAACCAGCCCTTTCTCCTCGACGATCGCCGCCGGTTTTTTGCCGGTGGCGAACATCTCCGCGAATACCTCTTTTGCGATCTTCCCGTTGATCGTTCCCTTTTCAATCAGATCGACCAGTTCGGCCAGGGCGGCAGGAGTGATTTTACAGGCGTCGATCGAAATCTTCTCTTCTCCGAGCAGCCGGAGAAGTTCGGAGATGATCCAGTTCGCGACCAGTTTCGGCGACTTCGTCAGTTTCGCGGCGGCATCGAAGTAGGCCGCGACCGCGCGATCGAGCGTCAGCACTTCGGCATCATACGGCGTCAGGCCGCACTCCGCGACGAACCTTTCACGTTTGGCTGCCGGCAGCTCCGGCAACGCCGCCCGGAGCGCTTCGATTTCGGCGTCGGTGAAGGTAACCGGCATCAGGTCGGGATCCGGGAAATAACGGTAGTCGTGCGCCTGTTCCTTGGTCCGCATCAGATAACTTTCTCCGCGATCGTCATTCCAGCCGCGGGTCTCCTGGCGCAGCGTTTCCCCCCGGTCCAGGATATCAGCCTGCCGCCAGATCTCGTATTCCACCGCCCGGTGGGCGGCGCGAAAACTGTTCAGGTTCTTGAGTTCGATCTTGGTGCCGAACTCCTTCTGCCCGACCGGACGCAGCGAGATATTCACGTCGCAGCGCATCTGCCCCTTTTCCATGTCGCAGTCGCTGATGTCGCCGTACTGCATGATTTCCTTGAGCGCGGTGAGGTAGGCGTAGGCCTCGTCTGCGCTGCGCATGTCCGGTTCGCTGACCACTTCGAGCAGCGGGACGCCGGCACGGTTGTAGTCCGCTCCCGAAGCTCCGGCTGCGTGGGTCAGCTTGGCGGGATCTTCTTCTAGATGGATCCGGGTGATCCCGACCGATTTTTCCGGCAGCGGCGCGCCGGAGAACCCGGTTCCGGAGAGATGAAGCGCACCGTGTTCGCAGAACGGAAGATCCAGCTGGGAGATCTGGTAGTTCTTCGGCAGATCGGGGTAGAAGTAGTTCTTGCGGTCGAACTTACTGAAGCGGGCGATCCGGCATCCGGTCAGCAGGCCGGCTCGAACCGCTTTCAGGATCGCCTCATGGTTCGGCACCGGCAGCGTGCCGGGATATCCCATGCAGACGGGGCAGATCAATGTATTGGGTTCCGCCCCGTACCGGTTGGGGCAGGAACAGAACATTTTGCTCGCAGTCCGAATCTGGACGTGCACTTCGAGACCGATTACCGCTTCGTATTTCATGTGTGACAGCTCAGAGACCGTTAAGTGAATTTTCTATTTTTCAACGCTATAATTTAACGGATTCGGAAGGCTTTGTCAATGTGGAAATACGGCAAAAAGACCGATTTTCGCCCTCCGGTGATTGATTTGACGGCGGGTGGTGCTATAGTTTACCCCGGCAACAGGAAGGGAAGCTCTCCGAAATGAACATTCTCGTCAGCGCGGGGCCGACCCGCGAAAAAATCGATGCGGTCCGTTTCATCACCAACCGCTCCACCGGAAAAATGGGATACGCGGTCGCCGAGGCCGCCTGCGCTCTCGGACACCGGGTGACTCTCGTCTCCGGTCCGGTCGCGTTGAGGCCGCCGGAGGGGGTCGAATTTGTTTCGGTGGAATCCGCCGCGGAGATGGCCGGGGCGATTTTCTCCCGGTCTCCGCAGGCCGACCTGATTGTGATGACGGCCGCCGTTGCCGATTATCGGCCGGTTTCAGCCGCCTCCGGCAAACTCAAAAAGCAACCGGGGCGCCTGACGCTCGAATTGGAACGCACCGTGGATATTCTGGCCGGACTCGGGCAGGAGAAACGCCCGGGGCAACTTCTCGTCGGCTTCGCCGCCGAAACGGAGAATCTGCTCGCCTACGCGGCCGACAAGCTCGAACGCAAGAATCTCGACTGGATTGCCGCCAACGATGTCAGCCGAAGTGACATCGGCTTCGGCAGCGACCGGAACGCGGTCACTTTGATCGGGCGCAACGGCGCGATATTCGAACTCGGGCCGGCGCCGAAGATCGAGATCGCCCGGCGACTGCTCGAGATCGTAACGGGCTGCTGCTGAAAACTCCGCCTTTCGACGGTGAAGAAAAACGGGAGCGGAAGAGCAATTTCCGACTCTTCCGCTCCCGTCGTTTGGTCAGGATTCCGGCTTACTGCAACGTGCCGCCGATGCCGAACCAGCTCTGAATGACCGGCGAGAACTTGATGAACACCGGCGCAAAGACGATACAGACCATGCTCATCAGCTTGATCAGGATATTCAGCGCGGGGCCGCTGGTGTCCTTGCAGGGATCGCCGACGGTATCGCCGATCACGGCCGCCCCATGGGTCGGATTTTTGCTGCCGTCGGGGAGTTTTTTGCCGCCGTAGGCGCCGTTTTCGATATATTTCTTGGCGTTGTCCCATGCGCCGCCTGCGTTGTTGAGCATCGTGGCGAGCACGAAACCGGTCGCCAGACCGCCGGCGAGCATGCCCATTACGCCGGGAATCCCGAGAATCAACCCGGTCAGTACCGGGATCACGATCGCCAGCAGCGACGGCACGATCATTTCGCGCTGGGCGCCGGCAGTCGAAATGGCGACGCAGCGGGCATAGTCGGGCTTCTCCGTCCCTTCCATGATGCCGGGCAGCGCCTTGAACTGACGGCGTACTTCCTCAACCATCGAACCCGCGGCGCGGCCGACCGCCTTCATCGTCATTGCACAGAAGAGGAATGCCGCCATGCCGCCGATGAAGAGGCCGCCGAGAAGCATCGGATTCATGATGGTGAGCTGCTGCTCGTCGACAAACTTGAGAATGGTCATCTGCGAGGCGGTGGCCACATCGATGTCCGCTCCGAGTCCGGTATCGAATCTTCCGATCCAGATCTTGCTCTCCTCGATGAAGCTGGCAAGAAGCGCCAGCGCGGTCAGTGCCGCCGAACCGATCGCGAATCCCTTGCCGGTCGCGGCGGTGGTGTTGCCGAGCGCGTCGAGCGCATCGGTGCGCTGACGGACTTCCGGCGGCAGACCGGCCATTTCCGCGTTGCCTCCCGCGTTGTCTGCAATCGGGCCATATGCATCGGTCGCCAGCGTGATGCCGAGGGTCGAGAGCATGCCGACCGCGGCGAACCCGACTCCGTAAAGCCCCATCGAGAAGGCACCCGCCGTCTGCTCGAATCCCCCCGCGAAACCGAAGGCGCACAGGATTCCGATCACGATGGTCACCACCGGGATTCCGGCGGAGTACATGCCGGTCGCCAAGCCGTCGATGATGGTGGTGGCCGGGCCCATCTGAGCCTGGAAGGCGATGCCGCGGGTCGGCTTGTATTCGGCACTGGTGTAATACTCGGTTCCCTGGCCGATGATCACGCCGGCGAGAAGCCCGGAGACGACCGAACCGAAGATTCCCCAGGTGATGAATCCCATGAAGATCAGGAACAACAGTGCGATGAGAATCAGAACCGAGCTGCCGAGCGTTCCGGTCAGCAGGCTGCGCAACAGCTGCTTCTGGGTGGCTCCCTCTTTGCAACGCACCATCCGGATCCCGATCAGCGAGAGCAGTGTCCCGAAACCGGCGACGATCATCGGGGACAGGATCAGCTTGAGCGCGAAATCCTCCGTCGCGTCTGCGGTCTGTGCCGCAACGGCGGCTCCCAGCGCAGCAGTCGCAAGGATTGAACCGCAATAGGATTCGTAGAGATCGGCGCCCATGCCTGCGACATCGCCGACGTTGTCGCCGACGTTGTCCGCGATGGTGGCCGGGTTGCGCGGGTCATCCTCGGGGATGCCGGCTTCGACCTTGCCGACCAGGTCGGCACCGACGTCGGCGGCTTTGGTGTAGATCCCGCCGCCGACACGGGCAAAGAGCGCCTGCGTCGAAGCACCCATGCCGAAAGTCAGCATGGTGGTGGTGATGTGGACATACTTCTCAAGCACTCCGCATCCCGCCGGGACCAGTTCGAGGCCGAGAAGGGAAAAGCCGTTCGCCATGTGCGCCGGCGTGTAGACCAGTTTGTCGAGGATCAGGTACCAGAGGCAGATGTCGAGCAGGCCGAACCCGACCACCACCATCCCCATCACCGCGCCGGAACGGAAGGCGACCTGCAGGCCGCGGTTCAGGCCTTCGCTGGCGGCCTGAGCAGTACGGTTTGAGGCGCGCGTCGCGGTCTTCATGCCGATGTAACCGCAGAGTCCGGAGAAGAATCCGCCGGTCAGAAAGGCGACCGGTACAAACGGATTCTGCACGCCGCAGAAGGCCAGCACCGCAAAGATCACGAAGAGAACGAAGAAAACCACCCCGACCACCCTGTACTGGCGGCGGAGATAGGCCATCGCTCCTTCTCTGACATACCCGGCGATCTCCTTCATGCGGTCGGTCCCTTCATCTGCTGCCACCATCTTCTGATAGAAGACCGCGGCCATCAGCAGTGCGAGAATCGCCGCAAAGGGGGCGCTCCACCAGAGAGTGGGCATCCCTCCGGACATGCTCGTGGAACCGACCGCACCTCCGGCGATCGCGTCGGCCGGGAAAGCCGCCGCGCCGGAGACGCACAACAGGAGTGTCAGCAGGATCTTTTGCATAAACAAACCTTTCTTATGATGATATACCCCGGGTGCGTCGCACCTTTTCTTTCTGGAAACATAACTCCGGTATGGAAAAATCCTATGGACATTCCGGTAAAACTGCTGGATTTTTCAGCCGAATTGCTCCTGCCGTAGTTGTAGCGTTGTCATGGCTAAGTTCAAAATATAATAGTTTCTTTTTTTCGAATTGCAAGATGATTGGATTGGTGATACATTAAATTCATAAGATTTTGTTTCAATCACGACAGGATTCAATACGGAGCTGCATACGAAAAATGAGTCAGGAAAAGTGCCCCGCTCCGGCCGCGAAGCCGGAATTGCCCGAACAGGATATGAACAATCTGATGGCCCAGCGGATGGCTAAACTCAGGGAGCTCGAGGCCGCCGGGATCGATCCTTACGGCAGCGCGTTTCCCGGTACGGAGATGATCAGCGATGTCCGGGCGAACTTCACCGCCCCCCCGGAAGGCGAGTACGGGCCGGAGGTCACCGTCGCCGGTCGCCTGATGGCCAAGCGCGGCATGGGGAAATCGATCTTCGCCGATCTGAAGGACAGTTCGGGCAAGATCCAGTTGTTCGTCGGGCGCAGCGAGATCGGAGAGGAGGCGTTCGCCCTCTTCCGGAAACTTGACATCGGCGACATCGTCGGAATCAAGGGACCCACCTTCGTCACCCGCATGGGCGAGCTGACCATCCGGGTGCACGAGTGCACATTGCTGGCCAAGTCGCTGCGCCCGCTGCCTGAAAAGTTCCACGGTTTGCAGGATGTCGAGCAGCGTTACCGGCAGCGTTACCTCGATCTGATCACCAACGAGGAGAGCTTCCGGGTTCTGAAACTGCGCAGCCGGATTCTGACCGAGATCCGTAATTTCATGAACGATCGGGGATTCCTCGAGGTGGAAACTCCCATGTTGCAGGCGCTGGCCGGTGGCGCTTCAGCCAATCCCTTCACGACCTATTATGAAGCGCTCAATTCGACGATGTACATGCGCATCGCGCCTGAACTCTACCTGAAGCGGCTGCTGGTCGGCGGATTCGAGAAGGTCTACGAACTCAACCGGAACTTCCGGAACGAGGGGATGGATCGCCGCCACAATCCGGAGTTCACGATGATGGAGGTCTACCAGGCCTACGGCGATTGCCGGACGATGATGGAATTGATCGAGTCGCTGATCACCACCGTCGCGATGAAGACCGTCGGTACTTTGAAGATCGACCACGGTAACGGCAAGGTGATCGACCTCACCCTGCCCTGGCGGCGCGCCACCTACAATGAACTCTGCGAGGAGAAGGGCGGGGCGGACTGGTTCCGGCTGACTCCGGAAGAGCGGATCCGGCGCGGCCAGGAGCTCAAACTTGACGTCCATGCCGGTATGTCCGACCTCGATGTCACCAACGAGCTCTATGAGAAACTGGTCGAGCCGACTCTGATCCAGCCGACCTTTGTGACCCGTATTCCGGTTGAACTGCTGCCGCTGGCCAAGGCGTGCGCCGATGATCCGGCCCACGTCGATGTTTTCGAACTGGGAATCAACGGCGTCGAGGTCGCTCCGGCCTACAGTGAACTCAACAACCCGGTGATTCAGCGGAAACGGCTGATGGAACAGTTTGAGAAGAACCGCCAGGAAGGCGACAAGCTTTCCGACAAGGTGGATGAAGATTTTCTGGTCGCGTTGGAACACGGTATGCCACCGGCCGGAGGCATGGGGGTCGGAATCGACCGTCTGGTGATGATTCTGACCGGTGCGGAAGCGATTCGCGATGTGATCCTGTTTCCGCAGATGCGTATCAGAAAGTGAGAGAGCCGGTTTCGCCGCTTTCCTCTCCCCCCGTGCGAGGGAGGCGGCGGAACTGTGAAGGAACGGCAGCAGGGAGGAGGAGTCGACCATGGACAGCCGGATGGTGATTTTCTACGGTGGGATCATGGTTTTGATTCAACTCATCTGGCATCTTTTTCTCGCTTTCCCTGCCGTGATCTGGGCCCGGCGTTGCCGGGTGGCGAATCATTTTGAGTTTTTCGCCGCCGTCGGAGTGTTGTGGCTGTTGCTGATGATTGCGCTGCCGGGAATTTGCGGGTTGTTCGGGGTCATGAATCCCACGGTCATGTTTTTTGCCGCGCTGACGGTTTCCGCCGTGGCGCTGGCAGGTGAGCGTTCCTGTCGGACGGCGATTCCGAAACTTCCTCCGCTGCGGCTCACTCCGCCCGAGATTCTGATGCTTGCCGTGCTGCTCGGTTTCGTCTGTTATCAGTGGCGGATGTTCGGTATGCTTCCGGTGGTGGGGTCCGACTCGCTTCTCTACCATCTCTATTATCCCGCGGTCTGGCTTTCCACCGGGCAGTTGGAACGGATCGGGCAGACCGGTTACGTTACGGCGGCATATCCATGTTACGGGGAATTGATTTATGCGTGGAACATGGCTCCCCTCATCATTGATTTTTTTGCCAAGAATTTCCAGTTCTTCGCCCTGCTGGTCGCCGCCGTACTGGTGATTGCCGGCGGGCTGGCAGCCGGGTTTCCGAGGGTTGGCGCGATTGCTGCCGCGCTGGTCATGACCTGTTCCGGAGTGATTTTCCGCAGTGCGGCCGTGGCCAATACAGACTTGTTCACCGGTACGTTTCTGCTGGCGGGGGTGGTGTTTCTGCTGATTGCCGCCCGGCGTCGCCATATCGGCTTCTTTCTGCTGGCTGGAGCGGGATTCGGCATGGCAGCCGGGACGAAGAATCTCGGATTGCTTCTGGCTCCGCCGGCATTTCTGCTGTTCGGCGGCGCAGTCTGGCTGCTGGTTCCCCGTTGTCGCCGCGGCGTCTGCTGGAGTATGCTTGCGTTTGCCGTCGTCGGCGCCCCCTGTTATATTGCAAACTGGATTGTCTACGGCAATCCGGTTTTTCCGGTCCGGGTAAAGGTTGGGAATTTTGATCTTTTCAACGCCTGGATGGAAATCCCGTATTCGACGATCGGCTGGCGAATCCCGGCGATCTGGCGTTTTTTTGTCGACGGCAGCCGCAACGGGGTCGGATTCTGGAACGGTGTGATTCTGCTGGCGTTTGTCGTGCTGGCATTTGCGGTTCCGTTCCTGTTGCGCCGCCGGCTCCGCTGTGCGCGGCGGGTGTTGTGGTGTCTGGCCGGCGGTATCATTCTGCTCGGATTATTGCAAATCGCCCTTTTCCCTGCGAACGCCCAGGCGCGGCAGATCATTCCGCTGGCGTTGCTTGCCGCTGCGGCCGGGATGGGATTCTTTTCATTGTTTGCCCGGTTGCGGTACGGGGAGTGGGGGATCGCCTTGCTCGCCTTGTTTCTGGCCTGGGCCGGGTCGTACAGCCAGATGGAGTACGGTGTCCATGGAACAGGCATTTTGCTCTGGACGGCCGGTTTTGCCGCATTGCTGGAACTCTGGCGCAGAGGGATGGTCAAATCCGCGCGGCTGGCTACTGCGGTTGCGGCAGTGGGGGTCGCTCTTTACATCGGCGGGACGCTTGCCAGCGCCAATGCCAGCTCCTCGATATTGCGTCAGAATTTCATTTCCGCCGCGGATGAGGCGGCCCGGCGGCAGATCGCCGTCGAAACCGGTGGCAGCGGAGCGGTGATCGCCTACCTCGGCAGTTTCTTTTATCTCTACCTCGGCGACGATTATGAGAATCGGGTCGTTTCGATTCCGGTATCGCGTTCCGGTCGGACGGAGCTTGACGCCTACCGATCGATCGAGGAGATGCGCACTCCCTGTGAATATCCGGAGTTCCTGCGGCGGCTGCGCCGGGCGGGGGTACGGTATCTGGTGGTTGATCCGCGCACCTTCAACGTTCCGAACCACAGCCTGGAGCTGCAGTGGGCGCTGGATCATCCCGAGGATTTCATCCCGAAGATCGTGGAACCCGGTTACGGCTTCTTCGAACTCCGCCCGGAGGCGCGGCTGTGAGCGGCGAGCTGATTCCCGGATTGACCCGGACGACGTTGCGCGGGGAGATCCGGCGGGTGGTGTTCGAGAGCGATGACGGGGCTTTTGCGGTCTTGAAGATCGTCGATCCCGCCGGGAATGAGCATGCGGTTCGCGGTTCTCTGTGCGGCCTGTCTGCCGGACAGTTTCTCGAACTGGAGGGATATTGGGACCGCCACGCCGAATTCGGGCGCCAATTCCGCGTGGAATCGTTCCGGATCAGCCTGCCGTCGACCGCCGAAGGAATCAAGCGTTATCTGGGATCCGGCGCAATTCCCGGAATCGGAAAGAAGATGGCCGCCCTGATCGTCGATTATTTCGGTGATGAGACGTTGACCGTGCTGGACAACAACTCCCGGCGGCTGCGCGAAGTTCCCGGCATCGGTGCCGCCCGGGCGGAGCAGATCGTCAAGGCGTGGCGCTCTTCCGGATCGCGACGGGACAGCTTCATATTTCTTCAGGGAATCGGCATATCTCCGGCTTTCTGTGCGCGACTCTTCCGGCGTTACGGCGACGAGGCGGCACAGGTGGTACGCAAGAATCCCTACCGACTTGCCGAAGAGGTGGATGGAATCGGTTTTCTGAAGGCGGATGAGATCGCCCGGGCGCTCGGCATTGCGCCGGAGTCCCCCGATCGGCTGACCGCGGCGGCGGTTTACTCTCTGAATACACTGATTGACTCCGGGCATGTTTGTTGCCCCGAACCGGAATTGATCCGGCTGACTGCCGAGTTGACCGGGCAACCGCCGGAAGCCGCTGCCAACGGAGTCAACCGGGCGATGGAGCGTCATCTGCTGCGCCGACTCGATGGCATGATCTATACGCCGCTGCTTGCCCGCGCCGAGACGGAGGTGCCGGAACTGGTTGCGAGACTGGCAACGGTGAAGGAGTTCGCCGGCAGTCGGCTGCGTCCGGCCGGCGGCGGGAGCGGCATCCGGTTGAATGCCGAACAGGAACAGGCGGTCGAAACCGTCTGCCGGACACCGCTGTCGATCATCACCGGTGGTCCCGGCGTCGGTAAGACCACGGTGGTCGGGGAGATCGTAGCCCGAGCCCGGGCGGCAGGATTGAACATCGGGCTTGCCGCGCCGACCGGCCGTGCTGCAAAACGGCTGTCGGAATCTACCGGACTGACCGCCAGGACGCTGCACCGGTTGTTGATGTACGATCCGAATACCGGCAGGTTCGGGTACGGGGCGGATGATCCGTTGCCGTACGATCTGTTGATTATCGACGAAGTTTCAATGCTGGATCTGCTGCTTGCCCAGGCGTTGTTGCGGGCGGTGAAACCGGGATGTTCTCTGGTGCTGGTCGGAGACGCCGATCAGCTTCCTTCGGTCGGCCCCGGAACCGTCCTTGCAAGTTTTCTCGCATCCGGCTGGTTTCAGGTGACGCGGCTGGTACGGATCTTCCGGCAGGCCGCCGACAGCCGGATCATCATCAATGCTCACAGGGTCAACCGGGGGCTGCTTCCGGAAAAAACGCCTCCGGGAGGAGGTCTGACGGATTTCTACTGGATCGAACAGGACGATCCGGAGAAGGCGCTTGCGACAATCGAAAAGCTGGTGGCGGAGCGGATTCCGGCCCGGTTCGGTTTTCATCCGGTCAACGATGTGCAGATCTTGACGCCGATGAATCGCGGCGTCTGTGGTACGGCCGCAATCAACGAACGGCTTGAGGCGTTGCTCAATCCCGGTGACAAGCCGCAGTTCAAATTTGGCGAAAGGGTCTACAAGGCAGGCGACAAGTTGATGCAGATCAGCAATAATTATGATAAGAACGTTTTCAACGGCGACCTCGGCCGCCTTGTGAGGATCCAATCCAGGGAGAAGAGTTTTTCCGTAGTGTTTGAAGGAGGACGGCAGGTGGAATACAGCATGGATGAGGCTGATCAGCTGACTCCCGCTTATGCAGTGACCGTCCACAAATCACAGGGGAGTGAATTTCCGGTGGTCGTGCTTCCCCTGTTGTCACAACACTATATGATGTTGCAGCGCAATCTGCTCTATACTGCGATGACCCGCGCCCGAAAATTGCTGATTCTGATCGGCAGCCGCCGAGCGGTCGAGATCGCGGTCGGCAACTCGCGTCAGGAGCCGCGCTTCTCGCTGCTGACCGAACGGATGAGGGAGTTCAGGCGGAAGTATGACGAGGCGTTTCGCCGCAGTTGACCCGTCTCTGTCGGCTGTGTTCGACCAATTCCGCATAAGAAAGCCGGCCCCCGAAGAGATCCAGCGCCGAACCGACGGTATAGTGAATACGCCCCCGCCCGATGTTTTCCACCGTCTCGATGTCTTGCCATCCGGCGATTCCCCCGGCATAGACGCAGGGAATGGGCGACGCCCCGGCCAGCAGCGCCAGAAGGTCGCGGTCGATGCCGGATTGCTTGCCTTCGACGTCCACCGCGTGCACCAGAAATTCCGTCGCGTAAGCCGAGAGTTCCTGCAGCGTCGACCGGTCAACCGTCCAGTCGGTGAACTTCTGCCAGCGGTCGGTGACGATTCTGTAGCTGCCGTCCGGCAGTCGGCGGCAGGAGAGATCGAGCACGAGGTGGTCGCGTCCGGTTTCCCGGAACAATTTTTCCAGACGGTCGTGCCTGAGTTCTCCGTCACGGAAGATGTAACTGGTCACGATCACCTGTGCCGCCCCGGCCTCCAGCCATCCGGCGGCATTTTCCGCAGTGATTCCGCCGCCGACCTGCAGGCCGCCCGGCCAGGCGGCCAGCGCGCGTTTTGCGGCTTCGTCATTGCCCGGGCCGAGTTTGATCACATGGCCGCCGGTCAGGTTGTCCCGCCGGTAGAGTGCGGCGAAATAGCTTGAATCACGGCTGGCCACGAAGTTTGTGCGCACCGTCGAGTCATCATCGCTGAGGGTGCTGCCGACGATCTGCTTGACTTCTCCATGGTGGAGGTCGATGCAGGGACGAAATTCCGCATGTGGCGACAGGTTCATTTTTCCGGCATCTCCAGATGGTATTGGATTCCCTCCGGCACGGTGACCTTTACCTTGAAATCGCCGTCGAGGTTGCTCCACTCGAGTGCGATCCGTCCTGCCGGAGTGTCGTGATACATCCGGAACCAGTCGAGTTCCGGCACCGGGTTCGGGCGCAGGGTCACATGCCCGGCAAAGCCCGGATGTTGCTCGTCCGGCGTCAGGCCGCCGAGATAACGGAAACACCAGGCGCTGACGTCACCGAACATGATATGATTCCGTGACGCCTCTCCATGCCAGTTCCCCCAGAGCGTCGTCGCTCCCTGACGCAACCAGTGGATCCAGCCCGGATACTCCGGCTGGGTCAGCAACCGGTATGCCGTGTCGATATGACCGTAATCGGCGAGTGCGCGCGGTACCGCTTTCGCTCCGAGGATGCCGAAATACGGTTTGTAACGGTTGGCACGAACAAGCTCTGCGAGCCGGTCGGCGATCTGTTGTCGTTCGGATTCCGGTGCGACCTCGTGGTAGAGGGCTCCTCCGAGTGCCGTCATTTCATCGTGGGCATAACTGCCTGACCCGTTGTAGTAACGGCGGTTGATTGCGCTGCGCATCCGTTCGGCGCGTGAGGCGAGTTCGGCAGCATCGCCGCTGCGGCCCAGCCTTGTAGCGAATTTTGCAGCCAGCCGGGTGCAGGTGTAAAGGTAGAAACTGCTGGTCAGTTCGACCGGGGCGATTTTTGAATTGTCGACATGGTTCCAATCGCCGAGTCCGAAGGCGGCGAGGTCATTGTCCGTCATCTCCCAGGCGTAATCGAGATACCGCAACATTGCGTCGAAGTGTTTCCGGTAGGAACGTTCACTGCCGGTGTAAAGATAGATCGTTTCCGGGATCACGAAGAGGGCGGCATCCCACGCCGGCCCGGCTCCCCAGTTGTACCCCCATCCGCTGGTCGGGGCAATTCCGGGCAGCTGACCGTTCGGACGCTGACAGTCGACCAGCGTATCGAGCCACTGTTCGAGGCTGGAGGCGGCATCGAAGTTGCAGAGACCGGCTTCGCAGGCAAGCTGGGTATCGCCGGTCCAGCCGTTTTTTTCACGGTGGGGACAGTCGAAGGGAATGCCGACGAAATTACCGCGGTAGGATTCCTGCACCATCCGGTTCAGCGCGTTGAGTTCTCCGTCAGAACTCGAGAAATCACCGATTCCGGCGAATGAGGTGTGGACAAATTCCGCCGTTACCGCCACCAGTTCGGCGTCTCCGTCGATCTGGCAATACTGGAACCCGTGGAAGGTGAAGCGTGGTGCCCACTCCTCGACGCCCTCCCCCCGGAGGATGTAGCGGTCGCACTGGTTTTCTCCGGAGAGGACGAATTTGCCGATGTGTTCCTTGTCCACGCTGCCGTCCGGGTGGAGCCTTTCACCGTAACGCAGCTCAATCCTGCTGCCGGCCTTGCCGCGAACCCGGATCCGGCACCAGCCGGAGAGATTCACGCCGAAGTCGGCGACCCGGGATCCCCCTTCGAGCCGGTTCAGTCGAAGAGGTTCAATCGTACGTGTTACGCGGCAGGGGGGAGAGGTCTGTTCTTCAAGCACTCCCCCGGGCGGACTTACGAGAATCGCCTGCTCCCAGCCGGAATCATCGAAGCCGGGTTCACTCCAGGGGCCGAACTCCCGGCGGGCATCATAGCATTCGCCTTCGCGGATGGAATCCTGCCGGATCGGTCCGGCGCAGCTGACCTTCCAGCATTCCGGGTGAGTGGTCAGCACCTCGTGTGCATCGACCGTCAGGCGCAACGCGAATTTGACCCGGTCGCGCCAGGTGGCGTGATCGAAATTCCAGACATCCGCGGTCGGACAATTGTACCACCCGGTGCCGAGGATCACGCCGATCGCATTTTTTCCGGACTTCAGGTATCGTGTGACATCGTGTATCACGTAGCGGCTGCGCCGGTCGAATTCGGTGACGATCGGATCGAGCTGGTGATCTCCCACCCGATGGCCGTTCAGCCAGATTTCGTGGAACCCGAGCCCGCAGATTGCGAGCGCGGCATCGGTTGCCGCGGCGGGAAGGGTGAACTCGGCTCGGAAATAGGGGGCGCCTCCGTCGGTTTCGGCGGCGGCGATGAATTTGACATGGTCCAGATTCATGATACCATCACTTTCCTGTGCAGGAGAACAGATTGTCGTTTTCCGCGAGTTCCGGCCACTGCCAATCGCCGAAGTATGCCGCCGCCCGTGAGAACGGGCGACTGCCGAAAAAACCGCGGTGGGCAGAGAGTGGTGACGGGTGGACGCTTTCGATGATCAGATGGCGCGTCGTATCGATCAGCGGCTTTTTGGTGATTGCGTAGTTGCCCCACAGAATAAAGACCAGCCGGGGAGACTTCCCGCTCAGAACGGAGATCATCCGGTCTGTCACGGTCTCCCAGCCCAGATGGCGATGGCTCCCCGGGGTATGGGCGCGAACGGAAAGTACCGCATTGAGAAGCAAAACGCCGCCGCGCCCCCAGTTCTCAAGGGAACCGGATTCCGGAAGCGGTCGGGGGAGGTCGTCGGAGTATTCCCGGAGACCATTGCGCAGGCTCGGCGGGAACTTCACTCCCGGCGCCACCGAGAAGGCGAGTCCCTCCGCCTGGCCGAAGTCGTGATAGGGGTCCTGCCCGAGCAGGACGACCCGGACCTCTTCGGGTGCGGTCAGCTCAAAAGCGTGGAACACGCGGCCGGGTGGCGGAAAAACCGTCCCGGCGGCCCGCTCTGCCTCGAGCTTCGCGAGCACGCCGTCGAGGAGGTTCTGATCGACGGCGTCCCCGAAAAAGCGCCGCCAGTTTTCCGGCAGTTGCTCCGGCATGATGCGTCAGAGATTCAACATGCCGCCGGCGAGGATGATCCGGATGTCCTCGGCCGAAAGGCGGTGGTTGAAGATGATCTCGCGTCGAGTCCCGTCCGCCTTGCGCAGCGTCGCATGGACCGGTTCCCCGACGGCGAGTTGCTCACGCAGTTTTTCGAACAGAAGTTCATCCTTCTCCTCAATGACGTCGTAATCGGCGGGATCGGCGAACATCAGCGGCAGAATGCCGAAGTTCACGAGGTTCGCGCTGTGGATCCGTTCGATCGCGAGCGCCGCAACGACTTTGACTCCGAGGTACATCGGGCAGATTGCCGCGTGTTCCCGGCTGGATCCCTGACCGTAGCTGTCACGACCGACGATCACACCGGACTTGCCGGAGTCGCGAACTGCCGCGGCCCGTTCCGCGAAGGAGGGTTTTCCCGGTTCGTTGAAACACTCGAAGACCACTTTGGAGTAGGCCGGGATGTTGCTGCGCAGCTTCAGGTGTACGCCGGCCGGCATGATGTGGTCGGTGGTGATTTTGTCACCGACCTTGATGACGACCACGCCGTCGACCTTGTCGGGCAGCGCGGTGTTGATCGGCGGCTGGCCGATTGTGCGTTTGCGGATGATTTCGCCTTTCCCTGTCGGCAGCTGGATCATGTTGTCGTTGATCAGGAATTTCTCAGGTTCGGCGATTTCGGGATAGTCGATCCCGAGACGGCGCGGATCGGTAAACTCCCCGGTCAGCGCGACGGCAACCGCGGTTTCCGGGCTGACCAGATACGCCTGATCTCCCCTAGTCCCGGTACGACCCGCGAAGTTCCGGTTGAAGGTCCGGACGCTGATGGTATCATCGGCCGGACTCTGTCCCTGGCCGATACAGGGGCCGCAGCCGGTTTCAAGGATCCGGGCACCGGCGCCGATGATGTCGGCGAGCATGCCGTTCGCGGCGAGCATTTCGAGCACCTGCCGGCTTCCGGGGGCGATTGCCAGGGTGAGATTCGGATTGACTTTCCGGTTCTTGAGAACGGCGGCGACCATTGCGAGATCACGGTAGCTTGAGTTGGTACAGCTGCCGATGATCACCTGACCGACCTTGAGGCCGGAGAGTTCGGCGATCGGTTTGACGTTGTCCGGACTTGACGGACAGGCTGCCAGGGGGACAACCTGCGCGAGATCGATTTCGATCAGCTGATCATATTCGGCGTCCGGCTCGGCGGTTAGCGGGGTGAAATCCACACCGCGGCCCTGCGCCTCGAGAAATTTTCTGGTTACATCGTCCGAGGGGAAAATACTTGTGGTCACCCCGAGTTCCGCACCCATGTTGGTGATGGTGGCCCGCTGCGGCACCGACAACGTTGCGACGCCGGGGCCGAAATATTCGACGATCGAACCGACGTTGCCTTTGGTGGTCAGAATCGAAAGCATGGTCAGAATCACATCCTTGGCCGCACACCATGGCGCGAGGCGGTTGGTCAATCTGACCCCGATCACCTTCGGAAAGGGAATGCGGAACGGTTTCCCGGCCATCGCCAGAGCCACATCGAGGCCGCCGGCGCCGATGGCGAGCATCCCGATACCGCCGCCGGTCGGCGTGTGGGAGTCGGAACCGATCAGCGTTTTGCCCGGTACTCCGAAGCGCTCGAGGTGGAGTTGGTGGCAGATTCCGTTGCCGGGCGGCGAGAATCGAACGCCCTTGGCATTGGCGACACTCTGCAGATAAAGATGGTCGTTGCGGTTCTCCGGGCCGTTCTGCATCATGTTGTGATCGACGTAGGAGACGGAAAGCTCGGTTTTGACCTGCGGAATATTCATCGCCTCCAGCTCGAGATAAGCCATCGTTCCGGTGGCGTCCTGCGTGAGCGTCTGGTCGATCCGGATTGCGACCGGCTTGCCGACTTTGCGTTCGCCGCCGGCGTAATGTGCGTCGATGATCTTCTGGACAACGGTGCCTCTGGCCATATGCTGTTCCTCCTTGAGCGGGATTTCCCTGTTTTGAAAAGATTTCATTAATATAACAGCGGAACTCCTTCGCGGCAAACGGAGAGTGCTGACAATTCAAGAAAAAAACAGTTCGCTTCTTTTCCCGGGGGGGAGGGGGAATCTCATCTTTGCAAATCCCCGGCTGTCGATTTATATTAAAAAGATCCTGTTCGTCCATTTTCGATTCGGAAGGTTAAGGAGGGATTTTTGTGGCGGTGACGGAATTTTGGGTGGTCCGGCATGGGCGGACCGCGGCGAATCAGAGCGGTGTGGTTCAGGGACAGAGCAATGTGCCTCTGGATGAACTGGGGCTCCGGCAGGCGGAACTGCTGGCCGGCCGGCTCCGCGGAGAGTCTTTCGACGCGGTTTACGCCAGCGATCTTGATCGTGCGATGACGACGGCCCGGATTGCCGCGCCGGGGTGTGAAATCATCCCTGACCGGGCGTTGCGCGAATGGAATCTCGGCGCATGGGTCGGGAAAACGGTACCAGAGGTAAAGGCTCTTTTCCCGGAAGAGTGGGATGGCTTCGTCGAGGATCGGGAAGGCATGACCGTCACCGGCGGCGAAAGTCGGGCGCAGCTGCAGGAGCGGGTCGGCGCCTTTCTGGAGGAAGCCGCCCGTCGTCATCGCGGGGGAAGGGTGCTGGTGGTGAGCCATTGCTGCGTGATCAGGGTGATGTTGCGGCATGTGCTGGGATTTTCAGGTTCCTGGCCGCATCAGCCGCAGATCGGCAACGTTTCGCTGAGCCGCTTTCTGAACGATGGCGGAAGCTGGATTCTCGGCTGCTGGAACGATACTTCACATCTGGCGAATTGTGCCTCTGCTCCGGACGGTTACTGATCTTTCCGGTATGAAAAAAGGAAAATGGCGGCGTTCTCCATTCCGGAAAGCGCCGCCTTCTTCTTCAGGAACCTGAACGGAATCAGGCTTCCTTCCCGTGCCGGTTCAGGTAATCGGCGACTCCGACCGCGGTTGGTTTGAGGCCTTCGGCTCCGTCGTGCCAGTTCGCCGGGCACACCTCTCCATACTTCTCCGTGAACTGGAGAGCCTTCAGAACTCTGAGCACCTCTTCGACATTACGGCCGAGCGGCAGATCATTGACCGTCTCATGGCGTACGACTCCTTCCTTATCGATGATGAAAAGCCCGCGCAACGCCACGGAGTTGTCCAGCAAAATGCCGTAGTCGCGGCTGATCTGCTTGGTGAAATCGGCGACCATCGGGTAACGGAGCTTGCCGATGCCGCCCTTCGAGCGATCGGTCATCTTCCAGGCGTAGTGGCTGTATTCGGAGTCGACCGAGACCGAAACCAGCTGGGTGTTCAGCGCCTTGAACTTTTCGATGGAGTTGTCAAAGGCAACCAGCTCTGTCGGGCAGACGAATGTGAAATCCATCGGGTAAAAGAACAACACCACATATTTGCCGCGCAGGTTCGATAGGGTGAAGTCTTCAAATAGATTGTCGGGAGTGACACATTTCGCAGTGAAATCAGGGGCGTATTTCGCGACGAGGGACATAAGTTCTTCTCCTTCTGTTTGTGCCGTCGGAGATGTTTTCCCGCTCCGGCAATTACTCTGTGTTTCATATAATAGAACCCTTTCCGCTGAAATCAAGCTGCGTTGAGGCGAAGGATGAAAAATTATCCGGTTTTCGCCGGTTTCCCGGAATGTTGACAAAAAAGGCCGGGCGGGGTATCGTAATGGAATGAGGGAAACAGCTGATTGGAGACGAGGCGAATGATACGGTATTTCGGGTTGCTGACGATGGTCTTCTGGCTCCTCTGCTGTCCGGCGACGGAGCTTGAAATCGTGGGGTCCCGGATGCGTGGCCGGGGCGTGGCCGTGAGTGTTGAGGGAAAGGCTTATGTCGTCACGGCCGCGCATGTTCTGTTTGGGAATCCGAAGTGCCGGTTGATCGATGGTTCCGGCCGGGAATATGAAATTGTCGCGCTGGAATTTTTTGCCGATCGCGATCTGGTATTTCTTGAAGTTGCTCCGCCCCTTGCAGGATGTGTGCCGGACGGGGGAAGCTCTCTTCGGACCGGGCAACCGGTTTTTTATGGCGGCCGAAGCGGAGTACTGCTGGCGGTGGATGCCGGAGGGGTGTTGATTTATGGAGGCACGATCTCCCCCGGGGAGTCCGGTGGTGCCGTTGCCGATGCGTTCGGGAGAATATTTGCGGTTTTGCGCGGCTATCGAACCGGCAATCCGGATCAGATTGAAGCCGTCCGTTTTGACGATCTGGTTCCCGGAACGGGGGTCAGGATTTCCTGCGCGGCGTGGTCGGGGTGGCAGCGGCACTATCTTGAAATCTGCAGGATTTCCGCCGGGTTGAGTCGGCTTGAGTCTCTGCAGGGGGACGCGCTTGTCCATGCGGCGTCGGAGATATTGCGGGGATTTCGTCCGACGGCACCGGTCGGGATTCCCCTTCTAGACAGGGGGCTTGAGCGGGAATATGAAAGGATCTGTGCCGTTGCTGCATTTCTGGGAATTTCTCCGGATGGAGGTGAGGTTGCGTGCAGTCTGCCATATGGGGAAGAAAATTGGGAACAGCTTGTACGCAGATGGGGATCTCCCGCATTTGAAGTCGGCCGGAAACAGGAATGGGGAGCGCGCCTGTGGAGCAATGAAGGAAAGGTGCTTTGGGCCACTTTCTGTCGGCATGGAAATGCTTCCATGCGCATTTTACTGAGTGTGGCACAGGATAATCCGGTAGGTATGCTTTCCGTCAGGGAGTGATTTTTTTGCAAGAAAGTTCTGATTTGAGCTTGAAAAATGCGAGGGATGTGATACTTTAGGAACCGTTTCGCCGCCGGTTCCCGGGGAGAGCGTGTGGCGGGGATGTTTGAAAAAACTTTCGAAAAAGATTTGAAATTGATTTGAAAGTTTGAAAAACGATGATATTTTAAATCCCTGTTGCGTCTCCGATGGCGCAAGGTTGATGAAAAGGTCTGAGAGCCGGGTGACCA
>CALXOA010000007.1 GCA_944389895.1 uncultured Victivallis sp. | reverse complement strand
GCCAAGGGAGCTCCTGAGATCCTGCTGGCCCGTTCCACGGAGTTTCTCGGTGAAAAAGGGGTTGAGAAGATCACTCCGGAGGTGCTTGAAAAGCTCACAGACGAACTTGAAAGTTGCCAGGCGCGCGGAATGCGTACACTCGCAATCTGCATGCGGCGCGTCGAACTGCCGGATGGCGCCGATCTTGCCGGGGCGGCGCAGGAGTTGACCTATCTCGGGTTCGCGGCGATTTCCGATCCGGTGCGGCCTGAGGTTCCTCCGGCGATCGAATGTTGCCGGCGGGCCGGTATTCAGGTCAAAGTCGTGACCGGAGACAGTCCGGAAACGGCGAGTGAGATCGGCCGGCAGATCGGCCTCGCCGGCGATGGTGGATTTGCCCCGGGGGAGGTGATTACCGGCCGCGAATATGCCGCGCTCGATGACGAGGAGGCGGTCGCTGTCGCCCATCGGCTCCGGATCATGGCGCGTGCACGCCCCGAGGACAAGCTCAAGCTGGTGCGGGCGTTGAAACGTTCCGGCGAGGTGGTCGCCGTGATCGGTGACGGAACCAATGACGCTCCGGCACTGAACAATTCCGATGTCGGGATTGCGATGGGTAAGACCGGTACTGCGATCGCCAAGGAGGCGGCGGCGATCATCCTGCTGGATGACTCCTTCGCCAGCGTGGTCAACGCGGTGTTGTGGGGGCGTTCGCTCTATGCGAATATTCAGCGCTTCATCATTTTCCAGTTGACGATCAACGTAACCGCGTTGACCACCGCCGTGATCGGACCGTTCCTCGGAGTCGAATTGCCGCTGACGGTGATTCAGATGCTCTGGATCAATCTGATCATGGATACCTTTGCGGCGCTGGCGCTGGCGACGGAACCGCCGGATCCCGGTGTGATGAATCATCCGCCGCGCAGCAGCAGCGACTTCATCGTGACGCCCGGCATGGCACGAAACATTTTCGGGACGGCTCTGGTGCTGGTTGTGGTTTTCATCGTCTGGATGTTTGAACTCAAGAATGTGGTCGATCCGGCGGAGAGGCTCCGGGGGCAGACGGTATTCTTCTCGGTCTTCGTGCTGATTCAATTCTGGAATCTCTTCAACGTCCGCTCCTACGGGACGGACGGTTCGCTTCTGCACCGTCTCGGCGGCAATCGGATGTTCTATCTGATTGCCGGTGCGATTCTGGTCGGGCAGATCGTGATCGTGACCTTCGGCGGCAAAGCATTCCGGGTCACTCCTCTCTCCTTCGGTGTCTGGGGGGCGATCATCGGCGGAACTTCGCTGGTGCTCTGGTGTGGGGAGCTGCTCCGCTTCCTGCTCCGCCGGCTGGCTTCCGGGAAATCGGTTCGGCGCTGACTTCGTTCTCCCCGTTCCGGTCGAAACGGGGAGAACGAACTGAAAAGATCATGCTTCCTGCGAGAATACCAGAGTATATTCTCCCTGTCTGCCGTTTGCCGAGACGGTCAATAGATGGATGGAGTCTCCCCAGTTGCGTTTCGCCAGCAGGTCTTCAAGTTCCCGGGTCTCCGGCCGGATGGCGCCGTCGCCTGCAAATGTGACGGAGAGTTTCACTCCGCCGGAAGTCAGGAGGAAAACGGTCGGTCCATTCCCCTCGATGACGGCAGGCGTGAAGAAGGGGGTTGTCACTTCAACCGGTTTTGCGGCACGCCAGCGGTCGGTCAGGGTCACTTTCCCCGCGGCGCTGTCGAAAATCAGAGTACGCCGGAGTTCCTCCAGCCCCGTTTCCGGTGCGTAGGCGCCTGCCAGGTCGGCCTCGAAAATGGCACAGGATCCTTCGTCCCGGAAGGTGACCGAACGGGCCCGGAACTCTCCGCCCGGAGGTTGGCCCGCACCGTCGATGGCCGGAACGTTGTGGGCGAGGCTGGTCAGTTGCCAGTTCTCATAACGTTGTTTGCTGAAGGTGAACCGGGTATACTCGGTGTGCCCGAGATCGACAAGGAAGGGCCGGTTGTTCCGGAAGAGGATGAATTGCCCGACGTCGTTGTGATTGTGACCTTCGCCGTTGCTGCCTGCTTTTACCGCGAGGGAGAAACCCGCTCCTTTCAGGAACGCCTGCTGGGTGGAGGGATACCAGGCCGCCGCGGGTTCCGGGGGGGTCTTTTCCGGTTCCGCCGGAAGCCAGAAAAGCTGAGCGAGGGAGCACAGCAGCGAGGTGTGGGCAAGCTGCAGTTTCGCCTGCGGCTCCCGGTTGGCAAAGTGCATCAGTTTCTCGCTTCCGGTACGTTCTCCGTAACGGTAGACGACTCCGCTGGGCAGCAGCGGAAGTGTGACAGGGGAGTCGCAGAATGCCGAGAAATAGTTGCCCCCGAGGTGGCTGTCCACGATGTATTCGCCCATGATACGCACCTGTGGATCCCGGAATCCATTCACCTTGCCGTGACTCATCAGCAGAAGTTCTTCCAGCACCCAGAAGAGCCGGGCGGGAGAGACGTTCCAGTAGCCCGGCCCTTCATCACAGGCACCGTCGGCCGGATAACGTGCAAGGAAACGATCGGTGCAGGCTGTGAGCCGCCGAAGCAGGTCAAGACAGAGTGACGGATCGCGATCCGCAAGAAGGTAACGAATCGGGTCAAGCAGATTGGAGACGACCCACGGCGTCCAGTTGTTGATTCCCTCGCTCCACCAGAAAGGGACTCCGCCGCCGGCAAAGGGGGTCACAACCCGCTCGAAGAGTATCTGTCGGAGCCGGGCGACCAGATTGGGGGAACACTCCGCCAGTTCCGGCTCAAAAAGGCGTAACGTCTGTGTGACGACCATTGCGGTTTCCGCGGAAAACAGATCGATGTTCTCACAGGGATCGAAAGGAAGAGGATCGATTTCTTCGCCGCCCTGCGCTCCGGCTTTTGTGAATTTCCGGGGCGTGCAGTGTGCGGGCAGAGTCCAGACCGGCTCGGAGAGGATCGCCCACAGGTAATCGATCATGGGATCGAGAAAGCGTCCGCGGTATTCCAGGGCTTCGGCGAGCGTCAATACTTCGAGGTTGTAACGCCGGGCGAAATAGGGCGTCTCGTAGCCCCTCCGGTTTCCGTTGCGGACAAACCGCATAAACTCCGAGGCCCGGAGTTCCGGGATCGGTGCGTCGAGGGCCGCTTCCGCGTCTTTCAGTACTTTTTTACGGAGGTTTTCGGTGCGTTTCGCGCCGGCGGCCTTCCGCCACGCCGCACGGTCGGCGGCCGGGGGAAACAACAGGGGTGCCGGATCGACGGGGTCGGTCAACTGCTCAGAGATCATGGGCGGATCACTCCAGACGTTGCTGTTCGGTTTCTTCCCGAATCGGGAATTACCGGTTAAGATAATATGGTTGACTCACATTGCAAGGCTGTGACCGTCGGTTTTCCCGGAAAAAATCCGCCTCCTTCTGGACAATTGGGAGAGGCGAGTATATATTGCTGAAAAAGAGACGTTCCAACGGTAATTTCCACAAGGGAGGAATCAGATGCGCCAGAAGCTTCTGTTGCTTGCAGCGGTGGTGTTCGGTTTGCTGGCTTTTATTTTGACCTATCGGCAGCTCGAGAATGAGAAACGCCGGATCATGGGGGATTCCAGAACCGAGGTTTTGATCAGGATCACCCGGAACATGGCCGCCGGCGAGGAGATTCGCGAGAGTGATGTCGCACGCCATCCGGTCAAGCGTCTCCGGGAAGACGGCGGCATGAGCCGGGAGATTCCATGGAGCGAGGTGTCACGTATCATCGGGCGGCAGCTTGAGACATCGGTCGCCGCCGGGCAGACGCTGCTCAGCACCGACCTGAAGCCGATGACGCGGCGGCAGGGGTTTACCGGGGCGATTCAATTCGGATGGCGCGCGGTTTCGATTCCGGTCGATCCCGTCTCCTCGGTGAATAACCTGATTCAGCCCAACGACAATGTCGATGTGATCGGTACTTTCCGTTTTCCCGACGTGCGTGGCGATTCGACTCTCGACACGATCACTCTGACGATTCTGCAGGATGTCAAGGTGCTGGCGGTCGGTAACCGGTGGGGTGCCGGTTCGCTCGATCCTTCCGGTGCGCGCAACTACGGTACCGTGACGTTGCAGCTCTGGCCGGATGAGGTTGAGATGATCACCTTCGCCGCCCAGAAGGGCAAGTTGACGCTGTCACTGCGGAACTTTGAGGACGAGCAGATCTTCCGTGGAGTGGAGGCGCGCAGCGTAAACTTCAAACTGCTGGAAAAGGAAATTCCGACTTACAACGAGCGGCGGGAACAGCGTCGGATGCTGAAGTGACGGCGGCTTTCACCCCGGCTGCCGCGGAGGAGTTGCGTGATGTTTGAGATAGTGATTCATCAACCCGGTGCGCCGGATGCGCGGGCCGAGCTTGCGAACGGGGCCTACCTGATCGGCTCCGGGCGTGACTGCCACATCCGGCTGGATCGGCCGGAGATTTCGAGTCGTCATGCTCAGCTGGTCATTCATGACAACCGGCTGACCGTGATGGATCTCGGCAGCCGGAACGGGACGGCAACCGGCGACGGCACTCCTCTCTATCCGCATGAACCGAATGATCTGAAGCCGGGTACCGTGCTGCGGATCGGCAAGGCGGAACTTCTGATCCGTCCGGTCCCGGGGAGGACGAATGCGCGGGCTGTGCCGCCCGCTTCGGCGGGGGAACAACTCCAGTCGGCCGAACTGCCGGTTCCCGGGCGGGAGAAGATTCCGGTGATGACCGTTTCCGGAGTGCCGGCCCGCCTGCGGCCTGTCGTACAGGAGATCAAGAAACATGCTCACCGAGAATTATTGACCCGGCTGAACCTGAAAAAGCTGGCGGTTTCCGGCATTTCCTCCGAGGAGCTGGCGGCCCGGGCACGCGAGATGGTGCGCGAGATCCTGTCGCAGCTGACGATCCAACTGCCTCCGGAACTGCCGCTCGGTGTGCTGGAGAAAGAGTTGATTCAGGAGGCGATCGGGCTTGGCCCGCTGGAATATCTGATCGAACGCGATGATATTACGGAAATCATGGTCAATGGGCCCGATCAGGTTTATGTTGAGAAGAACGGAGTACTCTACCGTACCGATACCGCGTTTGCCGACAGCAGCCAGGTTCTGGCTGCGATCGAGAGAATTGTTTCTCCGCTCGGACGGCGGATCGACGAGAGCTCCCCGATGGTGGATGCCCGGTTACCGGACGGCTCCCGCGTCAATGCGATCATTCCACCGTTGTCTCTGGTCGGTCCCACGGTGACGATCCGGAAGTTTTCACGGCGCCCGTTTGAGGCGGCTGATCTGGTCCGTTTCGGCTCCCTCTCTCCCGCCATCGTCAAATTTCTGGCGGTCTGCGTCGCGGTACGCAAGAACATCCTGATCTCGGGTGGAACCGGTTCGGGCAAGACCACGCTGCTCAATGTGTTGAGTTCCTTTCTACCGAACCGTGAGCGCATTGTGACGATCGAGGATGCGGCTGAACTTCAACTCCGGCAGGAGCATATCGTCCGGCTGGAGTCGCGACCGCCGAATCTCGAGGGGAGGGGGGCGGTTACCATTCGCGACCTGGTGCGTAACGCGCTGCGTATGCGGCCCGACCGGATCGTGGTCGGCGAGTGTCGCGGCGGTGAAGCGCTGGACATGCTTCAGGCGATGAATACCGGCCATGACGGCAGCTTGACCACCATCCACGCGAACAGTCCGCGCGACGCCCTGTCGCGGCTGGAAACACTGGTTCTGATGGCTGGATTTGATCTGCCGCTGCGGGCGATTCGCGAACAGGTCGCATCGGCGATTCACATTGTCGTTCAGATCAGCCGCGAACGTGACGGAAGCCGTAAGGTGGTCAACGTCAGTGAGATCACCAAGATGGAGGGGGATGTGATCACGATGCAGGATCTGTTCGTCTTCCGCCAGACCGGCTGGGATGCGGAAAACCGGATACAGGGGGTGTTTGAGCCGACCGGAGGGATTCCGACGTTCATGGATGAGATCGAGCGTGCGAAACTTGATCTGGATGTTTCGATTTTCCGGCCGCCGGGGCGGTGAGTGGACAAGGATGGAGGCTGTCACGGAGAGATATGGGTATGGTGTTGTCCAATTCATTCTGGCCGGGAATGTGTGCATTTCTCGGGGTGTTTTTCGCGATGCTGGTCGTGGTTGAATTTTCCGCTTACGTCGGCATGCGTTACCGGGAGCGTTTTCTGTCGGAGGCGAGTATCGAGCTTGATGATGTGCTGATCCAGATGCCGGCGGGGCGGGTGCTTGATATCAGCCTGGCGCTGAGTTGCTTTGTGCTGGTGGGCGTATTTCTTTTTCTGTCGGTCTGGACGGAGGAGATCTCGATGGGCTGGTGTCTGGCCGGCGCCTTCGTAATCGGAGCAGCTGCTTTCCCGCTGCCGCGGCTCTATCTGCGCTATCTCCGGCGCCGCCGGCTGGCGAAGTTCAACTCCCAGCTCGAAGATGCGCTCGGGATGATTTCCAGTTCCCTGAAAGCCGGGTTCAGCATTTCGCAGGCACTCGAGGAGGTGGCTGATCAGAACATTCATCCGATCTCGGTCGAATTCCGGTTGCTGGTTCAGGAGTTGCGGCTGGGCGTCCCGCTCGAACAGGCGCTCGGAAACATGACCGGGAGGCTGGAGTCCGATGATTTCGAACTGGTCGCAACGGCGATCCTGACTGCGCGGCAGACCGGCGGCGAACTCACCGGTGCGCTGGAGCGGGTTGCCGGACTGGTCCGCGAACGGGTTCGGATCGCCAACAAGGTGCGGGCATTGACTGCGATGGGGCGGCTGCAGGCATTGATGATCGGTGCGATGCCCTTCGTCCTGTTGGTCGGCATGAGTTACGTCAGTCCGGTAATGATGCATGATTTTCTCCACAGTCCGATCGGAGTTGCGGCGGTGGTGGTGGTGGTGATTCTGGTAACCTGCGGTTTTCTGATGATCCGCCGGATCATGACAATCGAAGTGTGATGGAGGCGATGGAGCGATGTTCAACCAGCTGATGACTCTGGCCGCCGCCTGTTGTGCAGGAGTTGCGGTCGGCTGTCTTTTTCTGGCCGTCATGGAGTTTCTTGCGGGGGTGCGGATCGAACGGAATCGGGAGTTGCCCAAACGGATGCCGATTCTCTTCCGGCTTCTGGTGCCGCTGGTGCCGCTGGTGCGGGGGATCGCCGCCGGGAAGAGTCTGCTGGCGTGGCGGCAATACGATGCCCCGCGGCTCTGGATGGCCGGATTCGGTGAGGTGTTCACCCCGGTCGACTTTGCCGGCTTGCGGTTATTGCATATCGCCGTCGGGTTCGGGGTGCTGGTGCTGGGAGTGTTATCGGGGCGGTGGCTTTTCTGTCTTGTTCTGGGCGGATTGATCGCCGCATTCCCCGGCCTCTGGTTGTCGTCGACCATCAGGCAACGTCATCTCGCCATCATGAAGGCGTTGCCGAATGTTCTTGATCTGCTGACGCTTTCCGTGGAGTCGGGGCGTGACATCATGTCTGCCTTGCGGGATATTCTGGCCAAACGGCGGCTGGATGATCTCGGTGAGGAGTTGATGCTGACGTTTCAGGAGATCCAGCTCGGTCGCAAGCGTGGAGAGGCCTTGCGGGCGCTTGCCCAGCGGGTCCGGCAACCCGACCTGACGGCGACGGTAAACGCGATCATCCAGGCTGAGGAACTCGGTGTCAGCATTGCGCACCTGTTGCGCATTCAGGGGGATATGCAGCGTGCCAAACGATATGCTCTGGCTGAAAAACTGGCCGGGGAGGCGCCGGTCAAGATCATCATTCCGGTGGTGCTCTTCATCGTGCCGGCGGTGTTCCTGATCCTGCTGCTGCCGGTGATTCTACAGACGCTGCGGATGTTCCGGTGAGGAGAAAGTCAAGATGATCTGCAACATTGATACCAGGCTTTACCTGGCGTACCACCCGCACTGGGCAATCGGTTGTTTCGACCGGTTGCGCGGGATGATCGGTCGGCGGTTTCGCGATGGGGTCCTTGACGCGATGGTTTTTCCCCGTTGTTCCGCTGTGCACAGTTTCGGCATGGGGATTCCGCTGGATCTGGTGTTTCTGGATCGTGATTCGGTCGTGGTTGCTCTCCGGGCGAATTACCGCCCCTGGCGCTGGCCTGCCGGTCATCGCCGGGCGGTTACCGTGATCGAACTCCCGGCCGGGCAGATTGCGTTGACCGGAACCCGGATCGGCCACCGGATCAATTTAAATTCGGAATTGAGTCGTGAGGCGGTTGAAAAACTCGCCGACGATACTATCTTAAAAATCGGTACGGCGCCTTTTTCGCCGCGTTCCGGCGGCGTGTCGAAATAACGAGGGGATGGATGAAAATATTCTTTGTCAACGGAGTGCGCAGCGGCGATGAGGTCGAATTTGCATTGCCGGAAATCACCATCGGCAGAGAGGACGGTAACATTCTGCGGATTCCCACCGAAGGGGTTTCGCGTTTTCATGCCTGCTTGCGGCGGAATCCGGCTGGGAAGTGGACGATCTGTGACCAGGGAAGCACCAACGGCGTCAAGGTCAATCGGATGCGTATTTCCGGCGAACGGGAGTTGGCGGAAGGCGACCTGGTCGAGATCGGAGACCAGACGTTCCGGGTGACGGATCTGGCTTCCGCTCCGCCGCCGGTGATCTTCAATCCGATTCCGTCGATCACGCCGGTTGCTCCGGCGGAAGTCGGCAACGGTACGCGTCCTCTGGAGCCTGAGATCGCGCCCGGCACGGCAGTTGAGCCATTGCGTTCCACTTCCGATGATCGGACGGAGCGGTTGGTGGATCTGGCGTCGCTCCAGGGGAACGCATCGGCCCTTTTCGGCGGCGGCGCCCCTGATGTGGCGAAGCCTTCAGGAGAGAATGGAGGTGCGGCTTCTCCGCGCCGCAAAACTTCGCGCCGGTTGTCGAATACCGCCTACTACACGATCATTGTCTGTCTGGTTGTAATCGCGGTTGCGGCGTGCATCAAAATGTTTTCGCAGCAGCGCCAGGCGGTGGAGGAAAAAAAGTCGGCTGCCGGATTGGAGGAACCGCCATTGACGGTATTCTATGAGAAGGAGGTCATTCTGCCGGATAACGTCTTCCGTTTTGCGATGCAGCTCGAGGACCGGACCGTGGTTTTTACGATCGACGACATTGATTCGCAGCGCCATTATGAACGGAAGTTCGAGAACATTTCGCACACCGGGATCGGGATTTTGCGCAGTCGGATCAATTCTTCCGGTGTCCTGACTCTCGCGCAGCCGGACGCGCCGCGCGGCGCCGACGTCGAGAAAATTTCACGTCGGCTGGTGATTGCAGCGCTTCCGCAGGTCAAGGAGCTGCGTATCATCGGCAAGGTGGCACCTTCGGCGTTTGAAGAGGTGGAGAGTGCGATCACCGAGTTCGCGGAAACTTACGGGCTTCAGACGATTTCGCTGACGCCTGAGGAGTTGCGGGCGCAGGCGGAGGTCCATTTCCGCAAGGCAGAGGATCTCTATGGTAACCGGGAGGCCCGGCCGGGCAATCTGCGCGATGCGATTATGCGTTACCGGCTGGTGGTGAGCAGCCTGGAGCAATTTTCCCCGCCGCTGCCGATGTGGGAGCAGGCGCGCCGCCGCCTTGAGGAGGCTGAAGCGCTGCGGGCCCGGAAATTGCAGAATCTGGAATATGAACGGAACCGGGCCGGGGGAATCAAGGACTACGCTGCGCTGCGGCAGGTGTTCATCGAGACCATGGCTCTGGCGGATGAGGATTCCAAAGTCTACGATACCGCGCGGCAACGGCTCTTCAAGCTTGACCGGTGGCTGGAGGAGAGGGGAAAATGAGCAGATTTTTCGGATTTTTTTTGCTGGCCGCCGTTGTTGCCGGGTGGGGACTTGGCGGGAGCGGCTGCGGCGAGGAGCCGGATCCCCGGGCCAGGTTGATCATTTCCGGGCCGGAGTCCCTTGAGGTGAAACTGGCCGGAAAGAGTTATCAGCCGCCGTTTCGTTTCACACTGCCGGCGGGGACGTATCTGTGCAAGTTTTCCGCGCCCGGTTTTGTGGATCGCTGGGAGGCGGTTACACTGAAACAGCGTGAGATTCGTACCCTCGAGGCGAAGCTGGAACCGATTTCCACGGCTGTATTGATTGCGACTCGTCCGGCGGGGGCGAAGCTGACGATTGACGGCCGGGTGATCGGTACGACGCCCCTGGTGCTGGAGAAGGTCGGCGTCGGAACTTATTCCGGGCAGCTTTCGATGCCCGGATACAGCGAACGGGCGGTCAGCTGGACCGTTTCGGATGCACGTCCGCAGAAGGTGGTGATTGATCTCAATTCAAATGTCGGGATGCTGGAGATCGGCAGTATTCCGGACAAGGCACGCGTGTTGATTGATGGGCGTGAGGTCGGAGTAACTCCCTATCGCGGAGAATTTCGTGAAGGAAAATATCAGGTTCGTCTGGAGCAGGAGGGATGTGTCCCGGTCGAACAGAGTGTGGTGCTGAGCCGCGGAGAAGAGTTCAAGCGGGTCTTCAAACTGACGGTACGGCCCGGCGGCATCGACATTGTAACCGAGCCCGCCGGTGCGGAAATTTTCGTGAACAACACCAAGCGTGGAATTTCTCCATGTACCCTGAGTGATCTGGAGCCGGCAATCTACGAGGTCCGGGCGGTCAAGGAGGGGTTTGACCCTGCGGTGAAAACGGTGGAGATTGCGCCGGGATTTCGCGATAACATCCGTCTGGAATTGTTGCGCAGTACCGGTTCCCTGGAATTTTCGGTGCGTCCCTCCGGTGTCAAAGTTCTTTTTGACGGAGAGGAGCTGGGCATCACCCGGTCGAAGGAGAAGGGGGGGACGGAAACGGAACCATTCCGGCTGGAGGCTGTCTCTCCCGGGGCTCACCGGATTACGGTGACGCACCCGCGGGCGAATCCGGTTACCCGTGACTATCAGGTCACGATTGAGAAGGGAGAGACATTGACGCTGGCGAAACCGATCGATGTCTGGATTGCGAATTGCGAGATCCGTTATCGTTCCGGCGCGGTTGAGACGGGGGCCATTTATGAACAGAACGAGCGTGAGATCTTCTTCGGGCCGGAGCCCGGAGTCAAAATTGGCATTGAGCGTTCGCTGCTTGATTCGATTAAGATCATTCCATCCGACGAATTGTGAACAACGGTTGTTCCGGCTGATAGAGGCGAGAAATGGGGATGCCGGAAGGAAGTATGCGTTGTCCTTTTTCCGGAGAAATCTCTCTGAAATGACTGCGGGAGTGGAAATTTTGGAATTTCCCCTGCAGTTTTTTTTGAATATTGTGCAAATCGGATATATCTTATAAAAATCTTCAGTACTTCAGGAGAGGTTATCCTGCGGGGTGTAGCGCAGTGGCTCAGCGCGTCTGCTTTGGGAGCAGAAAGTCGTGGGTTCGATCCCCACCACCCCGACCATTTTTTCGATTCTCCGCCGACCGGACCTCCGGTCGGTTTTTTCGTTTCTGGGGCTGATTTTGAGGCTGAATTCGGCCATTTGCAGCGCCCGAGAGAATCCACTGTTTTCGCATTTTCCTCTGTGTTTCCGATGATCTCCCGACAAATTCTCCGGTGAGCAGAGGTCGCAGGCTTTTCGATTGGAGAAGCAAAAGTCGGGGAAACACACAAAAAGTCCGACCTCTTGATTTTGGGAATTGAAAAACGGGATTCTCCGCTTGCGAAAAAATATGTTGTAATAGATTCATTATCAATCCATTAATCAAAAAGACTACAGGGGTAGAGGTCGGAAGTTTCAGTTGTAACAACCCTACCATTTTCAAGGTTAAACTCTGGAGAAAATGGCCGTTTTTTCGATTTTTCCGAAATTTCCCGAAAATGGTCATTTCCCCTGTCTGGCAAACTGCCGACTTCTTGCCGTTTATCTTTGAGTCCTTGTAATCGGCAAACAGTGGGATATAGTAAAACAAGGATCTTTACACCAATCTTTTAATAAAAGCTGTCCAACCTAGGAGAGAGGCGCACAATGCCGGATGGTCTGAGAGAAAGATAAAAAGAATACGAATGGAAATCTCTCATTAGTTCCAGCGTACAATTGAAAACATGTGATATTATAACATTGCAAACAAACTTTAAGGAGATTTTTTATGTTACTGCTGCTCATTATAATTTCAGCAATTGCCTTTGCTTTATGCTTGGTAAACTTAAAATATAACAAAAAAACTTCAATTATTGGATGTCTTTTAATACTGTTTCAATTACTATATAATATAAT
>CALXOA010000006.1 GCA_944389895.1 uncultured Victivallis sp. | reverse complement strand
ATAAATGGGAATCTTCTCCGGTTTGAGCTACGTTTTGCCTCATAACAGGCTTTGAAAATCTGAATCGATGGAAAAAGGTCGACATCGGCCTTATCGTTTTTACCTCAGAAGACGAAAACCAGGGAGGGAAAAGTGTAATGCACCCGTTTTTTTCAAGGACGGCATTACGTAGAAGCAGTCAAAAAACGCAGGGGCCGATATGATTTGTTCGCGCATGGCTCTCGCTTGCAAGGTCGCACGGGGATCAACGGTGGCAGTACCTTTCCGACGATCATATTTCGTATCGAAGTTCCCCAGGCAATGCTGTTTGGCAACCTCCAGAACATGGATTCGCTTTTGATAATACTCTTTTGCCAGAGAGCCGATCATCCAGAGAGAAGAAATGTTTTGCAGTTCCGGCGGCCCCATGTTCAGGAAATCACGTTGGGCTATCCCATAATCGCTTTCCACAAGACGTCTTCGGGTGTCGTTGATGAAATGGTCTATTCCCCGCGCAACCTCTTCGCGGTCTTTGGGTGTATTGTGGTTGCTGTGAATGTAGTCGAAGATCCAGCTTTCAATGGAGGCAGGTGAAATTTGGCTACTTCATCCAGTTTTTCCCTCAGATCGTCATAGGTGAAAGAATGATTTTCTTTTTCCATGATATCGCATATTCTGTTCATTTGCCGTTGCGGTAATCTACATACGGCAGATGCTTTTTGCGAATCAGTCGTGCGGACCGGAATCCGTATTTCATTGCGACCCATCCGGCGTAAGAGCCTCATCGGAATCCGGGATCTGAAATAAGGCGTTTTCCCCTTGATTATCATATACGGCATTTATTGTGACCCGTTTGTGCCCCAAATGTGCCCCAATCGCCTGCCGGACGGGATGGAAAATGCGCGTTGAACTCAAGAGTTTGAGGTGGACAAAAAAAATGGCAGTCCTGTAAGGATTCGAACCTCAACAAAGTGAACCAGAATCACTTGTGCTACCGTTACACCACAGGACTGCGTTTGGGTCGTGCTTCTTAATATAGATGTTTTTGCAGGAAAAACAAGTTCAGAAAACGAAAAAAAGTAATTTTATGCAAAGAAATTTCACTTCGCCGGCATGGTTCCTCTGCGAAGGCGTCGGGCGGCCCGGAATTTCCGGTAGCGGACCACCATCTGAAAAACCGCGATATAGGCGATCGGCGTCAGGATAACTCCCATCAGCAGGCCGCCGGCAAAGAAGGAGGCGATCAGTTCGCCGCTCATGTGCAGAAAAGAGTCCCAGCTCTTCTCCCGGAACAGCTCCTTCAGAGACTCCTTGATCATTTCGAACGACAGGCTGCCGCCGATCAGTTTGTTCCCGACGTAACACTGCGGCGGGTAGATGAAGAAAATCGATACCGGATTCGTCAGCAGCGTACCGAGTGCGGCTCCGATCTTGGAACCCCGCAGCAGAAATGAAAGCGGAATCGAGACCAGAAGTTGCGAGCAGATCGGCATCAGGCAGCCGACGAAAACACCAATGCTCCAGCCGCGTGCGATATACTCCGGGGTACCGTCGTCTCTGACGATTTTTGCATAATAATAGATCAGTCTGCGTTTCAGATGGAATTTCACTGTTTCCCTACTCCTCTCCTCCGGCGATTGTGCCGTTCTCCGTAATCATGATTATTATAAATATAGGCAATATTGTCGAATTTACAACATCCTGACGTAAATCTAACTCTTTTTCCCTCTCCAGACGGAGAAATTCGGAGGAATCGCGGAAGCGGACGGATTTTCCCATTCCCGTGATGGGCGGATGAGTTTTCTGAACTTTGATTTCCGGCGTAAAAGATTGCATTTGGCTCCCTCCACGTGTATGTTAAGTATTGTATTTTCGTCAGTATCGTTCAAGCAGCAGGGGAATCAAATGGCGCGCGAATACGATTTTACGGCAATTGAGGCGAAGTGGCAGCACTTCTGGGAGGAGAATCATACATTCCGGGCGGTGGATCTCGATCCGCGACCGAAATACTATGTGCTGGACATGTTTCCCTATCCTTCCGGCGCCGGGCTTCATGTCGGCCATCCGGAGGGATACACCGCCACTGATATCGTCTGCCGTTACCGGCGGATGAAGGGGTACAATGTGCTCCATCCGATGGGCTGGGATGCCTTCGGGCTGCCGGCTGAACAGTATGCGGTCGAGACGGGAACCCATCCGGCGGTCACCACCCAGAAGAACATCGCCAACTTCCGCCGTCAGATCAAGTCACTCGGCTTCAGTTACGACTGGGAGCGCGAAATTGATACCACGGATCCGGCGTACTTCAAGTGGACGCAGTGGATCTTCATGCAGCTTCACAGGAAAGGACTCGCCTATCTCGATGAAGTTGCCGTGAACTGGTGTCCCGCCCTCGGTACCGTGCTGGCCAACGAGGAGGTCATCGACGGCCGCAGCGAGCGCGGCAATCACCCGGTCTACCGCAAGCCGATGAAGCAGTGGATGCTGAAGATCACCGAATATGCCGAGCGTCTGCTGCAGGATCTCGACGAACTCGACTGGCCCGAGGGGGTCAAGGAGATGCAGCGCAACTGGATCGGCAAGTCGATCGGCGCCGAGGTCCGGTTTGAGACGAGTTGCGGCGAGGCGGTTACGGTTTATACCACCAGGCCGGATACGCTGTTCGGCGCGACCTATATGGTTCTGGCTCCGGAGCACCCGCTGGTTCCGAAGCTCACCACCCCGGAATGCCGGGCCGCGGTGGAGGCGTATCAGGCGCTTGCCGCCTCCAAGTCCGATCTTGCCCGCACCGGCGACAACAGTGAGAAGACCGGTGCGTTCACCGGCGCTTTCGCCGTCAATCCGGTCGACGGCCGGCGGATTCCGATCTGGATCGCCGACTATGTCCTGATCAGTTACGGCACCGGTGCGATCATGGCGGTGCCTGCCCACGATACCCGCGATTTTGCATTTGCCCGGAAGTTCGAATTGCCGGTGATCTGCATCATCGAACCGGATGCCGCGGAAGCCGCCGCCGCAGGCGTCGATGTCGATGCGGTGTTGCGCGGTGAGGCCTGCTGGACCGGTGAGGGAAAACTCATCAACTCCGCCAATGCAAATGGGCTCGATCTCAACGGAATGTCGGTCCGGGAATCCAAACCGGCGGCCACCCGCTGGCTGGAGGCGAGGGGGCTTGGCCGGGAAGCGGTCAAATACAAGTTGCGCGACTGGCTTTTCAGTCGGCAGCGTTACTGGGGAGAGCCGTTCCCGATCATCCATTATGAGGATGGTTCGATCGAGTTGGTCAACGAGGATGAGCTTCCGGTCAATCTGCCTGAAATGGCGGATTTCAAGCCCTCCGGTACCGGGGAGCCGCCGCTGGCCAAGGCTGCGGACTGGGTCGACTACATCGATCCGGCCACCGGCCGCAGGGGACGGCGGGAAACCAACACCATGCCGCAATGGGCCGGATCCTGCTGGTATTATCTCAGGTACATCGATCCGAAAAACCCGCTGCGCGCCTGGGACCCGGAAAAGGAACGCTACTGGATGCCGGTCGATCTTTACGTCGGCGGTGCTGAACACGCGGTGCTCCATCTGCTTTATGCCCGCTTCTGGCACAAGGTGCTCTTCGATCTGGGGCTTGTTTCCACGAAGGAACCTTTCCTGAAACTGATCAACCAGGGGATGATTCTCGGGACGAGCTACAAGGATGCACGCGGGGCGCTGGTGCCGACCGATCAGGTTGAGTTCACGGCAGAGGGGCCGGTGCGCAAGTCCGACGGGGAGGCGCTCACGGAGTTCCCCGCCAAGATGTCGAAATCACTGCGCAATGTGGTCAATCCGGATGATGTGATTCGCGAATACGGTGCCGACTCCATGCGTCTCTATGAAATGTTCATGGGGCCGCTCGAGGCGACCAAGCCGTGGAGCACCAAGGGTGTGGAGGGGGTGTTCCGGTTCCTGAAGCGTGCCTGGCGGCTGGTGGCAGACAGCGAGATTGTCGATGTTCCGTGCTCCCGCGATCAGCTCCGGCTTCTGCATGCGACGATCAAGAAGGTCACGGAGGATCTTGACACCTTCAACTTCAACACCGCGATCAGTCAGCTGATGATCTGCCTGAATGACTTTTCCAAGCTGGACAAGGTTCCGCGCGAGGCGGCGGAAACCTTTGTTCTGCTGCTGTCGCCCTTTGCTCCGCACCTCGGGGAGGAACTCTGGTCACTGCTCGGTCATGACGGTACGATCGCCTATGTGCCGTGGCCGGCGTGGAACGAGGAGTATCTCCGCGTTTCCGAAGTGGAGATTCTGGTTCAGGTGCTCGGCCGACCGAAGGCGCGGCTGATGATGCCGGTCGGCTGTGATGAGGCGACCGCCCGCGAAATCGCACTCGGCAGCGCGGAGGTGCAGACGGCGCTCGGGGGCAAGGCTGTCCGCAAGGTGATCTACGTGCCGGGACGGCTGGTCAATATTGTGATCTGACGTTGGTCTGCGGAAAATCCGGGATGCGGTGTTCCGCCGCGTTCCCGGAGCCCTGAAAAACAAGGTGCGGCCCGACTGTTTTCACAGACGGACCGCGGGGTTTCTCCTGCTTCATGCGGCGGTGCCGGAGGCTCCTCTATCCTGCCGGCGGCCGAAAAAGCCGGTTTTTCAGTTGACTTTGATCTTATGCACCCTGGCGCTTTCCGCTTTCGGAATGTTCAGCGTCAGGACACCATCCCTGGTGCCGGCGGTGATCTTCTCAAAGTCGACATCGTCATAGAGCTGGAAGTTCCGCTTGAAGACGATGGTCTTTCCGTTGCGGCGCAGGCTGCTTGCCGCGCTCATCGACATAATGCCGTCTTTGACCTCGATGTTGACGCTGCCTGCATTCGCGCCCGGGACCTCGAACCACATGGTCACGTTGTCGCCGGAGTCGAGAATATCCACCAACGGCATGATTTCGACCACTTCAGACGCGGCGTTTTTATTTTCCATGATCTCGCTGTTCATTTTCAATTCCTCCTTTTCTCTCTTTCGCATCAGTTGACCTTGACCACATGGGTCCGCGGTTTCTCCTCGATCTCACGCGGCATCGTGATCACCAGGACGCCATCGGTGTAGGCGGCAGTGGTTTCCGCACCTTTGACAGGCACCGGGAGTTTTACACTTTCCTCATATTCGCCGAAGGAACGTTCGCGACGGATGAAGTGAGCGTTCTCCGCATCCGGTTCAGCCTCGGAACTCCGCGTTGCACGGACAGTCAGCATGTCACCGACGACTTCGATATCGATGTCAGCCGGTTTGCAACCGGGCAGCGGAAGCCGTGCGATCACTTCCTTCTCGTCGGTGACGAGTTCCAGTTGCGGCGCGCAGTTGCGATCGAACATCAGTTCAGCCCCGAACCCGGGCGCCAGATTGCCGAGCAGTGTGTTGAAAAGATCATCGACACCGTGCAATGTCACCGGGAACAGACCATCGCCTCGATTGAGTCTTGCAAGCATATTCATCATTTTTACCCTCCTTTTATAACTTCCGCCGGCTTTCACCGGCTCGTTTCACTGCAGCTATCAGCAGGGGGCGTGCCAACTTTTCATCAGCGGGGAATGTTGACGGAACTTTCCGCCCTGCGTGACATTTTGTCCCGTCGCGTGACATTTTGTCCCGGTTGTCAGAAAGGTCTGAACAGGAAGGTGCAATGATCCGGGCGCAGGGGATCTTGCGGGGGTGAAAAAAAACGCTCCCGGAACCGTTACGTCGGTCACGGGAGCGGAGAACCGGGGCGGGAAGACTACTCTCTGACGTTGTTCTTGAATCCTTCGAGCAGCGCCTGTTTGCGTTTTGTATTGGGGGCCGGTTTCAGGTCATCAGGGCCGGTGCCGTCATGTTCGGGGCTCCATCCGGCCCATTCGCGGAAGGCGTGGAAGGTCCAGTCCCATCCATACTCTTCAAAGATGTCGATGCAGTCCTTGATGTAACGTTCCGCACCGGGAGCCCAGACGATCGCCGAGAACTCCCCGACGTAGATCTTCGCATCGTGCCGGAGCTGGAAGTCGCGTACCGGCTGGAGGGTCTGACGGATCTTCTCCTTGTTCCACATCTCGCCCTCGATCATGCCGGGATAGGTGAGCGACGGGCCTTCTCCCTGCAGCCGCTGGTGGGTGTAGGTGAGGGGGAAATACATGTGTACCTTGTAGATGATGTTGTCCATGCGCAACGGCGAGAGGTAGACGAAGGTCTGCGGCCGGTCGGATTCATTGGATTCGATCATGATCGGAGTATCGGGATCGATCTCCCGGATCGCCTCGGCGGCCATCCGCTGCAGATTCCAGTAGTCGTACGGCGCCGGCATCGCCTGAACCGGTTCGTTGACCAGATCGTAGGCGTAGATGGCCGGATTGTCTTTGAAACGGGTGGCGATTTTGCGCCAGCAGTCGATGAAGGCGTCCGCGTATTTCTTCTCGAAAAACATTCTCATGTTGCGCGAGGAGACCTTCCCCCCGGGGGGCGAATGCAGATCGATCACGAACTTGATCCCGTATTTCGGCGCGAGTTTTGCGGCGGCTTCGATCTGGTCGAGCCGATTGTCGAGCCACTGATTGTATTCGACCAGGTCGGTTTCGGTGCCGATCTGACCCCAGTTGCGGACGATCTGGGCGCGGATCAGATTCGCATTCCAGGAGTGGAGCGTCTGAAGCATCTCCTCGGTGATCGG
>CALXOA010000005.1 GCA_944389895.1 uncultured Victivallis sp. | reverse complement strand
GATACTGATCCGCACGCGGCCCTCGCGGGCCTTACTTGTCGGGCTTCGCCCGCCAACTCCTCAGTCGCCGGAGGGGCTGCGCTCGACTCCGTTCGACTGCGTCGCAATTGCTCCTTGCTGCTTTGCGAAACGCAAAGCAGTTCTCTCACATGCGCTCGCGGCGCTGACCGCGCTTGTTCCCGTGAGAAGGCAGGGGTGCAGGGAAATACCTGACCGCGCTTGTACCCGTGAGAAGGCAGGGGTGTTAGGAAAATACAGGCCGCGCTTGTGCCCGTGAGAAGCAGGATTGCGGGGAAATACCTGACCGCGCTTGTGCCCGTGAGAAGGCAGGGGGGCAGGGAAATACCTGACCGTGCTTGCGCCCGTGAGAAAGCCTGGACGCAGTGGAAATTCCGCTCGCAAGTTCAGCAGACCGATCAGGAAAGAGAGGGGATCGGGGGAGAGAAAGCGGCACTTGGTGTCGCGTCTCTCCCCGTACCGCCGAGCCATGGAACACTTCCGCAGTCAAACATGCCCGCGCGAACTCGTACTGGCTCGGCACCGGCGAAGGGGAGCGGAAATGCGACGGGTTCTTTCCGCAAAAAAGCGGGAAGAACCCTCGTATTTCCGCGGCTCTACTCCCACCGGCCCGCACCCGCCGTCGAGCTCAGCCCAACCGACGACCCAACCTGGCACCGGCACCATGCCGGACGCAGGGGGTACGGGGGGCGGCGGACACGCCCCCCGCCTCTCTCCCACGAGCTGCGATGACGTCACGCGTGAACCCGCAACGCCGTCTCCACGTTGCCGAAGGGGGCACTGACCTGAATTCCCGCCACTCGGTCACGTACTGCCGCTGCACTTTCCCGGGCAATGGCGATACCGGTTTCCCGCTGCGCTTCACGGGTTTCCGCGGCCGCCATGCGTTCCATGATCGAATCCGGAACAACCACACCGGGCACTTCCGTGCGCATAAATTCCGCATTGCGCAGACTGGTCAGCGGCCAGATTCCGGCGATTACCGGAACATTCAGATGGGCAATCCGGTCCAGAAACGAGAAGAGCGACACTTCGGCGAAGACCGGCTGCGTAATGATAAAATCAGCACCGGCCTCCACCTTTTCACAGGTGCGGCGATACTCACGCTCCAAATCGATCGCATTGGGATCTGCACCGACGCCGATTACGCAACGGGTAACGGCATTCAGCGCCTGACCGCCCAGATCCACGCCGCGGTTCATCCGTGCCTGAATCTTCACCAGACCGATCGAATCGACGTCGAACACGCCGGAACTGAACGGATAATCCCCCAGTTTCGGCGGATCGCCCGTGATGAAAAGCACATTGTTGATTCCGGCTCCGGCGCAGCCGAGCAGTTCCGCCTGGAGGCCGATCAGACTGCGGTCGCGACAGCAGCAGTGCAGCACCGTTTCGATACCGGTTTCGCGTTGCAGGGTAATCGCCGTCACCAGCGGAGAGATGCGGGCACTCGCCCGCGGACCATCCGGCAGATTGACCGCATCAATCCCCGCTTCGCGGCAGCGTCGTGCTCCGGCGATCGTCTTCGACAGATCAAAGCCGCGCGGCGGAGTGATTTCCACCAGCTTGATCCACTCGCCGGCGGCCAGTTTTGCGCCGAGAGCGGAACGCTCTTTCAGGGGAACCGGCTCCGCCAGAACCTCCTTCACCGCTTCAACCGTGGGAATCCGCCGTTTTTCCGCCCGCATCAACGGTTTAATCGTCCTCGCCAGCTCTTCGATGTGAGCAGGGGTTATGCCGCAGCAACCGCCGATGGCAGCTGCCCCCAGCGAAGCGTAGCGCTTGGCGTACGTGCTGAAATATTCCGCACTGGTCATGTAGATCATCCGCCCGTCGATCCCCTTCGGAACTCCGGCGTTGGGCTGTACAATAATCGGCAGATTGGTCTTGCCGACCAGTTCCTCCAGTTCAATCAGCGTGCTTTCCGGACCGCCGCCGCAGTTCAACCCGATCGCCGTCGGCGCGTCTCCGGGGTAACAGGCGAGCAGTTTCAGAAATTCATCCAGACTGTTCCCGTGGCAGCGCGACTGAGGATCGATGGCGAAGCTGAGCACATAGGGCCGCCCCCGGAACGATTTCATCGCTTCCAGCGCTCCTCCCAGATCAATGGTGGTGCGCAATGATTCAAAGATGATGAAATCCGCTTCGGAAAGCGCGCCGATCTGCTCGATGAGCAACTCGACACGGCTTGCTGTATCAGCGGGAGATTCCGGTTCCCCGACCGGACCGACCGAACCGGCCACCAGGGCCCGGCCGTCGGCGGCGCGGCGCGCCAATTCCACACCGGCGCGGTTGATCGCCACAGTCTGATCGGCAAGGCCGAAGTGGGAGAGCCTTCGCGCATTCGCGTTGAAAGTGTTGGTGGTCAACACCTCCGCCCCGGCTTTCAGGTATTCGTTGTGGATATCGAGGATCACATCCGGGTTGGTGATGGACAACTGTTCGAACGAGGCGTTGATAAAAAAGTTCCGACGGTAAATTTCCGTGCCGATTGCACCGTCGAAAATCACCAGCGACTCGGCAAGTTTCTCCTTGAGTGGATTCATCGTTTTCTTCAATCCGGTTTCGATTGGGTTGTTATCTGCATACTTCCCCATAAAATATCACGGATTTCCCCGGATATCAATGCTGTTTGCGTTTTTTCCGCCGGGAAAGCGTCGGCAGACTAAAACGGCGGCTCCTCCGGGGGAGGGGCGTTTCGCGTCGGGGAGGGGACATCCGCTTCGAAGTCACTCCACTCCCCCTCTTTCCCGTCATCGCGGGTCAGCAGTTCAATCTTCCGCTCCAGGGCGTCGAGTTTGCCGCGGCAGGCGTTCACCAGCCGGCTGCCGGTCTCAAAGTCTTTCATCAGTTCTTCCAGCGGCAGACGGCCGGTCTCCATTTTGGCAACCAGGGTTTCCAGTCGCTCCAGCGCCTGCTCGAACGGCATGG
>CALXOA010000004.1 GCA_944389895.1 uncultured Victivallis sp. | reverse complement strand
TTCAACCCTGGTCACTTTCCTGAAATGGAATCTATTTGTTTACCGCGACTTGCGCCAATGGCTGGATCAACCATTTACCAAACCACCGGAGCCGGAATCATTTCAACCAGAGTTCGCTTTTTAGGACAGCAGATTTACAACAAAGGGGGGCTACTTTTGGGAATTGGTGTGAAATAGATGAAAATGAGGGGGCGTAATCAGAAAATTACGCCATTTTGAAAATTGTTAGGACAGGTGTGATCTTTTATCCATCTTTTAACCCCCTCTGCAGTTTTTTTTGTGGTAAAATAATTGAGGTCGAAAACCTGAAGCGTTCCCCACCCCCGGAAAACGATTCTGATCAGGCGGGAGCACAGGCCGGAAAGCCGGGGAAAACAATTTGGAAGAAAAGAAAATGCAGAAGAAATACTTTCTGTCGGTGGTCATGGGCCTGCTGGTGCTGAACACCTTTGCAAAAGAAATTCCACCATGGATTCCGGAAGCACCTCCGGTTTCCGGAGCGTATCCACTGATCGGGATCGAGGAAATTCCCGACACACCGCCGGTCATCCGTACAATCCCGCTCGACGGGGAGTGGAAAACCTCCTGTGCAACCTCTTCCGCAGTTCCGTTTCCGGACGATGTCGACCTGGATAAAAACTATGCGGAGGAAACATTTGACGACGGTGCCTGGAAGACTCAGCACGTTCCCGGGAAAACGATTTACACTCTGTTCCCGGAACTCCCGAATACAGCCCGACCCTATATGAAGGCGTGGTCGCGCAGGAAGTTTCAGCTTTCCGGAACCGCGGAGTGCCGTGCAATCCTGAAATTCGACCGTGCAGCGTACGAATGTGTGGTATTCGTCAACGGCAGTCGAATTGGAGTTCACAGGGGATCCTTCACTCCATTTGAAATCGATGTGACCGATGCTATCCGGGAAGGGGAAAATCTGATTGCTCTGCGCTTCCGGGCCGATCTCGGCCATACCGGAGGGATCGCGCCTCAAACGCACGCTTACGGAGCCGCCTTTGCCCCGGAACATCACCCTTTCGGCATCTGCGGGCCGGTCCGCCTTTCTCTGGAGCCGCTGGCCAGAATCAGCAGAATCCGGATCGTTCCCCGCATAGACGCCGGATGCGTGGAAACCGGCATCGAGGTAAACAACCATACCGGGAAGGCCATGACGGTAACCCTGGAAGCCAAAGTCACTCCCGCCGTCCGGAAAGACGCGGCGCAACTCACCGGACGCCTCGATGGGAAAACCTGGAAACTTCTTCCGGGACTCAATGCCCTGACCATCCGTCTCCCGCTGGAAAATCCACGGCTGTGGAGTCCCGGATCCCCGTACCTGTACTTCCTCACAGTGGATCTCCGTCAAGACGGGGAACTGCTCAGCCGGCGCTCCGAACGTTTCGGTTACCGTGACTTCCATGCCGGAAAAGGAAAATTCCACCTCAACGGCGAGGAGTGTTATCTCTCCGGAGCATACATGCATGCGATCTCCTTCCCCGCCGGAGACCGCTGGCACGCGGCCCGGTTGCTGGAGTTTAAGAAACAGGGATACAACATTGCCAGAAGCTCACACGACCCGTTGCTCCCGGAAGTGCTCTCGGCCGCCGACGAGCAGGGATTCATGATCTATCACGAATGGGCGTGGTCGTTTCTCCACAATCTCCAGATTCAGGAGTTCGAAACAAACAACCTGGCGGAGTTGAAGGAGTTCATCGACTACAGCCACAACCACCCGAGCGTGGTCATGTGGTCACTTGGAAACGAGATCAACCACCGGAATCCAGAGGTGAACCGGTTGTTGAACCTTCAGGCAGAAACCGTTCGACAGGAAGATCTTCAGAAACGGCCGCTCTGTGCTTTTTCCGGATCCGGCGCCTGGAACACCTATGGTTCCGCGAAACTTGATACCGATTTCTTCGACGTACATAACTACTGCGGCCTCGGCAGTCCATGGACGACGTTCCGGGATAAAATCGACGAGGTGTTGCAGGGGCTTCGGAAAATCTACGGAGAAGAAAAACTTTCCGAGGCACCTTTCTGCGCCTGGGAACTGATCGGATTCAGCTGGGGTGCGAAACCAGATCAAGAGTTCCGGCGCGGCAACCTCAGCGATTACGCGGCGTATATGAGCAGACCCTCCTCATGGGGAGAACCGAACGGAGTCGGCTTCACCGGGGCGGTTCCTCTGTTCAAAGCCCTTCAGCCCGGCTTCTCCCGCTGGGCGCAGGGGCATTACGCCCACCGCATTCTGGAACTGGTCCGCATCGACGAACGGCATGCCGGATTCGCCCCCTGGTTTCACAATCATCCGATGGCGTATCTCTGGAATCAACCGGTCTATTTTTCCCTGCACGATGAATATTTCCTGTTTCCCCGCAACCTGTTCAGCGGCGAAAAGAGTTCCTGGATTCTGGAGATAGCCAACACCTCTCAGGATGTGCTGGAGAATCCGGTACTGGAACTGACGCTGTATGACGGGAGTACACCGGAGCGCCTGCTGCACAGGATTTCTCTGCCCCGCCTGGACGCACATTCCCGGAGTCGGAAACAAGTCGAACTGCAGCTGCCGGACGATTTGAAGCAGGGAAATTTTCAGCTCAGGGGGAGGTTGACTTCCGAAACCCGGGAGTTCTCCAGAAACTTCTACAACCTTTTCATCGCCCCGCGTACCCGCCCGGTATTGACCCCCGCGGTCCCGGTTTACGTTCTCGATACCGGAGCGATCCGGAACGTCCGCCTTTTGTGCGAATATCTCAAAAAATCCGCAGTGGAACCGCGTCTGGTGAAAAGTCCTTCGGAAATCACCGGAGCGGGAACTCTTGTCGTTCCTCCGGAGGCGCTTGAGCCGCAGCGGCTTGATCTGGGCAGTACAGAATCCTTCGGTTCCTTTGTTACGCGAGGAGGAACCCTGCTGATTCTGGAGCAGAGAAATCCGGAAAGCCGAATGCCCGGAAACCTTTCCCTGACGCCTGGAGGACGTCCGTTTGTCGATCCCGTAATCCCGGACCATCCACTGTTCCACGGACTCGACTGGACGGAATTTGATACCTGGCAAAATCGGGAATCGGGCTTTGTCGTCTCCCATACCTATCAGCCCTACTCCCTGACCGCGCTCGCCGTCAAAGGCCCCCAGCTGGGAGGAAGTGAAATCGGGAATGCCGTCACCGAAGCGGTTCACGGTTCAGGAAGAATCCTCTGTTCCCAATTGAATGCATTCTCTTCCCGGGAGCAGGACAGCGCGGCATGGTGTTACCTTGACAACCTGATCCGGTACGCGGTGGAGGGGCCATGGTGGAGAGAGGCGATGCCGCTCGCGGCCGCAATGACGAAACAATACGACGTTCTTCCGGAGCGTTGTGTCCCGATCGATCTACGTCCCTTCGCGACGACCTCGTTCACCGACGAGAAGGAGGGGGACCGGCAGGGTGGCTGGTTCGATCAGGGAACAAACGACTTCCGCACCATGCCGCTCGGCCCCCAGCTCGCGGGCGGAGTCCCCTTTGATATCATCGATCCGGCGCAAAACGGCGGGCGAAGCTGCATCGTCCTCCGCGGAGGAATGAGGACCTACTTCCCGGCGGCGGTCAGAGGGATCCGTGTCGAAGGAAAATTCTCCAGACTCTTCTTCCTTCACACGGCAGCCTGGGCTTTCACCGGCCGTTCTCCCGGTTGCTACAGAATCCATTATGAAAACGGGGAACGGGAGGAGTTCCGCATGCTCTGCAATTCCAACATCGGCGACTGGTGGAACATCGCCCCGCTTCCGGAAGCCAAGACCGGGATCGTGTCAACCAACAGCGCCGGGCACACGATCGGAACCTATGTCGCCTCCTGGGAGAATCCGCATCCCGACTGGAAAATCGTTTCAGTCGACTTTCTCTCCGCCGAAGAGGCCCGCGGGACCGAAGTGGACTGGCTTCCGACCGAATCCCCCGTTCCCGTACTCATCGCGTTGACGGGGGAACGCTTCGCGGAGAAACCGCATCGCCTGATCGGGAAAGAGTATCAGGGGGTTCTCGGTTGTGCGAATGCGTTCCGTCAGGGGGAGCAGCGCATGGTGGGAATCCGCTTCCCCGCCCGAAAGCAGAAAGAGGAGGCTCATGCGGCCATCCGTTTCAATGCAGACGGGATTGATCCGGAATGTCGTCTGCTCTCCCTGAGGATCCGCAGCGATCGGGCCGCGGCGCTTCTGGTCCGGCTTCCCGAGCGGAAATGGCGGGGGGTGTACAGCGGAATCATCGCGCTGAAGGGCGATGGCAGGTTCCACACATACCGGTTGTTTCTCGGGAAGGATCTGACCGCCCACCCGCCGGTCTCCCTTCAGACCCTCCGCGGCGAATTGTTTCTCTCCCCGGATGCGCCGGG
>CALXOA010000003.1 GCA_944389895.1 uncultured Victivallis sp. | reverse complement strand
TTCCTCATAAAGCTTTTTGAAACGGTAAAAACTGTCTCTGGAATACCCAAAGACTTTGCACGCTTGTGTTACGCTGCCAAGTTGACGGCTCAACTCCAAAAGTCCCAGTTTCGGTTTGATGATTTTTTCCTCCAGATTCATCTGATCTTCCTTTCTCTTTTCGATGCCATTTAAATATAGCATCTTTTTCTTGTTTTGTCAGATGAAGTCTTATCTTTTACAGGCGCGCTTCCACACCACCAGAGCCGCAGTCCCCGAATCCGTGCGACAGTCCGGGCGGAGAAATCCCGAACCGCGTGATGATGTCGCCGCCAAGCAACGCACCGCGCGATTGTGTCTAAAATGACCGCTTCCGTTGATCAACGAACCCCTCGGCGGTCGCAACATATTACCAGGAAACAACGAAAACGTCACCGGGATGTTTTCGTAGCCCCCCCACTCCGGCAACCGCCGGGATTTCCATTCCCGGCCTCCGGCACAGCTGCATGTTATGGGAAAAGCCAATACAAGCGGGCGGTCGCACAACGATAAACCACTCCGCCGCATCTCTCACCGGACGTCCGGAGGATGATGGTACCGGGAACCCGGCACTGTCGGCTTCTCCACCGGCAGCATGTTCCTCAGAACATTTCCCGTTCCTCCCCCTTTGTGACTTACTTGCAGCAATATCACCTTTTTTGTGAAAACAAGTCGCTGTTTGCGTAATTTTTTTCAAAAAGAATCGGAAACAGCCTTTGTCGTGGTGCCGGAGAACGGATATACTATCGCAGCAGCAGAAAACCAACCGCAGTGGCAGGCAACAGTAAGAACGGTAACAGCAAGGAGATCGGGAAAATGGAATTTACAGGAAGAACCGCATTCATCACCGGAGGGGCCTCCGGTATGGGACTGCTCTCCGGACAGAAACTGGCGGAAGCGGGAGCAAATGTCGTGCTGTGCGATGTAAATCAGGCGGCCCTGGAGAAGGCTGCGGAGGGAATCCGTTCCGCAGGCGGAAAAGTTCTCCCGCTGGTGGTGGACATCCGCAGATATCCTGAAGTCGAACAGGCGGAAAAAACAGCGGTCGAAACCTTCGGATCGGTGGATATCCTGCTCAACTGCGCCGGCGGTATGTCCGGACGCTGCTGCAACAACTATTCCAGTTTTGAAAAACTTCCGATCGAGGTGATCGACTGGGGGCTCGACGTCAATCTGCGCGGCGCCATCTACTGCTGCCGCGCCATCCTCGGCGGTATGATGGAGCGCCGCCGCGGCGTCATCATCAACTTCGGATCCGTAACCGGCGAACAGGGCGGCGGCGGCCCCTCCCTCGACTATTCGGCGGAGAAAAGCGCCATGAAAGGGATGACCAAGTCACTGGCCATTCTGGGTGCCCCGTACAACGTCCGCGCCTGTTGCGTGATCCCGGGGCCGGTCCTGACCCGCCCGGGCATGGCGAATATGAAAACTCTGCTCGGACGGGCGGCGGAACCCGTTGAACTGGTCGATTTCATCCTCTATCTCTGCTCAGACAAGGCGGCATTCATCACCGGCTCCTCTCATGTGATCGACGGCGGACGGCTGGAACTCCAATCCTGACGCGCCATTCATCAAGAAGGAAATACGATGAAAAATTACCGGATCATCATGGAATCGCTCAGCAACGCGACCCTCAAAGAGGTGGAAGTTCCGGAACTCAAACCGGATCAGGTGCTGATCCGCAACTTCTATACCATCGTCAGCGCTGGCACCGAACGCGCCTGGTCGATGGATATGCCCAACGCCCATTCAACCTTCCCCTGCATGCCGGGCTACTGCGGCGCCGGAGAGGTGGTCAAGGTCGGCGACCGGGTGATGGTCAACAGGGCGGGCCATCAGCTCTATTCGGTCAAGGATGAGAAACTGGTCGCCAACGGCAAGATCAAGGCGAGCATGATCCTCTCGGAGATCGTCTCTCCGCAGAGGGGGCACGAGATCTACCGGATGCTCGCGGAGGAGAAAAATCCGTCGCTGGGGATCGCCTTCGACTGGACGACGCTGGCATAAGGTCAAATTCACGATCAGCAGGGAGAGACGTTCGATGGACGACAGAATAGAGGCAGCCCGGCTGGAGGCGTTGAGCCAGATCGATTCCGGCCTGATCCAGGGGGCGGTATTCACCGCGAGCGGCGGGATGCCGGTCATCGCGGTCGGGAAACAGTGCGTTCATCCGGTCGAGAGAGCGATGACGGAACATTCCCGCTTCGATATCGCCTCGGTCGGCAAGGTGTTCACCGCCGGATGCTGCGCGCTGCTGACGGCAGATGGAGAACTGAACCCGGACGCGCCCTTTGTCACTTACCTTCCGGAATATTGGGATGGAAGAAGCGACATCACGGTCCGGGACCTGGCCATGCACGTGAGCGGCTTCGACAACAGCAAACCGTATGACTCCGCTGACCGGGAGGTGTTCCACCACGAACTCTTCCGCAAGCGTCCGGTCCGGCCGCGCCTGGAGGCGTTTGAATACGCCTGTTCGAACTTCATCCTGCTCGGTAAGATCGTCGAACGGATCTCCGGACTGCGGCTGGACGAAATGGCGAAGCGGCGGATCTGGGAGCCGCTCGGAATGACGCGGACGCAGTGGGACGCCCCCGGCGAAGGGCCCGACGAGGTGGAGCACCATTTCCCCGACCATCCGGCCGGGCAGCACAATGACGGAGTCTGTTTCCACTGCGGATTCCCGATCGGCAGCGGAAGCTGTTTTTCGACCGCGAAGGATATGATGCTCTTTCTGCAGGATATTCTGGAGCGGAAACAGTTCCCGGCGGAATACTACGATCTCATCTCCACCTGCGGATACGATAGGAACGGCGACCGCCGTTCGTTCGGCTGGGACATGCGGGCTGTTCATCGGCCGCGCAGCTTTTCCGACCGGACCATCTACCATACCGGTCATACCGGCCAGACGATCTGCGTCGATCCGGAGAACAGCTTTGCCGCCGTCGTGCTGACCTCCCGGACCGGCGACCATGAGGAAGCGATCCGCGGCCGGATGCGGATCATCGAAACACTGTACGGCAAATAAGACAAAATGGAGATATAATGATGAAGAAAAGGATCAAAATCGCCCAGATCGGGGTCCGCCACGAGCACGCCAACGGAAAAATGGCGACCATGCGCACGATGCCGGAGGAGTTCGAGATCGTCGGCATCTGCGCCGAATCGCCCGCCGACCGCGAAACCTTCGGGCGGCGCGCCTGCTACGAGGGGCTGCGCTGGATGTCGCAGGAGGAAATCTTCAATACCCCCGGTCTCGACGCCGTCGCGGTGGAGACCGAGATGACCGAACTTGTACCGACCGCCATGCGCTGTGCCGAACGCGGCATCCACATGCACATGGATAAACCCGGCGGCGAAAACCTCGAGGAGTTCGACAAGCTGCTCGACCTCTGCCGCAAAAACCGGGTCATTCTGCAGATGGCCTACATGTTCCGCGGCAATCCGGCGATCCAGTTCTGCATCGAAGCCGCCCGCAGGGGATGGTTCGGGCAGATCTTTGAAGTCTACACCTCGATGAGCCGGGGGCGTGACAATCAGCAGTTCCGCCGGTGGCTCTCCACCTACCGGGGCGGCGGGATCTTCGACTTCGGTTCCCATCTGGTCGACATCATCATCTCGATGCTCGGCGCGCCGGACCGGATCGTCGCCTTCCGGCAGCAGCTCGAAGATGACGGCCTCAACGACAACGGCCACGCCGTGCTGCTCTATCCGAAGACGATCGCCACGATCCAGACCGCGCTGCTGCAGGCGGACGGTCAGCGTTCCCGCCGCCTCTTCGTCAGCGGCACCAACGCGACCTTCGAACTCTGCCCGCTCGAACAGGGCTACATCTCCTACCCGAAGTTCAATGATACACCGCTTTCGGCCCGCTTCTACCTCAAGGAGGGGAATGAATCCTTCACGGCGGGCGAACACATTCTCACCTTCGGCCCGATGCGCGACCGCTACATCGACCAGCTGGAGGATTTCGCGGCGTATCTCCGGGGGGAGAAGCAGAATCCCTATACGCTGGAGCACGAGCATCTGGTCCAGAAGACCGTCCTCGCGGTTTCCGGCTATACTGAATGGAAGAAATAATGGAGGTGTCATCGATGGAAAAAGATCAAAATCGCCCAGATCGGTGTCTGCCACGAGCACGCTTCCGGCAAGATCACCGCGCTGCGGCGTCTGCCGGAACTGTTTGAAATCGTCGGCGTCGTCGATGGCAACGCAACTTCGACCCCACCGAAATTCTCCGGGAAAAATCTCCAGCCTTACGAGGGGCTGAAGTGGATGACCGAGGAGGAGGTGCTGAACTGTCCCGGGCTTCAGGCGGTCGCGGTGGAGGTGCCGAACAATGAACTTGTGCCGACTGCGCTCCGCGGCATGGGACACAACCTCTCCATGTCCATGGATAAACCGGCCGGGGAGGACCTTCCTCTCTCCCGGAAGCTGCTCAACGGCTGCGTTTGGGAAACGGGATCGCCTTCCCGCTGACGGCAGGGAGGAGGCCGCGGGAAAGGATTCCGGAAGATCCCCTTCAGATCCAATGGTTCCCGTGTGTGTGATGCACGGGAAACGGAGGGAAGAATCCGTCAGTCATCAATCATTCGTCGCAATCGGAATTACAGGATGTCGCCAGGGCGTCTTCGTCGTCATCCGGCTCAAACCCACACTCTTCCCGCTGGCCGCGCCGCGCCTCATTCTCCTCTTCCGAAACCAGTTCATCCAAAATGAGAAAATCCATAAAATCCGACTGTGCCATAAGGCTGTCTCTCCTGCTGTTTCCCCGAACGCGTTGCAACCCGGCGGAAAGTTTCTCCGCCACCTTCATTGATCCAATGCCGTCGGCGGTGAGAGATTTTATGCCGGTTTTGAATTAAATTTCCCTTTTGAATGCCGCGGTGTTTCCGGATTCTTCCGCCTGCTCAACGGAAACCATAATGTCGGACTGCTGCTGTATCCGGGAAATTTCCTGAATGATTGTCTGGAAGGATGCTGTTTTTCTTTCTGCGATGTCCGAAAGGATTTTTTTTTGTTTCCAGCCGGGAAAACCTGAAAGTTTACACAGGATCCCGGCGGATTCAAATTGGTGCTCCTTGATGGCGTATTCCATGGGGGTCAAACCTGCTTCATCTTTTGTGAAGAGGTCTGCTCCATATTGCCGGAGAAGTTTGATTGTGGTAATTCTATTGTTCTCAACCGCGCTGAAAAGCGGAGTTCTGCGGTTGTTATCCCGGGCGTTCAGATCGGCATGGGCTTCCTCCACCAGATAACGAATCATCCGGTTTTCACCCTGGCTGGCAGCGAAGTGCAGTGCAGTCTGACCGGCATCATCGCGGCTTTCGACATCGATCCGATATGTTTCAACCAGTTCTTTCGCGAGTGGAATCAGATTTCCATCGACTGCCTTGTAAAGCAGAGTCTGATTGCGATTGTCTTTGACGGCCGCTGGATTTTTCGTCACACACAACAGCAGTTTCGCTGCGGCGGAGTTCCCTTTGGTCAACGCCACTGCAAGCGGGATATTGCCGGATTCATCCCGTTGCATGGGATCAACTCCAATCTTCAGCAGTTCCCGGATCAGAAAATGCTTGTTGTTTTCGGTAACGGGGAACAATGCATTGCGTCCGCTCTGGTCAATTCCCCGAAGATCAGCTCCGGACTCCAGGAGAATTGGAAAAAATTTTTTCCGAAAACAACGAAAACTTAGAATGGAAAAGAGTTCAGAAGTTCCCGGCGTCTTTTCCGAGAGGACGGCTCGAAATCCGGATAAATTGCCGGATTTGAGCTTTTTCCGTAATCGGCAAAGCCACAAAGTTGACTCCTGAGCGTATTGTTCTTTGTCGATTGAAATTTTCTCCTGCTGGGATGTCTCATGACGAATGCCCGAACCATGAAGAAACTTCAGGAAGGAATCTTCGGAGAGCCGCCGGGCTGCATCAAGTGTTTTGGTGAACTCATCCGCGGTTCGGAAACGTTCGGCGTAAGAAGGCGCACAGGCAATGTTGAAGACCTGGTTCAGTTTTTTCCCGAGGGTGTTCCGCAGTGCTTCCCGGGGGAGCGCAGGGTAATTGCCGAGAACTCCGTCGTTCGCAAGGAGCCCGTAAAGGAGCTTGCCCAGAGCATACAGGTCACACGACACTCCGGCTTCGGCATCGGGAATCGCTGCAAAATCTGGCGGAATAAACTCCCTTGTTCCACCGGAATCTTTTCCATCGCTCGGAGAAACCAGCCCCATGTCGCAGAGTTTCGGGAGGCCGTCAATGAGAATGACGTTGCCCGGTTTGATGTCCCGGTGAGAGAGGCTGTGGGTGTGCAGTTCCGTCACGCCTTCCAGCAGGGATTTTATGATATCGCCACTGTTGGAAGGAGAAAAATGGCAGAAATGGAACAGGTTCTCCAGCGTCAGGGGAATATAGCGGTCGCGAACCAGACTGTAAGCCGCGTCCATGGTGTAGAAGAAGAAATCCGCCGTCTGCCCGACATGATGGATCTGCACCAGATTTTTGAAATTTCTGATGCTCTGCCGGAAAAGGCTCAAGCCGGCAAGTTCTTTCCGGAAAGATTCGTGCTGCTTTCTGGAGATGGTTTTCAACGCCAGGATCATTCCGGTCATATCCCGGACGAGCCAGACATGACCGAAACCGCCGCACCCGCAATCCAGCAGAAAGGTGAAATCCGTGAACTGGTTTTTGAGATTTTCGAGGTACTCCATGGATTCCGCCACATCCTTCTGCAGGAATGGGGGTAACCTCTCCCGCGTCCAGCCGTTTTCAAGAAAATCGGCAAAACGCATTTTCTTAAATTCCTCCGGCATGAAGCTGAACGCCGGCAATTGAATCCCCGGATCCTGCCCGGACGTGTCTTTTCGTGCGGCCAGCATCTGATCGAGAAGCGCATGACGCTTCCCCCCACGAGTCAGTTCGTCATTATGGACAACTTCTTTGACTTCAATCGGAGAAAACATGGAACTTGCTCCCTGGCGTTACATCTGCCCCGACAACCTTTTCAATACGTGAAAAAAAGTGAAGTAATCTTTTTCACAACAGGATATTACAGAGACCTGTGAAAAAAGGAAACTTCGCGATGGAGAATACATCCGTAAGTCTGTTTCGTCAAGTGTTGGATTTGATTTCGAAGCGGGAATTTGAAGAAATCACCATGGAACATGATGGAGACAAACGAACACAGACCTTCGGCCGTCGGACACCTTTTGGTGTCTGATCTTTTGTCAACCGGCACAAGCGAACAGTGTGCGTGAGATTTGCGGCGGATTAAGGACCTGTGGAGGAAACTCTCTCTCTCTTCCCTGATTGGACAGTTTTTATTGAAAAATCGATCTGCGTTGCTGAATGTAATACTTCTACTCCGCAGCAATGAAACATACTCCGTTGGAATGCAGAATATTACAGTATTTTCCCGGATGATTTTTTTCAATGTCGCGTAAAATGGGAAACGCTGATTCCCCGATGTGATGACCTCTGCCCAGATATTGGTAATCGGAAAATTCCGGATTCGGGCGGCGCCGGCTCGGACAGCGGTAAATACTTTCATCCGTCAGGTAATCCGTTTCAATGAGTGTCCGCAAATCCGGCGGATAAGCTCCTGCGTTTTCTTCCGCATACCATTCCAGTGCGAGGCAGATCTGTTTCAGATTGGATTGACAGGCAATGCGTCTGGCTTTTTCCCGCGCCTGTCCCAGTCCCGGCATTCCGCAGAGGAGTGTCCAGAACGCAAGGCAGAGATATCCGAAGAGTATTCCCGCTTTCCTCCAGCCTTTTGCCTTAGCTGCACTAAACACCCCATCGCCCAGGGCTGACAGCAAAAGGAAAAGCATTCCGATGGCGAGAAATCCCTCCAGATGCATGACGGCGAACTCTTCCCAGAGGTCATAGCAATCTTCCGGTAGAATCGGATACAGTGTTTCCGGATAATCGTGAAGCGGCCAGAGCAGAAAGAGATACGCAAAATCCAGCAGAAGGATCCACACCCACAGTTGTTTACCCCATTTTTTCATGGAGCCCTCCTGTATTTTCCCGGCAACCGGGAATTGGGGGAATAAAATTATTGGAAGATACCATATCCTTCTTCAGTGCCAATTGCAAGTGCCGCAGAGCCATGCACTCAAGGTTGGACAATCTTTTATTGAAAGACTGGTGTAAAAGCTCTTGATTTTCTACATCCCGTAGTTACCTGATTGCAAGTTCTCAAATGGACGGTTCCGTCGCGAATACAAACAGGTTCCAGTATTTTATTGCCCGGTTCTCAAGGATAACCGCAATTCAAAGTCTTATTTGGTTTGCATGAGGAAGGATTGCTCCGCTTGAATAGGTAAAGGCTGTGTCTTTCCCTGAATGATTTCCGATAAGACACGCCGTGAGTAAAGGATGGAATGATGGGCAATTTCCCCTGAAAACCAGTAAAGGAAATTGATCAGTTCAGAAGAAGAAGGCTGAGAGTGGCATTGAAAGTATTCCTCAAGTTCTCTATGGAAAGTAGCATAATCCGCAAAATCGAAAATGACTTTCCGGGAAAAGAATGGGTAATTCTCAGTTTTTATCGCACTTAAATAATCAAAAATGATGTTAAGAGTATCGATGACCACTCCTCGATGATATCCGGTTCGGATGTTTTCAATAAAGGTTTCCGTATCAAACTCATATGCTGGTTCGTCATTGTATGACACATCGCGGAAATGATTGCGCATGAAATTGACCGCGCCGTTTTTCGTCTTAAAGAAAACGATTTTTCCATTAACGAGCAGCGGCATATCGGGATTGCTTTCATGATCCATCAAATAAGGCGAATACAATTTCACACTTCCGGAGCAGAGCTGAAATTTAACAAAAAAGCATTTATACATGGATTACTCCCTGCGGTCCACCGTTTGTGATGCTTCGTAATTTACCTGGACTTGTTCTTACAAACTCCTCAAATGATTTTCCCCAGCTGGAACTGAAAGTTTTTATGGGGTATTGACGCGGATGAAGATGATTTTCGATTCACGGATGTTGCATTCCACATCAGTCATGAAGAAGAGGTTGCGTCCGCGGAAACGTACAACGTGTTCTTCAAGTTCCGGTTCGCAGATTGAGAGTTTAGCCGGGTTTCCACATCGGGAATAGGGTTCAGATTGACGTCCATGACTGTCACTTTGTATTCCGGACATTCTGCCGCGCCCATAACTATGCCGGCCCCGCTGACGTAAGCCGTTACTGATACGAATAAAATAGTCCTGTCTTTCGCCAATTGCAAGTTTTCTCCCCTGAAATCGTTTCAAAGGGTAATCTGGCACGTAGAACACCAACATGCCAATCGTTAAAACGTCAATTCTCCCAAAAAAATGATTTGCAAACTGCTGTTCCAGGCAATAGATTATTTGACGGCGTTTCGCCGGGAAATATTTCCGGGATCAGGAATGATTTCCGGGGAATCGTACCAGATGAGGAAGGCACCGGTAATGAATTTGAAGTTCAAGGCGGAACAGAAACCGGAAAGGCGTTCCGGGATCAGAAGGCGCCGTTGTTACCTGTGGCTGCTGTTGCTGCCGGTGGGAATTGTCCTGTTTGTGGCTTCCTGCGTGGGAAATCCTTCTGCTTCTCTGGAGCATTGCACTCCCGCCGTTCCGGCAGGTGATCCCGGACCGGTGATTTCCGTACTCTGCTACAATATTCAGTCACGCCCCGTACTGGATGATGCCGCCGGGAAAAATCCGCGGATCGGCAGGAAGCTCGCCCAGTATGATTTTGCCGGAATTCAGGAACTGTTCGCCTCGCCGGGAAAAGTGTTTGAAGCAGCGGACTCCTCTATCGGGTGGGTTTACTTCGGAAAGCGGCGACACTGGTTCAAGATCGTCAATTCGGGGCTTGCCGTGTTTTCGAAGCATCGGATCATCCACGCCGAGGCGGAATATTTCGAGGATGAAGGGTCTCTGGAAAACCGTCTCGGATCGAAAGGTGTCCTGATGGTGCGTTGTGAAGTGAACGGGGCGCCGCTGGACTTTTATACCACCCATCTTGCGGCGGGAACTGAGGCTGTGTCTGGGGAGAGCCGCCGGAAAGAACTGCAGCAGATCATCGCGTTTATCCGCAGACATTCCCCGGAGGAGAATGCCGTGATTCTCTGTGGGGATTTCAATCTGCCGGAGAAGGCGCTCGGCGTACTTTCGGAATACGGGCTTGGAAACTGTGCTTCGGAACTTGGCGCAGGGAAAAAGAACGCGATCGACCATATCTATTTCCGTTCCGGAGAGAAGCTTCGCCTTCGCGCGGAATCATGGGGATTTCCGAATGAGGATTTCCAATTTCCGAATGGGAAGGCGCTGAGCGATCATGCCCCGATCGTGGCAGTGTTTCGCCTGGATGGCGAGTAACCGCGTTCCGGGTTGCAAGATGTTTCTTCGCGCCGGAGAACGGGCTGTGTGAGAGATATTCGATCCGTCACCCTGCGCTCCGGCATCTCCTGGAAAAGTTTTGCGCACAGAATCTGATTGAGAAGCGTCCCGGAGTCGGGACGTTTGTGCGGGATATGAGTATGGGGACTTCCGATGCGAATCGAAATCGACCTCCTGATGGAAATGGGATAGTAATATTGCGGACTTCTGATGTGCGACATCCAACACTCCCCTTCATGGAATGTTCGTCCCGCTGATTCTCTGAACGGTCGGACACGGCGGACGTCCTCCCGCAACCGGACTTCCACGAAACCCGAACTGCGCATTCCCGGTTGGACAATTTTTTGTAATGCCGTTTTTGAAAAAAGTACAGTACAATATCGCCGGTCCGAGATGGACGCGGCAACAGGTGATCGCGGCAGTGAGCGAATCCGGCTTCTTCCGGAGTTACTCGATCGGGGCGGGCGATTTTTGCAGATGACGGCGTTTCTTTTTTCTCAGTTTCTCTTTCCAGCAGAAGAGCCATTAGAGATATCATGTCAGAAATCCGTTTTTTCAAGTTTCATCCTGGAGATACCACAATCCGCAGGTTTAGAACCGATTTGGGGGGAGGGCCGGATCAACCGGGAGAATCTCAACACAAGGTACGAATGAACCAAATTTAATTGGGAAATCTGGTTCGCTCTTCTTGCCGGCGACGAAGAATATGGGGAGACGTTCATCAGGCGAGATGAGATTCGTAACGGTACTGGCCCGGAATCGGAAACGTTTTCGATCAGGAGACGGGCAGCGAAAGTGATGACGGGAAAGACGTTCACAAACCGGAGATTCCGGATGAAATGCAGCGCCTGGCTTCCGATAACTTCCACTGCAGAGCCGTTCGTAACGTTTGCATTGTTCGGCTGCGATGTTATGATAAAAGAAAAGTAAAAATCGGGGAAATGAAAATATGAAAGAATCAGAAGCGAAATCGGATGCGGTACGGCGCAGTGCTGTCCGCGGCTGTCTGATCGGCGGCGCGGTCGGCGACGCACTCGGGGCACCAGTGGAGTTTTTGAACAGGGATGCGATTTTGGAGAGCTACGGAGCTGACGGTGTGACCGGTTACGTTGAATTCGGCAATGAGACCGGGGCGATCACCGATGATACACAAATGACGCTTTTCACGGCAGAAGGATTGCTGCGGGCGGTTGTCCGGTTCAAGGGAAAGGGAATCTGGGATCCGGTCGCAGTGGTGAATTCCGCCTATCTGCGCTGGCTGAAAACGCAGGGAGGGGAGGTCTATTCCGATCATTGCGGCCTTGACACGGGGTGGCTCATTCGGGAAAAGCAGCTGTTCCGGCAGCGTGCGCCCGGCATGACCTGCATTCAGGCACTTGAAAACAATGCCCGCGATTTCAGGAGCCGCAATAACAGCAAAGGTTGCGGCACGGTTATGCGCATGGCTCCTGTCGGGCTGCTGCTGGAGCCGGAAGAGGCTTACGAGTACGGATGCAGATTTTCTGCGATCACCCACGGCCATCCGACCGGGATCACAGCCGGCGGCGCGTTCGCCATGCTGATTGCGTATCTTTTTTCGGGAAAAAAACTGGAGGACGCGCTCGCGTTGGTAGAACACCATCTGCAAACGCAGGATGGTTCCGCTGAAACCCTTGCGGCACTCCGCGCGGCCCGAACGGCCAGCGCACCCGCTGAACTCGGCGAAGGCTGGGTTGCGGAAGAGGCGCTCGCCATCAGCGTCCACTGTGCACTGAATCATCAACGTAAATTCGAAAAGGGGGTGCTCGAAGCCGTGAATATTACCGGGGATAGCGACTCCACCGGAGCAATCGCCGGTAATATTCTGGGCGTTATCAACGGAGAAGAGGCCATTCCGGAACCGTGGCGCCGGAATCTTCGGGAATACGAGATCGTCAGCCGGATGGCCGATAACCTGTTCCAGAGATTTGAAGAAGATTCCACCAGTGGCGATGTCTCCCGGGAATGGTGGGAAAAATATCCCGGCTTCTGACTGTTGCTCACGGGCGAACGGAAGTTTCGGTTGCGGCGTTCTATTTGTGTTTCAAATGGCAACGTTCGCAAACGGGGAACGCGAAGTTCCACTTCTCCCGCTTTCGTCAGAAGTTTGCGTTTATCGCTTTCGGCCCGCGTATCCTGCCGATCCGGACTACGGTGATAGCTCGAAGTCTGGCAGATCGCGTCAGCTTCCGCATTCAACAGTGCATTCAATGTATTCTCGACGGACTGCCGAACCAGTCCATCGAGATGCGTCCGAATCTTTTTTTCATCGATTTTAATCGCTCTGGAGATTGCCTTTTCATTTCTTGCGCTACATTTTCCATGGCCTGTTTCCCTTTCTTTTGATTACGGTTTGGTCACTATAATCAATCAGAAACAGGCCCTTTTTCAAATGCCCTCTCTCAAAATATGCGCAATTTTCCGGACGTTATCAAAGCCTGAAATTGTATGAACTTTCACAACTCCAGGCGGTTTCATTCGGCTGCAAGATCGGACGCAGCATGAAGTCTATTTCGGAACTTGCAATTGCGAAACCGCGGGATATAGTAATCCAAAGGCTTTTACACCAATCTTTCCATAAAAAGTTGTCCTTGAAGGGAGAGTAGGGTAAACAGAGGCCGGACCATTCGAGTCGTTGTAAAAAAATTCCATTTAAGGTAGCGTTATCATGACAGCTCAGCCTCTTTCCCCGATAATAGAAGCACCCTACCTCTCCCTTCCCCAGCCTCGGAGCTGGTTCTGGAGTATTGACGACACCCTCACCCCGGAAGAAACCAGAAAACTCTCAGCACTGCCGCTGACGGAACTTCTGGCGAAAAAGGAGCTGAATCTTCAGGAGCGGCAGGGGAATCTCGAAGAATTTCTTGACCTTTCGAGCCTGACGGGATTGCCGGTCGAACTCCGGCGACAGATCGTTCTTTTCACCTCCGTAACAGCCCCGGAGGCGGGGGAACTCGTCGTCACGGCAGGAGCGGATTTTTTCTTTGAACTCTCCAGTAACGGGAAAACGGTCTTTTCTCTGTTGCAGAACGGCAATGGAGGAACACCGGTCTCTTCTTCCGATCATATCTTTAAACTCCCTCTCCAAGAGGGTGAGAATACTCTTGCATTTCTGGTGCAGTCCGGAAGCTGCGGCTGGGGGTGTGCGTTGTCTTTTCCGGCACCGGAACGCAAGGTTCTGTGCCGTTTTTCCCAGATGGGGATTCTCCGCGAGATGTTTCCCGATTTTCGTGAACTCACTTACGGTCCCTGGCTCACCCACGTGACGCCGGATCAGGCTTATATACACTTCAACACCAACGGCGTCTGCGGTTCCGCAGTGGAATATCGCATCCGGGGAGAACAGGAGTGGCACCGGAGATACCAGGCGCAGAATCATTATCTCCTGTTCCACGTCATGCGCCACGAAATCCTGTTGAAAGAGCTGCGTCCGCACACGTGTTATGAGTTCCGCATCCTGCTCTTTGAGGAAAACGAGACCTTTTCCGGCGACACCACCTGGATTCCGAAGAAAATATCAATACTGCCGGATATCTACTCGTTCCGGACTCTTCCGGCTTCTGATGCACCTTACCCGGAAACCCGTTTCTTCGCGTTCAGCGACACCCATCTGCCGCGGGCAAGTCGCCTGAAAGCTCTGGAGCTCTATCAGCAGCGCTATCACTTCACGGACGGGGATTTCATGGTTCATCTGGGTGACGTCACCAGCACAGTCAGCAACTTTGATGACGAAATTCTGGGAGGTTTCGTCGAGTTCTTCAATCAGCAGGGAAAGCTGACGCCACTGTGCATGGTTCACGGGAACCACGAATACAGCGGCAGAGAAGCGGATCTCTGGAACCGTGCGTTTGCCTCGCCTTCCGGCCGGAGTTATTATGCGTTCACCAGCGGACCAGCGTTTTTTCTCGTACTGGACTATCTGGTCGCCCCGGAAAAAGAGGCTCTCAATGACGGGGAACACATCCGGGAGGAATCCCGATGGATCCGAGACGTGCTGGAGAGTGAAGCCTGCCGGAGAGCCGTGTTCCGCATTGTGCTGAACCACATTGTTCCGATGAAAGAATTTCCGGCCAACCGGGTGTGTGCACGACTGCTCCCCCTGTTGGAAGGGACGCAATGGCATCTTTTTCTGGCAGGACACAACCACCATTACCTGCGTGGCGAGGTGGAGGGAATCCCCTGCCTGATTGTCGCCGGTGGGGAGTCCGCCCGGGAACTTTGCCTGACAGAGTTTGAAATCTCCCCAGAGGAAATGCGCATCCGGTCGTTCCGTCCGGATCGGATTCTTGACGACTTCAGAATAGATTCCGCCGGAAATGTTCTTGCTGAAGAGAATTGAAGTTGTCGTCAGGAGGTCTCCACGAAGTTACAGAATGGCGTCCGGGGAAGTTGTCTGATCATGTCCGCTTGTCAGAGAATGGAATTATAAAAATACATTTGACAATACTGCCATGTCTGTATCTGCCTGAGGAGGCCAACCAGCGGAACGGGCATAAACCATGACGATGGTTCCCCGGATCTCCTGATCAACTTCAGAAAAATCAAGTAACAAAAAAAAGAAACTCCCGCTAAGAATTTCTCTTCCTGAAACGTCTTATAGGTCAGGATAACGAAACATCGGAGCTTCTTCTGTGGAAGATCGGGACGAACATTACAGAAATGTTTTTGCGGAACTGATCCGGGAAAAACTGGGCTTATTCCGCTCCATTGCGGCCAGAATAGTCAACACTGCCGCAGATGCCGACGATGTGGTTCAGGCCGCACTTCTGAAAGCATGGATTCGCAGGAAAAGTTTTAAGAGTGATTCAGCGGCCCTGTCCGGATGGGTCTGCCGGATCGTCGTAACTGAAAGCTATGACTTCCTGAGGAAACGTTTGCATGAGGAGCGAAAACGCAACGAAATGCCGGAAAGAGAGTTCCACGATGATTCGGATCTCGTGAAATTAGACCGGGCGATTGCAGAACTCCCCGAGCTGTATCGTGAAACCGTACATATCGCAATCCTAAGTGGTCTTCCCGGGGAAGAGGCGGCACGGCAACTGGGATGTTCGCCCAATACTCTTTATCAGCGGATCTACAAAGCGAAATCTCTGCTCCGTGAAATTTTGAGGAGAGTGGATGATGAATGATCGACAACTGGATAAACTTCTGGAACTCAGAAAAAAAACAGTCTTGCGTTTTTCGAAGGACGAGAAGAAATTCGCCGAAGAGTTTTTTGCAAAAATCGATCCCCCGGCCCCCCACCGATTCCCGTTTCTGCGTTGCGCGGCCATCCTGTTGATCCTGATCGGCGTAGCAGCAGCCTTCTGCCTGCCGCTGCTCAGGCAACCGCACCTGAACTGGAACAAATATAATAAAATTTCTGAAGCCGTCCGGTTATTCGGAGGAGATGCCGCGGTGATCTTTTTCGACAACGAATTGATAACCGGCGAGCGGGAAGCTGCAGGAGTTCCTTCGAACCTTGTGACCATCTCCCTGTGGACCGGTACGCAAAAGCTCGATCTCTCGCTGGCCTGCTCTGACAATGATTCGATTTACCTGGATGATGGGATATATTCTGGAGATGTAGTCGTGTCCCGCCCCGATGCCACAACGCTTGTTCTGGATCTGGAACTGAAGATCGATGGAAAAATGGTCCGTACTGTAATTCCAGCCGTACGCCGGGTTGGAAATCGTTATGAGGCGGATATAATTTCATGAGATATTTTCTTCACATCATCCTGGCCGCCTACACCGGTGTTCTCTGTGGAGCGGCAGAATGCGACCTACTCGAACTCTGGTCGGGCAGGGAAATCATCCTGCCGGGGAACGGGAAGTGGGTACTGACCGCGGAACATGGCCGAATTCTCGGCTCTGGAGAAGGAGAGGCAATCTTTGAAATTCCTCCTCTCTCTGATGGAACCACTTTTCATGCCGTGCTGACACGTGGAAACCTGCGGCGAAAAATACGTTTTCATTCACAAAGGCCGCTCACTGGAATTGGTGCCGGATATTCTGACTTGTCGGATGGAAAGAAAAAGTTATTGAGCCTCCATGGCGTTTCGACGCTATTCAGGACAACGCCGGATATCTGGTTCTGCGGAAACTTCCCGCCCAACAGGACCGGAAAGCTTTTTCTGGTATTTCCGGAGAAATACGCCTTCCCCTTGAAACTTGGAAACGACTGGAAGGAACTCGCCTTAAAAACAACGGAACATCCAGGTTCTCTGGGCCTCCTGTTGAATGGCAACGAACAACAACTCGCACTGGACGGCAGGGGTACGTATGCTATATTACGAAATGTAAAACAGACAATAGTGGTGTTTTCCCCGGACTTCGATCTCGACGATGTAGTTAACATTCTGGAAATTAAACAATTGCTGAAGGATTCCGATACATGAGATTTTTTGCGGTAGTCGGGCTGATGACACTGATCATGGGGGTGAAAGCGGCGGAAATGTTGATCCCGCCGGAAAATCTGTTCCTTCGGCAACCGTCGGGGAAGTATCATTTGCAGTCGGTTGTTTCCTGCGACGGGAATCGCATCCGGCTGGGCAAGATATCCGGGTTGGAAATCAGAACCACATTCTGTATTCCGAAATTAACTTCCAGAGAACAGATACTGCAGTTTTCCGGTCGTTCCTTTTCCCCGGAGAGTTCTGCCACCTTGAGGATTGTCGCCTTCTTCCTGCACTCCCGGGAGGAAGAGAGCTGCCTTGGAATAAGTGACGAAAAAGGGAACAATTTCTCGTTCCAATTCCAACTCCCGGCGGATCGAATCGGGACGGTAAAATTTCCGTTTTTACTCCAACCCGGGGCGGTAAAATGCGCACAATGCGGCAAACCGCTCACACATTGTCATGTCGGCTTTTTCCTTTCCATCAATCCAATTCCGAAAAATTACAATCCGGATCAGTGGGGATTCGAACTTTCGGACATTCGCTTTGTTTCTGCTTCGTTCGCCAATCTGCAGGAGAAACAAAAAGATGGACTGCTGATCCAGAGCATCGCAGAAGAGCGGAAATTTTTCGCCCGCTGGCAGGAAAAACATAGAGCCGTCCTGGGGAACTACCCTGACGACAATCACTTTGATGCCTCACGAGTACCCGGGGAAATCACTTCAGGGCCTTCCTCCAACATGGATTACCGTTACTTCACTGAAGCTGAATTACAACAGCTCAATCCGCAATTCAAAGTTAAAAAGCTGGCCAGCTGGGAGTTCTATCGGGAGAATGTTTTCTGCAAAATCGCGTCGCCGAACCGTACTCTCGAGGATGTGGATACCGTTTTCCTGCGCCACGGAGTAATTTACGCCTGCCTCCCCGATCGTGTCGTCCGCTGGAATCCAGAGAATGAAAGCTGGGATTATTTGTTGGATCAGTGGACACACCGGCCGGTAAAACAATTTCCGGATGCAGCCGGACAACTTCATATTGTCAATCACAAGGCCTACCGGCTCTCCGATTACAGCGAGGTGGAGTTACCCCGTCGCACCCCTTTCCAATATGCTGTCGCCGGAGACAGGACATTCTGGATAGCTCCGGGAAGAAAAGATCTGTTTGGCGGAGAATCCGACTTTTCTCATCCCCGATTGATGGAACTGTCACTTCCATCTGTTCCTAGAGCCAGAACCGTAGAGCTTCGCAACATTTATGAATGCGGCAGTAATGACAGGTTGTTGCTGGAGTGTACAGCCTTTTTTCCGAACAACAATGTACCTCTGCTGTTGGAACTGGATCTTGAAACTAAGACATTAAAACCCAAGTTGCCGATCATAGAAGATTATTATTTCCTGCAGAAGAAAGAAAACAACTGGTGTTTCTCTTCAGATGCCGGAGATCTTTATGACGTGGGAAAGGGGCGTCCACTGATGGCGCTGCAGGGAGAAACCGAGCGGCCAGTGACAGCGAAACTGATGCCCCCCCGCCTTGGGATCGGTCCCGCTCACGCGGATTTCCTGAAGCAGGCTTTACGGTGGGGCGTGTATGCGGTCACCGGAAACTATCCTGGTAACGACCTGGTTCTGCTGAATCTTTTCTCTCCTGAAAAATCGCTGCGTATTTACGGACTGGAACAACGACATAACCTCCTCCTCAACGAGGATTCCACGGCTCTTCTGGCCATAATGCCGGATGGGTTATACGAAATCCGCGCGCTCGAAATGCCGGAAGTTCCGTCCATCAAGATGCCTGAGATATCAGCGGCAACGCCTCCGTCTGAGTCCGCAGCTGTTGTCACGGAAATAGAAGCGGATGCTCCGGTACTCTTCGATGCTGAAAAAAAGCAGGGGAAAATTATTTTCACCTCCCATCCCACCGCAGCAAAAACATCGATAGTACTGCACTTGAAACTTTCTCCGCAACACAGACATTATCTGGTTCGCTTCGATCAGAACGTCAGTCGTTTTCTCGACTGCATTCCCGAAAATGCCGAAGAGGAACAGGACAGCAGCATATGGATCAATTCTCGGACTCTGCGGATCAGAAGCGATACCGTCAAGTTGTCTATTGAACTGTCGCCTCAGGAAAAGTCAAGACAAGTGGTTCTGGAAGATATTCTTCCCGATAATAACAAAAACAGGAGGATGTAAAATGAAGCAAATTCTATGTGGTCTCGTCGCATTGATGGCGATTGCCGGAGTCTTCGCCGAAGAGAAAGCAGTTTCACAGATCGTTCCGACAGCCGCAGTACTGCCGTTTGAAGCACGGGAACGCAATGCAGCCTACGCAGGGATGGGAAAGTCCGTAGCAGAACTTCTCAATGTCGCATTGATGGAATCCGGCTCGGCCGATCTCGTCGAACGTGCAGAACTGGATAAAGCACTGACGGAACTGCAACTCTCCGCAGTGGGATTGACAGACAAGGAAAGTCAGGTCAAGCTCGGCCGCTTCATCGGTGCAAAAATCATCATTTCCGGGTCATTGTTCAAAGCCGCCGAAAAGAACTTCGTTGTCGTCAAGATCATCGGGACGGAAACCAGCCGGGTCCTCGGAACCAGTGTCAGCGGGACAGATGATTTTACCGCACTGGTTCCTGAGCTGGCACCGAAAGTCGCGGCAATTCTTGAGAAACAGAGCGCAAAACTTCTGCCGAAAGCGGAATCGCTTACTTCCGTTGCCGATATGCTGAAAGAAACGGTTGAGGGCGGAAGACGTAAAATCTGCGTGAAAGTTCGGGAAGACATCAATGTTTCCATCCCGGATCCTGCTGCGGAAACAGAACTCAAAAAACTCTTGCTCGCCCTCGGATTTCAAGTTGTCGAAACGCCGGCCGATGCTGAGTTCATCGTCGAAGGAGAAGCCGTTGCAGCCAATGCCGGCAATTATCATCGGTTCACCTCCGCCTCTGCAAGGGTGGAACTTTCCATTTATGGAAAAGGCCGTAAACTGCTCGCTTCCGGCGCCGTCAAGGAAACACTCGCCGGAGCCACCTACATTATCGCGGCCAAGGATGCCATTGCACAAGCGACACTCCGTCTCGCAGGAGAACTTTTCGGAGTACTGAAATGAAAAAAATATCAGTAGCACTCCTTGGGATGATCGGAGGGTATCTTTTCGCCGCAACGCAAGCGGATTTCGACGAATATCTGCCGCTTGCCCGGAAGATTCAGGCGGGGGAGTATACTGAAGGGATCACCGGCCTCGAAAAGATCGCCCAGGCAAATGAATTTGCCGCCGTCACACTCTACCTGATTTATACCCGTGGTTATTGTGAGAGAGCGGTGGATTATCAGAAGGCGGTCTCACTCTATTTCGATCCATGGCTCGGCACTTCTTTTCATTTTCAGGAATCCATATTCTGGGGAGGAAAATATTTCCCGCCGCTCGACGGATGCAGTTCAGTGGTTATGCGTAATGAATACGGGAAAATTCGCGTCACTCTGAAAGGAACACATTCTCTGAAAAAGTGCTATACGGAACAGATGTTGAATATCGGTGGATTGGTACCGCGGGCGGTATTTGAAGTTGCCTCTCCCAATCGCGATCTGCATGGTTCGGCATTGGAGTTTGCACGAAAAACGGGAAATCCCAGAGCGCTGCTTTTCTCCCCCTCCGACAACAAGACCGGCAGGTCTCGGACACCACAGGAACGCCGTTCTCAAATCAACCGTTTGGAAGAGGCGGTAAAACTCGGCTATGTGCCGAGCATGATCGAACTTGCCAGAATCCTCCAGCAAAAAAACTCCGGAATCCCGGATGGATATCACCGGGCGGGGGAATTGTTGAAAACGGCAGAAAACGAATTATTGAAATATTCCACAGATGGTTGTACTCATACCAGGAAAGATCTTGCAACGGTACAGAGGATGTTACGTTCGGTGCCGGATTTCAAAAAAACGACGCCGGAGTTGCTGGAAGATCTGCGGAAGACATGGAGAACTTCCAATCCGGATCCGCTCCTGATCGCCGCACTTTCCGACGAAATCGGTAGACGCAATGATCATGTGGAATGCGCATTTTACCGGATTCAGTCACAGTTGGACAATCCCCAAACACGTGCCGCGGCCATTCCGGAAGCAGAGAAGGCCGCTGAAGCTGGAAGTCCGACTGCGATCAACTACCTGCTCCATGCGCATGATCTGCAGCAGAAAAGGTACTTTTATTACTATCTTGCAGGAAAATTCGGGGTGCAAAATTCCGAATGTAAAACTCCGAATGATTTTTACAGAAAGGCTTTACTGTTGCTGAAGGAGCAACGCTTAAACTTCCGGGGTAGGGAATACAGGAGCGGATTGCAACTCCTCTCCGGGGTACTTCCGGAAGCGAAAGAGGAATACGACCGGGAGTTCAGCGGTGAAGAAGGGAAGGAAGAACGTATTTCCATCCGGGTTGCACATCGTCAGTTCGCTACTCCGGAATGGTTTGATCTGCAGGGACACAAAGCACTGAGAATTGTCGTCAAAGCCTGTGATCAACCCAATTATCTCGATTTCACTCTGAAACCGGTAGCAGGAAAGAAATTCTTCGCGCTCTTTCTGCATTCCAATACCAATCTGGCCAGCAATGAAGTCTGGGTCGACATCAGTCTGCCCGATGGAAGCCGTCGCCGAAGCCATGTAAACTCCTCCTACCAGGGGATCCAGCCGAAACGGTTCCGCCTCAACATAGCACCGACCAAGAAGAATTTCGAACTGATTATAACCGGCATGTGATTATGATGAAATGGAAATGGATTGTTCTGGCCCTGTTGTCCTCTTTCGCAATTGTGCTTGAAGGAGCGGAGAAAATCGCACTGACCGCATATGGGGAAAATGCGGGGCGACTTTCGGATCTCTTTTTCGCACAATTCAGTAATCACTATGAATTTGTTGAACGATCACAAATTGCGGAACTGGAACACGAACAGTTCCTTCAGCAGAAGTTCGGAGCGGAAAAACGTTCGCGTCAGGCGCAAGTCACGGGAGCATCCATATTCCTGATATTTCAAGATCTTGCAGAGGACAGGACACAGGTTTCCGTTTTTGAAACAGAATACGGATTCCGGCTGAAAACATTTCTGCTGGCTGACGACGCCCCGGTTTCTCTGCAGAAAAAACTCGATTCGGTGCTGGAAAAAATTCAGGCGCCGGAAAAAATGCGTTTGATCTCTCTTGCCGCGATCCGCAACAATCTTCATCATTCCCTGCACGCATCTGCTGAGCGTGTGATGGAGGAGCTCACAAAGCATGCTCACGAACTTGACGTCGTTTTTCTGGAGCGCGACTATCTGATCGAGTTGCTGCGCGAGCGGGATTTGAGCGGGAAATGGGCTAATGCGGTTTTCGCCTCCGAAATTCTTCATTTTGAATTGAATCCCGGGAGGGGAGCAGAGGATTTCAGAATTGCCGCTTATCTGACAGATGCCGAGGACAAAGTCACATTCCGAAAAGAGGTGAAAGGAGATCATTCCATTGTCCCCGTTTTCGATGCTCTGACAGAATATTTTTCACATTCGTCACAGAAGAAAAACTACCAGGCGGAAAATGAGGCTGCACGCTTTGCCCGGGAGGCTGAAATCGCTGAAAAACGTGGAAACCTCGAAAGCGCAACCCGACTTTTCTTTGCTGCATTTGCCCTCAACAACTCCAATATACGTTACCTCAACCAGATCGGCAACAACAGCGATGGGCAAAAATTTCCTGCGGTTTACCCATATTACCGTGCAGCATTGGAATATCTCGTCGCCCATGAGAAACTTCTCTGGGACAACAACACACACACCGCAGCCATGCTGCTCTGTCACATCATCAAAGACAGAAAAGCCGAACTTCCGCCGGAAACGCGGCAAAGTTACTGGACTTTTCTATCCCGACATCGGGATCAGTTCCTTGATGCCGTCCTTTTCGAAGAAATTCCCCCTTTTGCGCCGGACCGGGAATTGAACCGTTTCCCGAAAATCATACCGGATCTTTATCCATCATCCACTGAATATCGAATTGCCCTGCAGACGGCATGGCGTTCTCTCCTCGCTTCATTGCAGAACGGAAAGCCATCAGCAATGCCGGAGGAACATTGGCAGTGGCTTCTGCAGAATGGGGTTTATGGTCTGACCGAAACTCTGTTCAAACTGCAGAACGCGTTACCCCGCAAAGAACTTCCCGTTTGGACCAGAGAGGCCTCCAGTGAGTTGAACAGACTCGGCTTCCCAGAATTACGTCCACTGAGCCTACTCCTTGAAACCAATGCGCTGTTCTATTCCAGAGAGTACTCTGACGATCAGGTACTGACTTCTTTTCAAAACTATTTTCAGCTTGCGGAAGAACTGAAAGCCGGCTTGCCTGATCATTGTGTTTTCTACGATCACCAGAAGCTGGCACAGTACCCGGGAATGCTGGAGAAAGTTGGACAACTCCGGCGCAAACCTTCTGTGGCTTCCACCTCCCATCCTGCCGAAAGAAAACTCTGGCCACCGGGGGAAGAACCGTCCGAAATACTGGCTTCTTTTTTCGAACCAATCACGGAAGCTCTCTTTTTCCTGACCTGCGACGAATTTGACTATAAGGTGATGAAACTGGATCATTCCAACACCGTGCGGGAAATCGCAACTTTTCCACGCGGCTATCAAGACTCTGGAGTGAATCAAAACAGAGGCTGGCAACTGCACGCCAACGGGAACCATCTTGTTGCTGCCAATTCCGACAGGGTTTATGCCGGAACAGACGGGATATTAACGGAGCTCCGCCAATTTCCATTTCAAATCAGCAGCGTGGCTTTTTGTAAAAATCGGATTTTTCTGGGTGGAGAGAAGGAGCTTATGAGCTGCGATATCAGGGGAGAAGAGCGTCAAATTCTCTTTTCCGCCTCTCAAACAGAGAAAACTCTGGATATTCAGAAAAAGCATCCCGAACTGAAAATACAGACAATTTCCGTCGATGCCGCTGGAGAAAATCTGCGCATTGAGTTGAAAAGCACAAAACGACATGCAGTCCTTCTTCTGAAAACAGAATCAGGGGAAATCATCGAAGATGCCTCTGTTGTCATGTCTCATCCGCAAAACGGCTCCTATTCCCGTTCCGACGGGGTCATCAAAGTAGAACCGAAGCAGATTACATTCTCCGAAACTGTTCCCTCAAAAAATTTCTGAACAAGAAAATTCGGTTCTTCGACGGTTCTTGACAAACCGGAGCGTATTTTGAGAAAAACTCAGCGATGAAATGGAAAAAGGCATCGTCCTTATTGTTTCTTGAGCAAAACAGCAATGAGGAGGTTGCGATGTCGGTTAATCTTTACGATACACAACGGCTACATGAATTTCAACAGCATTCAGTCAAATATACTCCATCAAGTGTAAGTTCTACGTTACGGCGTACATAGTTCCAGTGTAAGAATTCAGACTTGACTGTTATGCCTCTCTCTCGCCGTCGTGCTCATGGCGAACCGATGGGCAGCTGCCGCGAGGTTGTATTTAAATTCACCACGCACCGGCTCTATTGCCCCAAATGCAAAATTCAGGCTGTTGAACACCTTCCGCATCTCTCCCTGCCGCATGCAAGAATGACGAAAGCCCTGGAGCGAACCGTTTTGGAACTATGACGGCAGTATTCGGGCCGGTGGCAAGGGAAAGTGGATTTCTGCATAGGCAGGGGCATTGAAGAAGCTGAAGAAAAGTAAACTCAAAGTAGTTACGATGGATATGGCCAATGCGTATTCCAGTTGGATTTCGCAGAATTTCCCTCAGGCTCATATCGTCTTTGACCATTTTCACGTTGTAAAACTGATGAATGACAAACTCGATAAAGTACGGAAACGAGTTACTTCAAGAATGGATGCTGGTCAACAGAAACAGTTGAAAGGCCTGCGCTTTATCTTCTTGAAAAACAATGAAGATCTGTCAGAAGATGCAAAATCCATTTTGCGGAATATGAGAGGAGATTTTCAAGACTTGGGGGATGCGTATATGTTTAAGGAAGCGCTGAGAGCAATATAAGCGAGAGCAAAAAATTCCTGCCACGCTGAAATCGCATTTCATCGCTGGATCAAGTTAGCGGAGGAAACACAAATTCCGGAAGGAAGAACGATGGCCCATCCCATTCGGGATAAACTCGATGGAATTGTCAGTTTCTGGGCGTTTCGACAGATCAGTAATGCAAGTATGGAAGGGTTTAACAACAAAATCCGAGGGCTGATCAGGCAAGCCTACGGTTTTAGAGATCGCGAATACTTCAAACTGAAAATTGATCAGCTACCGGAAATTTCGAGCGTAAAGGAGCTGTAAGTTGTGTCAAGGTTCGTCGAAAAGGCATTTTTCGCGTACCCTACCTACAGGATTACATACAGAACGCCTCTTCCGCTCGACAAATCCGCCCTGAGGAATAGAGAGAGATACTCTGCTGCAAGTTCTTGGAATTGAACAAAAAAGGATGGCATCTCCAATGGGATGAGAACCCTCTTCTTCAATTCTCCCTCAAAAATTTCTTTTTACGGCTGTTTTTCCTGTTTTCAGGTCCCAAAATCCCGCAATTGTGACCCATTTGTGCCCCATTTGTGCCCCAGAAAGGAGCCTGCTATACCTATAAAGTACCTGTTATGGTTGGATTTTGACAGAGGATTTCCAAACTTTTTTTCAACTTTTTCAAGCTAATAACACATCTCCATTCTTTCGATTAAGGAGTAAA
>CALXOA010000002.1 GCA_944389895.1 uncultured Victivallis sp. | reverse complement strand
AATGGCGATGAGGTCACACCTGTTCCCATACCGAACACAGAAGTTAAGCTCATCAGTGTCGAAAATACTTGGCTGGAGACGGCCTGGGAAGATAGAGCGGTGCCGGCACAAAAGTCAAGGTCTGACTAAAGTCAGACCTTGACACACATATTGCTCCTTAGCTCAGTCGGTAGAGCGCATGACTGTTAATCATGATGTCGTCAGTTCGAGCCTGACAGGAGCAGCCAACAGCCCATCTGAGAAATCAGATGGGCTTTTTGTCTGTGTAAATTTTTGTGTTATTTGCTTTTAAGTGTATAATCCTTTCCAAATTGCAGATAATCAGAAAGTATCCAGAAATGGATACTTGAATTCAGCAATATGGAAAGGAATGGTCCTGATATGAAGAAAAAGCAGGTACTGTCTGCGTTGATCGCGGGTACGCTCGCTGCGATGGTCTTTACAGGATGTGGTGAAGACGGTAAAATTCCGCAGGATAACAATAAGGACAACAGCTCCAATCCTGTCAGCGATATGGTCAGCGATGCCGGGGATGGCCTGGGCGACGTTGTCAGTGACGTCGGAGAAGGCATGAGTGATTTAGGTGAAGATGTCTCGGACGGTGTCAGCGATATGACGGATGGAAATGATAAAAATGACAATAAGGACAGCAGTGAGTGGAAAGATGAGGAAAGCAAGTGGGAAGATGATTCCAGTCATAACGGCGTAAATGACCCGGTTACCAATGACGACTCAGTCTCCGCGCTTGAACCGGTTGAAACGCAAAAAAAAACGTCAGTGTAACTGGTGTTGAACTGAGTCAACTGGATACAGCCAAGCAGGGCTGGGGACAAGGGGTACAGCTGGATGACCAGAACCGCCCGGTTTCCAGCCTTCAGTTTCAGGAAAAGTACGGGCAATATGACGCGTATTTTATTGGAGATACGGCGGTAGACTGCAAACGACTGTATCTGACGTTTGATGAAGGATACGAAAACGGTTACACGGCAGACATACTGGATACGCTGCAAAGCAAGGATGTCAAAGCGGTATTTTTTATTACCGGCGATTATCTCGATGCTGAACCGGAACTGGTTGGCAGGATGATTGCGGAAGGGCATGCTGTCGGCAACCACAGTGAAAACCACCCTTCTTTCCCTGATATCTCGATTGAAAAACAGCGGGAAGAACTGGCAGTACTGGCTGACAGGATGGCGGAACAGTTTTCATATACCATGACCCTGTTTCGTCCCCCATGCGGCGAGTTTTCCGAGCAGATGCTGGCAAATGTCCAGCTGATGGGGTATAAGACGCTGTTCTGGAGCTTTGCTTACAAGGATTGGGACAAGGACGGCGGAATCGGTGCAGAAGCGGCACTTGAAAAAACAACCGGCGCACTGCATGACGGTGCGATCTATCTGCTTCACGCAGTTTCACCGGACAATGCCGCGATGCTAGGCGACTTTATCGACACTGCCCGTCAGCAGGGCTATGAATTTTATCTGCCTGTCTGATTGACAGGCTGGCCGGCCGTATGCGGAAGCTGCGGCCGGTTTTGTCATTGTATGTTTTATCCAAAAACTGATTGCGCCACCGGGTGCGGCGTGTTATAATAAGATAATCAAACAGGTTTTCAGTCGGAATTTCCCGAAAAACAGCCGGTGTGGGCTCGGGGTATTCGATCGGATAGATTTATGATTTTATTTCACTGGCGGAAAGGGTGTTTATATGAAGTTTTTACATATTTCCGATCTGCATTTGGGAAAACAGCTTGCTGAGTATTCTCTTCTTGATGACCAGAGGTATATCCTCCGTCAGATTCTGGATATTGCGGCAGAACGGCAGCCGGATGCAGTGATTGTCGCAGGAGATTTGTACGATAAGCCGGTTCCGCCGGCAGAAGCGGTCACGGTTCTGGACTGGTTTATCACGTCGCTGACCGAAATGCAGATCCCTCTGCTGATGATCAGCGGTAACCATGATTCCCCTGAACGGCTGGATTTTGGCAGCGGTCTTTTCGAGGAAAAGGGCGTTTATCTGGTCGGCCAGTTTAATGGTGCACCGAAAAAGGTGACTTTAGGGAAACCAGGAGATCAGGCAGATTTTTATTTGCTTCCGTTTATCCGTCCAGGCAATGTCCGCCCCTTTTTCCCGGATGAGGAGATCAAGAGTTATGATGACGCGATGCGGTGCATAATGGAAAATCTTACCCTTTCCAAAGACGTTCCCAGTGTTCTGGTCGCGCATCAGTTTGTCACAGCTGGCGGCGTATCGCCGGAACGGAGTGAATCAGAGATTATTTCACTGGGCGGGACAGACAATGTTGATGTTTCAAACTTTATTGCTTTTCAATATGTGGCACTTGGACATATCCACCGCCCCCAGCGGCTGACAAGAGACAGCGTGCGGTATGCTGGTTCGCCGCTCAAGTATTCTTTTTCAGAAGCTGAGTATGATAAATCGGTCGTACTGGTCACATTAAATGGGATGGAAGAACCAACGATTGAATTGATTCCATTGGAGCCTGTACGTGACCTGCGGAGAATCCGTGGACCGCTGGAAAAGCTGCTCAGTGATGAAGTTGTGTCAGCCTCCAACAGGGAAGACTATCTGCATGTGACGCTGACCGATACCGAGCCGGTGGCGGATCCGTTGTATCGGCTGCGGCAGGTTTATCCGAATATCATGCGGCTGGCTTTTGCCTCATCAATGGAAGAAGAGCAGGTAACAGTTTCAGCCAGCGAAGAGGTGGAACGCAGAACTCCGCCCCAGCTGTTTGCAGAATTTTACAGCCAGATGCAGGGGGAACCGCTGTCAGAGGAAGACGGTAAACTGGTGCTGCGACTGATGGAAAAGATTTGGGGAAATATTTCTGATCGTTCCGAAACAACTGAGGAGCAGACAGGCGGGGAAGGAGGTTCGGAAGATGAGACCGATTAAACTGACAATGACGGCTTTTGGTCCGTATGCCGGAAGCGTGACGGTGGACTTTTCACGGTTTGGAGAGAAAGGACTGTTTTTGATCACCGGTGACACTGGCGCCGGGAAGACGACGATCTTTGACGGGATTACCTTTGCGCTGTATGGGGAAACCAGCGGCAGTGTCCGGGAACCGGACTCTCTGCGCAGCGGTTATGCGGGGCCGGACATCGAAACCAGTGTACAGCTGGATTTCCGGTATGCCGGAAAGCAGTATTCGGTCATCCGTTCTCCCCGCTATGATCGCCCGAAAAAACGCGGCGACGGGACCTCGGTTCATCCGGCGACAGCTGAATTAATTCTCCCGGATGGCAAGGTGATTACATCGGTCAAGAGTGTCAATGAAAAGCTGGAAGAGATTATCGGTCTGACTGCTCAGCAGTTTTCTCAGGTTGCGATGATTGCCCAGGGGGATTTCCAGAAACTGCTGCTGGCCGAGTCGAAAGAACGGCAGCGAATCTTTACCACTCTTTTTTCGACCGAAGACTTTGCCAGATTTACCGACCTTCTGCGCAGTATGGAAGCAGAACTGCGAGGCCGGAAGGATGCCTTGTTTCAGGAGATTCAGCTGCAGCAGGGACAGATTCAACTGCCGCCTGTGGTTGCGCCCGATCCTGAAAAGTGGCAGTCTCTTATTCAGTCTCCCTATACCTGGGAGGAGCTTTCTCCGCTGCTCAGAGAAGCGATTGCTGCTGATCAGGCGTTGGAAAAGACGCTGGGTGAATCGTCGGCGGCCAATGAAGAGATGCGGGCGGGGCTGGCTGCCGCGGTCAAAACCGGTGAACAGCTGAATGCCCGGCTGGATAAGCTGGAGATGACCCGACAGGAGCTTGCCCTTCAAAAACTTCGTACAGCCGAGATGGAGGATACCGCGCGTCGTCTGACACTGGCGGCTGCTGCTGAAAAGGTCCGGCCGGAGGCGGAAGGATGTGTTCGTGCCGCCAAACGGCTGAAAGAAGCGGCGCAGGCACTGGATCTGTCCGCCAGCCGGTTGGCAGACGGGGAGAAGACAATGGAGCAGGCACAAAAGGCACTGGCTTTGCAGGAGAAAAATCTTCCCCAGCAAACCCGTCTGACCGGTGAAGTGCAGCTGCTGGAAAAATCCCGTCCGCAGTTTGAACGGCTGGAAGCCCAAATCCGGCAACAGCAACAGCTGGAGCAGCAACGAAAACAGCTGTTGGAGAGTGTGAATGGGATGATCCGCCGGCTGGATGAGGAGCAGGGCAAAATTTCCGGCATGAAGCTGACCGAACAGCAGCTTCGGCCGATGCCCGCAAAACTTGCCGAAGAAGAGAATGCTCTTGCCAGACAACGTCAGCTTGCGGCACTGACTGCCCGTATTATTGCTGCTGTCAAAACCTATCGTGAAACCGTCCGTGAACGGGACAAGGTTCAGGCGATTGCAAAATCTGACCTGAAATTCTGGGAACAGACACAGAAAAAACTGGCAGATATCAGAACCCGATTTTTTGCCCATCAGGCGGGCTTTCTTGCCAGCAGCCTGACCGATGGACAGCCCTGTCCGGTCTGCGGCTCAACAGAACATCCTTATCCCGCACCGCTGCCACAGGATGCACCGTCCGAGGAAGAACTGAAAAAGGCGGAAACTGCTGAAAAGGAGAGCGGACGGCGCAGTGCCGACAGCAGCCGGAAATCCGGTGAACTGACCGCACGGGTCGGGGAGATGGAGAAAAGCCTGCTGGTGTCGGTGGAAGGGGCTTATGGGCAGCCGGTCGGACTGGAACAGTTGTCGGGATTTTTGAAGGAACGGGAAGCAGAGATCAACGGGCAGATCGAGACGTTGGAGAAAAACTGCCAGCAATTGCAGGCAAAAGTTGAGCGGCTTTCAACTTTGAGCGGAGAGATTGAAAAGCATGAAACAGCTGCCCGGGAACTTTCTGAGAATCTGGAAAAACAGCGCGGCCTGCTGGAAGAAAAGACCGGACAGCTTCAGGCGGCTAATGCCGGTGTCAATGAAATCCGCGCCCAGCTTCCTTGCCAGACGCCGCAGGAGCTGGAAAAGCTGATCAGCCGCCGCCGGCAGACATTGACCCGGCTGGAACAGGAGCTGCAAAATGCCCGCAGCGGCAGAGAAACGGCGGCAACCGCCCTTTCTGCACTTCAGTCGACCAACGCTTCCTGCCAAGAGGAACGGCAAAAGGCGGAAACCGAGTACCGCCAGGCTGTCGAACGCTACCGGACTGCGCTTGCGTCGGTCGGGTTTGCCGACAAGGAGGCCTATATTGCAGCCCGTTTGCAGCCTGAAACGGCAAAACAGATGCAGAAGGAGCTGGATGACTGGAACCAGCTGATTCTCCGTTTGCAGGCATCCTGTGAGACCCTGTCCGAAGAGACCAAAGGACAGCCGCGTGCAGATCTTGCTGAACTTTCGACCGCGTTGGATAATGCCTCCCGCAAGGGAGAACAATTGCGTAATCAGCAATCAGTGGTTTACCATCGCAGGGAGACCAATACACGGATTTTTGAACAGCTGAAAGAAAAGGCCCCCGCCTTTGCGCATACTGCTGCAGAACATGCCCGGATGCTGCGGCTGTATCAGACGGCTTCCGGCGGGCTGACCGGTAAACGCCGGCTGTCGTTTGAAGCCTTTGTCCAGGCTGCCTATTTTGAAGAGGTCATTCGGGAGGCAAACCGCCGTCTGCGGGTGATGTCTGCCGGGCAGTATAAGCTGCTGCGAACGGATGAAAAGACCGGCGCGTCTCAGACAGGGCTTGCGCTGAATGTGCTGGACCATTATACCGGCAAAGTCCGCAGTGTCAAGACCCTTTCGGGCGGCGAGACCTTTATGGCGTCGCTGGCGCTGGCCCTGGGGCTGTCGGATGTTATCTCCCGATCTTCCGGCGGAATCAAACTGGATACGATGTTTGTTGACGAAGGGTTCGGAACGCTTGACTCGGAATCGCTCGAACTGGCGCTCAGTATCCTCTCGGATGTGTCGGCTGGTGACCATCTGGTCGGGATTATCTCCCATGTCAGCGAATTGTCCTCCAGGATTGAAAATAAAATCGTTGTTTGCAAAACCGCTTCGGGCAGCATTATCAAAAATTGACCCATCAAAAAACCGCCGGCTGGCACCCTTTTCGGGAACCAACCGACGGTTATTTTTGTTTTTATAAGTTTACAGCTCGATCTCCTGACCAGGCTGCAAGATCAAACGGTTTTCAACATTGAGCTGTTCGGCTTTTTCCATGTCAAACAGTTCGCCCGGTGCCATATGGACCGGAATAACATATTTTGCCTGAATCTGTTCAGCACATTTGGCAGCCTCGTCCGGCCCCATATTGTAGACGCCGTCGATTGGAAGCAGCGCATAGTCCAGCTTCTTTTCAGCCATTCTGCTCATATTGGAAGTGGTGGAGGTGTCACCGGCGCAGTAGACCTTTTTGCCGTCCAGCAGCAGGACATAGCCGACACATTCATCTTTTTTGTGATGGGAGTTGTAGGCTTCAACCGCGCGAACCTGGAAGTTGCCAAAGTTGAAGAGGTGGTATTCGCCGCCGCGGATGCAGTCCTTTTCGGTGATGATCCGGCAGTTGGCGGCATGGGGCATCAGGTCGACCAGATTGTGGTCGTGATGCTGATGGGTGACGAAGATATAGTTTGCAGGAAGATCATACCCTTCACCCGCGAACGGGTCCAGGTAAATTACGGTTCCGTCATTCATGACGAAGCGGACACTGCCGTGTCCCTGATACAACATTTTTGCCATTTCCTTCAATCCTCTCAATATACAGCGAAGGGTAGGCCCTTCTGACTGTTATAGATGGTTTGGTGTATTTCTATCTATTGATTATTTTACGGGATTTTATCTGTAAAGTCAAGAGGTGGGCTGACAGGAATTGTGTTTCAGGGAGGTTTTATTTCTGTGCACAATAGTTCCTGACTGCTTTTAAAATGTGAATAGTTTATATACATGTACAAAATTGAGGTGTTTTGGGATGCACTTCTGCTTTCCAGCCATCGTCTCCGGCTCTTGTCATGCGGGGCTGATTCGTGTATAATGAAGGGACAGATAAGTCATTGTGACTGATGATTTTGGAAAGGGCCTGTGCCCGTTCTTTTATAAGGGGAATACTTTAATGGATAAACTGACTGTATGTCTGCTGAATGATTCGTTCCCGCCGACAATTGACGGGGTGGCGAATGCGACACTCAACTATGCCCGCAGTATCCAGAAAAATCATGGCCGTGCGATTGTTGCGACACCGTGGTATCCGCATGTCAAGGACGATTATCCCTTTAAGGTTGTGCGGTACGCGAGCGCGGCAATGACCAAACGGCTGGGATATCGGGGCGGAATCCCGTTTGATCTGCGGATGCAGACCTTTCTTGCCCGGCAGAAGATTGATATTATACATACCCATTGCCCGTTTATTTCGACGATCGTGGCAAGGATTTTGCGGTACAATACCGGTGCGCCGATTGTTTTTACCTACCATACCAAATTTGATGTGGATATCGAAAAGCGGGTCGCCCTCAATCCTGTGCGCAACGCATCGCTCAAACTGTTGCTGAACAATATCAACGCCTGCGATGAAGTATGGGTAGTCAGCAAGGGAGCCGGTGAAAACCTCAGAAGTCTCGGTTATGAGGGCGACTATATTGTAATGGAAAATGGCGTCGATTTTGCGCGGGGCCGTACCGACGATGCAGTATTGCAGCAGATGCGGCAGCAATATGGTATCCGTCCCGAACAGACGGTATTTTTGTTTGTTGGCCGGATGATGTGGTATAAGGGTGTGCGGATTTCGATTGACGGACTGGCGCGCGCTAAAAAACAGGGTGTGCAGTTTAAGATGTTTTTTGTAGGCGACGGCGCCGATCGTGCTGAGATTGAAAGCTACTGCCAGGAGGTGGGCATCGCGGATGACTGTATCTTTACCGGTGCGATTCAGGACCGGGAAAAACTGCGCAGCTATTTTTCACTGGCCGAGCTGTTTTTATTTCCGTCGACCTATGACACCAACGGGATTGTCGTTCGGGAAGCGGCGGCCTGCTCCTGTCCGGCGGTACTGGTCAGGGGAAGTTGTGCGGCTGAGGGAATTACCGACGGGCGCAACGGGCTGTTAATTGAAGAAAATGGCGATTCAATGGCAAAAGCAATCCTCGCGGCCTCTGCCGACCGGCAAAAGCTGAAAGAGATCGGCAAAAATGCCTGTCAGGAGATCTATCTTTCCTGGGATGACGCGGTTGCACGTGCCTGCGAACGTTACCGGTATGTGATCCAGCGGTATACCCGCGAACGCCGGAGCAGCGCACTTGAACAGGAGATGCGGGAACTCAGGGCGGTATTTGAGCAGCGCAGAAACGAGTATGCCCGAAAATACTATCGTTTCGGGCGTCAGCTGATTGAAGGCAAGCTCCCATCCCTGCGCAGTAAGCCGTTCAAATCCAAATCGGTTGTCATTGTCCGGCAGGAGGAAAACAAACCACCCAAATCATCCGGGAAGGAGTCGAAATCGTGAAACAATATGCACTGGCGATTGTCGGCGGCGGCGCGTCGGGTATGATGGCCGCTGTTGCGGCCGGGTCAGACTGTGATTCTGTGCTGCTGCTGGAACGGGGCGGACGGATTGGACGCAAGCTGCTGGCGACCGGAAACGGCCGCTGCAATATCTCGAATCGAAATGCCCAGTATAAAGGCTATCATGGCGGGGCACCGGATTTTGTCCGTCCGGCACTGCATCAGTTTCCTGTCGATCAGACACTGCGGCTGTTTGAAGAGATGGGCCTGCCGGTGGTGGAGCAGGAGGACGGAAAACTGTACCCTTACAGTTTGCAGGCGGCAGCGGTACTGGATGTCCTGCGGCTGGAGCTGGAAAGGCTGGGGGTCGAGGTACGCACCGACAGCGAAGTGCAAAATATCCGCCGGCTGAAGGACGGGTCTTTCCGGCTGGCTGTTCAGTCGGGCGATCAAAAGTGCGAATATGCCGTCCAACGGGTGATTATCGCCTGCGGCGGAGAAGCGTCCGCGGGTTTGGGCGGATGCAGCGGCGGATACCGGCTGCTGGAAGGACTTGGGCATAAAATAACCCCCCGCCTTCCGGGTATCGTACAGTTGAAAGCGGATATGGCCGGGCTGAAGGGACTATCCGGCAGTAAATTTGAGGTGGTATTGACCCTTCGGGACGGAAAAAAGGTCTGCCGGACAGAGAGCGGCGAACTGCTGTTTACCGATTACGGCGTTTCAGGGCCTCCGGTCATGCAGCTGTCGGCGACCGCTTCCCGGCTGCTGGACAGGGGACGGCGTCCGGTTGTGGAAGTGGATTTTCTGCCGGAGTTTGATGAAAGGGTGCTGGTTGGGGTGCTGCACCGCCGCGCGAATAGCCGGCCGGATAAGCGGCTGGAAGATTACTTCACCGGATTTGTTCCCAAACGACTGGGGCAGTGTATTCTGAAGATGGCAGGGGCAGCTCCGTTGTCCAGATTGTCCGGCAGCCTGGACGGTCAGGAGATTGCGTCGGTTGCCCGGCTGCTCAAATGCTTTCCGGTTCAGATTATTGGCACCAACGGGATGAAAAATGCGCAGGTTACGATTGGCGGTGCCGACACCAGCCAGTTTGACCCGTATACGATGGAGTCCAGGCTGGTGAAGGGAATCTATGTGACCGGCGAGCTGTATGACATTGACGGCGATTGCGGCGGGTATAATTTACAGTGGGCGTGGTCTTCCGGTCAGCTGGCTGCCGAGCAGGCTGTCCGATCGTTGGTGTAACGGTTTGTCCCATTGACTTTTGGGACAAAAGAGGGTACAATAAATTAAATATTTGATTTCAAAATAAACGCCGTTTTGTATGCGGCGGTTAAATAATTGTATCATTATGAGAAAGAAGGTATCCTATGGATCTTGTTATTATGGCAGCGGGCATCGGTTCCCGCTTCGGCGCTGGTATTAAACAGCTGACGCCTGTTGGTCCGTCTGGAGAGGTGATTCTGGAGTATTCGGTGCATGACGCGCTGGAAGCTGGATTTGACCGGGTTGTCTTTGTTACCCGCAAAGACCTTGAAAAAACATTTCATGAGATTGTCGGTGACCGGATCGCAAAGATCTGCCCGACTGCTTACGCTTTTCAGGAATTGGACGATCTGCCGGAAGGTTTTACCTGCCCGGAGGGAAGAACCAAACCTTGGGGAACCGGCCAGGCGATTCTCTGCTGCCGGAATATTGTAAAAGGCCCGTTTGCCATCATCAATGCAGACGATTATTATGGTAAGGAAGCATTTAAACTGATGCATGACTATCTGGCGGAGACAGGAGACCAGAAGGGGCGTTACTGCATGGCAGGCTTTATTCTGGGTAATACTCTTTCGGACAACGGCGCGGTAACTCGCGGCGTCTGTAAGGTGGATGAAAACGGTAACCTGACCGGTGTCAACGAAACCCATGGAATCGTTAAAACTGCGGACGGTGCCGCTGTCGAAGAAGACGGGAAACTGGTCCCGATTGATGTAAACAGCCATGTTTCGATGAACCTTTGGGGATTGACGCCTGAATTCTTTGAACGGCTGGAAAAGGGATTTGTCGAATTTCTCGGCAGCCGTAAGGAAGGCGACATCAAGAGCGAATATCTGCTGCCGACCGTGATCGACGGTATGATTCAGAGTGGAGAAGCAAAGGTCAAAGTGCTTGAAACCCACGATAAATGGTTTGGCGTTACATACGCGGAAGATAAACAGACGGTCGTCGATGCCTTTGCAGCGCTGCATAATGCCGGCGTTTATCCCAATCCTTTGTTTGGAGCGTGAATCGGTGCAGCGAATACTTGGATATATGCGCAAGGCGATTCAGGAATTTGATCTGATCTCAGATGGGGACCGGATCGCCGTCGGTGTGTCGGGCGGTAAGGACTCGGTTGTACTGCTGGTCGGACTGGCCCGGCTGCAAAAATTCATCGGAATTGATTTTTCGATTGTCGGCATTACGCTCGACCCTCAGTTTGGCGGGGTTCCGGGAAATTATGAGGCAGTGGAAAAACTGTGTCAGGAGCTTGGAATCGAGTATCATATTCTCCCGACCGAAATTGGCCAGATCGTCTTTGACGTGCGTAAGGAACCCAATCCATGCAGCCTGTGTGCCAGGATGCGGAGAGGGGCACTGCATGATGCGGCCAAACGCTTTGGGTGCAACAAGCTGGCACTTGGGCACCATTATGACGATGTGGTCGAGACCTTTGTGATGAATCTGTTCAATGAAGGCAGGCTCGGGTGTTTTGCCCCCAAGACCTGGCTCTCCAGAAAAGAGCTCTGGATGATCCGTCCGCTGGTGTTTGCACCGGAGGCGGATATCCGCCGGGCTGCGGTACGGAATGAACTTCCGATTGTTAAAAGCCGTTGTCCTGCCGACGGACATACTTCCCGTGAGGATATCAAAAATTTTCTCGCACAGAAGGAACGGGAAAGCAATGGCTTTAAATACCGGCTGTTCGGTGCACTGCGCCGGAGCGGGCTGGATGGATGGGGATATCCGGCAGCCGATGTCTCTCATCGCAAATCAAAACAGCCTGCGCCGGAAACAGAAGAGTAACGGACGCATGCGGTTTATTCAACAGAACAAATGTGAAAGGGTGTACAGTTGTGAATTTGTTTGATCGTTATGATATGCGTGAAAAGATGGAGACCCGTTCTTTTGTGACGTTGGTCCTGGGGATTATGACGCTGCTCAGCGCGGCAGCCTATCTGGTCTATCGCTATACCAGTGAGCGCGCTTACCGTGAAAAATGGAAAGATTATGACGACTGCGGCATGATCTGATACAAAAAGCCGGCCGCCTTTACGGGCAGCCGGTTTTTTGTGTGATTACCGAATCAGTGTGATGATGCTCAGAATCGGCAGAGGACGGTCGTCCTGTCTGACCGCGCTCAGAATGCCCATGATCATCAGTATCAGGCAAAGGATGTATAAAATCCCGCCGATGATGTCCAGGATCGGGAACAGAGCCAGAAAGCTGGCGAGTGTCCAGAGGATAAACAGGTTGAGTCCCTGATTGACATGGCGTTTGACGACCGGGTCTTTGGTGCCGGAAACCAGTCCGACCAGCCATAAGATCCAGATATAGGCCAAAACTGAATAAAGTTGTCTGTTTTGTGAAGCCATATTGTCCATTCCTTTCCAGTTAAAGATTACGGGGATCTGAATTTTATTTTATCATAACATGAAGCAGATGTTTTTACAATAGAATTTTGGTAAATTTTTCAAATGTTGGAAAATTATATCCTATCAATTCAATAGGATATACAAAAATGCAGTGCTGATTTGCCGAAAAATGATGGCTTTTATCGGCTTGACAGGTATGCAAATTCATGATATCCTTTAGGTACTGGATCATATGACTGGCGGAAGTGGAGAGTTAAACCACGGGGAGTATGATCGTCAAGGCCGACCGTCTGGGCATCTGCTGTCCTCCCGGTCGGCCTTTTTTGGTCGTACGGATGAGGGATAACGGCCTGCATGCCAGGCAGGGCAGATTTTCTTTCTCTTTATCAGAAAGGGTGAGACGAAATTGGACGGATATCTTCATTCGATTGAATCAATGGGACTTGTGGATGGTCCCGGCATCCGAACGGTAGTCTTTCTTTCGGGGTGTTTGCTCCGCTGCCGCTACTGCCACAACCCGGACACCTGGAAGGAAGGGGCGGGAACCCGCATTTCTCCGGCAGAGCTGGTGAATAAACTGCGGCGTTTTCAGACCTATTATCGTTCCGGCGGCGGTGTTACCTTTTCCGGCGGCGAGCCACTTTTGCAGCCGGATTTTCTGGAAGAGGCACTCGCCCTTTCGAGAGCAGCCGGGATTCATACCTGCATCGACACGGCAGGTGTTGGACGGGCAGACGACGAACAGTATCGCCGGATCCTTGCCAATACCTCGCTGATTCTGTATGATGTCAAGCATTTCCTTCCGGAAGAGTACCGGAAACTGACCGGACAGCCGATGGATGAGACCCTTCGGTTTCTCCGGCTGGCGCAGCAGATGCGGGTGCCGATGTGGATCCGGCATGTCGTTGTTCCCGGGTTGACCGATAGCGAGCAACATCTGGCCGGACTGCGGGAGTATATCGACAGCCTGTCCGGGGTCGAACGGGTGGAACTGCTGCCCTACCACCGGCTGGGCGCTCACAAGTATCCGCTGCTCGGGCTGCCCTATACGCTGGAAGATACCCCGCCAATGGATCAGCAGCTGTGCGCCGGTCTGCAGAAAAAATATTTTGCGGAATATGCCGCTGAATAATCAATCATAATTCATGACGTGACCTTGAAAGGATGGATATACAGATGGATCAGAATGTACTGAAAAATACCGCTTGGAAGGGCTTTGCACCTGGCGTCTGGATGGATGAGGTCAATGTCCGCAGTTTTATTCAGAAAAACTATACCCTGTATGAAGGAGATGAATCCTTCCTCGCAGGCGTGAGCGAAAAGACTGCAAAGGTCTGGGAAAAGTGCAACGCACTGATCATCGAGGAGATCAAAAAAGGCATCATTGATGTTGAAACCGATATTATTTCCGGGATTGACAACTTTGCCCCCGGTTATATCGACAAGGACAACGAAGTGATCGTCGGCCTGCAGACTGATGCACCGCTCAAACGGATTGTCAACCTGTACGGCGGTCTTCGGATGGCACAGTCCAGCCTTAAGCAGTACGGCTATACTCTTAACCCCGATATCGAAAAGAAGTTCCATGAATACCGTAAAACCCATAATGAGGGTGTATTTGACGCTTATCCCGAACGGGTTCGCGCTGCCCGTCATGCGGGTCTCCTGACCGGCTTGCCGGATGCTTACGGCCGCGGCCGTATCATCGGCGACTACCGCCGGGTTCCGCTCTACGGGGTGGACTTCCTGCTCGCGGAGAAGAAGCGGGCCAAGAAGGAGATGGTGATCGACGTAATGGATTCCGACCACATCCGCCGGCGCGAAGAGATCGCCGAACAGATCAAGGCGTTGGAGGAGCTTAAGGAGATGGCCGCGAAATACGGGTTCGACATCTCCCGCCCCGCCACGGACACCCGCGAAGCGATTCAGTGGCTCTATTTCGCCTACCTCGCCGCAGTCAAGGAACAGAACGGTGCGGCGATGTCCATCGGCCGGATCTCGACCTTCCTCGACTGCTACGCGGAACGGGATCTGGAATCCGGCCGTTATACCGAAAGTGAAATCCAGGAACTTGTCGACCATTTCATCATGAAGCTGCGGATCGTGCGTTTTCTGCGCACCCCCGCCTACGACGAGCTTTTCAGCGGAGATCCGACCTGGATCACCGAGTCGCTCGGTGGCATGTCACTGGACGGCCGCCACATGGTCACGAAGATGAGTTACCGTTTCCTGCACACGCTGGTCAACCTGGGTCCTGCGCCCGAACCGAACCTGACCGTGCTCTGGAGCGAACGGCTCCCGGAGAACTTCAAGAATTTCTGCGCGGAGATTTCAATCGCCACGTCATCGATTCAGTATGAAAACGACGATCTGATGCGGGTCAAGTTCGGGGACGATTATGGTATCGCCTGCTGTGTTTCTGCGATGCGGATCGGTAAACAGATGCAGTTTTTCGGAGCGCGCTGCAACCTCGCCAAGGCGTTGCTCTATGCGATCAACGGCGGGCGCGACGTCAAATACGACAATCTGCAGGTCGGCCCGGCGATTCCGCTGCTGGCCGGCGACGAATACCTGAACTACGACGAAGTGATGCGCAACTTCGACGAGATCACCGACTGGCTGTCAAAACTCTACATCGATACGCTGAACATCATCCATTACATGCACGACAAATACTGTTACGAGCGGATCGAAATGGCGCTCCATGACGAGGAGATCGTCCGCACCATGGCCGGAGGAATCGCGGGACTTTCGGTATTGACAGACAGCCTTTCAGCAATCAAATACGCCCGTGTCAGGCCGATCCGCAATGCGGCAGGCCTGGCCTGTGACTTCGAGATCGAAGGGGATTTCCCGAAATTCGGCAACAATGACGACCGGGTGGACCGGATCGCGGTCGAGATCGTGAAGGGTTTCGAGAAGAAACTCGCGAGCCATTACGCCTACCGCAAGTCACGGCCGACCATGTCGATCCTGACCATCACCAGCAACGTGATGTACGGCAAAAAAACCGCCTCAACTCCTGATGGCCGCAAAGCCGGAGAACCCTTCGCCCCGGGAGCAAATCCGATGCACGGGCGCGACGTCAACGGAGCGGTCGCCTCGCTCAAATCGGTTGCGAAGTTACCCTATGACTACGCGGAAGACGGTATCAGCTACACCTTCAGCATCGTACCGGATTCCCTCGGCAGGAGCACCAGAGAGAAGCGGGAAAATCTGATTTCGCTGCTCGACGGTTATTTTTCGGAAGGGGGGCACCACCTCAACGTCAACGTCCTGCAGCGCGAAATGCTGCTCGACGCAATGGATCACCCCGAAAAATATCCGCAGCTGACGATCCGGGTTTCCGGGTACGCGGTGAACTTCATCAAACTGACGCGTGAGCAGCAGCTCGACGTGGTCAACCGGACCTTCCACAAGCGGTTCTGAAACCGATCATGGCGGAACTCACCGGAAGGATTCATTCCATCGAAAGTTTCGGGACCCTCGACGGTCCCGGTGTACGGTTCGTGGTGTTTCTGCAGGGATGTCCGTTACGGTGCGCCTACTGCCACAATCCGGATTCGCAGGCGCCCGGAGGGGGACGAAGCGTGACGATCGCGGAACTTTTCCGGGAGATCGACTCCTGCCGTAACTTCATCCGGCGCGGAGGGGTGACGTTGTCGGGGGGGGAGCCGCTGCTTCAGCCGGAATTTGCCGCCGCGCTCCTGCGGCGCTGCCGCAGCGGGGGATATCACACCGCGCTGGATACAGCAGGCAGCCTGCCGTTGGAGCATTCGCGGGAGGCGCTCGACGCAGCCGATTTGATTCTGCTCGACATCAAGGCGCTCGATGATGCGCTCTGCCGGCAGTTGACCGGCCGCGGCAATGCCGAAACGCTGGCGACGCTGGACTACTGTGAAGCGGCGGGGAAACCGGTCTGGATCCGCCACGTTCTGGTTCCCGGCCTGACCATGGATTCCGGAGCATTGTCCGCGCTCGGCCGTTTTCTGAATCCGTATCGCTGCATCCGGCGGGTGGAACTGCTGCCCTACCACAAGCTGGGAGTCTTCAAATGGGAGCGGTTGGGCCTCACCGATCCGCTCGCGGACACGCCGGAACCGTCGCCGGAGGAAGTGCGACATGCGGAAGCGAGCTTTCACTCCGGCTACCGGCGCTGAAGGCGGCCCCACCTTCCTGCCTCTTGTCAGTGATGGTTCTCTCCATATCGGAACAGGTGCAACAAAGAAAGAAAAAAATTTTCCCCTGTTTCCCATATGTACTTTGAGATTGAGGTCGTTAAATCGCTTCCGCACCCTCTCCCGGGGAATTTCCCCCTCGGCATGTGCAAGGAGAGTCGTTCCATTCAAAGAAAAATATTTGTATTTTTTTAAATTTAAGTTAATGTATGGGACCAAACAAATGTGAAATAACTGTCACGCTGAAGTTGAAAAAAACAGCGTTTCAATAAGATGAGAGCCTCTGCGCAGAAAGGGAAAAAATGAGCAAGACCTACTGGAAAGCAAAATCAATTCTCACGGAGAATGAGAGAATTTTCTATAAAATGCTGACCTCCATCCTGTCGCTCGATGACCACATCATCTTGTGCAAGGTTCGAATGGAAGATGTCATACATGTCGATTTCAATCTGAAGAATAAGGATTTCGCGGAATATCAACGGGCAAGAGGCAAAATGAAGAACCGCCACTTCGATTTTGTGATCTGCGACATAAATACCCAGGAAGTACAACGGGTCATCGAACTCGATGGTTGGACGCATCAAAAGGAAGAGGAGAAAAAAGCGGATGCTTTTAAGGATGAAGCATGCAGAGAAGCTGAGATAAAACTGGTCCGAATCGATTACAATGACATGAATTTCAGAGAAAAGGTCATCGAAAAGATTCTGAAAGGTTGATCTGGTCCTGGTGTGTCGGGATCCCCTTCAATACGTTCCGGTTTTCTCTCCGCTTGTCTGAGATGATTGAACCACCGAGATAAAGATCATTTCCGTTTTCCCTGCCTCCATGGGAATATAGCTGTTTTATTCAGAACTCTCCTCCTCTGTACGCGGATGAAAAAGGTTTTGATGCGCATACGTTGTCTGCGACAGTTTGTTTCCCCATATCAGTCACGGCGTTTCCCGCTTTTGATTCATGACCACGAAAAGCCGTTCCGGCCCCGGCGGGGACGGCCGGAGCAACCACTCCCGACAAGTTTAACAAAGGCCCTCCCCGGCTTTTCTTACTGCAAGGGCCCGGGCCCATGATCGGCGGGCAGTTTCCCTCCGGCAGACAGGCAAAATTACTCTGCCGACAGAAAGTCTTGACCTATGGCAGGGGGAACGAAACCCACCTATCGAAAAACACTTAGCCGTGCGGACGGTGCCGGGCCCGACAGGCGGATGGCGACATGCCGGCAATCTGATGAAAGCGCTTGTTGAACTCCTGCGCGGAAGAGTAACCGACGATCATGCCGATCTCTTTGATGCTCATCCGGCTGACCGCCAGAAGATAACGCGCCTTTTCAATGCGTTTCTGCATGATGTAACCGCCGATGGTCCGCCCGAAATCACGCTTGAAGTTCCGAGTCAGATGAGTCTGGCTCACGCGGAACCGTTCCGCCAATGCAGCAACATCACACTTCCGCTCAAAATGCGTGTCCAGATAGTGAGCCAGCTGCAGGGAACGCGGAGTCGGCTCCACACGTCGTTCCAGACTGCGGTAAAGTCGGAACAGCAATAAAAAAAGCATCTCTTCGGCCGCCGTCCGGTTTTCCGGAATGTCAGCCCCCTTCCAGAGTTCGACCAACTCGGCAAACGCCTCCGTCAAAGAGCGCGACAACCGCGATGCAGGGCAATGAAACGGCAGCTCCCATGCACCGGATCCCTGCGGCAATTCAAAATGGACACACAGGTGAGTTCCCGGTTCCGGCAGCGCGTATCGGGTCCATTCCCCCGCCGGAGTGATCGTCACATCCCCGGGAGCAATCACGGTATCACCGTCCGCAGTCCGGATCGTGGCGCTGTAGGAGTACAAATGCAGAGCGTGAAACTCCTCAAGAAGATACTCCGTTTCAAACCGGGAATCCGACAACGAAAAGAGTCCGGCCCGGATGATCAGCGGCCGCACCTGTGGAGTATATTCAAAACGAAAGGGGCGCATATTCTCCTGCTTCAAGGTTGAGTTGATACCACAGAAAACAGATTCCGTACAATGGCAAAAAACAGGATGTTCTTTATATTATTACTATAATATTCTCTTGATCTGATGAAATCAACCGCAGAAGGAGAAAAAAATGCCTCAAAGTTCCCGAGAGTTGATCCGCAGCATCATCAATGGTGAATCTGTACCACGAAGTGGATTCTGGATGGGCAATCCCCACCAGGACACGTGGCCGTCGTACCGCGCATTTTTCAAGGCGAGAACCAATGAAGAGGTCCGCAGAATCCTGCGGGACGATCTCCTGTGGCTGCCCAGTGACGGCGGGTACCATGGTCCGGGGGGGCGTACCGCCTTTCCAAACCCGCGCAAAGGCGAGGGATTGAGCGCGGGAGGGGTGTTTTCCGATTGCGAAAGTGTCGATGAGGTCGAGGCTTATCCGTGGCCGGGAACCGGCGATTTCGATTTTTCCGAAGTGATTGCGCAACTGCGCGCAGCCGGTGACGTCTACCGGGCGACCGGAATGTGGAGCTGCTTTTATCACATCGTCGGCGACATGTTCGGAATGGAAAACTACTTCATCAAGATGTACACCCACCCGGAGGTGGTGCACGCGGTGACGAAGCACGTTGTGGATTTCTTTCTGGCCGGGACCGAACAGTTCTTCCGCGAGGCGAAGGATGAGGCGGACGGTTTTTTCTTCGGCAACGACTTCGGCACACAGCGCGACATCATGATCAGCCCGGAGGCGTTTCAGGAGTTCGTCTTCCCCTATTTCAGGCAACTCACCCAGCTGGGACACGCCTGGGGCAAACAGGTGATGCTCCACAGCTGCGGCGCCATCACCAAAGTGATTCCGGATCTGATCGCCATGGGCGTGGATGCCCTGCACCCGCTCCAGGCCTGTGCTGCCGGAATGAACGCAGAGAATCTGGCGCAATTCCGGGGGAAAGTCGCCTTCTGCGGTGGAATCGACACCCAGCACCTGCTGGTACACGGCACTCCGGATGAAATCCGCGCCGACGTGTACCGGGTGCGCCGCGAACTCGGCCCCTGCCTGATCGTCAGCCCCAGCCATGAGGCGCTGCTGCCCAATGTGCCGCCGGAAAATGTTCTTGCCATGTCGGAAGTCGCCCATCTTCCCTATTGAGCAGGCCCGGGAAACGGAGAAAAGTCCCCCCCGGGGTGATATTCCGGAGCGGCAGCCGCTCCCCCGTTCTCCAAAGACCACGGCGGGGGGGGGGATCCGACATATCGCAATCCATTTTATGGAAAACTTGATTTTCGCAATGACACACTTATATTGCGAACGGGGGTCACCCGCTCCATTGCATCATGGAGGCGGGAAGCCGGTTCTCACTGGAGAGCGTGCGCTCCCGCATGACGAAATATTGGAAAAGAGATCCTGCGAACGAAAGGAACTTTCACCATGCCTTCCAACCATCTGCCGGTCGGGGATGGCGTTCACGACGACACCGCCGCCATTCAGGCATTGCTCGATACCGGAAAAAGCTGCGTCTATCTGCCGCCGCCGGAAGCGTTTTACCTGATCAGCCGCTCTCTGAAGATCCACTCCTGCCAGGAACTGCGCCTGGACCGTTACTCCCGCATCCGGCTGGCCCCGCACAGCGATTGCACCATGCTCGAAAATGCCGATCCCGTCAACGGAGACCGCAACATCACCGTCAGCGGCGGCATCTGGGATTTCGCCAACGTCGACCAGTATCCCAATCCGGGACAGCTTGCGCATCTGAAAAAACAGCCGGCTTATCCGAAGCCGGAGCACTACACCGGTACGGCGATCGAGTTTCGCAATCTCTCCGGGCTCCGGATGACCGGATTGATCTTCCGGGATCCGGTGATCTATGCCGCGACATTCCACAAGGTGACCAATTTCACCATCGACGACATCGAGTTTGACTTCCGGCACTGCAATCCGGTCTGGGCGAACATGGATGGGATCCACCTGAACGGTTCCTGCAGCTATGGAAGAATCACCAACCTGCGCGGAAGCTGCTACGACGATCTTCTGGCACTGAATGCTCCCGAAGGAGATTATCCGGGACCGATCACCGACATCGACATCGACGGGATTCAATGCGACTACTGTCACAGTGCAATCCGCCTGCTCTCCTACACCGAACCGGTGCAGCGGATCACCATCCGGAACATTCACGGCAACTTCTACCGTTACATGGTCGGCATCACCCATTTCCTGAACGACGTTCCGGGACCGGGAATCTTCGATGACATCATCATCGAAAACTGTTTCTGCGGCAAAGCTGCACAGCCGGAAGAGCTGTGGCCACTCGTTCCGATGGCGCCGGTTCTGATTGAAGGGTACTGTGACGTCGGCGACCTTTACATCGGCAACATCCATCGGGACGAATCGGTTCAGGATGTTCCATTCATCGCCTGCAACGTCGATTCCGACCGCCCCGTGGTGGTCGATTCGCACATCCGCAATCTGACGATCGAAAACTGCACCATGACCAACCATCTGGCGAAAGAGCTGGAATTTTTCCATTGCAACGGCCGCATCGACCACCTTGTGATGCGAAACAACCGGCTCTTCTCCGCGCCCGGTGCAGGCCCATGCATTGAGCTTGCCGGGAAATGTCCGGAGAGAGCGGGGAACTGAATCCGCGCCCCGTCCCCTCTCCGGGGAAGGGAACACCTCCCCGGAGAGCCGGCTGCCGTCCGTTCCCCTGCCCTTTTATTTCAGATCGAACTTCAGCAGCAGCAATGTGTTGCACGGAACCGTCACGATGACCGATTCCGGGGAATCCGCCAGAGCAGTCGCCTCACCGATCCGGTCGGCAGAACGATAACACCCTCCGGGTACCGTAATCCGGGCCGTCACGACGGACTCGGAACTCTGGGTCAGAATCACCCCCCTCGCACCGGAGGTGTCGAACACGGAGTACTCGAGAGCGGGCGTGGAACAGGAGGCCCCGCAGATATCGCGGAACCGGCCGTCGCGCAGAAATTCCCGATTCCGCGCCCGGAAGGCGTCGGCCACAGTCAGATACGCCTTGTAGCGGGGCGTTTCGTCGATCAACGCCCGGCAGCGGTAGATCTCGACATCGCTGTGCAACCCGAGGCGGAGCGCATGATTGACGCGCCGCTCGATATCGGTATCGTCGCGGATGTCGCGGTCGGAGATGATGATTTCCGGGAAAAGGTAGCGGCTGAATTCCAGGAATGCCCCCGGATCGGTTCCACCGGTGATGTTATGGATGTAATCGACGTGCTGTCCGGTCACATCGTTGAACCATTCGATACCGAAACTCATCTCCGGGCGGCGACTCTTGATGTAATCGCGCAGCTCCGCGATCATCGCGGCCTTGGTTTTGAACACATCCATGAAGGGAACCCGATGACCGTGCGACGGATCGAAGCAGGGGCGACTCGGAGAACCGAGCTGGTCGAAAAAGACCCCGTCGCAACCGAGTTCAATCGCACGGTCAATCAGTTTTTTCAAGTGCGCGTGCCATTCAGAACAGGCGGGACAGGCGGTCACGAACACCTTGTTGCCGAACCAGCGCAGAGCGGTACCGTCACCGCCGAAAGGATAAGTCTCCATGTACTCCCTGCCCGAAGCAAGCTTGACCGCGATTCTCCTTCCGACTTCCCGGTAGAAATCGGTGTTGGTATCGATCAGCTGCCCGTTGTAGTAAAGGATCACATGGCCGCCCTTCTTCTGAAAATCAGCGATCTGCTTCCGGAGCTCTTCGAAACCGCCTTCCTCTTCGGCAAACTCGTATTCCGGATAGCAGGAGTCATGGCCCCCGGCATGCCAGCCGAACATGAACAACGTATCGATTCCCGCCTCAAGACCGGACTGCAGAATCCGCGGCAGATCGCGATAGTGAAAAAACTGCTTGCCGTACTGGTGACGCATGATGAGTCGATGCCAGCCGTTGGAATCACGGATGGAAGCCGGTTTGTCGGGGACCTTCATCCAGGTGTCGCACCAGGCGCGATAACGATCCGCCGCGGTATGCCAGTCACCGCTTGGCACAGCCAGTTCGTAACCGGTGATCTCACACGATTCCCCGGGATTCAGGAAGGGATATTTGACCAGTGTCGCGTCGACCTCCCTGCCGCGCTGTCGCATCAGGTGAAGCGTGTTGCGGAACTCCGGATCATAACTGGCGACCAGCAGACTCTGGGTCGGCTCTCCGAAAATGTAGCAGTTCATTCCGGCGATACCGGGGTAGAGGGTACTGAACTCCACCGCCTTGTTGTCCTGCCCCATGTAACGGGTGTGGTTGTCGGCAAAATGAGCGGCGAGATCGGTGATCCGCCGGCCTCCGAGATGACTCCAGAAGAGTTCGGTCAGAGGGGTGAGACGAAGGTTTTTCAGCAGCGGGAACTGAAATTCGCGCAACACGGTTCCCGGTGCGTGATTCTCGACCCGGGCATCGAATCTGACCGCACAACCGTCGAGCCTGGCCGTCACGACGACCCGGAAATCGACCGGACCGAAGTCGGAATCAGGCCGGTACCAGGTAATCCGGATCGAGTCATCCTGCTGATCGACCTCAACCTGAGCGGCATTTTCCGCCTCGGCGGCCTCCTCAAGAACAATGCCGTGCGAGAAGATAATCCGCCAGAGCCCTCCATTGCCCGCATACTCGCGCCCGGTGACGAGATTGGCGAGACCGGCGAGGCGTCCACGGGAATCGACCGAAAAACGGATCCATTCATTTTGAAGCGTAAACATGGTTCAAATCCTTTCTGATATGTATCCCGGATTGTTTTTCAGTGAAAATACATGCCGCCATTGACATCGAGGCAGATGCCGGTCAGATAATTGCCCCCCTCCCCGGCAAGGTAGGCGGCGGCCAGCCCGACGTCACGGCATTTTCCGAGACCGAGCGGTACTGTGGCGGCGAGAGCCGCGACACCTTCCGGGCCGTGCGTTGCCAGAAGACCGTCGGTTTCGATGATGCCGGGGGCAATCGCATTGCAGGTGATGTTGTACGGAGCACCGGTCCGTGCGACGGTCCGGGTGAAGGAGAGGATTCCCCCCTTTGTCGCAGCGTAATGGCAATGTCCGTTGATCGCCCCGCGATGGGCAACCATGCTGGTGAGATTGATGATCCGGCCGAACCGGTTGACGCGCATCATCTCCATGCCGCGCCGGGTACACAGGAAAAGGCTTTTGAGGTTGGTCTTAATAATGAAATCCCAATCCTCTTCGCTCGTTTCAAAAATATCCTGTGATCTCGAAGTTCCCGCATTGTTCACCAGAATATCAAGTCGACCGCATCGAGCGGCGACCTCGTCGAACAGCCGCTTCACATCGTCCCGTTCGGAAACGTCGCCCTGCACGGCGAAGGCACGCCCTCCGGCAGCTCTGATTTCATCCACCACGGCATCGGCTTCCACGGCACGATGGTGAAAATTGACGACAACTTCAGCGCCCTTTTCCGCGAGCACGAGCGCAATCCCTCTGCCGATCCCCCGCGAAGCGCCGGTGACCAGTGCAATTTTTCCTTCGAGTTCCTTCATGATACTTCTCCCGGAGTAAGAGATTTCCGATTCAACCGATGACGATCTGCGGGACCGTACGCCGCGACAGACGACCGGCAAGTTCTTCAAGTGCGTCAAGACAGCGGCGGGTGAGTTCCGCATCACTGTCCACCGGCCAGTTGGCCGCCACCGCACCGAGCAGTCTGCGGCGCCGGAAAACCGGGAAAGCGGCACAGTGAAAATTCCCGCAACCGCTGCTGGCCAGCTCCAGGAACCCCGCCCGCCGAATCCGCTCAAGTTCGGCGAGGAACCGTTCCATTCCCCCCGCAGCCTCCGGCCAGCCCCCTGCAGAGAGTGGCCGGGCAGCCGGTTCCCCGAGCTTCTCAATGACGTCATACAGGTCGCTCTCCGGAGCATAGGCGAGCAGCAACCTTCCACTGACGGTGCAATAGAGATCATGGTAACGAAGACGCCCGAGGTCGAGCGCAAAGGCGGGATTGTAGTTGTAATGAAGCCGGATCATCCTCCAATGGCGGTGCCGGGTTGCGAACAACACCGCCTGCCCCAGTTCCCGGGCCGTCGCCCGCAACAACGGCCCGGCTTCCTCAAGGAAAAGCCCGTCCGGGTTCCGATGCGGCGGCGCCAGCCGGAATGGTACGGGACCGATTCCATACCCCTTGCGCGGTCCACTCTGTTCCAGGTACCCGAGTTCACAGAGATCGCGCAACAGCCGCGATGCGGTCGGCTGAGTGAGTTTCAATGCCGCGACCACTTCGGCCGGCAGTACCGGATGCGATTGCCCGGCCACATACTCAAGAACCGCAAACGCCCGCTCAACCACCTGAATCATAATTCACCATATGATTTATACAATGTTTTCTTGAATAATTATGGAGCTAAAAAAGCGGAATAGCAAGAATAATCCAAACAAAAATTCAGAATTATCAGTTTTAAAGTCATAATATGAATTTTAATCATTCCGCTCGTCTGGAATGGAACGCTGCAGACAGGAACTGAGCCGTGTGTCGTTCCGCCCTGTTGTTTCATCTGGTCGAAACCGCAAATTCCGGAGAAAGTTACCAGGATGACACCCTGTGCATTCAACTCTCCGAAGGAACGCTCCCGCTGCTGGTCCGCCGTGCAGAAGTCGACGTCGCACTTTCCACATCCCAGCCTTTCCGTATCACCGCATTGAATTGCGACGGAGAGAGTCTCGGCGAAATCGCCTCAAGCTTCCATGATGGGGTACAGCGTTTCACCCTCCGGACCGACAGCCATCCCGGTGGAGTGATGGCTTACTCCCTGACACGATGATTTATTTGAGCGGACAGTTACCGTACGTACCCTCCTTCTCCAGTTCGGCGGGACCACAGTAAAATAAGCGGATTCGAGAAAAAGTAACTTTTTTTCAGTGAAAAACTTGATAAACGGTTTTGCCGCTGGCATATTTTCCAGAAAACCTGGAGTATTTTCCGGGAACAACAGGAAAGGATCAGGAAAATGCGAAACCGAATGTGGGCAGTTGCGGCAGCGCTGCTGAGCGCCACCATGCTGCCGGCGGAAGTGCCGGAACTGCTGGAACTGGTTCCGGAGGCGAAGGGATACGAGCTGATCGCCAAGCTCAATCCCACGAAATGGAACCGCGAAGGCTATCAGATCGACCGGACGGAAGAGCTCGCCGGCGACTTCAAACGGATCGGTTATCTGCTGAAACTGACCGACAAACAGGGCAAACTGCAGTGGGCTTTTGCCGCGATGGATGCATTCACGTCGGATCCGGCCGCGGCGGGAGTCCCGACTCCGGAAGCACCGGCCTTCCAGACCTACGTGGAAAATCTCGAAGTCGCAGGCAACGTCGAAGGCCTTAAAACCGGCCGGTTTGAAAAGGGAAACATCGAAATCTGGGGTTCCAATTACGGCGGTCAGAATGCGAAACAGATCCCCGGTGCGACCGGTAAGTTCGATTTCGGCGACGCCAAGGCGGGCAACGGGAACTACGGTTCGCTGCAGGTGCACAACTATCTGGAAAAACAGACGGTCATCGCATTCAACAACTTCAATGCCGGACCCAATTGCGACCTCGGGATCGGCAACAATCCCTCCACTGATCCGAAAGCGAATCCGGACTGGACTTTCTCGGGTGCCGGACGCAACTGGCAGAATGCCGAACTCTTCATTGTCGCGAAGATCGACAATCTGAAAATCAAGGATGTCGTCCGTCTCAATCCCGAGAAAGTTCTGCTGATCGGCACCACCGACCGTAATCCGCTCACCTACAAGCCCAATGATCCGATGAAGATCACCATCAACGCCGATCTGGCCGGCCAGAAGCCGAACCGTGAATACTTCATCAAGTGGCAGCGTTCCGGTGACGACGGGAAAAAGGCGAACGGTCTGCAGAAAATCTCCGACGGGCCGGCCGTCATTGAAACCAGCCTGGATCGTCCCGGGTTCGTCCACATCTACGCGACCCTGGTCGACGCTTCCGGGCGCAACGTTCTGAAGAAAGGTCAGCCGGTCTTTTTCGAGGGCGGAGCCGGTGTCGAACCGGAAAAGCTCACCGGAGTGCCTGAGCCGGAAGACTTCGACGCATTCTGGCAGAAGCAGAAGGCGAAACTCGCCGCCGTGCCGCTCAAGGCCGACATGAAGAAGGTGAAGACCGGCGCCAACGCCGATGTCTACCAGGTTTCCGTTACCTGCGCGGGTCCCCGTCCGGTCACCGGATATCTGACGATTCCGAAGAACGCGACGGAAAAATCGCTGCCGGCACAGGTCAATTATCAGGGCTACGGAACCAGCATTCAGCAGCCCCCCGGGGATGGGCCGGGCGACAAGATCAGTTTCACGATCAACGCACACGGTTATGATCTGGCAGAAGATGCCGAATACTACAAGGAGTTTCTCGAGCAGATCAAGTCGAACGGCAACGGCTACGCCTTTGATCCCAAGCAGAATGCCGATCCGGAGACCGCCTACTTCAACGGCATGGCGCTGCGGGTGATGCGTTCACTGGAGTTCGTGAAAACCCTGCCGCAGTGGGACGGCCGGACTCTGATCGCCAACGGCGGCAGTCAGGGAGGCCTCCAGACGGTCTGGGCTGCCGGACTTGATCATGATGTAACTCTGGCGCGGCCGGACATTCCATGGTGCAGCGACCTCGGCGGCATCACGCTCGGCCGTCACACCGGTGGCTGGCGTCTCAAATACACCCGTGCTCTCGACTACTACGATACGATCAACCACGCGAAACGGATTCAATGCCCGGTGGAAATTCCCCGCGCCGGACTCGGCGACTATGTCTGCCCGCCGTCGGGTGTGGCGATTCTCTACAACAACATCAAAACTCCGAAGAAGATCACTTACGTTCAGGGCTCTACCCACGGTTATGTTCCGCCGAACCCGCAGAAGTTCGTTCTGGAGAGCAAATAACCTGTTGATGGTTCTCTGATTCCGGCTCCTCCGCGCGACGGGGGAGCCGTTTTGCATTACCGGGGAAACCTGTTTACTAAAAAACCGTGATTATTTCGGAAAGAGTATTTGCAATTCTTCCGGAAGAGCCTAGTTTAAAGCAATGTCATGCCGGCCGGATCTCTTTCCGGCCGGCGGTGCATTCAGTTCACAAACAACTCCAGAGGTTATGAAATGCAAGAGCAATTTTCCGAATGGGACGGGAAAAGTTTCATCGGGTGTTTTGAACCGAGTTCCATGGTAACATTTGAAGACAACGGCAACGCGGTAATCCGTACGACCGCCGCGGAGCCGCAGCTGATCGCCCGGCCGGGTGTGCTTCATCCGACCGGGAAATACATGATCATCGATCTGGCGGCGGAAGGTGGAGTCACCGCGGAACTCTTTCTGCACGGTGTCTGGTGGGAACGCACCGGTCGCCGGATTGAACTGATCGCCGACGGGAAATTCCATCGCTACAACCTCGATCTCGGCAATGTGTCTCCGGAGGATCCCGAAGTTTATGTCACCAGTTTTCTTCCCACCGACCAACCCGGCGCCGAGGTGCGGATCGGCAAGGTGTTCTTCTCCGACATTCCCTGCGGCGACCCGGCGGTCACGATCCATTATGCCGGCATGGTCGAAGCGTTCAACCGGATCGGCCAGGGACCGCGCAAATTCATCATCAACTGTTTCAATCCGGGGGGTGGACGGGCCGATTCTCTGGAGATCGCCGAGTTGAAACTGCCAGCGGGAATCCATCTGGTCGAAACCGACAACTGGAACAAACTACCCCCCCTCGGCCCGGTTGACTGCTGTAACCATACCATCGAACTTGTCGCCGAAACACCGGCGGCCGGGGAGTTCACCCTGAGGCTCAAAGGGGAAAACGCTCCCGTGGAACCTTATCGCGGCCGGATCGAATTTCTGCCCTCTCTGAACCTCGCACCGGAAACCTATCCTGCGGAGCCGAAAAAGATTTCGACCGGGCCCTACGAACTCGGAGCGCTCTATTTCCCCGGCTGGACCAGCATCGGTCGCTGGAACTCCGTGCGGGAAACCGCACCGGAACGCCGTCCCGTACTCGGCTATTACAATGAAGGCAATCCGGAGATCGTCGACTGGCAGATCAAATGGCTCGCCGAAAACGGAATCAGTTTCCTGCTGGTCGACTGGTACTGGTCGGCGGGCTACCACTTCCTGAGCCGCTGGCTGGAGGGATATGAGAAGTGCCGCTACAAATCCTACCTCAAGTGGGCGGTGATGTGGGCGAACCACAATCCACCCGACACCCATTCGGTCGAGGATCAGATCAAAGTAACGAAATTCTGGATCGACAACTACTTCGGGACTCCCGGCTACTACAAGATCGACGGGAAACCGGTCGTGATGGTCTGGATGTGGGAGAATATGGATCGCGACCTCGGTCCGGGCGGAGCAAAAAAACTGCTGGAACTCTCCCGGCAGATGGCGCGCGAGGCCGGTTATCCGGGAATCTACTTCATCGATATGAAGTGGCCGGAGGGGGGAACCAGCCCGGAGATCATTTCCCGAATCAAGGAAATCGGTTTCGACTGCACCTCCATTTACCACTATATGGAATCGGGCGGCCGCCACGTGAATCAGTACCACTTCCCGTTCGATGACGTTGCCGAAACCAACAAGGAGCACTGGGAGCAACTCCATAAAACCGGTATTCTGCCGTTTCTGCCGAATCTGTCTACCGGCTGGGACGACCGTCCCTGGCACGGCTGTGCCGGTTGTTCGATTCCCGGCCGGACCGTGGAACATTTCCGGAAAATCTGTGCCGATGCAAAGGAGTTCAGCGACCGTACCGGAGTACGCAGACTTCTGGTCGCACCACTCAACGAGTGGGGCGAAGGCTCCTATGCGGAACCGAACACCGAGTTCGGGTTCGGCATGTATGAGATGCTGCGCGAAACCTTCGGCGAAAAACCGGCCGAGGGCTGGCCGCTCAATTACACTCCGGAAGACGTGAAGTTCGACATCGAAACATTCAAAATTCCTTTCGACAACACCCGCGAAAGCTGGGACTTCCTCACAGGACACCAGGGGTGGCACGGGAAACCGGTCACGGAAGCGGCAGACGGAAAGCTGAAACTGGCCTTCCCCACAGGGAAAGATGCCATCGGGATCGAATTGAACATGTTCCATCCATCCGACTACAGCGCCCTGGTACTCGAATTCAATATCGGGACCCCCGTCGATGAGAAAGGGTGCGTCGAGCTCTGGTGGGGCAGCCCGGTCAGCTGCAACCGCCGGCGCGGCTCGGGCAAAGTCGCCCTGCCGCTCCAGGCGGGAAATCACCGGATCGAACTGGGAACCACCACCCACCCGGATGCGCCGGGACGCGCGACTTCCATGGGGCTTGCCTTTGAACTGCCGGCCGGAACGGAACTTGCAATCAGTCGTATCGAACTGATCCGCCGTTGAGCTTCACACCCGGTCCCCCCTCCGGAAGCAGAGAAAGGCGCCCGTTCTTGCGGGATTTGCTCTTCTGCCGTTCTCCGGAGGGAGGCCACCCGGAATTGAGTTGCCTGGCCATGGGGAAAATCGATCCAAAGAAAATCACCGCCGTCGAAAAGGCGCTCCGACTGCTCGGGGCAAGCGCCTGTTCCGAGCGGGAACTGGCTTTGAAGTTGCGCCGGAGCGGCTTCCCCGCGGAGGAGATCGCAGAAGCCGTCGCGACGTGTCGTCGCCACGGTTTTCTCAACGATGAATTGCTGGCGGAAGATTATGCAACTCTTCTCGCCGACCGCGGTTCCGGGCGGAGACTGATCAAAATGCAGCTGAAAAAGCGCGGTCTCGCAGCGGAACATGTCGAGGCGGCGGTGGAGAAAACCGTCGAAAACGAACTCGAAAACGCCCGGCGGGCCCTCGATTTGAAACTGCGATTGCTCTCCCGGGAAACCGATCCGCGCAAAAAAAAGGAGAAGGCTTTCCGCTTCCTTGCGGGGCGTGGTTTCCCGGTCGAAACCATCCGGACACTCTTCGCCGAGACCGATTTCGGTCCCGGCGAAGACGGGGATGAAGAGTGGGATTCATGACTCAATACGTCACCCGCAGCCCGAATCCGCGCAGTCGGTCCGCGGCGGCCAGAAGCTGTTGCGGAGACGGCGGGGGAACATCCGGCATCGTGTCCGCCATTCCTGCAGCGGCATATTTCCGGCGCGCCAGCGCATGATAGGCAAGCAACCGCACCTGAGTAACACAGCCGAGCGAAGCAAGAAACGTCCCGGCCGCATCGAGCGAAACCGGATCGTCGTTGTGTTCCGGCACCAGAGGAATGCGGATTTCAACCGGCTTTCCGACCTCGTCGATTTTCCGGAGATTCTCCAGAATAACCTCATTCCCCATACCGGTACAAAACCGATGGCGCCGGGAATCCGCCTGTTTGAAATCATACAGGAAAAGATCCGTCACCGGCAACACCTTCTCGAATGCGCTCCACGACACGGCCCCCGAGGTATCGACGGCACAGTGCACCCCTTCCCCGCGCACCAGGGCCAGCGTCTCCACGCAGAACTCCGGATGCAGCAACGGCTCGCCGCCCGACAGAGTCGCACCTCCCCCGGAGACGCGGTAGAAGTCGAGATCCTCCAGAATCGCGGCCGCAGCTTCCGCGGCACTCATCGCCCTTCCGCAGAGCGTCAACGCTCCGGCCGGGCAGCGCGTTTCACAACGCCCGCACGCAGTGCACAGTTCCCTCCGGAATATGTGCCGACCAGATTCGATCCGATGCGCTCCGGTCGGGCAGACCGCCGCACAACGACCACACACCGCACAGCGCGGCGCCCGGAACAGAAGTTGCGGTGCTCCAGAAATGCACTCCGGATTGTGACACCAGAGACAGTGAAGCGGACACCCCTTCAAAAACAGGGTCGTGCGCAGACCGGGCCCGTCGTGAACCGCCATGCGCTTGATTTCAGCCACCGGTGCCGAGGTCATAAATCCTCCTTTTCCGCATCGCGGATGAACAGTTCCTGGTCTTCGGGGGCCAGATCGATGAAGCGGACACTCCAGCCGCAGACCCGCACCTGAAGCTCCGAGAATTTTTCCGGTTCACGCTGCGCCTGCCGCAACGTCCCGGCATCGAAGATGTTGAAGTGAACCGCGAAACCGCCATTTTCGAAATAGGTACGCACCAGAGCTGGAATCACCGCATCGCCGTCCTCGCCGGTAAGCGCGGAAGGATGCAACATCACATCAAGTACCGATCCATCGGGAAATTCCGTGTGATCGAGTTTGCCCGCGGAATGGATCAGGGCGGTCGTTCCGCGCCGGTCCATGCCGATCGAGGCATCGAGATTCTTCGACAACACCTCCCGCGCACGACGCCCATCCGGCAGCGCCCCGGTCTTCTCGCCATACCTGCGACAGTGATCGATCGACCACAATCCCATCTGGAAGGTCGCCCCCTTGCCGTTCGGGGTATGGTTGATCCGTCCGGCGGCAAAAGCGGCGATCTCCACCGCGATACCATCCGGCAGCGGAAGATTGTTGCCCCACTTCGGAACTCCGCGCAACGCCTCCTCGCGCAACTCTTCATACCCCTGCCAGTCCGCAGCCAGAGCCCGGTTCAATTCGTCCAGCGTGCAGAGTTTGCGCTCAAAGACCAGAACCCTGACCGCGGTGAGCGAGTCGGCGGCGCTGCCGATTCCCGCGCACATCACGCCGGAGGTGTTGTAACGGGTGCCGAACTCCGAAACATCGCGCCGTGAGGCGATGCAGTCGCGCATCGATCCGGAGAGCAGCGGCGAAGGATTCACCTCCGGCCAGAACGCAGACCGTGTCGCGGCAATCCGCAGTGCCCGGTCAATCATCACACCGAGCTGGCGTCTGTACTCGGCGAAGAAGTCGTCGAAGCTCCGGATCGTACCGGCCGCCGGCGGACCGATCCGTTCTCCGGTCAGCGGATCAATGCCGCCGTTGAGCGCCAATTCCACCGGTTTGACCAGGTTGATCAGCGCCGACATGGAACAACACATTTCGCGTCCCATGATCGCCGGCTCATAACAACCGATCGGGATGTAATTGTAGACATCCAGCGGATCCTTGCCGCGCTTCAGAAACATCGGGAACGCCGTATCGTCGTTGATGAACACGGTGGAGGTCATGCCGTCGCGCATGTAGGCAGCGACCCGGCGCAGAATCGCATCGGAAGAACCGCGAAACATCCGCATCGACAGTTTCGGATTGTACACCCGCATTTCATGATAGGCTTCACAGGCGAGAAACGTCAGTTCGTTCACCGCGTCTCCTCCATCCGGAAGCATCCCCCCGAGACAGAAGTTCTTGCCGGCCTCGTTACCGTGAGTTCTGGCATAGAATTTGAACCAGTAGAACTTCAGCAGTTCCTTCGCCTGATCCCGCGTCAGGATTCCCTTCTCGAGATCATGCAGATAGAATTTCACGAAGAGCCGGTCGAAACAGCCCATCGAACGTACCGGTTCCCCTTCGATCTCCTGAAGTTCATGATAGATGTAAGCCAGTTGAAAGGCTTCCTGCAACGTCTCCGGCGGCCGTTCGGCAATCGCCCGCAACGCGCCGATCACCCGGACGCAGTTCTTCCGCTGCGCAAGCTCCGCGAGCCGCAGGATGAAAAGCCGCATCGCCTCGTAACAGCGGGCGGCGGCACGGAGAAATTCCCTCTCCCGGTCACAGGCGGCTTTCTCCAGTGCCGCCAATGCCCGGTCGCGAAGCCCGCAGGGACCGAGTTCCAGAATACTCTCCCAGTCCGGCGAAGTATGGGTCAGGTCAAGGTCGGCTTGAAAGGCTCCGCAACGCACTCCCGCTTCCGCATCACGCCGATCTTCGGCGGAAAGTCTGGAGTAGGCTTCCTGGAACCATCGACTCCGGTATTCGTACAGAATGCGCCCGGTTTCAAGATGATCGGCGAACCAGTCAAACGGATCGACATCGATCCGCCCCTTCAACAGCAGCAGCTCGAAGAGCGCGGCCCGGGTACGGATCAACGGCTCTCCCTGATGGGTTGCCAGATAACGTTCCGTTTCCTGCCGCAACTCCTCCACCGACAATCCGGTCCCGGGATCACACCGGCGATTGTCATATTGAGCATCCAGCAAAGGGCGCACGATATCGAATGTATTCCAGAGCGATTGTTCCATTTTTCCTCCTTCAACGATCGCCATTGAGTTGCAACATCATCAATATAAAGTGACATCGCCGTTCCCGGAATGTCAAAAAAAGAGAAAAACATATCTTTTCGAGTATCTCGGCTTGTACTGTCCGCCATCAGGAAGTAAATTGATCCGGAGAAAAAAAGGAATGGATTCATGACGATGGAACACCCCGGGCGATCGGAGCTGGAGCCCTTCTGCAATCAGCTCGCACTGCAATTCCGGAATCTCTATTACGGTGTCAATCCCGGCAGATGGAAGAGCTGTTTCCCGGTGAACCGGCTGATCTTCATCCTTGATTCGGACGGGGAGAGTTCCTTCACCGATGCGACAAGAAAACTGGTGTTGCGCTCCGGAATGCGGGTTCTGGTGCCCGCTTTCCATGAGATCACCCACGATCAGAATGAAACTATGCTCCACCTGTCAATCCACTTCAACCTGGAATTGTACCGGAGCTTCGACGCCTTTTCCCGCTACCATGCGCTCTTCGACGACCTGACGGAGGAGGCATGTTCGCGCGCCCGTGAACTGGCCGCGGAAACCGACCGTTTCCGGATGGCGGCAAAGTTGTTCCACCTGTCATGGGAAACCTTCGACGCGGTACTCGATCGAACCGGAGATTCCTTCGAAGAGCTTCTGGCCGGCTGTTCCCGCTATCAGCCGTTGCTGGAATACCTTGCTGCCCACTGCCACGCGGGGATCGAAGTAGGCGAGATGGCCGATGTGATGCACATGAATCGCGAGACTTTCATCAAAAAGTTCATTTACGACACCGGATTCCCGCCGAAGCGGTTCTTCAACCGGCTTCTGGTCGCACGCGCAGCAAACCTGCTGATCTCCTCCGATCTGGCGGTCAGGGAGGTCGCCGACGAACTCCACTTCTGCAACGAGTTTTACTTTTCCCGTTTCTTCCGCCGTCACACCGGAACTTCGCCGTCCACTTTCCGGAAACGCTACGCGGGGCATCCCGATCACTGGCTGGTGACGCAGTCTCTTCCCTCGCTGTTCCGTGGAGAGTGAACCGGATTCATTTCCACGCCCCGGGCGGAGCCTCTCCCCTCCCCCGCCGCCCGTCCCGGGAGCGGCGGGAGAACTTTAGTCAGGACCCGGCAGATTCCGCACTCTTCGTGTGCCGGGCCGTCGCGCGGGCATTCGGAAACGGAATGGCCCCGCTGATCCGCCAGATCGCCCATGCGAGTCCGAACATCAGAATCCCGACCACCGCGAAAACCGCCCTGGTGCCGAAAAGCGTCGTGACACCGACCGCCAGCAGACCGCTGATCAGCCAGCCGATACAACGGAAACTGACCGAATAACCGAGGTAGCTGCCTCGCTGCTCTTCCGGAACCGCCAGCGCCACCCAGATCTGCGCCACCGGACTGAACCCGGAGACGAAGAACGTCATCGTCACCCGTTCACAGAAGAGAAGCGGCAGATTCGTCACCAGCGCCTGTGGAATCACCAGCAGCCCCGCAGCCACCGCCGCGGTCATACCGACCCGTTCGCCCGGATAACGGTCACAGCAGCGCCCGATCAGATATCCGCCGAAAATTCCCGCGGCGGCACAGGCCCCGCCCAGGATCCCGTTCCAGCGCATCGCAATGCGACTGCCGGAGTCGAGTACCAGATTGACCAGCACCGGCAGATAGGGACCGTCCATCTGCTGGACGCAGCCGGTCGCCACCATCAACAACATCAGGTACCAGTAACGGCCGAACCGGGGCAGTTCGAATTTCGGCAGGATCCTCGTCCCGGCCGGAGGCGGCGTCACCTCCTCGCGAACCAGCCAGATCGAAATCGCCGTCGCACCGCCGAGCAGTACGCCGCAGAGCAGAAACGTAAGACGATACCCCAGTTCGCCGGCGCAGAAGCCCCCCAGCACCATGCCGGACAGGGAACCGCAGAACATCGAACTGCTGACCATCCCCATCGAACTTCCCCGCCGGTTCGCCGGCGTCGAACACGCAACCAGCGTCATCGCGGCGACCACGACACCGCCGAATACCCCGATCACGAAACGCAGCACAACCAGCGCATCCGGAGACGGCATGAAGCCGATCAGCGGCAACAGCACCATCATGCAGCCGTTGGCACGGATCATCATCATCCGTTTGCCGAAGAGATCCGCCAGTCTCCCCCACAACGGCGAAAAGATCAGGAATCCGAAATTACCCGCCAGAGCGAAGGAACCGATGTAAAAGTCGCGGCGGACCTGCTCGGTCAACCCGTAATAATCCATCAGGTAAAACGGCAGAATCGGATAAGCAAAATTGAATCCCGCCTGCGAAAGAAACACTGCCAGACACACCCACCAGACATTACCCTGCCAATTTTTCAACATCGTCCGTCGCACCTCCCTTGCACTCTTTTTAACATAATCAGTTCCGCGGCATTTGACTATTTCATACACGGTTGTAAATTTATACAAAAACGCTGAAAGTGCGGGAATATGGAATATCTGACCGGAATCGATCTTACAGCGCCCGGACCGGATCTGACCGCCGTCACGGCGGCACTGGAACGTCGTTACGGGGTAACGATCACGATCCACGACTGCCACGCACTTCTCTTCGGGCGTTCCGACAACGATTTCCCGGGAGCGCGTTATTCCCACACCCACCCTTACTGCGCCGACGGTCGCAAAACCGTACCGGGCTGGCGGACCAACTGCAACCGGGCATGCGGCTTCACGGTCGAAACGGAGTCGCTGCGCGAACAGCGCCCCTTTCTGCACCATTGCTGGAAAGGCGCAATCGAATTGATCGTACCGATTCACCGCAAGGGGCAGCAGCGGCTGGTCATTTACGCAGGTTGTTTCCGCGATCCGGCGATACCGCCGCCGGAGGTGTTGTCACCCGAATGGCAGGTCCGCTACAGAGCGCTTCCGCCGCTCGACCGCACCGTGTGCGGGGAACTCGGGCGGGAACTCCTGCTGCTCGGTCAGGGATTCCTCTACTATGCACAGCAGGCACGGACTCTCAACGAGACCGAAATTTCGCGCGGAGTACAGATCCGCCGGTTCGTGATGCTGCACGCTCATGAACCGGTGACGATCAATGAACTCGCCGCCGAACTTCACCTGTCTCCATCCCGGGCGGGGCACCTGGTCAAGGAACGCTTCACGGTTCCCTTCCACGAGCTGCTCGAAATCGAGCGGATGAACCGCGCCGCCAACCTGCTCGCGGCAACGGATTACACTTTAAACGAAATCGCAGCAAAGCTCGGTTACAGAAACGAGTTTTATTTCAGCCGGATTTTCCGCCGCCGCCACGGGATTCCGCCGGGGCGCTACCGGAAAGAACGACGCGGAGAGACGCCATGCAGATCTACCATCTGAAAGATTTCCGGTCCGGTCCGCCGTACCTCTCCCTGAGGCGGCAGACCTGGGAGAGAGACACCCGCTCCAACGCGCATCGACACGACTGCGTGGAAGTGGTATTCATTCTCTCAGGCAGTGGTGTCAATTTCGTGAACCGGATGACCTTTCCGATCATCGCCGGGGACCTCTATGTGATCAACCGGGGAGCGGTACACTCGTTTTATTCCGGCAGCGGACTGAAATTCTACAATCTGATGTTCGACTTCCGGCTGTTTTCCCGCGGAGAACAGAAGCTTTTCCGGAGCGAACCGGGTTTTTCCGAGCTTTTCGCCCCCTCCCCGGATCAACTCCCGAACAAACTGCCGATGACGCCGGATGAAGCGGAAAAGTTGCGCTGGTTCTTTGATCAGCTCTACCGCGAATGCCGCAGCGACCGGCCGGACGCCGTACTCAACAGTCGAGCCTATCTGACACTTCTGCTCAATCTGCTCTGCCGGATCGCGGCGGCTCCGGACAGGCCGCTGCAACACGCCACCGCCAACACCCGCGTCGACGCTCTCAGCCGGATCATCGCCTTCCTCAATGAACACTATCTCGAACCGCTCGATTTCGACGAACTGGCCCGGACGGCGGAATTGAGCCCGAGCTATGTCGGGGAATTTTTTCGGGTCCGTACCGGAATCTCCCCGGTCCATTACGTGATCTCTCTGCGGATCGAGCGAGCCAGAAGGTTACTGCTCGAAATGCCGGAACTCACCGTCACCGAAATCGCCCGCCGTTGCGGATTTCGCGATTCGAGTTACTTTGCCCGGATGTTCCGTCAGACCACAGGCCAGACTCCGCGCACCTGTCGCGCGATTGGGAAACCTGACGAAATCCAGGAAAGAAATCCTTGAAAAATCCTGTTTTTTCCATTTTTTGTTATAGTCACATGAACGACTTCCATGTATATTCTGGATTAAGAAACGGACAGCCGCGGACAAGCCGCAGCAGAATGAGCGTTTGAACAATACAGGGAGACAGGAGAAATGAATCTGCCGAACCAGCCATCCACACAGAATCTCAACCGGCGCGAATACATCGACAAGGTCCTCGGCTGCTGGACCGGCAAAAACATCGGCGGAACTCTCGGCGCACCGCTCGAGGGAAAACGCGAGCTCTTCGACATCGACTTCTACATTCAGGACCTCGGGGGAACCCCCGCCCCCAATGACGATCTCGATCTGCAGCTGGTCTGGCTTCAGGCGGTCGAAGAGCGGGGCATCTACAACCTCAACGAACGCATCCTCGGCGAGTGCTGGATGGGGCACATCGTCGCCCCCTGGAATGAATACGGCGTCGGCAAGGTCAACATCGCAAACGGCCTCTATCCGCCGCTTTCGGGAGCCTGCAACAACCGCCAGTGGGAAAACAGCAACGGCGCCTGGATCCGCTCCGAAATCTGGGCCTGCCTCTTCCCCGGCAGTCCGGCGGAAGCGGTCAAATTCGCCTGGATGGACTCCTGTGTCGACCACTCCGGTGACGGAATCTACGCCGAACTCTTCACCACCGCGCTCGAATCGGCGGCCTTCGTGGAAAGTGACATCCGTAAACTGATCGAAATCGCACTCGCCCACATTCCCGCCGACTGCCGGGTTGCCCGCAGCGTCAAACTGGCCTGTGCGGAATTTGACGCCGGCCGCTCCTTCGCCGACGCCCGCAATGCGATCGTCGAGGAAAACCGGGAACTCGGCTGGTTCCAGGCGCCGGGCAACATCGGGTTCACTATTCTCGGCCTGCTTTACGGGCGCGGTGACTTCGGCAAAACAATCTGTGCCGCGGTCAACTGCGGCGACGATACCGACTGCACCGGAGCCACCGCCGGAGCGCTGCTCGGCATCATCAACGGGCGCAGCGGGATTCCGGCCAGATGGATCGAACCGATCGGGGAGACGATTCAGACTGTGGCGATCAATCGTTTCAGCCTCGACGTTCCCGAGACGCTCGACCAGTTGACTCACCGGGTCGTCCTCGCCGCGCTCGATACCCGGGCGGCCAATCCCACCCTGCCGGCAATCACCGACGCGCCAACCGCGATTGACGACGAGTTCCGCGCCGCACTCTCAACCCCCCGCAACATAGAGCTGGTCTGGGGGAGGTCGAGTTTCGAACGCCGCTATGATCTGCCCTGGTGCGAGTTTGCCGTCGAATATGTCGGAGGTCCGGCAGTCAAGCCCGGAGATACGCTCAAGCTCAAACTGACCGCGAGAAAGCTCTCCTGTGAAGACAAGAGCCTCCACTTCCGCTGGCATCTTCCGGAAGGCTGGAGTGCCAAACCAGGCGTGGAAGGAGCAATCTTCACACAATACCGGATGCAGATGACGGTCGAATGGGAGATCGTACCCGGCGAATTTTCGGGAGCCTACGAGTATCCGCTGCTTGAACTCCGGCTTGCGGGCCGGTTCAATCCGGAATTCATCACCGTCCCGATCCAGCTTGCGGAAGCGGTCAAAAACGACTACCGTGTGTGTGACCAGTCCCGCTGGGACAGCCGCGACCGGCTGCTGGCACGCCGCGCCCTGAGCGAACTCGAAAGAGAGTGATCCGCCACCACCTCCGCCGCCCCGGGGCGGCGGAGGTGATCACGACTCCTCTTCCCTTGTGGAATACTGGAGCAGATAACGGCCGGGAGAGACTCCGGTCCGCAGCGGGAAGCGGCGGATGAAATAGATTTTCGTCCGGAATCCCGAATACATGACCAACTCCCTGATCGTCTGTCGCCTGTAGCGAAGCA
>CALXOA010000001.1 GCA_944389895.1 uncultured Victivallis sp. | reverse complement strand
CTCAAAATCTCCGTTCTTGAGCAGCTTCCCCGCCTCAGACGCCATCAGGCAGAGAGGCATCAGGAAGGTCAGAAAAAATCGGTACATCATGCCATCTCCCACCCGAAATCACTGTTCCAACGGCCAGTTGGTGCACTCGACCGGCAACCTCCAGGGAGATCCCGTACTTCCACAGTGGCCGTCGACATAACCGAGGTTGGTCCGACCCCGATGCCGGAAAACCACACAGTTGTTCGGGGTGCCCAGCGTGGCGTCGTCGGTATTGAAAACGCTTCCGGTCCAATCCTGCACATCCGTACCGGCGCCATCGGTAATCAGAACCGCCCGGGAGGCGCTGCGGACACGTGGAAGCTTCTTGATCCGATAGGTTGCACCCCAATCGTTTGCCGCCCAGTCACCATGACCGGCACGCAGATAGTACGCATAGTTGGTCTGATAACGCCATTTGTCTCCGATTACGGAGACTGCACCGGCCTGCTCGGGACCAGCGATGAAATTCTGGCCGCTGGAACACTGGAATATCTTCGCAGTGCCGGGAGCCAGCCAGTTGCCGTCGGACTCATCAACCCCGTATCCGATCAACTTTCCAAGCTGGCGGAACCACTGCTCGTAATTGTTCCAGCTGCAGGCATACGCGGGAGGCATCATATCCTGATACTGGCCGGCGTATTGATGCACCATCATCATCTGTTGTTTCAAATTGCTCAGACAACTGCTGGCCCGGGCGCTCTCCCGCGCCTGATTCAACGCGGGAAGCAACATGGCGGCAAGAATCGCAATGATGGCGATCACGACAAGCAACTCGATCAGTGTAAAAGTTCTGCGTTCCGACATTTGTCTGTTCCTCCTGTTCCACGACCCGATTACGTTTTTCGGATCCTGTTTCTTTACACTTTATATTATACCGGAGAAAAGTGTCGATGCAAAATTCTGAATTTCCAAAAACTTTCGCTGGATTTGCATTTCAGGGTTGACATTGCGAAAAAAATGCAATATTTTCTATTACAGATGTGCAAAAGTCAAATTCAGGATGGATCGTGAGAAAGCCCGATCAACTCGCCAATCGCTGCGTGATGCTCGGAAAATCCCTGCCCGAGGAAACCGCACAACTTTTTCTGCCGCTCTATCTCAAACATCCGGCGGCGGTCCGGCTGCGTTCCGCCGGAATCCATATGTGCGGAATCACGCGGGCGACTCCGGGGTTCCTGATTCATCGGATTCCGGAGTTCACGCTTGCGGTGTTCACGCTTTCGGGAACCGGTTTGATGACCATCGGCAGGAACCGGACCTGCCGACTCACCCCCGGTACCGTTTTTCTCGCCCCCCGCGGGCTGGAGCAGTATTACATTCAGACGGGGAAGGAACCGTGGCACTTCGCCTGGTTCCATCTTCTGCCGGACGTGCCGCAGCTCAAACTCCAATTAACCGAACCTCTTTCCGGTCCGGGGCATGACGGCCCCGCCATCGCCGAAGCGATGACCCACTTCGCCGGAGAGATCGTCAGTACGATGAAATCGCTGATCAATGACGGAGAACAGCCGCCGTGGATATTCTATCAGGATTCGATGGTCCTGCAGGAGTCGATCCGACGATTCAACCTGCCGGATGATGAACTCTCCTACAATGCAGACCGGATGGCGGAACTCTACGCGGAAATCCTCCTCGGCTGTCTCGACAGGGAGCTCCGGGCGTTGACGATGCACTACGAAACCGACGGGGAAACGGACCGGCTCGAACAACTCTGGGAAAAAATCTCCGCCGACATCGGCCGGGAGTGGTCGCTCAATGAGATGGCCGCACTGGTCAACATGTCGATCTCCACCCTGATCCGGCAGGTCCGGCGGCGCTATGAAACCACCCCGCAGCAGATGCTCTACCACCTGCGGTTGAAACGGGCGGCGCTGCTGCTGGCCACCAGCCAGGTTCCCGTCTCACAACTCGCGGATGAAATCGGTTACGTAAATCTGTCGAGTTTCTCCACTGCCTTCCGCAAGGAGTATGGAATGACTCCCAGGGAATACCGGCGCAGCAATCAGACATCGGCAGTTGAACCATTTTAGCAAAATTGCGGAAAAATACATACTTTGCCCCGAAACATCCATAACGCGCAGCGGATTCCCGGGATATACTAAGTTGCGGAGATCATCCGTCAACTTACTGATTCCGGGAGAACAATCATGGAAGTCATCATCCGTCCCACCACTGAACAGGCAGTCAACCTCACAGCCCGGCTGATTGCCGATGCCATCAAGGCCAAGCCCGATTTCAAACTCGGTCTCGCCACCGGCGCCACCATGGAAGCGGTCTATGCCGATCTGGTGAAAATGAACAAAGCCGGAGAAGTCGATTTTTCCCGGGTCATCACCTTCAATCTCGACGAGTACATCGGATTGCCGCCGGAAGATCCGAACTCCTACCGCTACTACATGAACCACAATCTCTTTGATCACATCAACATCGACAAGCGCAACACCCACCTGCCGAACGGCATGGCCGACGACGAGACCGCCGAGGGAGAGCGCTATGAATCGGCCATCCGCGACTGCGGCGGCATCGATCTGCAACTGCTCGGAATCGGCAGCGACGGTCACATCGGCTTCAACGAACCGATCTCCTCGCTCGCCTCACGGACCCGCGCCAAGGCGCTGACCCCGGCAACCTATGTACAGAACAGCATCTATTTCAATCCGCCGGAATCCATGCCGAAGCGCGCCTTCACGATGGGCGTAGGCACCATTCTCAACTCGAAACGGATCGTGATGCTGATCACCGGAGCGAAAAAAGCCGGCATTGCGGCGAAGGCGATTGAAGGCCCCGTAACTTCGATGGTGACCGGGAGCGCGATCCAGCTCCATCCCAACGTGGTGGTCGTGCTTGATCAGGCAGCGGCCGCCGGGCTCACTCAGACCGAGTACTACAACTGGGTATTCGCCAACGAGCCGGAATGGGCGCAGTACCGCTGAAAAACAGACAATAAGGGAGGATGCCATGCCGATCACTGTGAAGATGAAGTTCGCTCCGGAACTCGATCCCGGCTTCGTACCGGCAGCATTGTGGAACCGGGAGTATCGCCGGTTGGCCGCAGCCGATCCCGGGCGGTTGCCGCTGGCGATCACACTGGAGCGTGCCAACGGCAATATTTCTCGTTACGATACGGAAATCCTCTCTGAAACGCCGGAACATACGGCGCTGAATCTGCGCTACATCGAGCGGATCGTCAAATTCCTGCTCTGGTCGTACGGCGGCTGGCACGTAACCATCGGCGGCAGCCGGAAGATCGCCGGACTCCTCGCGGAACTCTACGCCCCCGGCGGAAAGCGGGCCTTCGATTTCGACGTGATGGGGAAACGGATCTATGACCGGCCGTTCACCATCACAGGTTGTGACTGGGCCGATGCTCCTGCGGCGAAGGAGAGCGGCATCAAGCTCGGCGGACACTTCGACGGCTGTCGGATCGGGTTCGATCTCGGCGGTTCCGACCGCAAATGTGCCGCGATCATGGATGGGAAAACGTTGCACAGCGAAGAGGTCGTCTGGGATCCTTATTTTCAGAAAGAGATCAATTATCACCGCGAGGGGATTCTCGATTCGCTGCGGCGTGCCGCGGCCAGGTTGCCGCGCATCGATGCGATCGGAGGAAGCGCAGCCGGAGTCTACGTCGACAATCAACCCCGGATCGCCTCTCTTTTCCGCGGGATTCCGGAAGAAAAATTCGCTACTGAAGTGCGCCCGATTTTCCTGGACATCGCCAGGGAGTTTCCGGGAGTTCCCTTCATCGTGCTCAATGACGGAGAGGTCACCGCGCTTGCAGGAGCAATCAGTATCGGAAAAAACGGCCTCCTCGGTCTCGCGATGGGAACCAGTGAAGCAGTCGGTTACGTGACACCGGAGGGAACGTTGACCGATCATCTCAATGAGCTGGCTTTCGCCCCGGTGGATTACCGGGAGGAGAATCCGCCGCGCGACGAATGGTCCGGCGACACCGGCGTCGGCGCGAACTACCTGTCGCAACAGGCGGTCGGCCGCCTCGCTCCCGCGGCAGGATTCGAGTTTCCCGCCGGAACTCCGCTGCCGGAGCAGCTCAAACTCGTGCAGAAGGCAATGAGCGAAGAGGATCCGCGTGCGGCGCAGATCTACCGTTCAATCGGCAGCTACCTCGGTTACGCCCTTGCCCACTACGCCGACTTTTACAATCTGCGCGAACTTCTGCTGCTCGGCCGGGTTTCCTCCGGGCGGGGCGGAGACCTGATCATCACAACCGCGCAGAAGCTTCTGGCTGCGGAATTTCCCGAACTCTCGATCGGCTTCCACATCCCGGATGAACAGTTCAAACGTCACGGTCAGGCGGTGATTGCCGGAACATTGCCGGAACTGCCGGTGAAACAGTCTTGACTTTAAAAAAACCGGTAGTATATTATGGTTATTTCCGGCGTCCAACAAACCACAACCAAGGAGTGTTAAAAATGGCGGCGAAAGTCAATAAGGAAACCTGCAGCGGCTGCGAAACCTGCGTGGGAGCCTGCCCGGTCAGCGCGATCGAAATGGTCGACGGCAAGGCCCAGGTCAAGGAAGCGGATTGCATTGAGTGCGGCGCCTGCGTCGGCGAATGCCCCTGCGAAGCGATTTCCCTCTGATCTCTTTTTCAAGCGGGTATCGCGCAAAAGCCGGAGCTGCCGCAGGCAGTTTCCGGCTTTTTCCGACAAACGGGGGGTGGTGAGTTGAAAGAGCGGCATTTCCGCGGCCTGCCGTTGCTGGTCGTCATTGCGGCGCTGTTCTATTTCGCCCAAGCATTTCTTTTCCGCGATCTCTGGTTCGACGAGGCCCTGACGGTATTGAACTTCGCGCTCTCCGAACCGGTTTCCCAGATCTATTTCAACTACGCGATTCCCAACAATCAGATTCTCTACACCTTTCTGCTGCGTCTCTGGATTGAACTCCAGCCGGCCGGGATCGACCCGACGGTATGGTTGCGTTTGCTGTCGCTGCTCCTCGGCGGCGGAACGCTTGCAGCGCTCTATTTCCTGTTCAAAGCGTCGATGGGCGGCGGCACGATATTGCTGCCGGTTTTGACCGCAACTGCGGTTTCGATTCCATTCCTGATCTACACGACCGCGCTGCGCGGCTACATGCTCAGTGCGCTGCTCGTGGTTTTCGCGCTCCACAACGCACTCCGTTTCGCCGGCAGAGCCGATTTCGCCTCGTGGTGCCGGTATGCGATTTTCTCACTCCTCTGTGTCGGAACGATTCCGAGCAATCTGGCGGTGATGGCGGGCGTGGTGCTCTATGCGCTGCCGCTCTGCGGAATCGAGTTTTACCGGCGCAGAAAGTTCTGGATTCTCGCGGCCACCCCGGTGGCAATGTTTCTGCTTTTCTATCTTCCTATTTTCCCGCAATTTCTCGCGGTGACGCGACTCGGTGAAGGCTGGCACAACGGGTTCCAGGTGCTGCTGGCCCTGCTCGCGGCCTTTGCCTACAGTTATGCGATGCTGCTGCTTCCGGCAACCGGAGCACTGCTCGCTTTCGATCGCCCCCACTACAACTTTCTGTGGTCGGCCCGGGCTGCGATCTGGCTTCTGCCGATCCCGATGGCCCTGTTGCTGCCGGTCGCACCTTTTCCGCGCGTGTTTTTCCCTTTTCTGCCGCTGTTTCTTCTGCTGCTGACCTCCGGAATCCGCGATCTGACCGCACTGAACTGTCGCTGGCAGCGCCGCTGGAATCAGCCGGTCTGGATCATCGCGCTGACCGTTGTCGCGTTACTCTGGGGGTTCGCCGCCTCCTGGCCGGAGCTGCGGCTCGCCTTCTCGCGACGCAACGGAGGAGCAAGTGCCGACGATTACTTTTTCGGCTACTACCTGCGTCCGGAACATACTCCCCGTGAAACGGTCCGGCAGCTTGCCGAACTTTATCCGGCCGGAACCATACCACCTGTCGTCTATCTGAGTTTCACCGCCGATCCATGGGCGATCATGTTCTACGGCAACCTCGCAGGCCTGACGCCGCAGGAGTACCGCTTCGACGGCCCCCGCGGCCGGGTGGAATCGCTTCCGCCCGGTTCGCTGGCGATCCTGCGCGAAGATGAACCGGCTTCCGTGATTGAGCAACGCTTCCGCTGCCGCCTGGCACTGCTTTTCAGCAACTCCAACCATGGAGTCTATCGAGTTGAGTAATGCCCCGCTGCTCGTATTCATGGGGCCGACCGCGTCCGGCAAGAGCGCCCGGGCGCTCGAGGCGGCACGCCGCCTGGATGGAGAGATCGTCTCCGTCGATTCGATGCAGCTCTATCGCGGCCTCGAAATCGGAACCGCGCAACCGACCGCGGCAGAACAGGCGGAAATATCGCATCATCTCGTCGGCTGTTTCGATTTTCACACCCGGGTTGACGTGTTTCAATTTCAGAAGCTGGCCGACCGGGCCATCGCCGAAATTCGAAGTCGCGGCCGGCGCCCGATCCTCGCCGGGGGAACCGGCCTTTACTGTCATGCGATCCTGTACGGTCTCGACGAACTGCCCGCCGACCCTGAACTGCGACGGGAACTTGATGCGGCCTATGATTCTCCGAAGGGAGAACCGGCACTGATCGAACGGATGGAACACCTCGATCCCGCGGCCTGCAATCGCTGGCGCCAATGTCGCCGTCGCCTGATCCGGGCACTCGAAGTGCGGCTGCTGACCGGAAAATCGATCCTGGAACTTCAGCAGAACCACACCCCGAAACTGCGTTATGAAGTCGAAGCCTGGAAACTGGAACTTCCGTCGGAAGTGCTCAGACAACGGATTCATGAACGGGCACGGGCCATGCTGGAGAACGGCTGGATCGAAGAGGCCCGCCGGGCAATTGCGGCCGGACTGCTCACCTCTCCGACCGCACATCAGGCGCTCGGCTACCGGCTGATCGGAGAACATCTCGCCGGACGCCTGGATCGCGACACTCTTCTGGAACGTATCGCCACCGCCACCTGGCAGCTTGCCCGCCGTCAGCGGACCTGGTTCCGACATCGCCATCCGGAAGCGCGCCCTCTCCCCGTCTGAGCACTCCACTCCCATGCGGACCGGTCGGAAAACTGGTACGGGGAAAAGCGTTCACCTGAGCATGAACACCTCAGGCATCATCGGCGCGACTTCCCGGCGGATCCGTATTTCCCCCGTCCCCGGGGCCATTTCGACCGGCTCCCACCGGCCATCCGCGGTCAGGCGGCGACAACGGTCGAACGTTTCCGGGGAAGCCAGAGGAAGTTCCGGCAACGGGTCCAGTCCAAGGTTGATCACCGCGACAAACACGCTTCCATCCGGACAACGCCCCGCTTTGAGATAGCATTCCGCATCCTCCGGATACCAGGCGACAAAAGGTTCCAGCCAGTTCAGAAGATTCGTCAGCATCAACTTGCGGGTGGAACTCCAGACATTGAAATCCACCTGCGTTCCGGCAAATACCACGACCCTGCCGCCAAGTTCATTGGAGAACACGGTACAACCCGGGGCCAGAATATGCCGTTCGTCACTCTGGCTGTACGGGGCAAAAAAGAGTTGCGAAACCACTTCGACCCGATCATTCAGCGGGATGATTCTCCCCATTCCATCCTCGGAGAACCTCAGCGGAGAGAGAATCCGGCCCGCATACGCGGCAGCGAGCGGATGTTCCGCCAGGATCTCTCCCGAGATCTGCCTTTTCTCCTCCCACCTGCCGATGGAAACACCGGTCAGAGCGGAAAATCCTCTCCGTTCCAGCTCCGCCGCCGCGCCGCCATCCAGCAACATCCCTGCCGCGAGAAAACGCCGAATCTCCGCATCGGAGAACATGCCGCACTCGTCCGCACTCAACATCGCCGCCCCCTCCCCCGCACGCCGGAAATGACAGGGAAGCCCCATGCGGCCATTGAAGCGCACCCCGAGCGGGGCCAGGCTGTCCACGCCGGTATGACGCGGCGGATTCCAGTTGAACAGCGGTTGTTCCGGCAGCGGTGTGGCCGGCCCGCACCAGCGGATTCCAGCCGCGACTGTTCTGTGAAGCTCCTCATAAAAACGTGCGTGACGCGCCAGAATCTCCCGGTAGGCAATCCCGCTTTCAGGCTCATATTCCCGCATCCGGGTGATCCAGTGTTTCGCTCCGTCGCACCCTTCGAGCAGCGAACCGGTGAAATTCGCGTGCAGCACAGCAGCCCCGGTACTGTAACGATTTTGCGGAAACGTATCGGTCTCAGCGAGAATCTGCGCCACGCCGTCGAGGGCGGCGATCTGGGCCGCCCCCTGATACATCCGGAATGCGAAGTTCCGCTGCCCCTCCTGCAGATACCGGGCGTTGTTGATCCGGACAACCGGAGGATTTCCATCTCCGGCCAGAATTTTCGCCAGTGTCGAAGCGTAACGGACATCCCCGGAGCAGGTACAGAAACTCCCGGGAATCGCCGGATCGACCGCGTCAATCGCCTCACGGACGATCCGCGCAAGCTCATAGAGCGAATCGGCGTTCACAGCATCGAACTCACGGGCAATCCGGCAGTCCTCCTCCGAACTGCCCCGGAGATGCGCGGCAAGCTCCTCCTGTGTCAGGGTACGACCGGTACGCTGCCCGAACGCAGCCAGGTGAAGCGGGCAGAGACAGGCGTTCCGTCCGGTCACCAGCCGGAAGTCGTCATCGATCATCATGAAATCGGGCCGCAATGCGGCCAACTCACGGATCACATTTGAAACATACTGCCGGAACCCCGGATCAAGCGGGCAGCAACAACCGGAAATCTCCCTGCCGTCGACCGAAACCTGCTGCTGAAAAGCATTGGGAGCATTCAACACCCACCCGTGCCCGATCAACGACTGCACCAGAATGCCGACCGGATAGTCGAATGTGCCGAGTTCCTCGCGGAAACGGCGGTATTTCGCGCCGAGTGCCGCGGCTTTCGACAGCGGAGGAGCCCCTTCCGGAACCATCGAGAAACAGAAGGCGACTTCATTGACGATTCCCCTGCGGCAGTTCTCCCGCAGATCCCGCACGATCTCCCCGCAATGTTCCACCAGCAGCGGTGTGACGTTGATCAGCCTGAGCATGACAAAATCCTTTCCCTCATACAAGGCAATTCATCCTGTCATACAGTAACCCGGTTTCGCAGAAATGCAATTCCAAAAAGTGATTATTGAAATTATTTCGGCTATTGCGGAAAAGTATGATGTATTTTTCCGCAACAGGAGCTGGACATTTTGACGGACCCCGGCTATCTTATGATCAATCAACTGCCCGGGTGGCGAAATGGCAGACGCAACAGACTTAAAATCTGTTATCCGGAAGGGTGTACGGGTTCGAGTCCCGTCCCGGGCATTGCCGCACTCCCCTTCCCTCCTGACGCTCTATTGCTGCGGAGTCAATTCATAGACACGCAGCTCGTGCGGCATCAGCAGAACCTTGAATTCCCGGTTTTCGACCGAGCCATCCGCCGCGCCGCCGTTGCTGATCCGCCGCCGCGAATAGCGGCAGTCCGGAAGTCCGGGCAACTGGACCGGCGTGAAAACACTCCGTGCCGAACTCTCGTTGAAAAGCAGCACGTAATAGCGGTTTTCCCGCGTCATCACCGCCGCACGAACACCCGGAGCTGCGGTCACCGGCCGTTCCACGCCGGCCATCTCCGCCAGAGACAACAGGAAGCGTTCCGCCCCGGTGGAACTCCAGTCATACGGCTGAGCGAGCCGGATCACCCTTCCCCGGCCCAGCTTTCTGACCGTACCGGCAACCGGTCCGGGCAAAGGTTCCGTACTGCCGGAAGCGGATTCCAGACGGGCCTCTAGGGAGGCTTCCGGAACCGGATTCTCGCGGCAGAACTCGCCGGAATCCGGATTCAGAACCAGAGTTGCGCCGTTCCTGACCGCTTCAACCAGTACCTGCATCAAACTTTCGCGCATCACCTTGCTGTCGTCGTCGATGATCAGCCGGAACGAATGCGGCAGTTTCCACCCCGCCTGTTGCAGGATGTAGTCCTGCAGCGGCGCCCAGGAGAACTGATTGGCCTGCAGCCGCTTCAACAGCCACTTGTAATTCATGGCCCGATTGCTGTGCGAGATGAGCTTTTCGAGCGCATGAACCGTATCCATACTGTTCAATGTGGCGATCTGGGGCGGCAACGCCCTGCTCGCCGAAAGCAGCGTCCAGGCGTAACGCTGACGCCGGAAGATTTCCGCCGCCGGCGTATCCGCGGGGAAACCACCGGTAGTTCCCACCCAGAGGTACCCCTGCACCGGTGCGACAAAGGAGTTGAAGAACCCGGAGTTCAACTCGAACACATCCGGCGGAATGGTGGTCGGTTCCACCACCATCGGATGATCCGGCAGAAAGGTGCGGTAACTGAGAACGCCGTTCAGACTGTCCGGATGTTCCGAACCGGTACAGTCAATCACGACGCCATATTCCGCACAGAGGTCGCCGGCAAAATTCGGATTGAAGGTGAAATGAATCTTCTTCCCTTCGGGATCCATCGATTTGACTGTTTTGAAGACAAATTCGAAAATGTCGCGGATCGAGTAGACCCGGAAATCCTGAAAATCATTCCAGCGTGGAGTCACCTCGATCCCGGTACCCGGTTTCGGTTGTTCGACCTCACCCCAGCTGACGAAATCCGTACCGTAACGGCGGTTGAGTTCCTCGAGACTATAACCGCGCACCTCGCGAAGGTAGCGCCGGAAATTCTCCTGTGCCCACGGCGAATAGTCATAGAGATAGATCTCCTTGCCGACCCGGTCATGAATCGTCACCTCGATGTGCTGATAGAGAAATCCCCAGGAGACAACTTCCGGATTGTCGAGATAACGCCGCCCGATCTCGCGGATCAGAGCAGAAAAATGTCTGCGGCTGGCCGGCCCCCAGAGACTCGGATGAAACCCGGTCCCGGAGTTGGTACCGCGGTCTCCGAGAAACTGATTGCCGAACTGATCGATCATGTTCTCGTGGATGCAGAATCCGGGCACATTATGATCCCCCATCCAGACCGAAACCTGCGCCTTGAGTCCGACGCGGCGGCATTCGCCGAGCGCATACTCCAGATCGCTGAAATCGTATTCGAACGGACGCGGCTCCAGATAGCTCCACCAGCAGACCAGATGAGCCACCGTCCCTCCGTTGGCCTTCAACGTGTCGAAGATCACCGGGTCGATCCGTTTCGGGCGCTCCCCCTGATCAACCCGCCGCCGGTGAATCCGGATCACCGGTTGGATTTCACAGCTGTACAGAATGTTTTCCCCGCCGAGCGGTCGCCCGGGATCGGCCCGGAGGTCGGGCAATACGGGAGGCGCATTGCCCTTCACCGGATAGGTTTCCGCCCCTTCGGCAACCGCACGGTCTCCGGCAAGCACCCGGACCATAAACCGGTAGTTGGTATCCACCGCCGGAACCGGCAGCGGGAACAGAAATTCGGCGCGCCCGGTGGGCGCCTCGGAACGGATTTCAACGGTCTGCGGTTCCGCTTCCCCAATCACGTCGTCATTCTCGTTGCGAAGCGTCGCCGTAATCCGGTAGCTGCCGGGTTCGCGGCTGGAATAATCACAGGCGAGACGGACCTTTTCCGCCTCGCGGCCGGTGGAGAGTACCAGACGGCCGCCCGGTTTCCGTTCCGGTTCCCGTCCGGAGATTGCGGCGATGATCGGAGTACCGAAACCGGTCGAAATCAGGTCGAGAGACCGGATCGGTGTGAACGGATAAGGATTGACCCATTCGAAAGTATAGAGTCCGAGTTCCACATTGGGATGCAGCGGGTTCTCTCCCTTCCACGCCACGGGCAGCGTTTCAAGATCGGCCGGCATGTACCAGTCGGCGATTTCGATGCGGAACCTGACCGGAACCTTCACACTGCGGCCATCGGCATAATGCACAACATATGTCGCGACGTCACTGCCGGCCCCCCAGGCGCATGCCTGCAGGAAATAGAGCCGGTCGGCCATCCGTCCCACCGGAATCCCGGTAACCTCAGAGGGGCGCCAGTGGGTGTTTTCGCCTTTGAGGACGATCACCGAAGGACGTTCGGCATCCTCCGGCAGAAGGAAAGGAATCCCCCCCAGTTTCCGGATGCCGCGGGGCAGATGGCGCATGTCCCACGTGCCCTGATCGGTCCAGCCCCCCTGACGATCCCCGGGTTTTTCATCGGAGAGCGACGCGTTGGCAACCCCATCGAGAAAAAGAAAAAAAAAACCATCGTCCTGCGGAACGAGATTTGCC